>CAZRZY010000198.1:0-2015 GCA_964604655.1 uncultured Bacteroides sp. | reverse complement strand
GGGATCGATGCGCCTCCATTCATGACAGAAAACCTGAATCTGAAATAAAACCCCATCATGAAGAATCGCATAAGCATCAGGTACCTCATCCCCCGGATGAAAATGGTCATTGCTTTGATAGTTCTGACCGGAAATTTCACACCGGCAAAAGATCCGGTGGACTATGTGAATCCTTATACGGGAAGCATCGGATGGATGCTGACAGCCACTGCGCCCCTGGTCCAGCTGCCGAATGGCATGGTAAGGGTGGCACCGTCAACCACCCCCTGGATCCATCAAAGATACCTGGCTGACAAGATTTACTGCTTTCCCGCGGGCAAGTCATGGATCATGCCTGTCACCGGGGAACTGGAGCTGGATGCAGATGAAATAGCTTCCGGGTACGATCATGACTTTGAAACGGCCACACCCTACTACTACAGGGTCCTTCTCAGAGATTACCAGATCTATGTGGAGTACACCGTAACCACCCATGCAGTCTATTACCGGTTTACGTTCCCTGAATCTGAGAAGGCTCATATCCTGCTGGGGAGCGATTTTCAGGTTGAAATAGTAAATGACCGGGTGGTCTCAGGGGTGGAAACCGGACCGGTGAAATCTTACTATTATGCTGAATTCAGTAAACCTTTTGAAAAAGAGGGTACCTGGAACGAAAGGACTGTATTTAGCGGACCGGCCCTTCAGGAGGGCGAACGGGTAGGTGCCTTTGCAGGTTACTCCACAGCAGACAGGGAAGTCGTTGAAGTAAAGATCGGGATCTCTTACATTGATCATGATCAGGCCCGCCGAAGCCTGGAAAGGGAGATCCCGGGCTGGGATTTTCAAGCCGTCAAGAAGAAAGCGAGAGAGCATTGGAACCGGGCCTTAAACAAGATCAGGGTGGAGGGCGGTACCGAAAAGCAACGTACCATTTTCTACACCGCCCTCTATCGCGCCATGCTTCGCGACGGAGGAAGAGGAACATATCTGACTGAATACGGCCGGTATTTCAGCCGGTTCGACAACCGGGTCCATTCCACCGATGGATATGATTTTTACAGCATCAGCAGCAACTGGGGATGCAGGGAACTGTTGCCGTTGATGCAGATTCTGGAACCTGAGAGGCAGAACGACCTGATGCGCTCCTATGTCCGCATGGAAGAGCAGGGGGGCTGGCTTTCAAGGCACAGCAACGGGATGATCGGTCACCATGAGTGTGTGACCATCCTGGATGCTTACAGAAAGGGGTTCCGGGATTTTGACCTGGAAAGGGCCTACGGCGGAATGAAAAGGTTTGCCACCTCCACCACACTGTTGTCCAGGGCACAGGGTGACCTGAAGGCGAATGAGCTGGACAGCGTTTACTACGAGAAAGGTTTTTTTCCCTCCCTGAAACCCGGAGAAGTGGAATGGGTGGAACAGGTGAATCCCGGCATGCTCCGGCAATCGGTATCAATTACCCTGGAAAATTGTCAGGATGACTGGGCACTCTCGGAAATGGCGAAAATCCTGGGGAAAGAGGAGGATCATCGGTATTTCCTGCAGCGGGCCAAAAATTACAGGAATGTGTTTCATAAAGGGACCGGATTCATGCGTCCGCGGACGGCCAGTGGAGAATGGATCGAACCTTTTGATCCCATCTGGTCCGGAGGACTGGCGGGAAGAGATTACTATACCGAGGGCAACTGCTGGGGCTATACCTGGTATGTGACCCATGATGTAGAAGGACTGATCGATCTGATGGGTGGAAGGGAACAGTTCATCGACAAACTGGACACCCTTTTTACGACCTCGGTGCCGCTGTTCGGGAACCGCTCCTATTTTGCCTTTCTGGGAATGCATCCCAATATGACCGGTCTGACCGGCATGTATACTCACGGGAACGAGAATACAAGATATATACCTTATCTCTATAATTATGCGGGCGCACCCTGGAAAACACAGAAGCGTGTACGGGACATCATGGACATCTGGTACGGTGACGGTCCTCTGGGTATCTGCGGGGATGAGGACGGGGGACTGATGTCGGCGTGGTA
>CAZRZY010000197.1:0-2052 GCA_964604655.1 uncultured Bacteroides sp. | reverse complement strand
TATGATCGTTCGCTGATCCTCTGATAGAGAGATCAAATTTCATCCGGACTTATGATCAGAATAGTAAAACGCACTGCGGTTGGGGTGATGATCCTCCTCATTTGTAGCTTCTCCCATTCACAGGTGTTAAATGGGCTTGCGGAAAAGGTCCTTCCATTGGCCGACGGGGTAGTGGCTGCAGATGGAAGCGGAGACTATTCCACTCTCCAGAAAGCTATTGATGCTGTCCCGGATCACTCTCAAATGCAAACTGTATTGTTCATTCGCAAAGGAGTCTACCGGGAAAAAGTCCTGATCCCCGCTTCTAAAAAAAACCTGACCCTGATCGGTGAACATGTCGACAGCACCATCGTTGTCTGGGACGACTATTCCGGACGGATCGTGAACGGGGAAGAGATCAATACATTTACCTCCCAGACCATCCGGATCGAGCCTGATGATTTCCGTGCCATGAACCTGACATTCGCAAATGATGCACGTCCCGGCGGATCGGGTGACGGACAGAACGTGGCTGTTTCCACCTACGGTAAGCGGCAGCTGTTCATACACTGCAAAATGATAAGCTGGCAGGATACCTATTTCTCCGGATCGAACGGGAGGACCTATGTGAAGGATTGCTGGATTGAGGGTGCAGTGGATTATATTTTCGGACATGCTGCGGTAGTATTCGACAGCTGTCAGATTCATACTGTACGCAGTGGCGGGTACATCACGGCAGCCTCGACCGAAGCCGATTACCATTTCGGATATGTGTTCTTCGATTGCCGGTTGACAGCCCCCCCGGTGATCAACGGCGTTTACCTGGGCAGGCCTTGGAAGAACCATCCGCGAACGGTTTTCTTTCAGTGTGTGGAATACGAAAACATCATCCCCGCCGGATGGCGCACCTGGGGAGGTACCGAGGAAAATGCTTTTTATGCTGAATACCAATGTACGGGCCCGGGATCTGACACCTCCCGGCGGGTGGAGTGGTCACGACAACTGACCCATGAGGAAGCCTCCACCTATGAACTGGAAAATATCTTCTCATCGGGAACCAGTCCCGATTTCGGGACCGACTGGCAACCGGCTTTAGCAGAAGATACTCTGTATAAATTAGTGATGGCACACACGGTCCCCTTCATGGACTCTGTCAATCTGGATGCCAGAATCGCCTCCCTCACCCTGAATGGAGAGCCATTGGAAGAATGGGATCCTGACCGGACCGAATATTCCGTGGAAATTCCGGAAGACACCGAGGTTCCCCCGGTCCTGTCGGCCACAGCCAGAAATCCCCTGGCCACCGTCGAGATCAGCTATCCCGAATCCCTGCCTGGTTTCAGTGAGGTAACCGTACTCGCCAGCGACAAATCCAGCCATTCCACTTACAGCATTTATTTTTCCATCGACAGCTCTTACACCGATACCCGGCTGGATAGCATTTACCTGGACGGCAAGGAACTGGAGGGATTTGATCCCAGCATCTATGATTACGAAATCATCCTCCCGAAGGGTACCTCAAAGTATTTCGCCCTGACCGGATACCCGCATGTGGCCGCAGCCCGGGTAAAGACCATCAAGCCTGCAGAGCTGCCCGGGGTGGCCACTATCGAAGTGACCGCCGTGAGCGGAGCAAATACTGCCATCTACAGGTTGAACATCTCACTTGCCACCACGGGATCAGGTGAAGCTGACCGGTGGTCCGGTCCTTCATTACGGGTTTCATCTTCCCGGGAAGATATCGTTCTTTTCCCGGGATCCCCTCTCCCCTCACCTGCCGAAATCCGGATCTACGGGATTAACGGCACTACAGCCTGGGCCGGGAACATGCGGCTTCCGGGGGGAGAAGCATCCCTGGAACTTCCGGTCAGACTCGAAGCGGGAATCTATATCTGTATTATCCGATCCTTCGGCACACTGGCGAAAGCATCATTCGTAGTTCCCTGATGTAAAGCTGGTCTCATTGCATAAGATTCAATCAGCTGTAAGGAGGGGTCCGCCATGACCGGATTTACCCGAATCGAGTAGGGACTAAGGGCGGGCAATTCCGACCTTAGCTCCCTCTCACACCAC
>CAZRZY010000196.1:0-2352 GCA_964604655.1 uncultured Bacteroides sp. | reverse complement strand
CATTCATCGATCGGGGAGATTACACATTTCAATATTGCGGAGAATGAAATGCCAGCAGGACCCAGGTGTGGTGTACCCTGATTGCACAGCTATTGCTGACTGTTATCCAGAAGATAGCTCAGGCCAAGAAGGCGTTCTCAGTAGTGGCAGCCCTTGTGAGGATGCATCTGATCAGTATGCTGGATGTGAGTGAACTGCTCAGAAGTACTAGCCGGGAATATCAGATAACCAGAGGATCCCAGGATGGAAGATTGCAACTGGCACTATTTTCACAGAGACGGGGGAAGGTCAATTTGAAAAATACGATAACAATGCCCTGTTTATTGGCTATACAGAAGAAAAATAACCGACAGCAAAACTTAGTCGGATAACAGTGATATGTAATAATTTACCAACCCGTTATAAATAGGTGGTAACAGGGGGAAATATACATTGCCATCCATAACGCATTTGACTCACTCCACTTTATGCAGTAACTTACAATAAAATACCCCACAATGACCATCTGGTCTTCCGAAATCAGGGAACTGGAGAAACTCCACCACTCTATTAAGGAGTCACATCCACGACTGGAGAAAGAGCTCTCCCGACTGTTAAAGACCGATGACGAGAACATTGTCCTGGTCTATGCCAGAAGGTGCCTGGAGATCATCATCTCCGACCTCTGCGAATGTGAACTGAAAAGACCCCGTGGATCGGAACCGCTGAAAGGAATTATCGACAAGCTGAACCGGGAAGGGAAAGTACCAGCCCACATCATCGGTTCGATGAATAATATCAATAGTATTTCCACCTTCGGATCTCATCCCAAGGCCTTTGATCCCCGTCAGGTAAAGCCTGTTCTGCTGGATCTGAACACCACACTTGGCTGGTACTTGAAGTATGATGAATCTCACAGCGTTGCTGAAACAATCATTCAAGAAAAAGATCAGGGGAACACGCAGGATAACATTCCAAAGAAATCGGGGAGTTCAAGAAGAAGGATCCTTCAAATTTCAGCCATAGCTATAACAGGTGTAGTAATCGTAGTGGTATCGGTAATTTTCATCATCCATCCCCGGACTAAGCAACCAGAAGCAGATGAATCCCTGGCAAAGTCCATAGCGGTCATCCCTTTCCAGAATTTCAGCGCCGATACCGATCAGGAGTTTATGTGCCTGGGCCTGACCGATGAGATCATTAACCACTTGTTTAAGATCGAATCCTTCGATAAAGTGATCTCCCTGAGTTCCGTAATGACATACATCGGATCCGAAAAAAAAATACCTGATATTGCCGATGAACTGAAGGTCAACTACATCCTGGAAGGGACCTATAAAAAGATCGGGGATCAGATCCGGGTCACGGCCCAGTTGATCGAAGCCGGAAGCGACACTCATTTATGGCAGGATGAATACGACCGCCCTTACGAAGAAATCATTGCCGTTCAGGCCGACATTGCCCTGCAGATCGCCGATCACATCAAGGTATTTATATCAGATCCGGAAAAACAGCGCATTCAGAAAGTCCCCACCACCAACCAGCGGGCCTATGAACTGGTTCAGGAGGCGCAGTATTTGTTCCAAACATGGCAGTATGGAAAGGTAGATTATGGAATAAATCTTATTGAGCAGGCCTTAACGATGGATCCGGAGTACGCCGATGCCTATGCGTGGCTGGCCCACGGCATCCTATCCCAAGGATATTATATCGGAGCAAAGGAGATGCAATCCGTGGCCTGGGAGGCCATGCCCTATTTTAAAAAAGCACTGGAGCTGGACCCGGAGAATACCCAGGCCATCGCTGGGATGGCGGCAATTAATTTCTTTGTCCAGTGGGATTATGTGGAGGCGGCGAAGAATTATTCAAAGATCTCCTCTTATTTACCGTCCGACTATATTTCCTGGATGGGGTATGTATGCTTCCTTGTGGAGATGGGACAGTGTGAGGAACTATTAACATCTATGGTGAAGAGCGAATTCACCTCTAGTTTAGATGCAATACTGTGTCATATTCTCCAGGGTGATCACAGTCAGGCGTATGCGCTGATCCCCGAAATCCTGGGTGAATCGGGCAGAGCTGGATTCGCGCGTGCTGGAGAAGCCTTTATCTGGCTTGGCGACTATGATTCGGCCCGTTTCTACCTTGAAACTGCCATGCAGGTCCCGGAAGAGGACCCGGAAATCCTCACCATGCGTTTTCAGGCCGACCTGGCACTCGCTTACCGGATGACCGGGTCACCTGAGCTGGCCCATACCATCATCGACCGGTTAATTCTAATCAGTGATACCACGGCGGTGGGAAGCCCGGCTTTTTTCACCGGCTGGTACTACAGTGCGATCGGGGAGACCGATTCCGCCTTTTACTGGCTGG
>CAZRZY010000195.1:0-2593 GCA_964604655.1 uncultured Bacteroides sp. | reverse complement strand
AACTATGATATTCATAAATTAACAGGAATCCCTTATGCAGGAATACGACAGAACAGACCGGCAGATCCACTGGCTTAGCCAGGTGATCACAAAAATCAACAGGGCATTCGTGCCGGTGAAACCGGATGACAGTCATACCAACTTCTCTTTTGATCCTATCGGGAAAAAGTTATTCGGACGATGGATCAAAGGTCCGGATGGAAGGATCATCTTTTCGCTCAATCTGCAATCGCTCGCCTTTGAATGGCTCGATGAAAGCCGGCACATACTGAATGAAGCATCGTTTTTGGATCGCCCGATGGACCAGCTGGAATCGGCAGTGACCGCTTACCCCGCATCTCTCTCCATGGAAACGGGAAGGGTATTTCCTCCACTTCATTTTGAGATTCCTGATTACGGATTTAAAGTATTGAGCAAGAAAGATATTGTGGAAATCGGAATCTTAAACTGGATCAATTACCGCGATCTTGCCAACCGGGCTTGTCAGGATGTCCTGACTTTTTTACAGGCAGAGAGTGAGATCCGCATCTGGCCGCACCATTTAGATACCGGCATTTATACCCGGGTTAAGAAGGAACTCGGACTGGGTTTTGGACTGGCCATGAAGGATTCCATGGTTGGATTACCCTATTTTTACTTAGCAGGATATGGAGAGGCTGTTAACATTCCAGGGCAGGGATTGCCGGTGCTGTCAGACGGTCGCTGGGAAACCGGCGGCCCATGGAAAGGGGCGGTTCTTCCCCTGGATAGACTGTCAGGGAAATCATACACAGAAGCACTGGATGATATCCGTACATTTATCTGTGAAGCGTCAGCCTGGTATTTGTAAGAAACGGAATCATAGGATGAAGGCAAAACTAGTTTATTATAAGGTACTTAGCAACAGATCTGAACTGGCTGAAAACAGGGTAATGGTGGTGACTGCCGGGAAAAAACAAATTGCTTTGTCGCATTTTGAAGGTAAGATATGTGCGCTTGATAATCATTGTCCGCACCAGGGGGGCCCCCTTGGTGAGGGGAGTATCGAAAACGGCATCCTGCGTTGTCCCTGGCACGGATGGGATTACCATCCCTGTACCGGCAGAGTCCCGGGCTTTGACGACGGAGTTGATCCTTATCCGGTTGAAGAAAGAGAGGATGGGATTTATGTCGGGATAGAGGAAGACATTCCCCATGAACCGACAGTTTCCGATATAATGGCTGAAACCATGGTGAACTGGGGGGTGGATACGGTATTCGGAATGGTCGGTCATTCCAATTTGGGGTTTGCTGATGCATTGAGAAGGCAAGAGGAGAAGGGGAACCTACAGTATATAGGGATACGTCATGAAGGTGCCGGAGCTTTTGCTGCCAGTGCGTACGGGAAACTGACCGGGAAACCGGCAGCCTGTTTCTCCATCGCCGGACCGGGTGCCACCAATATGTTCACCGGTCTGTGGGATGCCAGGGTGGACCGGGCACCCATCCTTGCGCTGACCGGGCAGGTAGCCACACAGGTGGTTGGTACCGGGAATTTCCAGGAGGTAGACCTGGTGAGGGCTTTTCAGACCGTGGCGGAATTCAACCACCGTGTTCAGAGAGACAGCCGGCATACCGAACTTATGGGGCTGGCCATTAAACATGCGATCTTGAAAAGGGACGTTTCGCATCTCACCTTTCCGGATGAGATACAGGAGATCCCGGCTGGAGAAGAGGAGGCACAAACACCGGAGGGAAGGATCAGCCTTCCGGATTTTGCCCCGTCTAAAGACACCCTGGCTAAAGCTGTGAAACTTATCCGGCACTCAAGACGGCCGGTTATTATCGTCGGACACGGAGCGAGATTTCATATGGATGTAATTGTACCCCTGGCCGAACGGTTAAAGGCTCCCGTATTGACCACTTTCAAAGGGAAAGGCCTGATCTCAGACACGCATCCGCTGGGCGCCGGCGTACTGGGAAGGAGCGGAACACCGCTTGCATCCTGGTTCATGAATGAGAGTGATCTGCTGATCGTGGTGGGTGCCTCTTTCAGCAATCATACCGGGATCACCCCTAAGAAACCTACCATCCAGATCGATTTTGATCCGCTTGCCCTGAGTAAGTTCCATAAGATCGACGCCCCTGTGCTGGGAGAAATTTCGCTTGCCCTTGAACTGATATCTGATGAACTGGAAGGCAAACGGAATACAGTGGACCAGGTCCCCGAACTTGAGATCAGACGAAAGATATGGCATGAGGAAAAAGAGAAACGTCTCAGGGAAGACAGGGGGAAAGGCGTGAGTTCCATCGCGGTATTTGACCAGCTTTCCCGGCTGACTCCTGAAGATGCCGTGATTTGCGTTGATGTGGGCAACAATGCATATTCCCTGGGCAGATATTTTGAGTGCAGAAAGCAGAGCTTCCTTATGTCGGGATATCTTGGATCCATTGGATTTGCCTTCCCTGCAGCCATGGGAGCATGGGCCGCCACCCGTGGAAAAAGACCGGTGGTTGCCGTAGCAGGAGATGGAGGATTTGCCCAGTATATGGCTGAGCTGACCACCTCCGTGAAATATGGAATGAATATCAAACTGGTCCTGCTCAATAATAATGAGCTTGGAAAGATCTCAAA
>CAZRZY010000194.1:0-2604 GCA_964604655.1 uncultured Bacteroides sp. | reverse complement strand
GCAACCTGTTCATGAGGGGGATGTCCATGTGGGCGGGACAGGTGATTTGACAGGGAGCCTCGCAATCGCCGGTATGCTCACTGAGAAGCAACTCCAGGGCGGTCCTCCTGGCTTCTTTCACCTCTTCATCCATGGTGATGATATCCATTCCTTTTTCCACCTTCAGTGAACAGGAAGGGATGATCCTCCCGCTGCGATGATCCTTGACCACACAGACCATGCAGGAGGTAAAGTGTTCCATTCCTTTCAGATAGCACATGGAGGGTACCTGAATCCCCTGCTCCCGTATCACCTCCATCAGCACGGATCCCTCTTCCGCAAGTATTTCTTTATGGTCGATTTTCAGCTTCACCATGTCATTGCCCTCCCGTTCTGATGACCACTGCGTTCTCCGGACAGACCTGTTTGCATCCATCACAGCGAATGCATTTTTCCGTATCAATTTCATGTTTCTGGTGGGGCCGGAAGGCGATCGCCTCCACCGGGCATTCCTGGGCGCAAAGGGTACAGCCAATACAATCATCCGTAATCTCATAGCGGATCAGCTCCGTACACTTACCCGCCGGGCACTCACCGCGGATATGAGCCTCATACTCCTCCCGGAAATAGGTCAGGGTGGATAGGATGGGATTGGGTGCCGTGCGGCAAAGCCCACAGAGGCTTCCTTTTTTGGTCCATTGGGCCAGGTCCTCCAGATCCTCCAGGTCCTTTCCGGTCCCCTTTCCCCCGGTGAGCCTGATCAGGATCTCCAGCATCCGCTTGGTCCCGATCCGGCCGAAACTGCACTTTCCACATGCTTCATTCTGGGTGAAAGTGAGAAAGTACCTGGCAATATCCACCATGCAATCGGTATCATCCAGCACTACCATGCCTCCCGAACCCATCATGGCCCCCACTTCGTTCAGAGACTCGAAATCGATGGGGGTGTCTGCTTTCCATGAGGGTACACACCCTCCGGAAGGCCCTCCGATCTGGACCGCTTTGAAGGTGCGTCCCTGGGCTACCCCTCCACCGATCTCTTCGATCACCTCCCTGATGGAAATGCCCATGGGCACCTCGATCAGTCCGCCCCGGGTCACTTTCCCGGCAAGAGCAAATACTTTCGTGCCGCGCGACTGTTCGGTACCGATCCGGTTGAAAGCCGGGGCCCTGTTCTTCAGGATATAGGCGATCTGTGCAAAGGTCTCCGTATTGTTCACCAGGGTGGGTTTCCCCCAGAGGCCGCTGACGGCCGGATAGGGCGGCCGGATCCTGGGGAATCCCCTTCTTCCCTCGATCGATTCCATCAGAGCGGTCTCCTCCCCGCAGACGAATGCCCCGGCCCCCTGGTAAACAGAGAGCTTGAAGCTGAATCCGCTGCCCAGGATATTCTCACCGAGCAAACCCTCATCCTGGATGATCCTGATGGCTTCCTGGATACGCCTTACCGCCAGGGGGTACTCCGCCCGGATATAAAGAATCCCCTCGGTAGCTCCCACCGCATACCCGGCGCCGATGATCCCTTCCAGGATCCTGAACGGATAGGATTCCAGCAGCATCCTGTCCATAAAGGCCCCGGGATCCCCTTCGTCGCCGTTGCAGATGATGTACTTGGTTTTCTCCTTGCTGGCCGCCACCATCGCCCATTTCTTCCCGGTGGGGAACCCGGCACCTCCCCGTCCCCGTATTCCGCTTTCGGTGATCTCTGTAACCACCTCTTCCGGACGCATCTCTTTCAGGATGCGGGTCAGCCCCGAAAATCCTCCCCGCTGCCGGTATTCTTCCAGGTCGATGGGATCGATGATCCCGCGGAACTCGGTGGCCATGGGAACCTGCTTTCCCAGAAAGGAGGAGACATGCTTTTCCCTTACATCCAGTGCATAACGGTTCACCCCGTCCCAGTGACTGTCATCCCTCACCGATTCGAGGACATGCAGTAACCCGGAGGTGATACGCCGGAACCATCCCTCCGGTCTGAAATGCTGTTCCACGATCTGCTCCACATCCGCTGCCTTCACTTTGGAGTAAAGGACAGTCTCTCCCTCCGCGGGCACCACCTCCACCAGGGGCACCTGGTGACACATTCCCACGCAACCCACGTGTTTCAGCTTCACACTCAGCCCCTGCCGGTCGATGGTATCCCGGACCGTGTCCCGGATCTCATCGCTACCGCTGGCCTGGCAGCAGGATCCCAGCCCGATCCTGATCTCTCCCTTGATCTCGCCTCCCTCTGCATGACGGAATTTTCTTCCTCCCCCTGCCTTTTTCTGTTGTTCAAAATCGATCAGTAGCTGGTCTGCGCTGGAGGTGGTCACATGTCCGTAGGTCACCTGGTCGATCTGTACAACCGGCGCCAGGGTACAGCAACCCAGACAATTGACCTTCTCAATGGTATATTTGCCCGAGGACGTGGTATCCCGGTTCTCATCCAGCCCCAGCTCCCGTTTCATGGCATCATAGACCTGTACCGCGCCTTTCACGTGGCAGGCGGTACCCACACACACCTTGATCATGTGCTCTCCGGCCGGCTGAAATCTGAACTGGGAGTAGAAACTGGCCACTCCCACGATCTGACCGGGAGTGATGGAAGTGGTCTCGCAAACCCTTCTCAGGGCCTCCTCAGGC
>CAZRZY010000193.1:0-3082 GCA_964604655.1 uncultured Bacteroides sp. | reverse complement strand
CTGCCAGCCTGAGCTCCTCCTGAGCCAGCTCTCCGATGCTCTTGAAAGGATCCCGGTAAAGCAGTATGAGATTTTCTTCCCCGGCGTCGATCCATACACTTGGAGGAGGGGGAACATCGACCAGTTCCAGGATCTTTTCGTCGGGTTTCTGATATGTAATGCCCTCCTGTCCGTAAAGGGACAACAGCCCTGCAACCATCATGGTGAAACCGGGGATGGAAATGTGTCTTTTCAAGTGCATGGTTTTCAGATTGGATTTTAAATCAAAGAATTTCTGGTTGCCTTCATTATTCAGGACCAGAGGTTCGACTCCCGGAAGAGGGGAAAAAACAGTTCCGGGGCCACTCCGGTGAAATCCCGGATCACCATGTGCGCTCCGAACTCCAGCAACTCCTGACGGGAGTGGCTGGTGGTCAGCCCGACAACCTTGAGTCCGGCACCCAGGGCAGCCTGGATGCCGGCCATGGAGTCTTCGAAGACGATGCATCCGGACTTGTCTGCCCCCAGCTGCTCCATGACCCTCAGGTACACTTCCGGATGAGGTTTTCCCCGGCTGACGCAGGTACGGTCAGCCACACGATCGAAATAGCCCCGGAGCTGAAGCTTTTCCAGAACGACTTCCACATTTCCGGGAGGCGCTGAAGTGGCCAGTGCTGTTTGATTTTCCCGGCTGCGGACCATCCGGATGAATTGCTTCAGACCAGGAAGGGCCTCCAGATTATCCATCTCCCGTATAATCTCCTGGAAATTACCGTCGATCTCTTCCAGGTGCCGGCTGACCTCCTCTGCTGATATCTCCGACCCCATCATCTGGCGAAGGGTATCATGTCCGGTTTTCCCTGATATAACATGATCGAAGATATGGTCGCTGAAAGGGAGTCCGTGCTTTTTCAGGTAAGCTGACCAGGCGGTTTTATGATGGGGGTTGCTGTCCAGTACCACCCCATCCATGTCAAAGATCCAGGAAATATCCATTGTATTACAGCTCCACCCAGGCTTTCTTTTCGGAACTCTCCACCGATGCATCCACAAATTTCATTCCCCGGAGGCCATCATAAACAGAAGGGAAGTCATTGGCTTCGGGAGGGGGCACCGTCCCCTCCAGCATGTGTTGCATACAGGTGGCCGCGTTCCGGTAGATATTGGCGAATGCTTCGATATAGCCTTCCGGATGGCCAGCCGGAACCCGGGAATTGTAAGCAGCCATATCGCTCACGAAGGGAGTACCGGTTCGGCGCACCTCCATGGGACTGTGAAGCCATTTGATGATCAGGGTGTTGGGTTCCATCTGGCTCCATTCCAGTCCGCCCTTCTCCCCGTATACCCTGAGTTTGATGGCATTTTCCTCACCGGCGGAGATCTGACTGGCATAGAGTACCCCTCTGGCTCCTCCCCTGAAGTGAAGCAACATATTGGCATCGTCATCCAGGAGCCTGCCCGGTACCATGGTGCCCAGGTCGGAATAGAGTTCATTCACTTTAAGGCCGGTGACGTATTCTGCCAGATGGAAGGCGTGAGTTCCAATATCTCCAACGCAGCAGGTTTTTCCGGAACGTTTGGGATCGCCCCGCCAGGATGCCTGAACATGGTCCGTCTTTTCCAGGGGCTCACTCAACCAACCCTGTGGGTACTCCACCACCACCTTCCGGATCGCTCCCAGGTCCCCGGCACCGACCATCTTACGTGCCTCCTTGACCATCGGGTATCCCGAATAGGTGTGGGTCAGTGCAAAAAGGGCTCCGGTCTCTTCCTTGACCCGCACCATCACTTCGGCCTCGTCGGCATCCAGTGACAGTGGTTTGTCACATACCACATGGAATCCGGACTCCATGGCCAGTTTGGCTGGTTCGAAATGAAGGTGGTTAGGGGTCACAATGCAAACGAAATCCATACGCTCACCCTCCGGCAACCCGGCCTCCGCACTGATCATTTCCTGGTAGGAACCATAGACCCGTTGGGGTGACAGATAATATGATTCACCGGTGATCTTTGATTTTTCGGGTTGGGAGCTGAATGCACCGCAGACCAGGTCGATTTGCCCGTCGAGCACAGCAGCCATATAGTGGACCCGTCCGATAAACGATCCGGGACCGCCACCTACCATACCCATGTGAATTTTCCGTATTGCCATAGGTCGTTGTACAATTTTGAGGTTGATCATATAAAGCTACTGCTTTTTTTTTTACTTGCCGGGTACCTTTTTATTACTTTTGAGCCGGAAAGGAGACCGCCATTGACCTACCCGGAAAAATTCGAAGAAAAAATAGGGTTTGACCGGATTCGTGAGTTGATCCGCTCGCAATGCCTTTTTGAGCCCGGACGTGAGCTGGTCGATCAGATGTCCTTCCAGACCGATCACCTGCATATTACCAGGGAACTGTCCCGGGTAGAGGAGTTTCGGCAGATTCATCAGGGGGATGAAGAGTTTCCCGTTCAGCATTTTATCGATAACCGGGAAGCTCTGCAAAAAGCAGAGGTGGAGGGTGCCTATCTGCTCACCGAAGAGGTGTCGGGATTGCAAAAGAGCCTCGACTCCACCAGGGCCATCTTGCATTTTTTTCGAAACGAACAGGAGGAACGTTATCCGGCACTTGCAGAACTTTGCAAGCCGGTCAGGGTGTATCCCTTCGTGCAGGACCGGATCGGCAAGATCCTGAACAAGCAGGGACAGATCCGTGACAAGGCCTCCCCGGATCTCCTTCAGGTCCGCCGAAGACAGATGGAGTTGCAGGGGGCGGTCTCCAGGAAACTGAACCAGGTGCTGAGCAGGGCCCAAAAGGAGGGATGGGTGGATGCGGATGCTGCACCCACCTACCGGAGCGACCGTCCGGTGATCCCGGTAATGTCGGGCAATAAGCGAAAACTCGGCGGAATGATCCATGATGAGTCCTCCTCGGGCCGGACGGTATTCATTGAACCGGCCGAGGTGGTGGAGCTCTCCAACGAGATCAGGGAACTGGGATATTCCGAACGCCGGGAGATCATCCGCATTCTGCGAGACTTCACTTCCGATATCCGTCCGTATATTCCTGAGCTTTTGGCCATACACGATTTCCTGGCCGTGATCGACTTCATCCGCGCC
>CAZRZY010000192.1:0-3594 GCA_964604655.1 uncultured Bacteroides sp. | reverse complement strand
AGTAGAGTACGATCCTGCGATTCAATGTCTTGAAGGATCGAGGAACCGGTCGTCGTAAGGCCGGACATCGCTTCGAAATAGGCATCCGTATAGCTCGCAGCCATTCCGCCAAAAATAAACGGGAATGCGCCGATGGCTGCACTCAGAATCCAACCTATCCCGACGACAGCCAGTGCCTCTCGCCGATACAGATCACCAGTGGCTTTCTGCCGGTATGGATAATCTCAGCTCCTGCCCGGAGAGCTTCTCCAGGAACAGAAGGTACACCTCCCCCTCGCTTGCCAGTCCGGTCTGCAGCACCTCTCCCTCACCTGCCGCTACGGTCTGCAGCACTTCCTGCCCGGCCGATCCGGTCTGTGCCACCTCCTGCCCGGCCACATCAGCAATAACGTTACTGACATCCATCCGGTGAAAAGGCACCTTTTGCAGGGTAGAGACCAGAATGGCCAGTTTCTCCCTGAATCCGGGTCCTCCCCATCCTGGATTGGCGGCAGGGATCTCCCACGTTCCCGACTCGTGACCTGCGGTGAAGGAGTAATCGAGGTTGTTGTAGAGCCCGCCGCCGGATAACATGAACCGCCAGGCCTGATCGAGGTACAGTTCATCCTTTTTCGGCATGAAGCCGGTTTCGTCGAGACCGATCACTACGCCCGCATTCAGATTTTCCAGGACGGCAGAAGGGTGGGCATAATGAAAATTCAGCACCGAGATCCCCTCCGGGACCGGTTCGACCAGGTACCCGAAATTGCAAATGTTCTGGGCGATCAGGTGTGCATTTGGCAGGGAGGACTCTTCATCTCGGATCATCCCGGCCACCCATCCCTGCCACTCCATGGAGGCATGATTGGCCAGGACCACCTGTTTCTGCCACGGGCGCCGGAAAACCACCGTATCGCCCTGATTTACCCATGCCGCCAGGTTGGGATGGTCGGCCCACGGCTCGTTCTGGATCTCGAAGAACAGATTTCCATATCCATTCAGTGAACGCACCATTTGCCGGATGAAACGCTCCTGAAAAGGAAGCAGGCTGCCGTTGAAAAGGGTGTGCACTTTCCTGTAGTCTTCCGGCCCGGCCGACTGGATATTGTTTCGGGGATTCATGGGACTCAGCATCCAGGCGCTCTCTGCATAGATGGAAGAAAAGAGGGTCACCTCCACCATGATCCCCTGTCTCTCCGCCTCGGCCATGAACTGACCGAGCCTCTCGAAATAGTCGGGATTGAACTGTTCCAGGTCGTATTTCCCATCAATATTTTTCCAGGGGGAAAGATAACTTACGGGCAGAGGGGCAAGGGTGTTTTTCTCGATCCCGAAAATATTCTCCACCGGCTCGATATAGGTACCCGTGAAAATCCGTGTATAGCTGAAACCTTCCTCCCGTAAAGTCTCCAGGTATTGCCGGTAGTCAAAATCTAGATTCAGCAGTGCACCGTAATGCTCTGCCGAGGTGATCAGGAACAGCGGCTCCCCCTGATATTCAAAATAGCGCGGGTTATCGGGATGGAGCCTCAGGATCTCCGTTCCGTTGCTGCCGGCAGGATCTTTTTCCGCGGGTGACCGGCCGGCATTCCCGCAGGAGGTCAGCACGGCAAGAACTGCCGCCGCGACGGTAAGTACTGTGAGCTTCATATCAGTCGGTTTTTATCACGTAGATCGTATGGCGGGCATCGCTCTCGAGCAACAGGCCGTTTCCGCTGCGGTCCGTTTTTACTCCGGTCCACTCCCCCTCCAGCAGCTCCATCCGCCGGACCCGAGGATCTGCCCCGCCGGGCGCCAGTTCCAGGATCACCCTGCCTGCAATAGGAATATACACCAGGTATTCCCTGCCCGGTATGGCCCTGCAGTAGGCTTCATTTTCGGTACGCTCCTTCAACAGGTCATTATGGGGAGCTGCCCTGAAAAAATCGATCTCGCCGGTGGCCATGCGCAATCCGCGAATGATCCGCTGGGCCGTATCGTTCAATCCCAGTCCGGACGAGGGACGGTGGAACCGGACGGCTGCCGATCCGAACAGGGTGCTTCGCACCACCTTCTCGATTCCGTCATGGGTCCCTCCTCCATGCCTTCCGCCGGTGGCTCCATAGGTCTTCACGTTATGTACCGGCCGGAGATAACCTGCCTTCTCCAGTCTTTCGATCTGGCGCATTCCGTTGGTCCAGTGCGTCTCGCCGCGCTGGTGATTATTCTGGGATATCTCCACAAAGGAGTATGTCTCCGGGTGGTCAAAACTCTCCCTGTGAGAGATATGGTCCAGGTCCCATGGGTCCCACATTTCGGTCACATGGACGGTCTTCCCCTGCTCAGCCGCCTTTTTACGGATATAACCGGACCAGAATTTTCCCCAGAGAGAAGTGACCGAGGTTTCATTGTCAATGCAGTAAAACACATGGTCGTAAGCCAGGGAGTATTCCAGCAGTTTATCCACGAAGCGTTGCTGGTATTCCAGGACCGGCATGTTGTTGTCATGGGCGGGAATTGACCAGAAAAAAGAGTTGTCACAGTACACGGGGTGCGTCTCTACCTTTTCCGGGAGTTTGGTCCGGTAGGAGGAGTAGGTAACGTTCATTGCAGGATTGAAGGGATTCCGGTCCCAGTACTCCCGGTAAAAATCAAAAGTGGCCCACACCTCCACCTGGACGAAGATCTGTCGCTGGTGAGTCTGCTCCAGAAAGTTACTGAACCTGTTCCAGTATTCATCATTCCACCGGTTCAGATCGTACAGTCCGGTCCCGGGATCCAGACCGAAGGGCCAGACATTCCCGCTGTCGCGGCACGACATGGTGTTTCTCACATAGTTGCCACCCATGGAAGCCAGGAGGTTCAATTGATCCTCCACACCCGGCATCTGAAACAGGTTGTCTTCATCGGATCCTCCCAGAAGAAGGACCGGTTTGCCGTGGTACTCCCAGTAACGGGGATTTTCATCACATACCCGGAGTCCGGCGGCCTCCTGACCACTCACGGACAGGAAGCAGAAACTGAGAGCCAGAACCAGAAAGAAGGTCGTT
This sequence comes from uncultured Bacteroides sp., assembly GCA_964604655.1. Lineage (GTDB taxonomy): Bacteria > Bacteroidota > Bacteroidia > Bacteroidales. The sequence continues at coordinate 586 of CAZRZY010000192.1, read as the reverse complement.
CGTTTCATAGGTCAGAGGTCAAAAAACCTAAAGTTAGCCACAGCATTCACAAATAGGTAATTTATTTTAATCATTTATTCTCCCGGGTTTGATTTTAACTCGCTACCGCCTAAATTGCATATCACACTTCGCCAGCGTCCAAAGCACATTTAAGAGAACCAAATGGAAGACACCGCCAAGGCATCCCGGCAAACACAGGCCCTGTATATCACCATGACCATTCTGAGGGTGGCGATCGGGTGGCATTTCCTGTATGAAGGATTGACCAAGTTATTCAATCCTCAATGGTCAGCGGCAGGATATCTCCAGAGCGCCACCGGTCCGCTGGCAGGTCTGTATCACGCCCTGGCCGCCAACGATACCATCCTTGCCATGGTCAACATCCTCAACTCCTGGGGACTGTTGCTTATCGGACTGGGGCTGTTGTTGGGTCTCTTCACACGGCTCTCGCAGCTGGCGGGGATCATACTGCTTACCCTTTACTATCTGTCTCATCCGCCGGTCTTTTCGGAACCTGGATTCTTTCGCGAAGGTTCTTACTTCATCATCAGCAAAGACTTTCTGGAGATCATGGCCCTGGTGGCGC
>CAZRZY010000191.1:0-3667 GCA_964604655.1 uncultured Bacteroides sp. | reverse complement strand
AGGGGAAGTGATCCGGTGCTTTTTCAGCTGAATGACCACGGAAAACTGGTGGCCTACCGGACCCTTCTTCCGGACTGGTACTACGACAACGACGGAGAGGCACACTCTTTTGCCTGGCTCAGCGGCAATTATGTGGATCCGGAATTTCGCCGCCGCGGACTTTCCACCCGCCTGCTCCGGCATGCGGAGGATTCCTGGGGCGGAAGATTGCTCTATACCAACTATGCTCCAGCTTCAAAAGCCGTATATGACCGGACAGACCGCTTTCCTCTCTGGCTGGAACGGCCCGGCACGCGCCTCTACCTCCGTTCTTCCGCAGGAGCTCTCCTGTTTGGCAGAATTGGCAGGCGGCGCCTTCTGGAAACCGGAGACCGGATGATCAACCGGCTCCGGGAAGCATGGATACACAGGGAGATGCCCCCCGCCCCCGACCAGGAATCCATCACTGTCGATACGTGGGTGCCCCGCCAGGATCAGTCGGGGTCCAGTCTGGAATCAATGCTGGGACCGGAGATTCTCCCGTTGATCGGGCAGGAGCATTCCCACTCCCTTTTTGGAAGGGAAATGGGTGTATTCAACTGGATACTTTCCCATCCATGGGTGACCGATCATCCGGAAGCCCCGCAGATCCCCTATCCTTTTTCCTACCGGGCAGACCGTTTCGAAAATCTGCTGCTCAAATTTCACCGGCCGGATCGGGGGTATTACGGAATGATGTGGTTACTGATCCATAACCATAAATGCACCGTTCCCTACCTCTTTCACAGCGATCCTTCCCTCCTTGAACCCATCGCACGTACCGTCGTGCGGGAAATGATCCTCAGGGAGTGCGGATACCTCACCCTGCGTCACCCGGGACTGCTGGCACAGCTGGCCCGTTACCGCAGGCTTTTTCTTTTATCCAGAAGTATGCCCCAGCTGATCTTCGCCCACCGCGATCTTGCTGCTGTACTCCCTGAAGGAAAACAGGTCCACGACGGAGACGGCGATGTGGTCTTTACCGGTTAGAACCGCAGCCGGTTCTTTCCGAGGGGGGCCTTCAGCAGGAAATAGAGATACTCCGCTTTCAGTGCATCGGAAGCCGGTGCCGTATACTCTTCCATGGGAATCCGCTGAATAAACCGGGGATTTCCGGTCCTCTTCAATCCTGCCGTTCCCAGAAGGACTTCCGCCTGCCCTTCCGTCAGCAGTGATTCGATCACCTGCCTGCTTACTCCATCGCTGGTAAACGGAAAAGAAAAATAGCGTGTCGGAGCTCCGTAACGCTGGCAGAGATCTTCCACGCTCTCTTTCACCTGTTCTGCCATTTCCGCATCTCCCAGTTCCCTGAAGTCCTTATGATCCATGGAGTGGCCACCGATCTCAAAGCCCCAGTCCAGCAATTCGGCCACCTGTGGAGAACTCATGTAAACCTGACGGGTCTTTTGATACCCCTCCAGATCGACCCCCAACTCCCCGGCCAGACCATCTAACAAAACTTCCTGATCCCGGTTGACCATGAGGATTGCACGGAGCACGGCTCCTTCCCTGATCCCCAGGTATTGCGCCGCAGCAACGGAAAGTGCCGGATCCTTACGGATGGCGTCTGCCAGGATGGAGACCCTGAACCGAAAGAACATGCCCCGGTTATCAATGAATTGGTTGTTCAGGAAAAAGGTGGCGGGGATCCCCTTTCGGCGGAGTATCGGTGCCACGATGCTGTGACACTCGGCCAACCCGTCATCAAAGGAGAGTGCCATTCTCCTTTTCCCCTTCCTCGTCACCTGATCGCCGGAAAGCGAATCGAGATACTCTTTTAGCGATACCGGTTCAAAGACAGAGGTCATCTCTTCCAGGTCCCTCAGAAACTCCTCGACGCGCAGCTGGCGGTACAAATGGGCCACGTGGGAAAGCGGTTCGTCGGATACCACATGATAGAACGGGAAGACCACCGGCTGTCCTGTCCACCTGGCAAACCTGTCCAGCCTGATCCTGGGGGTACTCACTGCCAGTCTGTTCCTGATCCGGTCAGCCATCGCCCCTGATTTTTCGGATAAAGCGCGGCATCCGGCTGAATATAACCTGCTGGTATACCTCCCGGCGGGCACCGAAACCGCTGAAAAAACGCGCCAGAGAGGGAATATCCGAGCCCTCGAAATCCAGGGTCAGGGACTCCCCGGCATGATCACGGATAAATGCATCGACGATGCGGAACATACCCCGGTGCTCCTTCCCTTTTTCCGAGGAGGCTGAAACCAGGTAGATCGCCCGGTTCCTGCTGATCCCGAAAAAGGCAGCCGCCAGGATCTCTCCATCCCGGCGTATCCCGCAGATCATTCCCCGCTCCCGGCGGATGATCTCACCCAGGAGTGCCAGAAGCCATCGGTACTCTTTTTCCGTGCGGCGGATCACGTCATTCCGTCTCTTGAATTCCACCAGCTCCGTGCAGTTGATTTTCCTGTCAAGCGTGTCTCCCTTTTCCATTGCCCGCTTGATGTTCCGTCTGGCGTTCTGTGAATATTCCATAGCGATGGCCTCGTAGGACCGGTCCAGCGAGAGAACATAATTGCTCCGGTCGTGCACCTCAAACTGATCCTGTTCTCCCACCAGGTTGTTCATATTAAACTGGACCCCTCCCAACCAGAACCTCCGGTAAATATCGGACAGCCAGCGGCGGGCCAGGGCCGGATCCACGTACTCCCTGCTGAATATACCCAGTTGCTGTGTATAGAGGGGGTGATAAAGATAGGGTATTCCAAACTTTCGATTCCATGGAAGCGGCATGACGAACCGGTAATCCCCGGCTACCAGGGCGGACCACCGGATGGCTGCTGCATCCAGGTACCAGCTGTAGGGATAGAGCGTCTCTGCAGCAGAACTGGCGATCAGCTCATCCCACCGCACCACATCAATATCACTCCTTCTCAGATACCTGTACTCCAACAACTTTCGACTTTACAGACTATTATGGACTTTAAAGACTATCATGGACTTTATATACTTTACACGCTTTCCAACTTCACAACTGTGATTCCCGCTCCCCCACGGTCCACATGATCGTCGCCGTACCATTCCACCAGGTCCACCGTATGGAGGTACTCCCTGATCAGCTGCCGGAGCACCCCGTTCCCCTTGCCATGAAGAATACGTAACTCCGACGCCCCGACCATGATCGCTTCATCGATGAAATCAACCACCAGCTCCATGGCTTCATCCGCCCTCTTCCCTCTCAGATCAATATCAGGGCGAAACATGGCCCTTCTGGTACTTACATCCCAGTCGCCCAGATGGACCCCCGAACCTGACCGTGACCCCTTTCCGGCTGCCTCCGGACCAGAAAGCTTTTCCAGCTGCTCCGGCCTGACGGTGGTCTTCAGCATGCCGAATGCCACCGTACACTTGCTGTTACGAATCTCCAGCACCTCGCCGGAAATCTCCTGTCCTTTCATTCGCACTCTGTCCCCCTTTCTGATCTCTCTGTCCTCCTTCTCTTTTTTCTGTGACAGAGTTTTCGTGGTGCGCTGCTTCAGGTCGGGCCTCCGGGCCTCCAGTTCACTTCCCTTCTGACGGATCTCCTTCAGCCTTTTCTCCATCCGCTTTTCCTCCTCACCCTTGGCTGTTTCCATCTCCTCCCTGAAAACCTCCAGCTTCTTTCGCACATCCCTGGTCCGCTCGCGCTCGGCACCTG
>CAZRZY010000190.1:0-3696 GCA_964604655.1 uncultured Bacteroides sp. | reverse complement strand
GGCTTGTGGATGAGTGCCGTCGGCGTTGTCGGCCTCGGCTTGAACCTGCGGGCTTTGGCATTCCTTGCCACATGCCGGTTTACCTGGATAAGCAGATCGTCCAGAACCTCATCGGCCTTCTCCTTCAGATGGTGCTGAAGATCGGAGGCATTCTCCTTCAGGTGATGCTGAAGACCGGTGGCGTTCTCCTTCAGGTGGTGCTGAAGATCGGTGGCGTTCTCCTTCAGGTGGTGGAAATGCTCCTCCAGAACCTCCATATTCAGATGGACCCGTGCCACCAGTCTGCCTTTCACCTGCATGACCAGGGATTCGTTCACAATATCCTTGCTGTTGATCACCGCTTCGATCTCTTCGGGATAGATATTTTCCCCATTGGGTCCCAGGATCATGTTCTTGAGCCTTCCCCGGATGTAGAGGATCCCGTCCTCATTGATCCATCCCAGGTCTCCGGTGCGGAACCAGCCATCGTCGGTGAAAACTTTCCTGGTATTCTCCTCGTCCTTGTAATAACCTTTCATGACACTGGGCCCCTTTACGACGACCTCCCCTTCACCGGTCAGCGGATCGGGCTGGTCGACACGGACCCGGACACTCTCCATGACTGTTCCCACCGAATGGTAGACAGCCGCATCGGGGCCAAATCCGGCCACCATGGGAGAAGTTTCCGTGAGCCCGTAACCGATGGCGTAGGGAAATCCCCCTTCGATGAGAAATTTCTCCACATCGGGTGCCAGCGGCGCGCCGCCAACCCCGAAAAAGCGCAATTCGCCGCCAAAGAATTGTTCCAGTTTCCGGGATGCTTTCCGGGAAAGGAACCTGCGAAGGGGTGCGGCCTTCATCAGGGTACGCATGACTTTTGAACCGTAAAGTGCCGGTCTGATCCTGGCTCTGAAGATCTTTTCGATGATCAGGGGGACCGTCAGCATGGTGGTGGGCTTCAGTTTCTTCAGGATGGGTCCCAGGTAGTTGGCTGTGGGCAGCCTGTCGATGTAATGGACACTGGCCCCGTTGAGCAGGGGCACCACCATGCCGATGGTGCATTCATAGGTATGGGCCAGTGGCAGCATGGAAAGGAAACGGTCCTCGTGGATAACCCGGTGAATCGATCCCGAATGGAACGCATTGCTCAGAATATTTTCATGGGATAACATGACCCCCTTGGAACGGCCTGTAGTCCCGGAAGTGTAGATAATGGAGGCCAGTTGGTCCGCAGCAATATCGGGGAATGAAATCTCCCCGGTGATGAATTCTGTGCGGGGTTGCAACTTGACCAGTTTGCCGGTTGCTTTCTCCTGCGGACGGATCCTTCCATCCTTTCCATCCACCACCTGGAGGTCGTCCATCCGTATAACCATTTCGAGGCGTGAGGGAAGCTTTTCCGAAAAGCTTTCCATTTTCTTCCCGGAAATAAAGAGGATCCTGGCTTCGGAGTGTTCCATGATGTTTACCGCCTCTGTATCCCTGAAATCGGGGAGGATGGGGACGGTAGTTGCTCCTGTGGTCAGAATGCCAAAGTAGGTGATAACCCAGTGCGGACTGTTTTCGCTGAAAATGGCTACCCGGTCTCCTTTCCCTATTCCTGACAGATGCAGAAGGGTCGCCACATGACGGACAGCAGCATCGAGTTCTGAGTAGGTATAGGAAGTACCGTCCTCACTGGTGAGTGCCGGGCGGTTCCCGAACTTCTCTGCACTGGTGGCGACCATGTGTGCCAGATTTCTGGCGGTCAGCTCCCTCGGGATTTTCTCTTGGTTTTTCATGGTGTCAATGGCTCATTGTGCATGATTGCTCCATCCCCCCTCACCGGAACGCTGTTCCAGTTGCTCAAAACGCCTGATACCCTTAAGGAAAAAATCGACAACAATGCTTTTCATATATATTTCGCTTACAATAACGTTATTTTCAGCGGATTTGTTCCATTCTTTGGTCCCTCTATAGTGCTTTTTCATCCCATAATAGGCCATATGCGCCCTGATGACTGCCAATGCGTCGCGGAAAGCCCCCTGCACCAGGAACCTGATGGCAGAGACCGCATCCAGAAGCATCCGGGTGAAGATGACCCTCCTGCGGTTCCATGGGGGCAGATTCTTATGGAGCAGCAACAGGTTGTTCCGGAAGTTGAGGAATGTTTTCAGGGGATTACCCCTATCCAGAGTTCCTCCCCCCACATGGTAGATGGTGGAAGAGGGAACGGCGTGTATCTGGTATCCCTTTCGTTTCAGCCGCCAGCAGAGGTCGATCTCCTCCATGTGGGCAAAGAACCGGTCATCCAGCCCTCCTATCTCCTTGTACAGCTGTGCCCTGACCATCAGGCATGCCCCCGATCCCCAGAATACCTCCCTGGGCTCGTCGTACTGACCCCGGTCCGCTTCCAGGTGGTCGAATATCCTGCCCCGGCAGAACGTATAGCCATACCTGTCGATGTACCCTCCGGCAGCTCCGGCATATTCAAACCGGTCCTTCTGGTGTATGTCTTTTATTTTCGGGGTACACGCAGCCACCTCATCGCGGCTCTCCATCAGCTCCACCAGTGGTTCCAGCCATCCTTCGGTCACTTCGATGTCGGTATTGAGCAGCAGGAAGTATTTCGCTTCCAGCTGCTCCAGCGAACGGTTATATCCCCCGGTGAACCCATAGTTGCTGCCCAGTGTGATCACCCGGATCTGTGGCCACCGGCTGGTCAGATAAAGCACCGAATCGTCCGTGGAACCGTTGTCCGCCACCACGATCTCGGCACCCGGGAGGGTGTTGTACCGGACCAGAGACGGCAGGTACTTCTCCAGGTACCTCTTCCCGTTCCAGTTGAGGATCACAATGGATACCAGGGTCATCCGGGCAGCATCAGGTGTTGTATGGTTTCCTGGAACTCTTTGAAGGTGCGCTGATTGGCGCATACCAGCTGGTCACTGAACAGCGCATCCGGGTTCCCACGGAAGTCGGATATTTCGCCCCCGGCTTCCCTCACCAGTAAAATGCCTGCAGCAATATCCCATGGGTGCAGGCCATATTCATAGAAACTGTCATACCTGCCACACGCCACGTAGGCCATGTCGGTGGCGGCGGACCCCAGGCGGCGCAGTCCGTTGGAATGTTCCATAAAATACGCCATGCTCCCCATGAACTCCTTCAGTTTGCGAAAGTCGGTATAAGGAAACCCGGTGGCGATCAATGATTCGTTGACCGTGGCCACCTCGCTGACCCGGATCGGTTCTCCATGGAGCCAGGCACCGCCTCCCTTCCAGGCGTAGAAGGTCTCATTCAGCCCGAATTCGTGGACCACCCCCACCACCACTTCGTCGCCTTCGGTGAGTCCCACGCTGATGGCAAATGGAAAGGCGCCATGAATGAAGTTGGTGGTTCCGTCGATGGGGTCGATCACCCAGCGGTAGGTCTCCGCCTCCTTCTGACTGGTACCCTCCTCGGTAAGGAACCCCGATTCCGGCAGGATCCGGGAAAGTCCTTCCACCAGGATCTCTTCGGTGCGCTTGTCCACTTGGGTTACAAAATTTTGCCTGCCTTTCCTTTCCACCCGGAGCGATTCCCTGTTCCGGTGGCGTTCTTCCACGTAGGCTGCCGCCTTTTTAACTACCTCCATGGTTTTTTCACAAGTCTCCTGATAATGCATACGCCAAATTTAAGCTGCAAAATAAGCTAAAATATTCCTGAACTCAGCAGGTCGGCCACCACAAAGGTGCT
>CAZRZY010000189.1:0-3701 GCA_964604655.1 uncultured Bacteroides sp. | reverse complement strand
ATGGTTCCAGTCAGGGTGCGATCGAGACCTTCACTTTCACCAGTGTGGTGGACAATCATTCGATATCGGCAACTTTTTCCTTGGGCACCTATACGATCGATGCCTCGGCCGGAACAGGCGGCTCCATTGATCCCGATGGGGAGATTTCTGTAACCGGATTGGGAAGCCAGTCATTCAGCATTGAAGCGAATCCAGGTTATCAGATCGCCGATGTGATAGTTGATGGGGCAAGTCAGGGTCCGCTGGAGATTTTTACTTTTACCGGGGTGGTGGATGATCATACCATTTCTGCCAGCTTTAATCTGGCCACATATACTATCGATGCCTCTGCCGGAACGGGCGGTTCCATTGACCCGGCAGATGTGGTAAACGTGACGGGTCTCAATGACCAGTCCTTCACCATTTCTGCTGACGCGGGTTACGAGATTGCCAATGTGGTGGTGGATGGTTCCAGTCAGGGTGCGATCGAGACCTTCACTTTCACCAGTGTGGTGGACAACCATTCGATATCGGCAACTTTTTCCTTGGCCACCTATACCATCAACGCGACGGCAGGTTCGGGAGGTTCCATAGATCCTGCAGGTGAAGTGGATGTAACCGGACTGAATAATCAAACCTTTAATATCAATCCGGATCTGGGATACTCGGTTCTGGATGTGCTGGTGGATGGAATCAGTGTGGGGGCTGTGAGCTCCTTTGAGTTTGTCAGTATCACGGAAAACCATACGATCGAAGCTACTTTTGAGATCAATACCTACACCATTACTCCTTCGGCAGGAGCCAATGGCTCCATCTCTCCGTCGGATCCCCAGACCGTCAATTATGGCGGTAGCCAGGTTTTCACCATTACCCCCAATACAGGGTATTATATTGATGATGTCCTTATCGATGGGGCAAGCGTGGGATCCGTTTTCACGTACGAATTTACCAATGTAATCACCGATCATACCATTGAGGCTGCTTTTGCCATCCAAACGTATACGGTAACCCCCATTGCCGGAGCCAATGGTACTATTACACCGGGTACCGCCCGGGTTTTGAATTATGGAAGCGACCAGACATTCCTTATTACACCCAATGAAGGATACTATATCCAGGATGTCCTGGTAGATGGAATAAGTGTGGGACCGGTGACTACCTTCGAGTTTGAAAATATTACGGCAGATCACACTATTCAGGCAATTTTTTCCATCTATACGTATGAGCTGATACCTTCCGCAGGGCCTAACGGGACCATAACTCCCGCGACTACCCGGGTGGTGAATTACGGGGACGATTTATTATTTAATATCACTCCTGATCCGGGTTACTACATTGAAGACGTACTGGTAGATGGGGTGAGTGCGGGGGCTGTTCCATCTTATTTGTTTACATCCATTACAAGCAATCATACCATCGAAGCCACGTTTGCCATCTATCGCTATACCCTTACCCCCACTGCGGGTCCCAACGGGGCAATTATTCCTTCTGTTCCCACGGAAGTGGATTACGGGAGCGACCTGACCTTCCAGATTAATCCCGATGAGGGATACGAGATTGAAAATGTCTTTGTGGACGGGATACCGGCAGGAATTGCTTCGGAATTCACCTTCAACAACATCACAGCCGATCACACCATCAGTGCAAGCTTCATCAAGAGCGTGGAGGTTCTTTCCGTTTCCATCCCCAATAGTACCATGAAGATCGGAGATGTCATCACCGCAACGATCGATGTGGTCACAGACGCAGGGAACGAATACCAGCTATTATCCGGGAGTATCGGAGGGTATCCGCTCTATGATTTCGAGCGGATAAGCTCTACCAGGTATTACGCAGACTTTTTCGTGAGCGAAGGGGGGAGTGTATATTTTGCCAGTCAGAACATCCCGGTATCCAACCTGGTGATTTCTGATGGCACCGTTCAAAGTACTCCCTATACAGCACCTATTGTTCAGAACAATGATTTGCTGGACGGAAGAGTCCCGGTTATACAATCCATGAATGTGGAACCGGGAATAAAAGGGATTGGTGATGCTGTGGTGATCAATATCGATGCAGATGGAACAGGCTATAATTTATCCGGTGAATCGCGGGTCAACGGCATTTCCACCGGTCAATCCAATATGGTGTTCGATGAGTTGGGCAGCGGAAACTACCGGATCACATACTATGTAAGAGAGGGGGATAATGATGTGAGCTATGGAGATCTCACCGCCTCCGTTGTACTGATCAAACCATCCGGGAATACCAATGCTCCATATCAGGGTCTGTTGAATACAGCGTCGTTGTTGATTGATGCCAACCCACCGGTCATTTCACAGAGCGAAGTCCCTTCCATAGAGGTGGGCCCTGACGGAACGGTCAGGGTGACGGTGGTAGCAGACGGTGAAGGGTATGAGTTTAATACCGGAACGGTGATCAACGGAATTCCCCTCAGCACCACCAGGGTCAACGGTTCTGAGCGTACAGGGGGACTGTACGAACTGACTTATGTGGTTTCTTCATCCGACCAGAGCGTAAATCCGGGCGATCTGGATGTTCGCATTGTCATGAGAGATGGGGTCGGGAACAACAGCGATACCTACACCGATCTGAATTCCAATTCCCTAGAAATATATACCGAACGTCCCAGTGCAGTTCTTGCTGGAACTCCGGAAGTGTGTGAGGGGGAGCCGGCAGAGTTTTCCGTATTCCTGCAGGGACGGGGACCCTGGAAATTCGATCTCTACGATGGGAATCAAACCACACGATATGAGTCCGATGTGGCCGACGTGTCCTCCCTTTATGTTATTCCCGAGAGTTCAGCCACCTATACCATTACAAGCGTCGTGGACAGGAATGGAGTCAGTAATTCCGGAAGCGGTTCCTTAACAGTGACGCTGCTGCAAAAGATCCCGGTGGAAATCGTAAACCTGGCTTCCGGTTTCAACAGGGAAGATGATCCGGTGCTGTTGGAAGCCAGTCCTCAGGGAGGAGAATTCTCAGGTCCGGGAGTGATAGGAACAACGGCCTACTTCTACCCGGATATTGCAGACACAACTTTTTCTCCGCATACCATTATTTATACCTATACCAATGACAACGGTTGTGTCAGCTATGACAGTGCATTGGTCTTCGTTCTGAGCGCGGAGGGCGATATATTTATACCTCAGGATGTAATCTGTAAAGAGGCTGACCCTTTTATGGTTTATGCCTCTAACGCTTCGGGGGTTACCGGTTCGTTCTCTCTTCTCGGTGAGGGCGGTTCATCCGTTTCAGGTCTGATCGATCTTGGGAACAATTCGGCCCGTATCGATCCTTCTCAGTTGAATAGCGGGGAGTACTCCATCGAGTACAGCTACTTCGATGAGGTTACACTGGTGCTTGAGGAGTCATTCCGGATCGAGGCTGTCAGTCCTCCATCGTTTACTTCTCTTGCAGAGAGTTATTGCCAGAATGATTTTCCGGTGCTTCTTGAGGCATCCCAATCACCCGTCATTTTTGAGGGACCCGGAGTTACAGGGAACCCGCAGGATGGTTATCAGTTCAATCCCGCTGAAGCAGACACAGGGGAGAATATCATCACCTGTACGGTTCAATCTCAGTATGGCTGCAGCAAGTCATCACAGAAAGTGGTAGTGGTTTATCCATTGCCGGAGCTGGGTTTTGAAGTGGAGAATGTTTGCATCTCTCAGGATGGCGGAAGCGTGTCATTCAATAACCTGACCCCTGATAAACTGGAG
>CAZRZY010000188.1:0-3870 GCA_964604655.1 uncultured Bacteroides sp. | reverse complement strand
CGCCTTCGGGGCACGCCCCCGCTGAATACCTTTCAGCTTGTTTAGCGCGGTCTCTGAGACATTGCTTTGCCAGGCCGGGTTGGAATCGCCGGTCAACCACAGGGTCTGTCCTGCCGCGTTGGACGAGGCGCTTAGTAATCCCGGATGCAGCGGGCGGTCGAATTGCGACAGGTCCACCGTGAGCACAAGCCCCGTGCCCCCGGCGGTCAGGCCCTTCCAGTCGAACAGGTTCTCATACAATGCCTGATAATCGGAGGAAGTGTAACCAGGGCTGCCGAACTCCGGAACGGACTGACTGGTGCCGGTGGCTGTGATCCCTTCATAGTTAATGGGCGGGAAATCAGGGAGTTTCGGGAGGGCCTGTGACAATAGTCTTTCAGCGAATGAAAATAACGTAACTAAAATGATACAAAATGGAATAATCGAAACTCTGCTGTTCATCTTATTGTTCTCCTTTCCAGTCTTAGAAACCAATTAATTGGCAGTCATAGATGGAGGTGCATCCCCGGGAGCGCTTCCCCACTCTTTGTTCGGCCTGGGTCCCATCTCCAGGACCAATTTTCCGCCTTTTGCCAGCTCCCGGTGCTCGAACCACGGCTTATCCAGAGGTTCGCCGTTGAGTATGGCAGACTGGATGTACTTGTTCTGTGCCGAGGCACCGGGTGCCTCAATCACGAAACGGTTCCCGTCACCCACATCGAGGGTGATCTTCTCAAAAATCGGGCTGGCGATATCGTACGTGGGCCGTCCCGGGCAAAAAGGGAAAAAGCCCATGGCCGAGAAAACATACCAGGCCGACATGGAGCCTCCGTCCTCGTCTCCGGGAACGCCCATGGGAACATCACCGAACCAGATATCCATGATCTGCCGGACCCGCCTCTGGGTCATCCAGGGCTGACCGGCATAATTATAAAGGTAAGGGATGTGATGGTCGGGCTCATTGCCCTGGGAGTACATCCCGATCCAACCGGTTTTATCGGGGAACTGGGAGAGGAAGTGGAACTTCGACCGGCTGGCATAGAGATCGACCGTGGTGGTGAAATAGGTGTGAAGTTTTTCGAGAAACGCCTGGCGGCCGCCCATCAGCCGGATCAGACCTTCCGGATCGTGGGGAACGAACCAGGTATAATCCCAGCCGTTCATTTCCGTGTAATAGTCCCTTCCGCCGTGACCACCCGACCAGATAGGGTCGAATGGTTCGATCCATGTGCCGTCTGCTGTCCGGGGTCTCATGAATCCGGTCTCGACATGAAATAGATTCCGGTAATTGTGCGCCCTTTCCATAAAGCGGGCATGATCCTCCGCATATCCCAGTCTCTGAGCCATCTGAGCAAGTGCCCAATCATCGAAACAGTGCTCCAGGGTTACCGATACCGACTGCCGGCGCATACCCTGATTGACCTGCGGAACCCACTCCTCCTGTCCCGGGGCGAGGGCCGGGAAAAAACCTTTCTGATAATAGACACTGTCCAGCTCAGTGGCCCTGCCATCTCCATTGTACCTGGAGAGCATCGTCTTTTGCAGAGCATTCTTCCGCATACCCTCATAGGCCTTTACGGCATCGAAATCAGTAAAACCTTTACAGTGGCTGTCGGAGATCATCGCGGTGGCGTGGTGACCGATCATTACATTGGCATTCCCGCCCCCGGCAATACCCGGGAAGGCCGGCATCCAGCCGCTCTGCTCATACATCCTGACATAACTCTGAAGAATATCGGAGCGGCGTTCAGGCTCGATGATCATTTGCAGCGGATGCATGCAGCGATAGGTGTCCCAAAGTCCGTCGTTGGTGTAAAAATCATCTCCGTCCGTCTCGTGAACCTTACCGTCGAATCCGCTGTAATAGCGGCCATATTCGGTGATGTTGGTCATCCTGCTCAGAGCCCTGTACAGGGATGTGTAGAAGATGGTCCGCTGCTTTTCCGTCCCGCCTTCCACCCTGATTCTGTTCAATGCTTCGTTCCACGTATTGCGTGCCTCTGCCTTCACCTCTTCAAATTCCCACCCGGGTATCTCCGTCTCCAGGTTCGCCTTTGCCTGTTCCGCACTGATGTAGGAGATCCCGATCTTCACAAGTACCTGATCCCTCTGCTTTGGGCTGAATCCCGCGTAGGCCCCTATTTCCCGGCCCGACTGGCTGGTCTCTGCCGGATCCGCAACTCCGTTTTTCCAGGTACCGCTCGCCTCGAACGGTTCACTGAACTCCGCATGGAACCAGACGTTCAGTCCACGGTTTTCCACCCCGCGGATGGAGCTTTCACCAACAATCTCCACCTTGGTATTGTTTCCAATCAGTATCTGAGCCTTCGAACCACCCGGATATGTGAACCGGTAAAACAGGGCATGATCAGTAATTGTGTACTCGGTTATAACGTCGTAATCTTCGAGCAAAACTTTTCCGTAGTGGGGTGAAACCTCCTCGAAATCGTGATCAAAGCCCGAAGCGATCCCTGGTTGAGTAACCTGGAGTTCACCGGTAGTGGACATGATCCAGGAGCGGCCAACCGGAAAACTATAGATTTTGTCGGCCAGGTATTTATCATAGATAACGGGGGTGAACCTCGGAGCGATCCGGGCCATGCCATGTGGCAGCAGGACGGTCGGGGAGGTGGTCTGTAGCATCATGGCGATGGTCCCGATATAGGGATCCACACAGTCGACCGGGTCCCGCTGAACGGGTGCCTGTGAACAGGAGACAAAGATATTGGTAACAATGATCAAGAGGGGCAGGCACAAAAATGTACGGACCGGATTACAAAGCAAATATTTCATCATTCAGGGTTGGTTTGTTGTTCAACAACCAAATTTATGGAGTCCCCGCTGGGCGAACAGGGAGGTATGGGTCTAAAACAAGGTGGGTTTCCCGGATCCGGCAGACTTCACATACTGACCGGACATTAAATCAATACATTTCTTCGCAGATGAAAGTTTTATCTGACATTCATCTTTTCACAATTTCTGCAGTTTTTTGCGAAACACCTCACTCCCGGCCCTTATCTCCAGCAGATAGAGACCCGGAACGATTCCCTGAAGGTTGACTCTGCCCTCCCCGGAATAGAGGTATCGTTCCATCATGAGTCGTCCGTGCAGGTCAACCAGAGCTATCCGGCTATCCCCGGTCACATTCACATAGATCCAGTCCCTGGCCGGATTGGGAAAAATATGGACCTGGCCGGAAAGTTCAGAAATTGCAGAAGATACTGCAATCAGATTAATTGTCACCGTGGTGTCGATTTCCAGATAAAAGGTATCAGCAGCTGGCCGGAAACCATCCAGCTCAACCTGGTAAGCATACCATTCCCTGGCGGAAAGATCAAAAAAAAAGGTCTTTCCATTTGAATCGGTCTCCCGGTCCAGTTCGGTCAACCGGACAACGTTGTTGAGTTTCACGAATGAACCTGTCGCCGGTTCGGAATCCTTATACACCTCCATTGCCAGGTCGGCCCTGGTCCTGGTCATCAGGATCTGCAGGAGGGAGTCGGACGAGATATTCACGGTATCAGTATAATCGAAGTAATCACTGTGTTCAACATGTATGCGCTCGGGATGGCCTTTGAAATCAACCGCGGCAAGACCGCTGGTGTTGGTCAGCCCGATATGATCCTCCTTATAAATGACAGCCCGGTATATGGGTTCTCCTGTGGCTTTATCGACCACACGGACCTGCGATTGGATCACAGTTTTCCTGAGGGCAATGACCAGGATGGAGTCGCTGAATATCTCAACCCGCCCTGTGTGGGTGTCATAACCCTCCTTCTCCACCATAAGGTCGTAAAAACCGTAAGAGAGGTCACTGAATCCGGCAACTCCGGAGCTGTTTGTTTCCCCCGTCAGCTCATTCAAAAGGATCGTGCAACCGGGCAGATGTTC
>CAZRZY010000187.1:0-3881 GCA_964604655.1 uncultured Bacteroides sp. | reverse complement strand
GAATATATTCGTGCCGGGGTGAATGCCGGGAACGATATCGACGCTTTTGCCCCCCGGCTCTCCTTTTTCTGGGCCATAGGGATGAACCATTTTATGGAAATCGCGAAAATGCGGGCTGCACGCATGCTCTGGGCAAAGATCGTCAGGCAGTTCAATCCCAAAAATCCCAAGTCGATGGCTCTCCGGACCCATTCCCAGACTTCCGGATGGAGCCTCACGGAGCAGGATCCCTTCAACAACGTGGCCCGTACCTCCATCGAGGCCATGGCTGCTGCGCTGGGTCACACCCAATCACTGCATACCAACGCACTGGATGAAGCTATCGCACTTCCCACTGACTTTTCGGCTCGTATTGCGCGCAATACACAGCTTCACCTTCAGGACGAAACTGAGATATGCCGGTCCCTGGATCCATGGGCCGGATCCTACTACGTGGAGTCGCTCACCCATGAGATCGCCCACCAGGCCTGGAAACATATAGAGGAGATCGAAGAGCTGGGTGGAATGGCCAGTGCCATCGAGACCGGGCTGCCCAAGATGAGGATCGAGGAGGCTGCAGCACGGAAACAGGCACGCATCGACAGCGGGAAGGATATTATTGTTGGAGTGAACCGGTACCGCAGGGAAAAGGAAGACCCCCTCGATATCCTGGAGGTGGACAATACGGCTGTCAGACAATCTCAGCTCGACCGGCTGAAGATGCTGAAGCAGGAAAGAGACGATCACCAGGTGCATGACTCGCTGGAAGCAATCACTCGTTGTGCACAGACCGGGGATGGGAACCTGATGGAACTTTCGGTGGAGGCGGCCCGGAAACGGGCCACTCTGGGAGAGATCTCCTCGGCCATTGAAAAGGTTTCCGGGAGGTACAAGGCGGTGATCCGTTCTATTTCAGGAATCTACTCCTCAGAATCGGGTCAGGATGAAACCTTCTGCGAAGCGTGTGCCATGGCTGCCGAATTCGCCAAAAAAGAGGGCCGCCAACCGAGGATCATGATCGCAAAAATGGGACAGGACGGGCACGACCGCGGGGCTAAGGTAGTGAGCACCGGATATGCCGATATCGGATTCGATGTGGATATCGGTCCCCTGTTCCAGACCCCGGCCGAAGCCGCCAAGCAGGCGGTGGAAAATGATGTCCACGTGCTGGGAATATCCTCCCTTGCCGGAGGACACAAGACGCTGATTCCACAGGTAATCGGAGAACTGAAAAAACTGGGCCGTGAGGACATTATGGTGATTGCCGGGGGAGTGATCCCTGCACAGGACTACGATTTCCTTTACAAGGCCGGGGTGATGGCCATCTTCGGACCAGGGACCAGGATCACTGAAGCAGGGAAAAAGATCCTTCAGGTGCTGCTCGATATGTAAACATCGCTTCAGGGTAATTCCACCACCGGATTTACCGGATCGTGGAAGAAGATCAATTGGGCCGGCTTTGCCCCGGGATTCCTGTGGTAGTTTTTCACCTCATTCAAGAGTGATTCCTTTTCGCTGACTGCCAGTTCCGGATCAAGATCATATCCGCTGTAAACTCCTGGTCGAAGGAAGACCTCCATAGGTGCCAGATCGGTTAAATAATACACTGTTTTTTCAGGGGAATAGATCACAGGCAAAGCCATTCTCCGCGTATGTCCGTCGAAATACCGGAACTCCACCCAGTCCTCCTCCCAGTCTTCCAGCCAATGCAATTCCCCCAGTCCTGCCAAAAGAGAGGTGAAAAATGAGTTAGCTTCCACACGATGAGGCCGTTTCGCATACTCGAAATGGGACCTGCCCACATGGTATTTTGCCGCTGGAAAGCGTTTTATGATATTCCCGGGAACTTTGCTGAGTGCACCACTCCCATGGTCAAAATGGAGGTGGGTGAACACCACGTCGGTAATACTGTCTGCTGTAACCCCGAGTTTTTCAAGCTGCTGCTCCAGAGGCTCCCCTTCCTTCATCCCATACTCCCTCTTCAGCCTGGAGGGCAGAAAGCCGGCGGTACCCGGATCGAAAAGAACCCGGTGCTTCCCTTGACACACCAGCAGTGAATTCATGGTCAGTAGGATTTTCGCGTCTCTATCCATTGGGTAGAATGACCCGATCGCTTCTTCGGAAAGCGGGCGGATCATTTCACACGCATCCACCCGTAAGGTTCCGCAGGAAAGAACATGGATCTTCATAAATTTAAAAGTACGGAATCCACCGAATTACTTGCTATGAGCCCGACAATGGTTGATAAGTTGATGATTTTCGTTCACTGATCACCTTAAGAATGAACTAATTTTGTAATGAAAGAGCGGCCCTTGAAACTGAAACCCAGCTCATGAACGTACACTTCATCGCCATCGGTGGAGCTGTGATGCACAACCTGGCCATCGCCCTTCAACGAAAAGGATATACCGTTACCGGTTCCGATGATGAGATCTATGAGCCTTCACGCTCCCGGCTGGAAGCTGCCAAATTATTACCTGAAGAGACGGGATGGAATCCTGCAAGGATCCATGAAGATCTGGATCTGGTCATTGTAGGGATGCATGCACGAAGGTCCAATCCCGAATTGAAGAAAGCTCAGGAATTGGACTTGAAAATCTGTTCCTTCCCCGAGTATCTTTACGAGCACAGCGAAAAGAAGAAACGGATCGTCATCGGGGGAAGCCATGGGAAGACCACCATCACTGCCATGGTCATGCATGTACTCAGGGAATATGGCGTTCGATTCGACTATGCTGTGGGTTCCAGGATTGAAGGATTCGACACCATGGTCAAATTGACCGAAGATGCCCCGGTGATCATCCTGGAGGGGGATGAATATCTTTCATCGCCTTTGGACAACACCCCAAAATTTCACCAGTACCATCCACACATGACCCTTCTGTCCGGGATTTCATGGGACCACATGAATGTGTTCAGAACCTTCGAATCGTATAAGAAACAATTTCAGAAATTCCTCCGCATTGCCACCGGAGGTGGGAAGGTATTTTACTACGATGATGACCCTATTCTGGGAGAGGTGGTGGACCAGAGCCACTGGTCTTTATTGAAAATTCCTTATGGGGAACATCCCTACCAGGTAGATTCCGGCAGATTCGTTCTGGAAACGAAATATGGTACGGTCCCCTTATCTATCTTCGGCCGGCATAACATGCAGAACGTTGCGGGTGCCCTGATGATATGCCGTGAACTGGGCATCGAGGACTACCAATTTTACGACTCCATACAGTCTTTTAAAGGAGTGGAACGGCGACAGCAGCTGCTTGCCAATGGCAATGGCAGGGCAGTTTACCTGGACTACGCCCATGCTCCCACTACCGTGAAAGCGACCATCCATGCTTTCCGCGAAACCTACCGCCAAAAGAAACTGATCACTTTCCTGGAGCTCCATACCTTCAGCAGCCTTTGCCTCGAATACATGCATCATTTCAGGGGAAGTCTCGATGAAGCCGACCTGGCAGTGGTTTATTTCAATCCCGAGGTGGTCAGGCATAAAAGACTGCCTGCCATTACTCCGGAGGAGGTGAAAAAGCAGTTTGGAAGAGATGACCTGGCCGTTTTGGATAACAGTGAAGTACTGGAAGAATCATTGCATTCTCTGGAAGGTCCGGATTTTATACTCCTGATCATGACCTCGGGAAATTTCTCCGGCCTCGACCTTCACGAACTGGCCCATGCAGTGGTGAGCCAGTGAACCCCGCTTTTTTCAAAATTATTTTGTAGAAATCATTTAGTTAGCTTATTTTTGCACTCCGATTATTCAATTAGTCGAGTTCTAAACAGTACGGTCCGTTCGTCTAGGGGTTAGGACGCCAGGTTTTCATCCTGGTAACAGGGGTTCGATTCCCCTACGGACTGCATAAAACTAAGGGAAGCAAATCAGCTTCCCTTTTTTGTTTTAG
>CAZRZY010000186.1:0-3884 GCA_964604655.1 uncultured Bacteroides sp. | reverse complement strand
TACTTGGATGGCTGACCAATCGGAAGAGCTACAGCCCTGGTTTGTGAGGGCCGTAATCTCTGCCGTATTCAGAAGCCGGCTCTTCATTTCGTTCACCTTTGAGGCATTCTCGAACTGGAGATCTCTTCGATATCCTTGAAGTATTTTACGCTTTCCACCTGTAATTCCATGGTGGCAGGTTCATCCAGTGCGATGATCGCATGTTCATGGAGCTGTAACATGGATACGGTCCACATATGGCTTACACCCCCTTCAATGACCTCCCTGACCGCTCTGGCCTTGTGAAAACCGGTAATAATGATCACCACCTCCCGGGCATCCATAACCGTTCCGACCCCCACGGTGAGGGCCTGGGTGGGCACCCTCGACATATCGCCCCCGAAAAACCGGGCGTTGGCCTGGATGGTATCATAACTAAGGGTCTTTACCCTGGTGCGGGACACCAGCGAGGATCCCGGTTCATTAAAAGCAATGTGCCCGTCGGGACCGATCCCCCCCAGGAACAGGTCAATTCCTCCGAATTGTCGGATCTTCTCCTCGTAATCATTGCACTCCTTTTGCAGATCAGCTGCGTTCCCATCCAGGATATGTATGTTTTCAGGGAGTATATCGACATGGTCAAACAGATGCTTATACATGAATGAATGATAGCTCTCGGGATGATCCTCCGGGAGGTTCACATATTCATCCATATTGAATGTGACCACATTTTTGAAGGAGATCTTCCCCGCTTTGTACTGCCTGATCCACTCTTCATAGACAGGAGTTGGCGAGGAGCCGGTGGGAAGGCCCATGACAAACGGTTTGTCAGGCTCAGGGCCAAATGCCCTGATCCTGTCCAGGAAATAGTCAGCCACCCATTTACCGGTTTCTTCACGGGTCTCTTTGATTACAACTCTCATTACAGTTGGTTTTAGATGATTAGGAGTTTTTCAATATCATTCTGGAGTCACCGATGCAACTCCCTTTTCCCTTGTCCAGCACGAACAAGGGATTAATATCAAGTTCAACAATTTGAGGATGATCCATAGCCAGATGCCCAAGTCTTAACAGGGTATCGGTGAGTGCTTCCATATCCTTCGGAGGACGGCCCCGTGCGCCTCGCAGGATCTGGTATGCCCTGGTCTGTTTGATCATTTTCCCCGCCTGCTCATAACTGACGGGGGCGAGTCCGAAACTCACGTCTTTGAATACTTCCACGAAAATACCCCCCAGTCCGAACATCAGGACAGGGCCAAATGCGGGGTCTCTCTTGATCCCCATTATGAGTTCCTCCGCACCTGTTATCATTTTCACCACGTACATCCCCTGAATATCAGCTTCCGGGATGGCTGAAGCAACAGATTCACCTATCTGCCGGAACGCCTTTCTCACCTCCGCCGGATTTCTAAGGTTTAATCGAACACCTTGTACTTCTGATTTATGGAGGACCTGTTCCGAAACTACTTTCAGCACGACCGGGTATCCAATCTTCTCAGCGATTTCAACTGCCTCCTCCTGGCTTTTGGCCAGTCCGCCCCCGGGAACCGGCAGTCCATAAGCGCTCAGGATCTCATTGGTTTCGATTTCAGTGATCAATGTTTTACCGTTCGACAAAGCTTCAGAGATCCGGTTTTCGGTTTCCCTCTTCCGGATATCATCAAAACCGGTATAGGTATGCTTTTCCGTTTGCAGCACCTGTGAAAAATAATGTACGGTGTGAAAAGCCGAACACATGGATTCCGGGAGGATATAATGGGGAATTTTGTAGTGCTGAAGAATGGCAATTCCCGAAGCCACATCTTTCTCCCCCATAAATGAGGCATACATAGGCTTCGAATAGCTTTCGGCAATCGTTGCGATCTCCTGCGCAATGGTATCGATATCGGTCATGGACTGGGGTGTCAGGATCACAAAGACACCGTCCACCTCTTCATCCTCAAAAGCAGCCTGGATGGCAGCCATATATCGATCGGCCCGGGCATCCCCGATCACGTCGACCGGATTGTGGAGATTGGCAGTGGAGGGCAGCGCCCTTTTCAGGATCCTGGTGGTCTCCTCCGAGAATCTTGCCAGCTGCAACCCAGTCGAAATGGCAGCATCAGTAGTGAGCACTCCCGGCCCCCCTGCATTGGTAATGATGGCCACTCTGTTGGACCGGGGTGCCGGCTGATAGGCAAAGGCGATGGCCTTGTTAAACATTTCCTCGATATCATCGCAGCGTATGATCCCCGACTGTTTGAATGCGGCATCGCAGATCTCATCTTTCCCGGACAAAGAGCCGGTATGGGATGCGGCAGCCGAGGCCCCTTCCTCGGTACGTCCCGATTTGATGACCAGGATGGGTTTTCCGCTCTTTTCAATCACCTCGCGCGCGGCTTTCATCAGTGCCTGACCGTCGGATATCTCTTCCAGGTACATCAGGATCACATGGGTCTCTTCATCCTTCATCAGATAATAAAGCAGGTCGATCTCGTTGATATCGGCCTTGTTCCCGAAACTGATGAACTTGGAAAAACCAATCTGTTTTCCCATGGCGTAGTCCAGTACAGCGGTACAAAGGGCTCCGCTCTGGGAGAGGAATCCGATATTTCCCCTGTGGGGCATCTCCCTGGCGAAGGAGGCGTTCAGGTTCATTTCCGGATAAGTATTGATCACCCCCAGGCAGTTGGGACCAATAAGGGAGATATCATATTTCCGCGCGATCTCTACCAGTTGCTGCTCCCGTTCCAATCCCTTTTCACCGATCTCCTTAAATCCGGCGGAAATGATAATCACCGACCGGATTCCCTTCTGGCCGCACTGGTCCAGGGCCAGATGGCAGACGGGACTGGGAAAGACCAGTACGGCCAGGTCGATCTCATCCGGTACATCGATCACATATTTGTATGCCTTGATCCCCTTGATGCTTTTCTCCCGCGGGCTTACCGGATATACGATCCCGTTGAAGTCTGATTTCAGGATGTTGTCGAGGATATCGTGCGGTACGGTGCCCTTCACCCTGTTGGTTCCAACCACCGCAATGGACCGCGGATGGAATATCTTATCCAGATTTTCCTGCCGAAGTTTCTGTAATTCGTTCATAAGGGAGACTTCGGGAGATATTCCGCAATAAAATCCACAGCATCCCGGATATTCTGAACTTCCAGTGCTTTTTCCTGGTCCATTTCGATATCGAATTCCTCTTCGAACCCGGCTGCAAGCTCCACGCTCTGCATAGAATCGGCTCCCAGGTCGAATACGAAGTTGGCATTGTCGGGTATCTCAGAACTGTCGATCTTCAGAACATGGCTGACCACATTCTTGACTCGGGAAAGGATCTCCTGTTTCTCCATTTTTGGCAAGGTTAGTCGGAATCAAGTTAATAAATCTTTTGACCCGGGTCAATTGATCCCTTTTTGGACATATCTTACTATTTATTTCTATTTATTTCTGCTTGATTGCCTGGGTTTTGGGATCAAGTTTCAAAGAAGCGTTATGATCAGAAAAATGGTGAGCGTTCTATCGGTATGCATTCTTGCCTGAAAGAGTCTTATAATGGTCTTATAATGGTCTGATCTGCTCAGGCAGCGATTCTGCTTCGCTTCATTTTCTGATGCCTGTTCTTTTTGATTCAAGAACAGGATGCTCAGGAGTAAAGAGTAAAGAGACCTAAATTATCTAGTTATACACTTATAAAGTAGATTTCTCATATTAAATATCCTTCTAAAAATATTTTTTATCAGTAATGACAATTAAAAAGTATATAACAAGATAATTTACATCTCTTGTAGCTTAATTAAATGGTATTATACCCCAGGGCAAGCCCTGGACCCTTCTCTCCGGGGCAAGCCCCGGGGAATTTAACCACACCCTCTCGTCCGCCGAAGCGGAACGCGAAGGTGGATTAAATTCTCCTGAAGTGT
>CAZRZY010000185.1:0-4253 GCA_964604655.1 uncultured Bacteroides sp. | reverse complement strand
TCTACCCCGGAGTATGATCCATACGGTGGGTCCGGTCTGAAGCGGAGATGAGAACCGGGAACCGGAGTTACTGCAGCTATGCTATTTCAACAAGTGTATAGGGTTTTCCCGGGAAGCGGGCGCCGGGGAGCGGGCGCCGGGGAGCGGGCGCCAGGGAGCGGGCGCCGGGGAGCGGGCGCCAGGGAGCGGGCGCCGGGCGGTCCTTCCATCCCTGAATGAGGAACAGGAAGCGCCGGAAAGCGTGATCCCTGCACTGTTTTACGCGCAAAACGAAATGCTGTACAATGATCTTCTGGCATAAAAATTGTACTCTAAGCTTGTGATTGCAAAATGCTTAAAGACCATTATATATGAACAGAATAGTATGTATAGCAGTTGCCCTGATGGTGAGCTTTCCGGCATTCTCACAGGAAATGTCCGGAAGAGAAAAGCGGCAAATGGAAAAGGAGATGAGGAAGGAACGGGAAGCTGAAGAGGCCGCAAAGAAAGCGGAGATGCTGGCCATAATGATGAACCGCGGACAATTCGTCCTGGAAGCAGACATGCTCAGGGACAGGCGGGGAAATACGGTCAATGTGTCATCCATGATCAATTTCATAGCGGTGGACTCCACCAGGGGAATCATACAGATTGGGAGCGACCGGTATGTGGGACTGAACGGGGTGGGTGGTATCACCGTTGAAGGAAAAGTGGATGACCTGAAGGTCAACTATGACGAAAAACGGAAGACCTACAATGTAAGCTACTACCTCAGGAGTTCTTCCGGGACCTACGATATAAGGATGTCCGTACTGTCCAGCGGAAGGGCGGATGCCACCGTCAGCTCCAACTGGCCAGGGAGGCTTAACTACATGGGAGACCTGGTCCACCCCCTTGCCTCCAGGGTGTTCAAGGGAACCCCCACCTATTGAGGAAAGTCCTCGAAAGGAACTTACTGATCCAGTGAATAGAGAAACCGCTTGATGTTCCTCTTGGGTGTTTTCTCGAAATCCTTTTCGTGGAGATGGATTTTCACCAAAGACTCGTAAGAGGCCAGCTCTTTGTTGATCTCTTTCCTGTTCTCTTCCATCAGCTCTGCCAGCCGGTTTTCCACTCCGTCTGCTTTTGCCTGCTCCATATCAGGATTGACCAGCGCCTCCAGGCGGTGAGTATCGTTCATCAGGACTACCGACTCGTTGACGTAGGGAAGATTTGCCAGCCTGGCCTCGATCTCCTCCGGGTAAATGTTTTGTCCGGAGGGTCCCAGCAACATGCTTTTGCTTCTTCCCTTGATATAGATGAATTCCTCCTTATCGGTGACACCCAGGTCGCCGGTATGGAGCCAGCCCTCCTTGTCAATGGTTGCCCTGGTGGCCTCTTCTTCTTTGTAATAGCCTTCCATCAGGTTCTCTCCCCGCACAAGTATCTCTCCGGGTTCATGGTAGGGATCCGGAGAATCGATCTTTAGCTCCATTACGTCGAGGATCTTCCCGCTGGAAGCAGGCCTGGTGGTCTTCCATCCCGCATAGGAGATCAGTGGTCCGCATTCGGTCATGCCATAACCGATGGTGAAAGGGAATTGGATTCTTCTCATGAACTGTTCCACCTCCGCACTGAGAGCCGCGCCCCCCAGGACCGCCTCCCTGAAATTCCCGCCGAATGATTCGTACAGCTTCTTCCGTATAGCCCCGTAAATGAGATTGTTCACCCCCGGAATTTTGGTCAGGACCTTCATGGATCCTTTCTGGAGGGTGGGAAGAATCCGTTTTTTATAGAGTTTCTCAAAAAAGATAGGCACAAACATGATCAGGTGCGGCCGAACCTCGGCAAATGCCTTCAGGATCACCGGTGTGGCCGGAAGCTTGCCCAGGATGGTCACGTGAACCCCTACCACCAAAGGAAACAGGAAATCGAATGCACATCCGTAACAATGAGCCAGCGGCAGCAGAGCCAGCATTCGCTCCCCGGCATTGAGCTCCATGGAACGGCGGGCAAAATCCACGTTTCCGGCCAGACTGTTGGCAGATAGTACCACCCCCTTGCTGAAACCGGTCGTTCCGGAGGTGTAATTGATCTCCACCACCTCGCTGTTGTCGATCGCGGCATAAGATATATGCTCCCTGGTGAAACCCTCGCTGTATTTCTCAGCGAATCTGCTGTCAAGCTCTGAGTGCGCCTTTTGAAGTGCTTTTGGAGGTTTTTTCGAAAGAATCTCAAATTCTTCGATGGAGAGTATCGCTTTCACCCCCTTCATCTCCTCCTCAGACAGGGTCTCCATTATCTGCCGGTCCACCAGCAGCATCACCGAATCGGAATGGTTGATAATCGTATGGGCATCCGAGGGCTTGAAATCCGAAAGGATGGGGACCACCACCCCCCCGTACGAAAAGATACTCAGGAAGGAAATACACCAGCGGGCTGAATTCTTGCCGAATACTGCGATCTTATCTCCTTTTTTTATCCCGTAGGCTTCATAGAGAATGTGCAGGCGGGCCACCTGAGTGGCCACTTCGCCGTAAGTGAACGTAGAGCCCTGGTAATCGCTCAAAGCAGGCAGGTCCCAGTGCTCTTTGAAACTGGTTTCGTAAAGTTTGATGAAGTTATGCTCGATCATAAAGGTAGATTTAGTCTGGCTAAAGATATGAAAGATCTGAATATTTTTAACGGATAAAATCTATGCTATCTTTGTCTCATGATCACCTTTTTCCAGAATCAGGGCGGCGTCGTCATCGCCACAGAATCCACGAAACAATTTAACCGCCCGTCCATTGATAAACTCTTCTGGCTGTTCGGGGAGGCCCGGCTCATTGAACAAAAAGAGATAGAAGGCAGCTTTATCGGACCCAGAAAGGAGATGATCACTCCCTGGAGCACCAATGCTGTGGAGATCACCCAGAATATGGGCATGGAGGGTATCCGGCGTATCGAACAGTTCAACAGGTCCACCGGTCAGGAGCCGGTGTACGATCCGATGCTGCAGGCACTTTACCGGGGACTGGACCAGCAGTTGTTCACCATCGAAAGGGTTCCCGATCCCATCATCCAGATCACCGACATTGCCGCATATAACCAGAAAGAGGGACTGGCGCTCAATCCCGATGAGATCCTCTACCTGGAAGAAGTAAGCCGCCACATTGGCAGAAAACTGACCGACAGTGAAGTTTTCGGATTTTCCCAGGTGAATTCTGAACATTGCCGGCACAAGATCTTCAACGGCACCTTTGTGATCGACGGGGAGGAGATGCCCCACTCCCTGTTCCAGCTGATCAAGAAAACCACCCGGACCCATCGCAACCGGATCGTATCGGCTTACAAGGATAATTGCTCCTTTGCGGCCGGGCCGGTGATCGAACAATTTGCCCCGGCCACTCAGGACAGACCCGATTTCTTCCAGGTGATGGATGTGGAATCGGTCCTCTCCCTGAAGGCAGAGACCCATAACTTCCCCACAACCGTGGAGCCGTTCAACGGAGCCTCCACCGGAACCGGGGGAGAGATCAGGGACCGGATCGGCGGAGGAAAAGCGGCCATACCTATGGCAGGTACCGCGGTGTACATGACCTCCTATCCGCGTCTGGGGGATGGCCGTCCATGGGAAACTGCTATTCCTGAACGTCCATGGCTCTATCAGACCCCGGAAGAGATCCTGATCAAGGCATCCAACGGCGCCAGCGACTTCGGAAATAAATTCGGACAGCCTCTGATCTGCGGAAGCCTGCTGACCTTCGAACATGAGGAGAACGGAAAGCTCTACGGATACGATAAAGTGATCATGCTGGCCGGTGGGATCGGATCAGGGAAAAAGGTCGATGTGGAAAAAGGAATCCCTGAAAAAGGGGATGTGGTGGTGCTGCTCGGGGGCGATAACTACCGCATCGGCATGGGGGGAGGCGCCGTCTCTTCGGTCGATACCGGAGAATATGAGAATGCCATCGAATTGAACGCTGTACAGAGGGCCAATCCCGAGATGCAAAAGAGGGTATACAATGCCATCCGTGCCCTGGCCGAATCGAGCCGGAATCCCATCATCAGTATTCACGACCACGGTGCGGGGGGCCATCTGAACTGCCTCTCCGAACTGGTGGAGGAAACAGGCGGAGTGATCTACCTGAACCGTCTTCCTGTCGGGGATCCCACTCTTTCAGCCCGTGAGATCATCGGAAACGAATCTCAGGAACGAATGGGGCTGGTGCTTAAGCAGGAAGATGTGGAGCAACTGGTCCGTATCGCCCACAGGGAGCGTGCTCCCATCTACCTGATCGGTGAAATAACGG
>CAZRZY010000184.1:0-4264 GCA_964604655.1 uncultured Bacteroides sp. | reverse complement strand
GGGGTGTTAGCTCAGTTGGTTCAGAGCGCATGCTTGACAGGCATGAGGTCACTGGTTCGATTCCAGTACATCCCACATAGATAACCAGGCGGTCACAATCCGGAAATATTGTGCCTGCTTCTTATTTTCACCATACACATCCGTACTCCAGTAGCTTTTTCTGCATAAGCAGGAATGACTGCCTTCAACTGGCAATCATTCACATAGATGTTGTGTACAATATACTGGCGATAAGGGAGGTGCCCTGATTATTTGCCATTTATTTGCCATTTATTTGCCATTTATTCCCTGAAGGCGAAACCGGAACATGAAATAGTCATGAGTGGAAGACATTATAAACTCCTAAACTCCTAATTCTACCGATCGAAGGGGTCTGCCTTTTGCACTACTTATTGGTGTATCGCGGGTAATTATGTAAATTCCTTATTTATTGCAGGGGATGACTGCCTAAGCAGCCAAACTGGCTTCCCGGAACATTTTGGCTTTATAGCCGTTTTTATGGAAGAACACCTCACCCCTGAGGAATGATTCCCCGTTTTTCAGTCTATGCGGAACAGATTAAGAAAAATCCTATTATGGTTTATTTCCTGCATCGCGGGTCTTGCACTATTTCTGTATCTGCTGTTATCCCTTCCCCCCGTTCAGAACTGGCTGGCAGGGGAGGTTATTGGAGTGCTGAACCGGAAAATGGGTCTTTCCCTCTCCCTGGACAGGATCCGGATTGTATTCTTTAACAGTGTCCGGGTACATGGTGCGACACTTCAATCGGAAAACGGAGATTCCATCGTCCATGTTTCCACCATTGCCATACGGGTGAAAGCCAGTGAACTGCTCCGCCGGAATCTAAAGGTTCAGCGCCTCCGTCTCGACGGTCCGGCTATTCATCTGGTCAGGCAAAGGGAAGACAGCACACTGAACATCGTGAAAGCGTTCGCCTCCATACCCGCCGGTGACAACTCCGGCGGGAAAGAGGACGGTCCGGGAATCCATATCCAGCGGATAATTATATCCGATTCGAAATTCATCTATGATGACAGGGTTGGTGGTACCCGGATATCCAGCAGCATGGAAAAGCTGGATATTGCTTTCGACAGCATTCTCCCTGCCAATCCCGGGCTTAAAGTCAATCAGCTGAGAATCGAGGACCTGAATTTTACAGGCAGCCTTCAAGGCGAAAAGGTGTTCGCCCTCCGTGACTTTTATGCCGACGTCAGAAACATCGTTTACAAAACACAACACTACTCGGCTGACATCATTGCCCTGAAGGGCCGGTTCAATGATTTACCGGAGGTCCTCGATTTTTCAGGAAGTGTCGGCCTTTTGGATCAGTCTGGGACTTTCAGCCGTTTGAGGCTAGAAACCACTGCAGGTAATTTGGAACTGACAGCAGATATGGATTACCCTTCCATTGACAGCTTTTTTTCCAACCCACTGTCAGCGAATGTCGTCATTGAATTTTCAGGCAAAGCTTCGGGTGCACAACTTGAACACATTGCAGGTGACTCGTTACCCCTGAAAAGCATGCCAGCATTGGAATTGGCCGGCAGGGTTTCCGGGAGCGCCGGTCATCTGCTCCTTCAAAAATTCGATATGGATGCGGACAATGCCATGATTCTTTCATTGAACGGAGAGTTTCTGGAACTATCGGAACCCGGGAGAATGCATGCCCAAATCACTTTGGACAGCCTGGTCCTTCACGGAGACCGGTTAACGAAATATCTGCAGGACACACTTCTTCCAAAAAAGATGGAACTCCCTTCCGTTCTTGCCATTCGTGGCAGCTGGAAGGGCTCCCCCTCCGATTGGTCCTCTGACCTCCGCTTTCATACACCCTATGGGAACCTGCTTTCTGCCCTGGAGTTTTCAACCGACTCCTCCGGGGCCGGAGAGGTGTTTCGAATAAGTTCATCCACCGGGGGGTTCGATACCGGTGCACTGCTCGGAATGAGGGATACTCTGGGTATATTGGCATTCCGGAGTGTCATGGAAGGAACAACCCGCCATTTCCAGGAGCCGGAGATCGATATCAGGGTGTATGTGGATTCCTTCCAATATCTGGCGCATACATATGATTCCCTAACACTTACAGCCCGATATTCCGGATCGGATGCCCATGCCAGGCTGTCACTGGAGGAAGAGCATATACGGTTAGAATTTTCAGCTGTGCTAAGGGAGCTGAACCGTGTGCCCGAGACCAGTGTGGACCTGGAAATTGGAAATATGGATCTATTGGCATTGGGCTTGGCTGAAAAGCCCTCGGAACTGGATATGAAGCTGGCCGTGGAGTCAGAGGGTGGTGGATGGGAGAACCTGAACGTAAATCTGGAGGTGACCGCCCTCCGCTATCATTCGGAAGATTCTGATTATGCCTTTGACAGCCTGATACTTCGACTGAGAAACAGTCCGGAGCATTCCGATTATTGGATGAAACTCCAGGGAACCGTGGTGGGAGATTCCATGACCTTTAACCTGCTCCATGAAGGAAGGCTGGTTCTCACGGATGACTCGATCGTCAACCAATGTAATATGCTGCTCCAATCTCCTCACCTGGTGGATACCATGCACTATGAACTTTCCATGCATATTGATACTCCCGGGCAGGGTATACGCCATGCGGATCTTCAGGTGAAGGGCAGCGGTGTGCAACTGGATACCCGGGCTTCACTGGCAGATACCGGGGATACATCGTATCTGTATGCCCTCGCATCCATCCGGTCATTCGATCTGGACATGGTCTATCCTTTCCTGGCCAATCAATTCAATGCCCTTTCGGGGATCATAACGGGCAAGGTGGAAGTAAACGGACCTGCAGACAGCCCCCATATCTCCGGAGGTATCACACTCCAACAAGTTCATGTGAACCCGGTCATACTGAACACAGGCTTCCTGTTTGAAAAGGAGAAAATCTCCCTGACGAATGAAGTCGTCCGATTCGATCAGGTTTCATTAATGGATGACCTGGGAAACAAGGCGGTCCTGAATGGGACGATAGACCTTGATCCGGAAGCGGACAGAGGATTGAATCTCTCCTTCCAGGCTGAAGATTTCCAGTTGCTGGACAAATCCGCAACCACCGATGATCCGTTTTTTGGAACCGTACAAATCGACCTAAATGCTGCTGTATCGGGGGCTATCGATGCACCGCAGGTAGAAATCGTGGCTGAATTTAACCATCCATCCGATTTTACTTTCGTAGCGACCGGGGGTGCCCCTCCCTCCGGCAAGGGAATAATCGAGTTTGTGGAACGCGAAGAACGGGGGGATGTGACCACCGACACTTTCACCGAACGCTCCTCTTCCGGACCGGGAGGAGCTTCATTTACAGCCAATCTGGGTATTTCGGACAAACTGAGTCTCCGTGTGATCACCAATCCCTTCACCGGCGAGAGTCTATATGTAACAGGCAGCGGAAACCTCGGATTCTCCAGGGGACAGGGAGGACAAATGAGTCTGACGGGCAGATATGTGATCAAGGACGGATCGTACGAATTGATCCTTTTCGATGTGATCCGTAAAAAGTTCCTCATTGAATCCGGAAGCTCTCTGTCGTGGACCGGGCCGGTCATGGAGGCAGAAGCTGACCTGACCGCGGTCTATGCGTTGACGACCACCGCAGAAGGACTGATTAACAGTTCATGGTATACGGGAACAGGTGAAGATATTCAACAAACCGGGAGGATCCCGGTCGAAGTGGTCATGCGATTGACCGGTCCCTTGCTCACACCTCAGGTTGAATTCGAGATCCGGACCAAACCGGAATTCCAGAACACCTCCATCGGCGCCGCCCTTTCAAGACTCGCCCAGAACGAATCCGAATTGAATAAACAAGCATTCTCCTTGCTTCTGCTGGAAAGATTCACCAGTGATAGAGGGGCTTCCGGGGAGCCGGATCCATTGAGTTACAGGGTCAGGAATACCGCCAGGCAGAGCCTGAGCAGTCTGCTGACACAGCAGCTGAACCAGTTTGCTTCCCGTCACGTGGAAGCAGTCGATCTCTCCCTCCAGATTGAAAGCTATGAACAGAGGGGGGGGGGAACTGCTGCACGGACCGATCTCAATCTGGATGTGTCGAGAACCCTGCTGAACGACAGGCTGACCGTACAGGTGGGAGGGAATGTGGCTGTGAATGAATCCGGGGAATCCGGGGAATCCGGTGCTACGCTGGAGACAGGAGATCTTTCGGGTGATTTCTCTGTGGAATACAAACTCTCTCCTGGAGGTACTTATCGCCTCAAAGCCTTTAGCAGGACGGATTATGAAGATG
>CAZRZY010000183.1:0-4314 GCA_964604655.1 uncultured Bacteroides sp. | reverse complement strand
GTTATTAACAATCAAATGTTTATAAAACTAGTCGACTTTTCGGAGTGGACTCATATATGGATAATAAAGTCCCTGGCCACATCGAAAACATCACTTTCAAGAATATCATTGTCAATGGTTACCCGGGTCTTTATGAGATAGAAATGGCAGGGGTGGACACCGGTTATGCTGTTAAGAATGTGAGTTTTATCGATTTTGAAATCCTTGGAAAACCCTTACAGAATCATCCGGAATATGTGAATATTGGAAATCACGCCTCAAAGATCCATATCAATAACCAAGTTAATAACAATTGCCCTGACATTAGCATTGATTGGGTGGATGTGGAAGGGGGTGAATTTGAGATGGGTTGTAGTTGGGGAGAGAGCATTGAGAACCCGGTGCACCGGGTGAAACTGAGCGATTTCCGCATCAGCCGCCATGAGATTACAGTGAGGCAATACCGTGCGTTTTGTGAGTCCACCGGCCACCCGATGCCACCTGAACCGGCATGGGGCTGGATCGATAACCATCCTATCGTCAACGTGAGCTGGGCCGATGCAAATTCCTTCGCACATTGGCTAGGTTGCCGGTTGCCCACTGAAGCTGAATGGGAATTTGCTGCCAGAGGCGGAAACCAAACCCAAAACTTCCAGCTAAGTGGAAGTAATCAGATGGATGAAGTGGCCTGGCATAATGGAAATACCCCCTCAAAAACCACCAGACCTGTTGAAAATCTAAAGCCAAATGAAATAGGAGTTTTCGATATGACGGGAAACTGTTGGGAATGGGTAGCCGATTGGTACCATGCCGATTATTACCTTTTCTCTCCTTTGGAGAACCCTAAAGGTGCTACTGAAGGAGAACGGCGGATATGCAGAGGAGGTAGCTTTAAAAGCATTTACTGGATTTCACGCAATACAGCCCGGGGTGCCTATAAAGCTAATTTCAAATGTGAGGATCTCGGATTCAGAATTGTTATGAACTCCATACCCGACTAGGTATTGATAAGAAGGAATAGTAATGCTCTGATGAATATCGTGACAATGAAATCAGAAATCGCGACCTCATAATTCCGAGGCAATATCATATGATGCATATACAGGTTCTTGGCAAAATAACTTCAAAGTATTTGCATAGTGGAACTCAGTTTGAGTTTGTAGTAAATTTGAACCGAAATGAATTTGATCTGTAAGGCATTCCGATATATCGCCCTCCTGGTCATTATCCTGATTCAACCGGGAATCATGAATCTTTCCGCCAGATCAGAAAATCACATTCCCGGCCAATTTCCGGAAAGTCTTTCTGATTTTGGGGATTCTGTCCACCTAACTGCTTTTCCGGTGGACTGGGAAAAACTGCCCGACGGGAAAATCAATCTCTCCTTTCTTCTTAACAAACCAGCAGGAGAGAACGGTTTTATCACGATCCGTGACGGCCATTTCGTCACCCCGGAAGGGAAGCGTTTGCGGATCTGGGGGGTGAATCTGACCGCCGGAGCATGTTTCCCGGAAAAAAGGGATGCCCCACGTGTTGCCGGATTGATCGCTTCGCTGGGCATCAACGCGGTCCGGTTTCATTTTATGGATTCGGACTGGGGTGCGGAAAAATCCATCTTTCCCGCCGATACCAACACCACCAGGGTACTCGACGAAGGTCAGCTCGACCGGCTGGATTACTTCGTCGCCCAGCTTGCCGGTCAGGGAATCTACACCAATTTCAATCTGAACGTGGGCAGGAACTACAGGGAAGGGGATG
Source organism: uncultured Bacteroides sp. (assembly GCA_964604655.1). Classification (GTDB taxonomy): domain Bacteria; phylum Bacteroidota; class Bacteroidia; order Bacteroidales. The sequence goes on along the minus strand of CAZRZY010000183.1, from coordinate 2,577 downwards.
ACGTACCCTACCACCAGTACCTCGGCCTGGCAAAGGCCGTCACCCTGTTCGACGACCGGATTATTTCGCTGGAAAAAGAGTATGCTCACCAGCTCCTGACTCACCGGAATCCTTACACAGGCAACGAATACAGAAATGAGCCTGCAGTGGCATTCCTGGAGATCCTCAACGAAAATTCCCTGGTGGAGGCATGGTCAAAGGGACGGCTCAGGGGAACCCACCGTTCTACGCGCACAAGCACCTGGATCGATATACCGGAGTATTACGCCGAACAGCTGACCAGAAAATACAATGACTGGCTGAAGAAAAAGCTGACCCCGGACGAGCTTCAAACACTCCGGAAAGAAGCCGGAGCAGAAAACGGAGAACCGGTTCCCAGACTGGATCCGGAGGAGTTTGATAAAGCATCTGAATTCCGTTTCCACACAGAAGCCCGATTCATCATGGAAACCGAAAATCACTTCTATTCGGGTATGTACCGCTTCCTGAAGGATTCGCTAAGGGTCGGCCAGCTGGTGGCGGCCAACAGCGATCACAGCCATTACTCCAGCGGCTATGCCATGCTCTCTTCCGCAGCGAAGCTCGATTTTGTAGACGGCCATGTCTACTGGCAGCATCCCAATTACGGCACCGACCCGGAAACAAACGAGCGTACCTTTACCATCGAAAACACCCCGATGGTCAGCGACCCCGGTTGGTCCACCCCGGTCCAGCTTTCCCGGTCAGCCGTGGCGGGAAAACCCTATACGGTCTCCGAGACCAACCATCCCTTCCCCAATGAGTATGCAAGCGAAGGATTTATCACCCTCGGTGCATATGCCCTGTTGCAGGACTGGGACGGAATCTATTTTTACACCTTTGAGCACGACGATCCGTCCTTGTGGAAGAATAAAGTCCCCCGGCATTTCGACATCATGCACGATCCGGTTAAGATGGCCGGTCTGGCAGCAGGAGCCCTCATGTTCCACCGGGGTGACCTGGATCCCGCGAACAGGATGATCTACCGGACTTATGATGAGGATGAAATGATTGAGGAAATTCGCAGGGATCCTGCGCCGAGGCCGTTTTTTACCCCCGGATTTCCCCAGACTGTTCCATTGAAATACAAGACTCGGATCCGAGGTTTTACAGGCAGTGAAAACAGCTATCCACACGTGCCTTCCGTCTCACCGATCGTTAGCCAGACAGGCCAGCTCACCTGGTTTTACAGTGACAACGGCGGTCTGGTAGTGATAGACAGCGACCTGACCCAGGGAATAACGGGTTTCGGCCATGTCATGGACAGCACCAGTACACGAAATATGAAAGCGAGTATCGATAACCCTTTTGCAAGTATCGTGATCAGCTCCATGGATGGGGAGCCGCTGCCCTACTCCGGCAAAATGCTTCTCACAGCCGCTGCCTCCTCCATTCTTACCGGGAGCGAGTGGAATGAAGAGCGCACCTCCCTGGAACACTGGGGAAAGCTTCCTTTTCAAATTGAACCGGTGACGGGGGTCCTCAGGCTGAAGCAAATGGAGGAGGATGGAACATTAAGGATCACTCCACTGGATGGAGCAGGTATGCCGGCGGATGAATCTTTCACTGTTGCACCGTCCAATGGAACATACACGGTTAGGATCGGTAAGGCGCCAACAGTTTGGTACTTGATTGAAAAAATTAATGACAATTAAAGCGAGGTTCTTCTCTCATAGTTTAGTTGTAAATAAGTAGTAGTAGTTTAGTAGTAGTCAAGCCTCCGCTTTAATTTTAGTGGATGCCCGCTGGTCTTTCCGACCGGCGGGTTTTTTTTCACCCGGGCCAGGTAGTGCCCTGACCCGGACTGCTCCGCATATCCTCCTATTTTCCTTCGTTTTTCATCTTTTCCGCCGGAGGTTTGGTCGATCTGAGCCGGATATCCCCGGTGATTCCCCCCGGTTCTTGGGACAGGCTGGAATCGAAACCGGATATCCGGATAGCCAGGTGGTTATCCCGCGTATAAAAGACCTTTGGGGTATTATCCACTGAAAAGGACGTTCCTTCAGGCGAATGCGATGATATAAAGCTCTCGTTCAGAAATACTTCAACACGCGGTCCCGCACCCTCGAAATGAAGCAGAATCTCCCGTTTCTCCCACTCATCAGGAAGGGTAAAGTGGCAGTGATACCAGGTCACTGAAGCACCCTCCCCCGCCTCCGAGGGAATCCTGACAAGCTCACCCACACCCCTGTTAAATACCTCCCATCCGACCGAAGGGATTGCCATTTCTCCTTCCAGACTGCCGGAGGAGGCAACATCCTCCCACTTATTCCACTGATAGAAAGTCAGGTCGAGTTCGTTGGAATCATAGGATAGATGGCACGAAGAGATACCGGCCGCCAGTATGCAAAAGAGGGGAAGACCATTGCTCAGGAAAGCAAAGTTTCTCTTCATACAAGGTAAACCAATCCGATATTATGAAAGTTCAAAGTATACCCCGTCCTGCTCTAATTGTGACCTCAGCCGGTCATAGGGGAGATCGCGGGATCCCATATCGGCTTCTACACACAGCGCCGCGGCCGTTCCGGCAGCCTGTCCCTGGGCCATGGACGCCACCGT
>CAZRZY010000182.1:0-4503 GCA_964604655.1 uncultured Bacteroides sp. | reverse complement strand
CTTGCCCCGGAAAGAAGGGTCCAGGGTTAACCCTGGGGTTTAATACCATTTATTACCATTTATATATTTGCAATCGATTGCAAATTTCTTCATTAAGCATTATATTCATACCGTTTTTTATCATACGTGCACCCTTCAACATGTCCAGCAGGAAGCGAGAAGTTACCATTTACGATATTGCGGAAAAACTATGCCTTTCTCCTTCCACTGTGAGCAGGGGATTAAGAGACCATCCTGCCATTAAGATCGCCACAGCCCGGCGAATTCAGCAGGCAGCCGCAAAGATGGGATATCAGCAAAACACCTTTGCCAGTAACCTGCGGCGGAACAGGTCCAATACGGTGGGTCTGGTAGTGCCCCGGTTCAGCAGCCCGTTTCAGGCATCGGTTGTATCCGGAGTGGAGGAGATCGTCCAATCGTTCGGATACAATCTGATCATGAGCCAGTCCTCTGAAACGGAAGAGAAGGAGGCATCCAGTGTCAGAGCTCTTTACAATAGCAGGGCCGACGGACTGTTGATCTCCCTGGCATCGGGGACCAGGAATCTGGACCATCTGGATCTGTTCCTGAATAAAGGGATCCCGGTGGTCCTCTTTGACCGGGTCATGGAGCATCCGGAACACCGGTGTATTTCAGTGGTCATCGACAACCGGAAGGCCGGTTTTGATGTGACAAAACACCTGATCGGACAGGGGTGCAGGCGTATCGTCTATGTGGCAGAAAATTTGCACAGCAGTGTCTATTCTGACCGCTATCTGGGATACAGGGATGCACTGGAAGATGCGGGAATTCCCTTTGATTCCGACCTGAAAATCATCACTGCGGATAATGAAGGGGCCGGACAGGAGCTTCTCCTGCGCCTGAAGGTACTGGATCCCATTCCGGATGCGGTGTTCTGTTCTAATGACCAGGCTGCTGTTTCCATCCTACTTGCATTGAAAGAAGAAGCGATTTCTGTCCCCGGCGAAATCGCCGTGGCCGGATTCAACGATACCCCTATTGCCAGAGTGATAGACCCTTCATTGACCACCATCCATTATCCGGGGTACGAAATGGGCAGGGTGGCTGCCTCCACACTTTTCGAAATATTGAATGCAGATCACCCGGTGGTGACACGGACCATTGTTCTGGATCATCAGCTGATTGTGAGAGCATCCACCAAAAGAAAAAGCTAATTCATGAACCAGCTCCCCGGACGAATCCCGTTCCATCCTATTCTGATGCATTTCGCTGCCCGGTATGCGGGCTATACATACCGCCAGTTTGCCTCCGATTACAGGGCGCTGGTGGACAGCAATCTGAAGTGCATGGGGGATTTCGGGATGGATGCGGCCGGACTTATCTCCGATCCTTTTCGTGAAACCGCTGCCTTTGGAGCCGAGATCGCTTTTCCGGAAGAGGAGGTACCCCGAAGAATGGCTCCCATCGTTCGCTCCATTGAAGACGTCAAAGCGCTGAAGAATCCGGATGTATACCGCAGTGAACGTACCCTGGACAGGATCCGTGCCGGGGAGGAACTCTACAGGCATCTGGGCGGTTCAGACATTCCAATTATAGGCTGGATAGAGGGTCCGCTTGCCGAAAGCTGTGATCTGGCCGGGGTGAATGAGGTGCTGTTGAAACTGGTCATGGAGCCTGATTTTGTCAGATTGCTGGCTGAAAAAACCATGCCGACTGCCAAAGCCTTTGCCAGGGCGCAGGTGGAGGCCGGGTGCAGCATCATCGGCGTGGGAGATGCCATCTGTTCTCAGATCTCTGAAGAGAATTATCGGGATTTCGTGAAGGATCAACACCGGGAACTTTTCGAATATATCCATTCACTGGGAGCCAGGGTAAAGCTCCATATCTGCGGGAATATCACGCACCTGTTGCCCGATATCAGGGAGACCGGACCTGATATCGTGGACATCGACTGGATGGTGGACATGGATCATGCCCATGAAGTGCTGGGTGAGGGGATCACCCGTTGCGGAAACCTCGACCCGGTTTCTGTGATCCGTGACCAGCCGGCCTCAGAGGTGGCCACCCTTTCCGGTCAGTTGTGCAGCAGGGAGAACGGACGTAATTTCATTCTTTCCGGAGGCTGTGAGATTACGGTCGACACACCTGGGGAAAATCTGAGGGCGCTCAGGAGCCCCCTGGATCAATTGCCTGATCCGACATAATTCCCATTTCTAAAAGAGGAGACCTTAAAGATCGAACTATGAGACCTTATATTTTATCGGAGACTAACTGGAGCAGTGTCAAAGAACAGGAGTATCAGCTGGCAGTGCTTCCATGGGGCGCCACCGAAGCACACAACTACCATCTTCCCTACGGGACCGACAATTATGAGACCGAGTCGCTTGTATATGAAGCTGCCAGGATAGCCTGGGAAGCGGGGGACAGGGTCATTGTACTTCCCACCATTCCATTCGGGGTAAATACGGGACAGAGAGACATTCCCATGACCATGAATCTCCACCCTTCCACCCAGCAGGCGATCCTGGAGGATCTGGTGGAGAATTTGGACGGGCATGGTGTGGAACGGTTACTGGTGGCCAACGGTCACGGGGGAAACGATTTCAAACAGATGATACGCGAGGTGGGCTATCAGTTTCCGGATATGCTCATTGCCGCCTGCAACTGGTTTCAGTCGGTGAATAAATCGGAAATCTTCGAACATGAAGGAGATCATGCCGATGAGATGGAAACCAGCCTTATGCTTTATACCTGGCCCCATCTGGTGAGACCGCTGGAAGAGGCCGGGGACGGGAGTTCCAAACGGTTTTCGGTAGAGGAGTTGAACGAGAAGTGGGCCTGGACCGAGCGCAAATGGACCATGGCTACCGGTGATACAGGGATCGGAGATCCGCGGAGTGCCACCCCGGAAAAGGGGGAACGCTATTTTCGGGCGGCCACGGAAAAACTGGCCGCTCTGATGTGCAGCATGGCCCGCACCCGGCCGTCTGAGATGTACCGGTAGCAGTTTAGTTTTGTTCTAAACCGGATATTCCCAATATTTCCCGCTGGTAAACCCACCACCATGCCCCTTGACAGAAGAACCTTCCTGAGGACCGGTATGGCCGGATTCGGGAGCATCCTTCTGATGCCATCCTGTCTTCAGCCGAAAGGGCCCTATCAGTTTTTCACACCGGAAGAGGCCGACTGCCTGATGGCCATCTGCGAGCAGGTAGTTCCGGCCGACGAATGGGGAGGCGGGGCCACCGAAGCAGGAGTGATCCGTTACATCGACCGGCAACTGGTGGCCGTATTCCACTACCACCAGGTGGTCTATCAACGGGGGATTGCCGCTATCCAGGCCACCTCACTGGAGGAGTCAGGGAAGCGGTTCGAGGAGCTGGAGTATCCCATTCAGCATCAATTGCTGACCCGGATAGAGGAAGGCGATTTACCGGGAGACCTTTGGACGGATGTGGATCCTTCCGTATTTTTCCGACTGGTGATCGATCACACCATGCAGGGTTTCTATGGTTCCCCCAGGCATGGCGGGAACAGGGACTATATGAGTTACAGGATGATGAAGATTGATTATCCGCTGGTGGTCGGGCGAAATCATTACAGACACCTTTCAGGCCGTGGATCATAGAAAAGTCAACGCGGTCATTGTGGGAGCCGGTGCCGGTGGCGGAGTAGTGGCCCAGGAGCTTGCAAAGAGTGGCCTGACGGTGGTTCTTTTGGAGAGAGGAGGATGGCCCGATTACGATGCCCACATCAATGATGAACTGATCTCCCAGCGGACCCAGGTACTGGGATCGGCCTTCGGACCCGACCATAAAAAACATCCCAGGGTAAGGATCCATGAGGATGGATCGAAAAGGGTCATCACCCCCATCATGGGCGGATACGGGCACAATGCAGCCTGTGTGGGATCCGGTACAGTGAGTTATGGCGCCATGGCATGGAGGTTTATGCCGGAGGATTTCAGGATGCGAAGCACCTACGGCCATGTGGAAGGCTCTACCCTGGAAGACTGGCCGATCACTTATGAAGAGCTGGAACCCTGTTACGAAAAGGCGGAGTGGGAGATCGGGGTGGCTGGAGATGACCGTCAGAATCCTTTCGCCCCTCCCAGAAAGAGGCCGCAGCCTATGCCTCCTTTCGAGAACAATCGCGAAGGAAAAGTGCTCGCGGGAGCCTGTGAGCGTCTGGGACTTCATCCATTCCCGATCCCCATGCTGAGGAATTCAGTTCCCTACAACGGCAGGCCCGCCTGTATCCGCAACCGGACCTGTGTGGGATTTGCCTGTCCGGTGGATGGAAAGAACGGGACCCATAACACGGTCATCCCTGCAGCCATGGCAACAGGAAACTGTGAAGTCAGGGCGCACTGCCAGGTGGGGGAGGTGCTCACTGATGACAGAGGAAAGGTGACAGGAGTGGCCTATTTCGATGAGCGCGGTAAGGGGCAGATACAATCTGCCGACATGGTGGTACTGGCAGCATCCGCCACGGAGACTGCCCGGCTGATGCTCAACTCCGCCTCCAGGCATCATCCCCATG
>CAZRZY010000181.1:0-4516 GCA_964604655.1 uncultured Bacteroides sp. | reverse complement strand
GTACCTGAAGTTTTCCGGACCGACAGGGTCCGGAATGTCGAATTCGCAGGGAACGTAACACTGGGTTATTTTGGAGAAGAACCTGATACCCACGGCGGCGAGGTGAAGCTGTCGGGTCTCTACAACAGCAGGATCCATCATTGCGATATTGGAGATCACGTACTGATCCAGGATGTCCGGCTTGTGAAGAACTACCGCATCATGGACCGGGTAGTCTTGAAAAATGTGGATTGCATCTCGGTGGAAGGACCCACCTTTTTTGGAAATGGGACAGAGATCGAGGTGCTCAATGAAGGCGGGGGCCGTGAGCTGCGGATGTTTGACCGGCTGAATGCCCAGCTGGCCTACCTGCTGGTTACCTTCCGTCACGATCCGGAACTGATCGAAATCCTCAACCGGATGATCGTTGAATATGCGCGGGGCAGAGCCTCTTCCGCCGGGTTAATCGGTTCGGGGACCGGAATCCGGAATTGCGGATCGATTATCGATATGTATATTGGGGAACAGGCTGTAATCCAGGGAGCCACCCTGCTGAAGAACGGCACCATCGGGAGCAACTCACAGGCCCCGGTACACATAGGCGAAAACGTGATCGCCAGGAACTTTATAATTTTGTCGGGATCCAGGATGGACGGCGGGGCTCTTATTGAAAAATGCTTTGTGGGTCAGGGGGTGGAAATCGGGAAACAGTTCTCTGCCGAGAACTGCTTGTTCTTTGCCAACTGCGAAGGCTTTCACAGTGAAGCAGTCAGCGTTTTTGCAGGCCCCTACACGGTTACCCATCACAGATCCACCCTGTTGATAGCCGGGATGTTCTCCTTCTATAATGCGGGTAGCGGTACGAACCAGAGCAATCATATGTACAAACTGGGGCCGGTTCACCAGGGGGTCATCGAGAGGGGTTCCAAAACCGGATCGTCCGCATACCTTCTATGGCCCAGTCGGATTGGCCCCTTTAGCGTGGTGATGGGGAAAAACATGGCCAGTTTTGATTCAAGTCTATTCCCGTTTTCCTACATCACGGTCGATAACGAGCGAAGTGTGCTTACACCCGGCATGAATCTTTTCACGGTCGGAACACGCAGGGATAGTGAAAAATGGCCCCGGAGAGATCGTAGAAAGGATTCCGAAAAATTGGACCTGATCAATTTCGAATTCCTCAATCCCTATTTGATTCAGAGGGCAGTCGGAAGCCTCCGGATCCTGAAGGAACTCTATGAAAAAACACCCCGGCAGCAGGAATTTGTCCTCTACAAAGGAATCCGGATCAAAAGATTGATGTTGAAGTCCACCCAGCGCTATTACAGCCTGGCAATCTCTATTTTCATCGGTAACCAGGTTGCTCGGAAACTGGAAAAACTGGAATCATTCGAATCGATGGATGCTGTCAGGAAGGCATTATCAACATCCTGGGGCAACGTGCAAATGGATGACCGGTGGATAGATATGGCAGGGATGATCGCTCCTGGAAAATCGATCCGCGAACTGGTATCCGGCATTAAATCGGGAGATCTGAAGGAGCTGGAGGATATTGTGGCAGGATTCCGAAAAATCCATCAATCCTATGATTCACTGGCCTGGGAATGGACCGGTGCATTGATACGCGATTTTCTCGGGTTGGATCTCCATACGATCAGCGCAGAACAACTCATCGAACTGATCAATCAGTGGGAAACAGATTCCATCCGGCTGAATAAGATAATCCTGAGCGATGCTGCCAAAGAATTTGATACGACCAGCAAGATCGGATTCGGAATGGATGGTGATGAGGAAACCATACAAAAGGATTTTGAAGCGGTCAGGGGAAATCCGGAGAATAACGAATTTATCATCGGGATCAACCGGGATATCGAGCTGACCGGTTCCAGGGCCGCCAGACTGAGAGAACAGCTATCCGGGATCTGAAACAGCTCAGATCCTTAGAGAAAGTTAGCACCAGCCATTCCAGCAAATTCCTACTCCTGCCGGGGCCTGCTAATCATCTGATTTAAATAATCAGATATTTCTTGTTCATAGCCTGGCTTTTGTAATACGTAGTGATGTTGCGTTAAGGTATCCTTTTCTATCCACCGGCATCCCTTCCGGATATCAAATTCCAGATAACCGTTCTTCAGAATGCTGAAATATGGAACGGGCCTTTCCACCGCAAAGTATACAGCGACAAGGTCCCAGCTTGGCCTCTGATCGATGAGTGTCTTCTTTTCCACATTCCACAACCAATCCCGGTAGGCAGTCCTGACGATATTTCCAGGAGCAGAATGAATCAGGGACTTTCCTGTAAAGACATTGGTTCCCCCATCAACAAAATATACGGGTTTGGGAAAATGATCCACCAGGTAACTGGTGTACTCCGCCGTCCCATTGAAGAAGAAATTCCAATCCCGCACATAGTATCCCTCATCATTGTTGGCATTCAGGGCTCCCAGGGCGACCCAACTCTTTACCTTCCTGGACACTAATTCAGAACCGGAAAACCTGGATATGGAATCCGGTGCGGAAACCAGCAGGTCATACAATCCTTTGGTATGACCAATGGTGATGTAGACTACACTGTTGTCCGGCTGATCCCTTAGGATTCTTCGGTTGAGCACGGTTTGTTCAACCGCATCGGTATTTCTTATATATCGGTTCCCGAATGCAGCAGTATCTCTGGCCAGCTTTTCCGCCAGCATCTTATCTACAGGATCCCCCACTTCGTCATTATAACTAGCGCCAACCGGGATATGATCATGCCCGTAGTACCTGTTGATGGCATCAATCACCCCGGTTCCGAAGGGCACCACTCCGGAGCTGTATATAACTCCAAGGATTTCCACTTTTCCCTGAGAAGCATATTCATTCAGCAACGCCAGCGCCCCCACATCGTCACAATCCGATCCCATGTCGGTATCAATGATGACTTTCACTGACTCTTGCTTCTGCTTTGGCTCCGTGAGACATGCGACCATAAGAACGGAGAGGATGATTAAGAAGAAATTCTTCATATGCACTCGTATTAAATTAGAAATCCACAGCAAAACAGGTTTTAGTAATTCGCAGCATCGGAAATCGGCCACAATTTCTGATTCATCTATCACCCTGTTATACAGCAATTAATCCTTTCCCAACTTATCTTTTACTGCAAGTGCTGAGGGGGTAACCGACAGTCCGCCTTTCCCGGTACACTTCACGCAGGCAGGCATCTGCCGTCCCACTTCCGAAACCGTCTGAAGGACCTCCTCCAGGGGGATCACCGCATCAAAACCGGCGCAGGCCATCGTGGCGGAGGAGAGGCCATTCATGGCTGCACTGATATTTTTCCCCAGGCACGGAACTTCCACACGGTCGGCCACCGGGTCGCAAATAAGTCCGATCATGTTCTGGATGGCCATGGACGCGGCATCGACGGCCTGCCTGGCCGATCCTCCCATTAACTGGACTATCCCGGCAGCAGCCATTCCCGAAGCTGCTCCACACTCCACCTGGCATCCCAGTTCCTCCGCGGAAAAACCGGGTCCCCGGGCAAACCAGATACCGATCAGGCCGGAGGCAAAATAGGCGCTGATCAGTTCACCCCTGGTGCCACTCAGCTCCCCGGCCACCGCTTTCAACGCGCCTCCCACCGTTCCGCAAGAACCGGCTGTCGGATTGGCCACGATCACCTCCATGGCACTTTTAGCTTCCATAATGGCAGAAACAGCGGCAATGAGGTTGTTGACCAGCGAAACGTCCGGGACCATTCCCTCTTTTGCAGCTCGCTCAATCAAATGAGACTGGCGAGGAAGTATCCGGTCCTCATGGTCCGTACCCTTCAACCCCATTTGAATGCTTTTTTCAATTATACCGATCAGTTGTTCCATTTTCCCACGAAGCACCTCCCTGGTTTGACCGCTCCGGCACTCTTCGTAGATCATTCCTGCTTCGCCCAGATCCATGCTGTTTTTCCCGGCATAATCGAGCATCGATTCTATGGAATCAAATGGGGAAGGGGTCTCCATTCCCGATAAGACAGGAAGGACAGGATCCAGCAGGATAAACTCCCGGCTGGAAGTCCCGGAGGAAGTCCCGGAGGAAGCCCCGGAGGAAGCCCCGGAGGAAGCCCCGGAGGAAGCTTTTTCCATTCGCTGCAGCATTTCCCCGGAAAACGGCTCGGATGATTTCAAGTTCAGGAGTGTGCCTTCGGGTCCACGGTACTCCTTCAGCCAAACATTGGAGGGCAGATCCGAGGTAATGCTCTCTGACAGGGACGGCGATCCTTTACAGCTGACCAGAAGTTCGTAATAGTCTCCCCGGATATCCACCTTCATCCGGTTGATCTCCTGGATACGGAAAGCGCCTCCTCCGGCGGAAACAGCCACTACCTGTGCCTGTTTACCGGACTTACCATGCAGGGTTAAGCGTACCGTATTCGGATGGGTGGTAGAAAAGGAGCTGATCCGGTACTCAATATCCACTCCCTGTTCATCGGCCAGTGATTCGGCCTTTTTCATTCGGTCCTCCCTGATATCCAGGCCCAAAAGCCCCCCGTTCAGCCCCA
>CAZRZY010000180.1:0-4524 GCA_964604655.1 uncultured Bacteroides sp. | reverse complement strand
AGACCCCCAGGGAGGTGATCGAAGGAGGCGATCCGCAGCTGGAGAAGGCCATCGAGGTGATGCTGGATATGCTGGAGGAGGATCCGCCGGAGGAATACGAGAGGCCATCCTACCCCATAAGAGCCAGATAGATGAAAGTTTGTAAAATGCATAGGGTATTACCATACCTGCTGAAAGTGATGGGATTGGCGTGGGGTTTGGCTATCCCGGGGTATTCCCAGGGGATTTTGAGTTCCACCCGGATGCAGGGGCAGGAACAGCAGCAAACAGAACCTGCAGCCGATACGACGGAGCTACAGATACAACCCTTTGCTCCTTCCAGGATCGCGGCAGCCCTGAGCGAGACGTTCGAAGCGGTCACACAGGCAGCCAACAGCAGGCTCACGGTGGATCAAACCGGTCGGTACATCCGGGAGGTGGACATTCTGTTTTCGACCATCGATACCTTTCTTGCCGATACCGTTCTGGCGACCCTGGAAGGGGTGGGGATCCGGGAACTGGACAATATCTACACAGAGGCATCACTTTACCGGAGCCGGCTGAGCAATCTCCGGGAACAGTTCGGAATTGAGGCCGCCCGAACCGAAGCACGTATTGATCTGATTTCGGGGTACGGAAGACGCTGGCAGTATACACTCGACCAGGCCGGTGAGGAGCAGTTCCCCGCGACCCGGCTTCAGCGCATCAGGCAGACCATTCATCAGACCGACTCCGTTGAGGCCCTGTTACAAATCAACCTCAATACGCTGCTGGTGCAACAGGACCGCCTTTCCGAGAAGGAAACACAACTGAATGCGCTGGAGAACCGGATCCGTGAGAGAAAGGTCCGGCTGAATGAGCGACTTTTTAGCAGAGATATGCCCGGCTTCTTTTCAGAACTGTCCAAACCGAAGGATGCCACCCTGCTGTCCCAGCACCTGAAACAGATGAAGAACTCTGTGCAGGCCGATGTCCGGGTCTTCCGCGCCGAGTTCCTTCCCTCCCTGCTCATCATGACCCTCCTGGTGGTGATACTGCTCTTTTTAGCCATCTGGTACAAGACCCATTTTGCCCGGGTGATGTCGGTGGAAAAGTTCGAGATCTCCGATTTGCACATGACGGTGATCTACTCGCCGGTGGTAGTGGTCTTTTTCATAGCCGCTATGTTGGTCCGTTTTATTTTCCCGGACCTGCCGCATACTATCAGTTCCCTGAATCTGATCGTTCTGATGATCCCCCTGGTGATCATCGTGATCCGGCTTTTCGGAAGCCTGGCAAGACTTTGGATGACCGCCCTGGTGATCCTCTTTATCCTCACGTTTGTCTATGAACTGGTCTACTATCCCGACATCCTGATCCGCATTTTCCTGATCCTGCTTTCTCTTTCGGCCCTCGCGGTCTATCTATGGATGATCATCCGCAGGCCCCTGATGAAAAGGTTCAGCAATCGTTTTCTTTACCATCTGTTCAGGATTGTGCTGGGGGCATTTGCCCTGATGCTGGCGATTGCCATTGTCGGAAACCTGGCAGGAGCGGTAAGCATGGCCGAATTTTTCACCCTGGTTCCGATCCAGATCGTCATCCTGGGAATGGGGATCTTCGTGGCTACCAAGGTAATAGACACGATCATCTTCTTGTTATTTGCCAGCAACATCTTTCAGAAAATGAATGTGTTCCGGGAGGAATTCCAGGTAATCTACCGGAAGACTGTAAGGCTGATCAACTTGTTGCTGTGGATCTTCTTTTTTACGACCATCCTGCAGATCTTCCGGATCAGGGAAGAGTTCACAGAATGGGGGCGCAACCTACTGAACGGTGGATTCACTATCGGGGAGGTGGATATTACTCCCAAGAGTATCCTGATCTTTATCTTCGTCATCTGGCTCACTATCGTTATCACCCGCATCGTCCGGCATATTCTGCAGAAGGATGTCTTTACCCGGGTGGAGATATCGAGGGGAATGCCCAGCACCATCATCCTGTTGGTGCGTATCGCCCTGATCACCGGCGGGTTTTTCCTGGCTGCCGCTGCGGCAGGAATGCAACTGACCAACCTTTCCATTGTGCTGGGGGCCTTCTCCGTAGGGATCGGTTTCGGATTGCAGAATATCTTCAACAATATGGTGTCGGGTCTCATCCTGGCCTTCGAGCGGCCCATCAAAGTGGGTGATACGGTGCAGGTGGGTGAACTGATGGGCACTGTCCGCTCCATCGGCCTGCGCTCCAGTACCGTGAGGAGTTTTGACGGGGCCGAGGTGATCGTACCCAACGGGAACCTGATTTCCGATCAGATGATCAACTGGTCCCTTTCAGACATGTACCGCCGGATGGATATCCGCCTGGGAGTGGCCTATGGAACCGACCCGGAAAAGGTGCTGGAGATCATGGAGGATATGGCACGGGAGAACAATCAGGTGAATAAATACCCGGCTCCGAGAGCCTACTTCCTGGGCTTTGGGGACAGCTCACTCGACTTCCGTCTGCTGGCGTGGGTCGACATCAACCACCGGCTGGAGGTGGAGAGCGACCTGAAAGTGGCCATTAACAGGGCCGTCATCGAAGCAGGCATCGAGATCCCCTTCCCGCAGCACGATCTCCATATCCGGTCTGACTTCAGGGAGAAGGGGACATAACTGTTCGGAGGCTCCAATGCAGAAAGTTACCTTTTCGGTCCGGACCCGGAAAGTGGCTTCCACTGGAGAAGTGAAACCTTTCATCCCGGATTAGGGTTCACCCTCATTCGATTTAGGGAAAACCCTCGATACAGGACTTTTCATTGTCCGTACCTTTACAGGAAATGGGTTTCCTGAAAGATCTCTCAGGACGGGATTCCTTTCAGGTGCAGATCATCATTCATCTGTGCAGCAGATAAAGAGGAGGATTATAACATGGACGTAAACAAGTATTTACATGGGATACTGGTACCGGTACCGCTGAACCGGGAATTCACGATTCCCCTGGAACAGGCACTTCATTTTCAAAAAGTTTACCATTCGGAAATCATCTTGCTGAATGTGGTCCCCGAGCTATCTTTCTTTCACCGAATCCTTAAACCAAAGAAACTGAAGAGACATAAGCGCAAAGCGAAATCTAAACTTAAGAAACTGGTAAAGAAGCATTTCAAAGGGACGGTCCCTTCGAATATAACGATCAAGGTAGTTAGCGGAGAGTTGATCGGTTCCATTCTTGATACCGCCGTCAAGATGAAATGTGACCTGATCATCATCAAGAAGGCACTCAGAGTGAAGGGCCGTCTGAGTTATCTGAAAACGGAGAACGCCGATAAGCTGATTGCCGAGGCAGTCTGCCCTGTACTGACCATCATGACGAAACCAACGGATGAAAAGATACGGGACATTCTGATCCCGATCGATATTTTTAAGCAATCAACCAATAAGGTGGCCTGGTCCATTTCACTGGCCAGGAAATTCAACGCGAGGCTGCATATTGCTTCCGTCCTGAAGATGAACATAAATCTCAGGGATAGTTTGGCTTATAAGAAATCCAGGAAGATAGAGTATTCGATCAGGAAGGAGGGGATCGATGTGACCAGTGTGATCCTGAATAGTGCGGAGAAGTCCCACTACCAGGCCATACTGGATCATGCCGCAGAGATTAAGCCGGATATGTTGCTGATCATGACCCACCAGGAATCACTCATTTCTGATAACAACCTGGGGAGTTTTGCCAGGGAGCTCATTCACAATTCACCTTTTCCTGTCTTCAGTGTGGTACCTGCGAAGGAGCCCATCCGGGAAGGATTACTGAAAGCGATCCCTGATAGGGAACAACAGTCGGCAGGTCAGGCAAAGTAAGAATTCCATGCGGTCGATTTCGTTGTTCCGGCCAAGGTCGGTAAACCCCATAGTTTTGCGTGGCTTTTCAATCTCCGGAAGACTCTGAGCGTTTTACGTGTGTTTCTGTAAGTTTGATTCCACAGCTTCGAACCGCTCATGGACCTCCTCCACGAATTCCGAAATGGATTCTTTCAAATCTTTGATATGCACGTCCATGTTTTCCACAGGGCCGTTATCCTCCCGGCTTCTTTCTGATGTTGCCGCCCGAATGGTTCGCTCTTCTTTTTCCAGCGCATAGACCAGACCGGCTATGCCCCCCATGGCCACCCCCGTCAGGAATCCCAAGAAGGCCTTCGAATTTGCATTAGTCATTGCTCCAATGGTTTATCGGCTATTAATTTGCAGCCTAGGTTCTCTTCTTTAAACAAAAAAAACCGTGCCAATTGGAAGATCTGTTGTAGATCAAGGTTTTATGACACGACCCTGTGGATTTTTGCCCGGCCAACCACCCAAACCGTGGTCATTTTTCCTCAGCAGGCTGTCTCCAGGGACTGACTAACGGGCTGCCTTCAGGGACTCACTGACGGGCTGCCTTCAGGGGCTCACTAACGGGCTGCCTTCAGGGGCTCACTGACGGGCTGCCTCCAGGGGCTCACTAACGGGCTGCCTTCAGGGGCTCACTAACGGGCTGCCTCCCGGGACCGTTTCGAAATAGAACATCTCCATGGGCTTACTGGCGAGCTGCCTC
>CAZRZY010000179.1:0-4554 GCA_964604655.1 uncultured Bacteroides sp. | reverse complement strand
TTTATGAGGATTATTTTCAGAGCCCCTCGCTCTCCTTTTCAAAAGCTATTTCTACTGAAAACCTTGCCAAAGGAAAATACAATCTGATCCTCAGTTCAGGAGGAGAATTCTTTTCGCATGAATTCAGTATCCAATAGAGCTCAGCGTAGGACAGAAATATGTTTGCTGTAATATACTCGCCCGTTTCTGACTACAATCATATATAAACCCTGATCAAGCCGGGAAAGATCTAGAATTTCCCGGCTTTTTTCTGATCTGATTTTTATCAATACGCTTCCGTTCTGATCGATTACCATGATCGTTTGACTCGGCACTGTTCCTGTCAGGAAGAGACGATTGCTTGCCAGATTGGGATAAACTTCAACCACTGACTTTCCCGTCTCATCCCTCCCGGCGAATTCTGTCATGATGCTGACTGAATAGATCCGGGAAGTGATCCCGTCCTCAGCGGTCACTTCGATGGCAGCTTCAGCCGAGCCGGATGAGACATCGATCATTCCGTTGCCCTCCACAGTGGCGCGCGGATGGTTGGAGCTTGCGGTAATATGGACCGTAGAGGTTCCCTCAGGAAGTACCAGAGAATAACCGGTTGTTTCCGGATTAAATTCAGGTTCCAGGGTCCCCGCGCTGACTGCCAGGCCCGACAGGGTGACATCGGCGGAAAGGGGTATGGCGGTAATTTGTACCGTGTAGGTCCTGGTTCGTGTTTCGTCCCGGGAGACCACTACGATCCTGGCTTCCGCATTTCCGTCAGATGCGTCGTAATTTCCTGCTCCCTCCACACTGGCATTTTCGTCGGAAGGCGAGGCATTCAGAATCACCGAAACCCTACCCTCCGGTAAAGCAAGCGAATAGGCGGTATCCATAGGATTGAAGGGAGGAAACAGGCTGCCGGTACTGGGCGTCAGGGAGAGAAGAGTGGCATCGTCCGATCCCGTTGCACCTTCGGTGTTCTTTTTAACCAGCACCACCCAGTCTTTTTCGATCTCAAGGGGCGGAACGCCAAGATTTCGGTTACCCGGACCCTCTACCCGTGAGGGTTCTCCCTGCAGCAGTTCACCTCCGCTGCGCGGATTAAACCAGTAAATATCATATACGCCTTCCTGCAGGTCCAGTGATTTGTTTCCGCCGTTTTTCAGGTAGACTAAATACAATTCACCGGGATTTGCAAAACAGTAATCACCTGTGGTAAGCTCGTTGTGGTTTTTCAACTCCCAGAACGGAATGTGCTCATTGAAAAAATCCAGTGCGATCCGGCACTGGTCCCACCAGAGATCCCTGCTCCGGAAATCCTGACAAGTAAGATCCGATTCTTCGTGCCGGTATCCGAAATACCATTCATTACCAGCTCCGCCTGCCATCAGTGTGCCCCAGAGGGCATTTTTGCGTGCATTGTCGTGGGTGGGGTCGTCTGCGTCCGGAACCAGTGCGTGCTGAGCATCTCCCGGTTCATCACAGGCAACCACCCACGGTTTCCCGGCATTGGCCGATTTATTTACCCATTCCAGGACACTGGAATGGACGTTGCCGAAATCACTTCGATTGGTTTGAAGGGAAAAACCGGTCAGCAGGGAGGCGTCCCCAAGCATGTCATCCGGTTTCCTGCCGTTGTGTATCACAATATGGTGCCTGTAGGGATCGTGGGTCCAGAAGTATTGAGCCATCTCCTGTCTCTGTTTCAGGGTCTGTTCATTAATCTCCTCCCCCAGGTTCCAGTTCAGTGCCGGATGGTGACTAAAACGGGCGATCAGCTCACGGTAATACAATTTCCTCTGAATGCCCAGGTCACCTCCGTCGAGAAGTGTCTCATTCTCGGTTTCCTGGGTCTTGAAATGGAGATACATTCCCGTTTTTGTCCCGTGTTCAAAAACGATTTCCCACTGGTCGAGCCGCGAGACATCCATGTGATACCGTTCATGGTAGCTTGTATATGGGAAGACATTCCGGTCATCCCCCCCGATATTCATGGGAAGGAAGGAAAATACATTCATTCCTTCCGAAGCCAGGTAGTTGACCGCTCCGATGATTCCCTTGCCTTTTCCCTCATCCCAGGTCGGATCTCCCTGATTCCAGTCCTCCACATGGGGTCCCCAGTCTTTGATCAGATGGTCTCTGATGCCATCGCTTTTGAAGTTTCCGTCGAACTCCTGATAAGCCAGGAAATTCTCCGGAGCATCCGCTCCCTGTTTCAGGAAATACTTTCCCGAACCGCCGAACTTCAGATAATGCGCTCCCACATATTGCAGGAGACCGTGTGCCCGGAGGTCACGCCCGGTTTTATCGCTGGGGACGATCTGAATGGATCCGATCGTGCCGTCTGCCGGTGGAAGTGATTCACCGGCGGTATCCTGTTCCATGACTGCCACGTTACGTCCAATCCGCATGGAAAGCGTGTATTGCCAGTTTCCGGTGTCGGGCGGTGCAAAGTGCACCCGCCACATATTTCCCGTCGTTGCCCCGGTGTTAGCAGCATCGCCGTCCGCGGCGAAATATCCCGGAACCTTCATCTCGACGGTATCTTTGGTGAAAAGTGCCTCCAGCCTGATATCCAGGAATGGATTGGGATCCTCGTCCGATTCGCTGCAAAGCGGACCATCCACATTCAGGGTCACTTTGTGCCATTGTCTGAGTTCGCCGGTAACGGTTACCTGGCCCGACCCTGAATCGGCAGGCGGGGAGGCGGGTCCGCCCGGTAAAGCCGGCGTGCCGGAGCCATCCTTCACATGCAGCCGGAGTGACAGGGAGGTTCCTGCTGTGCCTGCACCCCCACTCTCTGAAAATGGAGTGGCTTCAATGAGATGATCGCCTGCGGGTAAATCCATGGGTGTATAATTGCCCGACTGATCTCCGCTGAATGCATAGGGTGCCGCACTTTCGGTCCTCACTCGTGAGCCGTTCAAACTAAAGACCACACTACCCACCACCGAAGGGTCGGTGTCGGCCCGGATGGCAAGCGAAGATTCACCGGTGCCGGGGTGAATTGTATCGGAGGCTGCGAGAGTCCTTATATCCTGATCAGTGGCAGCATCGACAAGGGTAAAACCGGTCACCTGTTGCTGTGCAATCAGCTGGATGTTTAGCAGGCACATTGCCGGTAAAGAGGGGATAATCAGGTATTTCAATATCATAATCTGCTTCTTGATTCATGCATCCTATTGTCGCTTTTCACTTAATTTTACAAGGACGGCACCATGAGGGGAAATACGTTTAGTGAACTTCCGGTGAAACACCCCCAGCTCCTGTCTTTTCCAGAGACTCCTGACGGACTGGTTCTCACCCAGTGAAAAATCTCTGAAGTGGAGCGAAACTTCGGTCTCTTCATTATTCAGGTTAAACAGGGCGGCGTAGTTGGCCCCGTCAGGCGACCCGGCCAGCCAGATCACCTTTCCTTCGGTGTTCTGAACTTCTCTTCCGTTTATGCTGTTCTGGTTGACCGCGATCACTTCGGGGTTGGTCAGCAGGGAATAAAGGAACGGATCTGTGTCCGGCAGGTTTCCGCCGATCATGAGCGGAGAGCGAAAAATGGACCACAGGGTAAGTAAGGTTCTCTGCTCATCCCTGGTAAACCGGGACATTTCCGGTTCACCGAATGGACCCCGGAGGCGAAGCATGCCGACGGGTAACATATCGGCGTCGGGCCAGCTTCCCGGGCCGCTCATATGGGCCCACCCGGCACATCTCCCAAACTGTGCTTTCAGCTTATCCCATTCATCCCAAAAATCGGCACTGATCCTCCACATATCGGCATGGGCACTCATGTGTTCCCGGTTCTCATAGTGCATTACGGGCGACAGGCTCAGGACCATGGATCTTCCACACCGGTCAATGGCCTTCCGGATGGCTTCGACCTCCCTGGACCTGTAGGGATGATCACTGGAACTATCCATATCGTCCACCTTAACAAAATCCACTCCCCAAGAGGCATAAAGCTCAAACAGACTATCATAGTACTCCTGGGCACCGGGCCGGGTCATATACACACCATACATCAGATTCAGCCAGGGACAGGTACTGGTTGTATCAGCGATCATAGAGGCATCGATCCCGGGGGCACCCTTGACCGGGGATTTTGTCCAGACCGCCTGACGGGGAATCCCCCGCATCAAATGGATCCCGAATTTCAGACCGAGACCGTGCACATAATCGGCCAGCTCTTTAAAGCCCTGTTCCTCTATTCCTGAGGGAAATTTACCTGTGAAAGGAAGCAATCTGCCGTAGCGGTCCATGGGCATCCATGGTACCGGTGCCCGATCCACGGGCAGTCTGAACTGCGGCGGATTATTCTGCCTTGATTCGGGGGGATGGGGATAATACCAGCAGTAATCGACTACCACATATTCCCAGCCATACTCAGCGAGGTGCTCTGCCATATAAGCGGCATTGGCTTTAACTTCCGATTCATATACCGCTGCACCGAAACAGTCAAAACTGTTCCATCCCATGGGGGGTGTCCGGGCCTGCTGAGCATGACAGTATCCGGCGGCATACAAAAGACCGATCAGGATAATTTTTTTCATGACGGAGGATTTCTTATAAATATCGCTGAACAGGACC
>CAZRZY010000178.1:0-4561 GCA_964604655.1 uncultured Bacteroides sp. | reverse complement strand
ATGTGGACGCCGAGGTGATCTCCTCCACCTTCGACGAACCTGCGGAACGGCATGTGCGTGTTGCCAACATCGTACTGGAAAAAGCCAAAAGAATGGTGGAGTGCGGACACGACGTGGTGATCCTGCTGGATTCCATCACCCGGCTTGCCAGGGCATACAATACCATCTCCCCGGCATCGGGCAAGGTGCTTTCTGGCGGGGTGGACGCCAATGCCCTTCACCGGCCCAAACGGTTCTTCGGTGCTGCCAGGAACATTGAGAACGGAGGCTCTCTGACCATCCTTGCCACCGCACTTACGGAGACCGGTTCCAAAATGGATGACGTGATTTTTGAAGAGTTCAAGGGGACCGGGAACATGGAGCTTCAGCTGGACCGCAAACTTTCCAACAAGCGGGTCTATCCTTCGGTAGATGTGAATCTGTCCAGCACCCGCCGGGAGGACCTCCTCCTGGACAAGCCCATGCTGGACAAGATATGGATACTGAGGAACTACCTGGCCGACATGAACTCCGTGGAAGCCATGGAATTTCTGCGTGACCGGATCAACAAGACCGCCACCAACGAGGAGTTCCTCATTTCCATGAACGCCGATTAGCGGATTGCCAGAATCTATACGAAGCTCCGGTACCCTTTCGATCTGGAACGGGTACCTGAGCTTTCTCTTTTCCGGTCATACACTTATTTTGACTGATTTTATATTGCGTGATCTCTGTCACAATTCCTGCTATTTTACTAATTTTGAGTGACTGTCATATCGATAGTTAACTTGTTGTAATATAAATACTTAAGAAGAAATACAATGGCGAAAAAGAAGAATTTCCTGACTTGTGACGGGAACTATGCCGCTGCGCACGTGGCTTACATGTTCAGTGAGGTGGCTGCCATATATCCCATTACGCCCTCCTCGAATATGGCGGAGCATGTGGATGAGTGGTCGGCCAACGGGAGGAAGAATATTTTCGGGGAGAAAGTGAAGGTAACAGAAATGCAATCCGAAGCAGGTGCTGCTGGCGCAGTGCATGGTTCGTTGCAGAGCGGAACGCTGACCTCCACTTTCACCGCCTCACAGGGTCTGCTCCTGATGATCCCCAATATGTATAAGATCTCCGGCGAGCTTCTTCCGGCTGTATTTCACGTTTCGGCCAGGAGCCTTGCCGCGCAGGCGCTCTCCATCTTCGGGGATCACAGCGATGTGATGTCGACCCGCCATACCGGATTCGGAATGATCGCCACCGGAAGTGTTCAGGAGGTCATGGACCTGGCCGGGGTGGCACATCTGGCTGCCATTAAGACCCGGATACCTTTCCTCCATTTCTTTGACGGATTCCGCACTTCCCATGAGATACAGAAAGTGGAGGCCCCCGACCAGGATGAACTCGCCAAACTGATCGACAAGGATGCCCTGAAGGCATTCAGGAAAAATGCATTGAATCCCGAGCACCCCGTCACCAGGGGTCTGGCCCAGAATCCGGATATCTATTTCCAGGCCCGTGAGGCGGCGAACAAGTTTTACGAAGTAGTTCCCGACCGGGTGGCGGAATATATGAAGGAGATCAGCCAGCTTACCGGAAGAGAGTACAAACCTTTCACCTACTACGGTGCAGCCGATGCCGACCGGGTGGTTATCGCCATGGGTTCGGTGACTGAGACCATAAAGGAGGTGGTGGATTACCTGAACGGAAAAGGAGAGAAGGTGGGCCTGATCACGGTACATCTCTACAGGCCGTTTTCCACCAAATATTTACTGGATGTGCTTCCCGGGACAGTGAAGCGGATCTCGGTCCTGGACCGGACCAAGGAACCCGGTGCCAACGGAGAGCCTCTCTACCTGGATGTGAAAGACGTATTCTACGGAAAGGAAAATGCTCCGGTGATCGTTGGCGGCCGGTACGGGCTCTCCTCCAAGGATACCACTCCTTCGATGATGGTCTCCGTGTTCGAAAACCTGAAGCAGAATGAACCCAAAAACAGGTTCACCGTGGGTATCGTGGATGATGTGACCTTTACTTCGCTCCCGCTAATGCCGGAGATTTCCATGAGCAAGGAGGGGACCTTTGAGGGTAAGTTCTACGGGCTCGGTTCCGATGGTACGGTAGGAGCCAACAAGAACTCCATCATGATTATCGGTGAATCGACCGATAAGTACTGTCAGGCGTATTTCGCCTACGATTCCAAGAAATCTGGCGGGATCACCACTTCCCACCTCCGTTTCGGGGATACACCCATCCGGGCTCCGTACCTGGTGGGAACTCCCGATTTTGTGGCATGCCACGTGTCTTCCTACCTGGAAAAATATGATATGCTCAGGGGGCTGAAAGATGGAGGAACCTTTCTATTGAACTCCATCTGGGATGAGAAGGAGACCATCGATCATCTGCCCGGTCACATGAAGAAGTACATGGCCGAGCATCAGATCAGATTCTATATCATCAATGCCACGAAGCTGGCCAAAGAGATCGGACTGGGGACCCGCACCAACACCATCATGCAGTCGGCTTTCTTCAAGATTGCCAATATCATTCCTTATGAAGAAGCGGTGGAAGAGATGCGCAAGTTTATCATCAAGAGCTTCGGAAGGAAGGGAGAAGAGGTGGTGAACATGAACTTTGCCGCAGTCGAGAAAGGGGGGAATGTCACCGAGGTGAAGGTGCCTGCAGAGTGGGCCGGCATCGAGGTAAAGGAAGAAGAAGACACCCGGGAACTCCCCAGGTTTATCAAAGAGGTGGTGGAACCCATCAACCATCTCAGAGGGGACGATCTGCCGGTCAGCGCATTTGCCGACCGCGAGGATGGAACCTTCCCGGCAGGTACTGCCCGCTACGAGAAGCGAGGGGTTGCAGTGGAAGTACCCGAATGGATCCCGGAGAACTGCATTCAGTGCAACCAATGTGCATATGTATGCCCCCATGCAGCCATCCGTCCCTTCCTGATCGACGACGAGGAAGCCAGCGCGCTGCCGGAAGGTACCGCCACCCTCAATGCCACAGGGAAGGATCTGAAGGGTCTGAAATACAGAATTCAGGTAACCATCCTCGATTGCACGGGTTGTCTCAACTGCGTGGATGTCTGTCCCTCCAAGGAGAAAGCGCTTGTAATGAAACCGCTGGAGACCCAGCACGACGAGATCGAACGGTGGGATCACCTGATTGAGCATGTTTCCTTCAAGGATCACCTGGTCGATAAGAAAAAGACGGTGAAAAACAGCCAGTTCGCCCAGCCCCTGTTCGAATTCTCGGGAGCATGTGCCGGCTGCGGAGAGACTCCGTATATCAAGCTGATCACCCAGCTTTACGGGGATCAGATGATCGTGGCCAATGCCACAGGCTGCTCCTCTATCTACGGGGGATCGGCGCCCTCCACGCCCTACGGCGCCAATGTAAACGGACACGGGCCTGCATGGGCCAACTCCCTGTTTGAGGACAATGCGGAGTATGGTTTTGGTCTCGCCACCGGGGTGGAAAAGAACAGGGAGCGGATCAAGAACATGATGACAGCTGCCATGGAGGAGCTGAAGCCCGCTACCAGGGAAGCGTTTGGTGAATGGATCGAATCCATGGACGACCTGGATGCCTCCAGGATTGCCTCGGCCAAGGTCCGTGAAGCACTGGAGAAAGAAACACATCCGGTTGCCGGAGAGATTAAGGACCTGGACCAGTACCTGGTGAAGAAATCGGTCTGGATCTTCGGCGGAGACGGATGGGCCTACGATATCGGGTACGGGGGAGTGGATCATGTGATCGCCTCCGGAGAGGATGTCAATATCCTGGTGCTCGATACGGAGGTATACTCCAATACGGGTGGTCAGGCATCCAAGTCGACCCCGGTGGGAGCAGTGGCGAAATTTGCTGCTTCCGGAAAGAAGATCCGGAAGAAGGACCTGGGTATGATGGCCATGACCTACGGATACGTTTATGTGGCACAGGTCGCCATGGGGGCCAGCCAGTCACAGTTCCTCAAAGCGGTCAGGGAGGCGGAGGCGTACAATGGGCCTTCAATGATCATTGCCTACTCTCCATGTATTAACCACGGACTTCGCAAGGGTATGGGTCAGTCGCAGAACCAGGAAAAACTGGCGGTGGAGAGTGGCTACTGGCACCTGTATCGCTACAATCCGCTGCTGGAAGAGGAGGGTAAGAATCCATTCACCCTCGATTCCAAGGAACCGCAGTGGGATCAGTTCCAGGGATTTCTGAAATCCGAGGTCCGTTATACATCTCTACAGAAGGCATTTCCGGAGGAGGCCGCCATTCTTTTCAAGGCGGCCCAGACCAACGCCAAGTGGAGGTACGACAGCTATGTTCGGATGGCGAGCCTGGATTTCTCCCCCACCGCCTAGAATCGCAGAATCGCACCTTTGGGAAGGATCGTAGCTATCGATTACGGATCGAAAAGGACTGGAGTGGCGGTAACAGATCCCGGACAGATGATCGCCTCCCCTCTGGAAACGGTTCCCTCTCATGAATTGATGCATTTCCTGGAGCTTTATTTCAAAAGGGAAGAGGTGGAACGACTGGTGGTCGGGCAACCGCGGAAACCGGACTTTTCCGATTCAGAATCCAT
>CAZRZY010000177.1:0-4651 GCA_964604655.1 uncultured Bacteroides sp. | reverse complement strand
TCGCCTCCTATGCCATGAATGCGGGCAAGCATGTGTTCGTCGAAAAGCCTATGGCCAAGACCATTCACGAAGTGCGCTTTCTGAAAGAGCTGGCTGCCAAGACCGGTCTGGTCACCCAGATGGGCAACCAGGGACACAACCTGGAAGGGACCATGCAGACGGTGGAATGGATCCGGTCCGGGGTGATCGGAGACGTGACCGAGGTGCATATGTGGTCGAACCGCCCTGTCTGGGCGCAGGGTTTCCTGCAGAGGCCCGGGGGGGTGGATATTCCTGACAACCTGAAGTATGACCTCTGGCTGGGCCCGGCACCTGAGAAATCCTATCACCCCGACGTGGTGCACTTTGCCTGGCGCGGCCTCTGGGATTACGGAACCGGTGCCATGGGAGACATGGGTGCCCATACCTTCGATGCCCCCATATGGGCCCTGAAACTGGGCATGCCTGAAAAGATCCAGGCGACAACCACCCCCTACACCGATGCCTATCTGCCCCAGTCGGAAACCGTGCAGTACGAGTTTGGGGCCAGGGAGGGAATGCCCCCGGTGAAGGTCACCTGGAGCGACGGAGGGATCAAACCCTATCGCCCGGCGGAACTGGAAGACGACCGTCAGCTGAGGGAAGCGCTCTACATCGGTTCAAAGGGAATGATCATGCATGGTACCCACGGGGCCATGCCTGAACTGATCCCTGCCGATCCCGGATTCGAGGCACCGGAAAAGTGGTTGCCGCGGCCTAAGAGTGTCTACGTGGACTTTATCGAGGCCATCAAAGAGGGACGGAAGGCAGCCAACGATTTCGAGATCTCCGCCAGACTCACCGAGATTATGCTGCTGACCAATATTGCCGTGGTATCTCAACAGGTGAACCGCACTCTGGAGTATGATGCCGAAAACATGAAGATCACCAACCTGGAGGAAGCCAACGACTATTTCCACTACGAGTACCGGAAAGGTTGGAAGCTTTAATTATATAACCATTGCTAATAATAACCATTGCTAATAAATGAACCTGACAATGAAACACCAACGAATATTGAAAAGAGCCATATGGATCGTCCCGGTCCTTTCCCTGCTGCTTGTTGCATTCACACTTCCCGAAGGAGGTCCCTCGGCAGGCGGAAAGAAAAATCCTGCACCTGATTCGAAATACAACGGTGTGCAAATTGGCGTGATCACCTACAGTTTCCGGAGTATCCGCGGAATTGAAGAGACGCTGCAGGCCTGTGTGGATGCAGGGATCAGCTCGGTGGAGCTGATGGGTACCGGGGTGGAAGCGTACCTGGGCGCTCCGGCCAATCCCCTCTCCTGGAGAGAGATGCGCCGGCCTGAGAATCTCAGCGATGAGAAAAAGAAAGCGTTTGAAACGTACCAGAAGGAGATCAGGGAGTGGAGATACGCTGACGGTACGCTGGAAAAGTACAAGAAGTTGCGAAAGATGTTCAACGATGCCGGGGTGGATATCCACATCTATAAATGGACCGCGGGCATGAATGAGGAAGACCTGGATTACTCCTTCGAGGTGGCCAGAACGCTGGGAGCCATCGGGATCACCGCGGAGATCGGGGAAGAGAACTGCAAAAGGATCGGGGCCGCTGCAGAGCGCGCCGGGATGCTGGCCATTTTCCACAACCATTATCAGTACGCAGAAGAAGGATTTGATGTGGATTACCTTCTGTCACTCAATCCGGCCAACCGGCTCAATTTCGATGTGGGACACTACTATGGATCCACCGGAAAGAATCCGGCCGATTTTATCCGCAAGTATCACGACCAGATCGCCAGCATTCACCTGAAGGACAAGACCGGACCGGATAACGAGACCGAGAAGAATGAAAACCAGGTGTGGGGTCAGGGGGAAGTGCCGCTGAAGGAGGTGCTGCTTCTGATCAAAGAGAACCAGTGGCCCATCCACTGCGATATCGAGCTGGAATATGAAGTAAAACCCTGGTCCAACCCGGTTCGGGAGGTATCTCTCTGCAGGGAATTCAGCCGCCAGATCCTTCTGTAGCTGCCCCGCCAACTCTGATGCAAGGGAGGTTTTTCAGATGACACTCTTTGGGGATAATTCTGAGAGATGCTAAGGAAGTGAACTGGGATTTATGCGAAGCGTAAACCACTTTACGAATGAGCATCTCTCAGATATTACTTCTATTGAAGACTAATGGAAACACCCCTCTTCCATCAGATTCCCTATCTTAGTGATATGGATGAAAAAAACCTTCGCTGGGGCATGATCGGTTGCGGGAACGTGACTGAGAAAAAGAGCGCCCCCTCCTTCAACAAGATTCCCGGGTCCCGGCTGATGGCGGTGGGAAACCGCACTCCGGAAAGAGCCCGGGAGTATGCCTCTGCCCATGGTGTTCCAACGTGGCACCGCGATCCTTTCGAGGTAATCGGCAATCCCGAGGTGGATATCGTCTATGTGGCTACCCCTCCGGGCGCTCACATGAAATATGCCCTGGCCTGCCTGGAAGCAGGGAAACCGGTTTACCTGGAGAAACCGATGGCCCGAACCTGGGAGGAGTGCCGGGTGATCAACGAGGCTGCGGCCCATGCAGGGGTTCCGGTGTTTGTGGCCTACTACCGCCGGGCACTGGACTATTTCAACCGGGTAAAGCAGCTCCTGAATGAGGAGCGCCTGGGCCGGGTACTCCACGTGAATATGCAGCAGTACTTCCCTGCCAGGCCGGAGGACTACCGGAAAGATCAGCTTCCCTGGAGGGTGATCCCCGGGCAATCCGGCGGAGGGTATTTTCACGATCTGGGTTGCCATGCGCTCGATATCCTCTTCTACCTGTTCGGCGACCCGGTGAAAGCTTTCGGACACCCCACCAACCTGGCCGGACTTTACGATCCGGAGGATACCCTGACGGCCAGCCTGGTACTTCCCGGACAGCTCATGGTCACCGCCAGCTGGAGCTTCATTACCCCCGAACCGTATGACAAGGATCTGGTGGAAATTATCGGTGAAAAGGGGAAAGTGAAGTTTTCCGTTTTCAGTTTCAAACCCATCACCCTGGTCAGTGACGGTAAACACCAGACCATTTCCCCGGTGCAGCCCGAACATATCCAGATGCCATTGATCACCACCATCGTCGGCGAAATGCGGGGCGAGGGACAATGCCCCTCTACCGGAGAGACAGCCGCGGTCACCAGCCGGGTGATGGACCAGATCAGAGCCATATGAAACAGGGAACACTGATTCGCATTACCCTGATTGCTGCCACTGGAGGGTTCCGGTTCGGTTTCGATACGGAAGTGATCTCCGGGACCACCTCTTTACTGGAGTCCGTCATTGGTCTGACGCAGTGGCGATTGGGTTTTGCGATAGCCGCCAATACTCCCTCCATCGCGGGGGGTACTCCTTCGCCTTTATCTCTCTGATGATGGTCCTCCACCTTCTATTCGCACGGCGAATCGTCCCCGAAGCCAAGGGCAAATCGCTGAAACAGATTCAATCATACATTTTCAACCATTCAACGGCTGTCAAATAAACACCCGACAATACTGGAATCCTATGGAACATAAAAAGATACTCTGTGTGGGAGAAGTGCTCTGGGATGTGATGGAGAACCACCGGAAACCAGGAGGTGCTCCCATGAACGTGGCACTGCACCTGGCCACTCTGGGACATCCGGTGAAGATCATCAGCAAGATCGGTGACGATCACTGGGGCCGCGAGATCCGGCAGTTCCTCTCAGAAAGAGAATTGAGTACCGCCCTGCTGCAGACCGATCCGGAACTCCCCACCAGCGAAGTACTGGTCTCACTGGATGAACAACAGAACGCCACCTTCGAAATCCCCGCCCCGGTGGCCTGGGACCGCCTCGAATATACTAATGCCGCTGAGGCATATGCGGCGGACTCGAGTATCATCGTCTATGGAACTCTTGGATCCAGGGACCCGGTGTCCAAAAGCACCATTCTGAAACTGCTGGAAACCCCCCCACTGAAATTCATGGACGTGAATCTCAGGCCTCCCTACACGCCCGATCCCCTGGTCAGAGAGCTGCTCGGTCACGCCCGGATGGCCAAGCTGAACGATGAGGAGCTGGAGACCATCGCCGGCTGGATTAACAGGCAATCGGAAGATGAAACCGATATGATGAAGTGGGTGGCAGACCATTACGAACTGGAGCGACTGGTAGTGACCCGGGGTGCCAGGGGAGCACTGCTTCTTGCGGAAGGTACGGTAGTGTCCCACGATGGGTACCCGGTAAAGGTGGCCGACACGGTGGGTGCCGGAGATGCATTCCTCGCAGGTTTCATCTCCTCCATGATCGAAGAGAGTACCGCCGCTGAAAGCCTTGACTTTGCCTGTGCCACGGGTGCTCTGGTAGCCTCCCGGCCCGGAGCTTCTCCTGCATACGGTTTGGATGAGATCCATGCCATTCAAAAAGGAAGGAACTGAACCCCATGAACATGTCTAAAATAGCTGCCCCTGCCTTTGTTTTTGTGACTCTGATGCTGGGTTGCACGACCCGCTCAGATGAATCGCAGGATGAGATCCCTTCCATTTATTCGGAGATGCACCGCCCCCAATACCATTTCAGTCCCGATTCCATGTGGATGAATGATCCAAACGGAATGGTCTGGTATGACGGAGAGTACCACCTTTTCTACCAGCATTATCCCCATGATATCGTCTG
>CAZRZY010000176.1:0-4857 GCA_964604655.1 uncultured Bacteroides sp. | reverse complement strand
GGTTCACTCACCCAGCTAAGTACATCGGGCCTTCCGTCCACAAACCTTTGATCCTCCACCAGCCAGCGCTGCCAGGCTTTGATGGCGGGGGGATTGTTGTAATCCATGTTCCAGATGGGCCTCGGCTTATAGGGAACCGGGTGAGCCGGATCGGAAAGGTAGCCGGTGAAGGCCTCTTCCTGTTCCGGGAGAGTGAAAGCCAGCCGGCCGCCGGGATGCAGGTAGAGGTGCTTCTCCTCCACCGTGGGAGGCCAGCTCCCGAAGGTTTGCCAGCGGTTGGTTCCGGTCTCAAACACCGTGACCGGGGCAGGCAGTTCGGCGGCAGGCAGTTCGGTGGCAGGCAGTTCAGCGGCGGACACTTTCTCTGCAGGTGTTTGCACATCGCCGGCATGCATGAAATGGTGCAGGAAGGGGGAAAGCACCTCTTCCCGGAACCATTGGGTGGTAGGCTGTCCGAATTGCAGGTCCCCCAGGTTGTGGCCGTTCTCGAAAAAATGCTGCATGTGGTACCAGGGTCCGGCCACAAAATAATTCAGGTCGTTGTAAGTATCGTGCCGCTCCAGGGCGGCATAGGCAGCCGGAGAGCCATAGATATCCTCCTGGTCCCAGAAGCCATGGACATGCAGGGCCGGTACCAGCCGGGACGGGGACTCAAACCACTGGTCGGCTGCCACCCCCTTCCAGTAGGGACCGTATTCCGGGAATTTCATGAGCCAGGTCCACATCTCGTGCCGCTCATCCAGGTGGGCCCCCAGGCTCGTTCCCGGGGCTCCCTGAGGAAGCAGCCAGCTGTAGAGCTCGTTCTGGTCGTAAGGGAAATTCGAGTGACGGTCGGTGTGGGTTTCCATGCCGTAGATGAAATCGAAGGCATAGACGCCCCGGAATGCCCCCCAATGGAACCAGTCGTCCGCCTTCCAGGCATCCACCACCGGATTGAAGGGAACGGCTGCCGCCAGGGCCGGGTGAGGGTCGCGCATGGCCGCCAGGGAGAGCCAGCCGGGGTAGGAGGTACCCCAGATCCCCACCTTCCCGTTGGTGGAAAGGTGCTTCAACAGCCAGTCGATGCTGTCCCAGGCATCGGTGGTCTCATCGGTTTCGGTCTGGTTGAAAGGCCCCCTGGGAGCCCGGTACATGAAATAATCCCCTTCCGACTTGAAGCGCCCCCGGATATCCTGAAACACGTAAATGTAGTCTGGCCCCATATAGCGGTATCCGATCAGGGCCTCAAGGCTCGAGGCGGAAAGATCCCCGGCCGTTGGCCCTGCATTGTAGGGGGTGCGCAGCAGGAGCACGGGCAGGGGGGAAGCCAAATCCTCCGGGGAAATGATCAGGGTATAAAGCCTCACCCCGTCACGCATGGGAATCATTTCCTCACGGAGGGTAAAATCAGTCTCAGAAATGTTGTCACGGATTTGCCCCCATGCATTTGCCCCTATCAGGGAGGGCAATGTAAGGAGGAAAATAAGCAGGAAGATGCAGGTGGATCGGGACTGTTCAGTTTTCATCTCAGCAAGTTACAACAATGCATTTAGGATTGAAATAGTTTGACTTTCATATCCGATTGTCGTAACTTACTTCGCATGGAGCTAGATATTTACAGGCAACTTCAGCGCCACCTCGATCAAAGTCCGGTCCCCTTTCCGGAAACTGAATCGGGCGTTGAAATTAGCCTCCTCAAAAAGTTATTTGACGAGACTGAAGCAAGCATTGCTTTGAAGCTTAGTGCCGTTCCTGAGCCCATTGACAGGATATATGGCCGCTTTAAAGAAGGAGAAATCTCAAAGGAGACGCTACAGAAAAAACTTGGTGATTTGATAGCTAAGGGCGCCATCTATTCCATACTTGATAAGAAGAAAGGCCGCATGTATCAAAAAGCCCCCCTGGCTGTTGGAATTTTTGAACTCCAGGTGGACCGGATGACCAAGGAGCTGGCTGAAGACTACTTTCAATACGAAGATGAAGGGTTCGCAGAGGCAATTATCGATGTGAAGACCCGGCAAATGCGCACCATTCCGGTGAATGTGGACATCAAGCCAGAGTTCCTTATTGGGAGCTATGATAATGCGCGTTCCATCATTGAGAATTCCAAGGGTCCCTTTGCGGTCATGAATTGTATCTGCCGCCAATCTAAGCAGAAGATCGGGGAACCTTGCAAGCATTCCGATATCATGGAAACATGTTTGACGATGGGATTTTCAGCGACCTACATGATGGACTTGGGAGTGGCAAGGGAGATCAGCAGGGACGAGATGAAGAAACTGGTTGCCCGGGCTGAAAGCAAGGGCCTGGTGCTGCAACCTGCCAATGCCAGGGATCCGGAATTTATTTGTTGTTGTTGTGGTTGCTGTTGCCAGATCCTGTCCGCGGCAAAAAGATACCCGCAGCCCGCTGAATTTGTTACATCAAACTTCTACGCCGAGATAGATCTGGAGAAGTGCACGGCCTGTGGGGAATGCATGGAAATATGCCAGATGGAGGCGCTTATTTCTGTAAACAACCACACCGAAGTTTTGCGAAGCCATTGCATCGGCTGTGGAAACTGCCTGAACGTTTGTTCCAGCGAGGCCATTACCCTTATGAAAAAAGAGAAGGAAACCGTTCCTCCCAAGGACAGGGATGACTTGTACAACAAAATGACCGTGGAACGCTATGGAGTATTCGGTGCCCTTAAGATTATGGGAAAAGCTGCCCTGGGGAAAAAGATCTGACCCAACCGACAGTTTTTCAACATGGCGAAGTGCTATTCTTCTCCGTACAGTTCCTGGAAGCCTTTGATCATTGAGGCAGGAGCCGCCGAAGCATGCCCTTCCTCTTCGAACACATGTAAGCCAAGTTGAAGATGCGGGTACTGCCGGGATTTCAGTCGTTTTGTCAGCTCCATTAGATCGGGTAACAGTTCAGTCTCCAGTCCGCCTGCACTCAGAAAAAGCCTGGCGGGGAGATCTGTATGGTTTTCGGAGAACGTTTTTTCTACCTCGAACATCACCCGGTTGGCATAATGGATGCTGGGACTTCCACAATAATAACGCGAAAATGTGCCTGGCCGCTCGAACATCGAAAACAAGGCAAAGAGTCCGCCATAGGAGTACCCTCCCAGGGTGCGTTCATCTTCTGTCACCGGGTACTCTGATTCAATCAGGGGAATTAATTCTTCACAAATGAAACCCAGGAATTTCTTTGCTTCTCCCGTTTCGGCCTGAAGGGTTGTGTCTCCCGTCATGCCGTGCAAAAGCTGTGTCCAGTGATCTTCTGTAGGCTCATGGCGCACAGGGGTCAGGTCCCGTGTCCTCCAGGCCGCCCAATCGGCCATGCTTTGGATCTCATAGCCGATCCCAACGACAATCATTTGCGGAAAACTGCCGGGAGGGAAGCCCAGCAGGGTGGAGATATTGGCCACCATGGGAAAGTAACGGTTCGCATCGGTCATGTACCAGACAGGGTAGGTCCGGCTGCCATCCCCTGCATAATTCAGGGGCAGCTGGACATGGATACGCATCTCCTGGTCCATGATCTCAGAATGAAATATCCTGAGCTCGGTGGAGGGCATGGGAACGGGTTCAGGGGTTTCTGGTTTCTGAGCAGCCAGGGTAATTGAAACTGCCAGTAAAACCGGTGTCAATGCAAATCTGAAAAGCCTGCAACACATCATAGGGTAGGTGTTTTTTTTTCTCATTATCAATTATTCAAGCTTACAGGGTTCCCTGGTCAGATACGTTCTGTTACAATCGCGTCCACCAGTTTCAAGGGGACCCATTCGAAAAGAGGGTGGGTGGCCTGTTCGGTTTTCCATCCGGGACGGGTGATGCGTTTTCTTGATTCTGTCACTACCCTGGATGGAATCCCTGCTGTCCGGGCCATTTCAAGAATGTTCCGCGAGCCGGTCTTATTCAGGAATTCATCGGGCAGCAGGGCATCACACCCCAAAAGTACCAGCCCGCATTTGTGGATCACCCCGCCGATTTGTGCATCGTCGATCAGTTCTGCCTCGATGCCCATCCGCAGGTAGTTCTCACAGGCAATCCTTCCTTCCTCTCCGGGCACCGAAAGGGTTTGCATGACCAGGAAGGAAATCTGTCTTTTTTGCAGCTCTTCCAGCAGGGAAAGGAGGGTCTGGCTGTGGCTGTGGATCAACAGGGTCTTCCCTTCAGGATTGAAATCAGCAAGAAAATTCCCGGCCACCTTCGCCGCACCATCCTGCCAGTACGCTTTGTATTCATCTATAAAATGAAGGGCACTCCCCGGATCCCCATCCGGCCCTTCCGCCTGGACCCCTAATGCAGCCAGGAAATTCTCTATGGCCGCAAAATGACCGAGTTGTTTCCTGATCTCAGCAATCACGGCCAGTAAGTGCTCCATCGAAAAGCCTTCCTGCCGCAACTCCTGCCCGAGGGCAGGAATCAGCCGGTTCAGCAGGGCAATGGATCCCGATTCCCGGTCCTTACAGATGCGGTCTATTACAACAGGGATTGCCATTCATTCAACTTTCGTACTCCAAGTTACAAGGATAAGCTGAATACAAAACCTCATGGATGCTCTAATGACGTAATTCTTGTACGCTGTACCAGAGCCTGTGCAGCGTATTGCCAGGGTAGTTTTACCCACTTGCCTGGGTCCGATGATACCGCTTATGGGAAAGAAACTCAGAGCTTCCAACAGTCTTCCGGTAGCATTTCGTTGTATCATCAGGAAAAAAGATAAAATAAACCCGAAATATTCAAGTACAGATTGAATGATTCAGGAATAATATGCTTTGTGACCGATTCGAAGTTTTGGCTTAAAATTTGTACTTTTGTGACAAATATCAGGGGCTGAACTGGATTTGACAGCGGGATGAACTGGTATGTAAGCATGCCGAGC
>CAZRZY010000175.1:0-4879 GCA_964604655.1 uncultured Bacteroides sp. | reverse complement strand
CTTTTACCAATTCTGTTACTGGTGGCAGGCAGCCCTTCATGGCATCATGCTGCTGCCCAGACCGGAAGTCCTGATCAATGGCCCCTCTTCTGTCAGGAGGCAGAAATTCCCTCTACCCTGGATGGTGCCATGCAAAAAGCATATGTATACTGGGCCAGCGATGAAAATCCACGGCCGTTGGTGGTCAGCCTCCATACCTGGAGCGGGGACTACTCGCAAACAGACACACTGGCCTGGATCTGCCGGGAGAGGAATTTCCACTACATACATCCCGATTTCAGGGGTTCCAACACCCGGCCTGAGGCGTGCGGTAGCCCTTTGGTGATCCGGGATATTGAGGATGCCATCAGCTATGCCCTTGAGAATGCACATGTGGATCACGGTGAAATCCACGTGATCGGCTCCAGCGGCGGAGGCTACGCCACCCTGCTCACTTACATGAACACCGATCACCCCGTGAAAAGCTTTTCGGCCTGGGTGCCCATCTCCGATCTGTCAAAATGGTACGATGAGTCGGAAGCGAGAGGAACGAAGTATGCTTTCCACCTGGCCCTCTGTACAAACCCTCCAGGCACCGTTTCGCGCGATCGCTACTTCCTGGGAGAAGAGGAGGCCATGAAGAGGTCTCCCGTTCATATGGAGACCCCGGTGGAGAAAAGGTCCTCCAGCAGATTGCGAATATTCGCCGGTATCCATGACGGCTGCACCGGATCGGTTCCCATCACTCATTCGCTGCTTTTTTACAACAAGGTCGTTACGGACTTTGAATCCGCAAAGAGCAGCAAAAGGGTCGACCATGGATCTGCATTCCGGAGTGTTAAAGGGAACCGGGTGCGGGGCCTGAAGAAAACTTCCGGACAGAAAAATCGATTGATCCCACCGGATGAGATCATTGAAATGGTTTCGTCCAGGAATTTTAAACGAAAACCCGGAATGGAACTGGCAGAAAGAACCGTCCACTATTACCGTAATTACAATAATCTGGTGGAGATCACCATTTTTGAGGGTGGCCACGAGATGCTTTCAGCGGCAGGCCTATTTGAGCAAAATTAACACTCCCGGTTTTGTAGATTCACAGCAATTTGTTAAATTTGTTGACTCTTATAAGAGATTAATTCTCTTTTAATAATAATTAGTTGGTAAGATGGAATTCATTGTCAGTTCATTAAGGGAACGGCTTCAGGAGGCTGGGTTAAAAGTCACCCCTCAGCGTCTGGCTATCCTGGAAGCAGTGTTGGTCCTGGAGGATCATCCCACGGCTGAAAATATCATTGAATACATCAGGGACAAGCATCCAAGTATCGCTTCAGGCACTGTATATAAGGTTCTGGACGTGCTGGTGGAAAATAGGCTGGTCAACCGGGTCAAGACCGAGAAGGATATCATGAGGTATGACGGGGTTATGGAAAACCACCACCATCTCTACGCAATCAACTCGGACAGGATCGAGGATTATGCCGATGAAGATCTCGACCGCCTGTTGCAGGAGCATTTCAAGCATAAGCGCATTCCCGGTTTCACCATTGAGGATATCAAATTACAGATCAAAGGAAGATTCAAATAACCTTCATACTACCACACAAATAGTTT
Source organism: uncultured Bacteroides sp. (assembly GCA_964604655.1). Lineage (GTDB taxonomy): Bacteria > Bacteroidota > Bacteroidia > Bacteroidales. The sequence continues at coordinate 3,289 of CAZRZY010000175.1, read as the reverse complement.
ATCCTGATGAAAAAAGAAAAGAGTATCGAACTGTTGAACAAAGCGGTGGCCGACGAGCTTTACGCGGTCCACCAGTACATGTATTTCCACTTCCATTGCGACGACCAGGGCTATGAATTGCTGGCCGGACTCTTCAAAAAAACAGCCATCGAAGAGATGTTGCACATTGAGAGTCTGGCGGAACGAATCATCTTCCTGAATGGGGATGTGGAAATGGTGGCCTCCACCGAAGTGGAGAAGATCCAGGATGTACACAAGATGCTGGATAAGGCCGGCGAAATGGAAACTGCCAGTGCCAACGATTACAACAACTGGGCCATTGAGTGTTCCCAGAATGCCGATTCTGTGTCCAAGACCCTTTTCGAATCCCTGGTAGTGGACGAAGAGCGGCACTTTGACCAGTATGATGAGGAGATCAAAAACCTCCAGAAATTCGGTGCCAACTACCTGGCCCTGCAATCGATCGAAAGGAGCAAGACCAGGGCCGGTGGCCAGACAGAAGCGTAAGTTCCTGCGGAAAATTTCTAATCAACTTTTATAACTATTATTATTTCACACCAAAAATTCATATAGAAATGGAAGAAGTAAAAACACCCGAAGTACAGGAAAGATTTACTATGCCAAAAATTGGCGACAAAGCCCCCGAATTCAAAGCCTCTACCACCCAGGGAGAGATTAATTTCCCTTCCGATTATAAAGGAAGATGGGCCATCCTATTCAGCCACCCGGCCGATTTCACCCCGGTCTGCACGTCCGAATTCATGACCTTCGCTACCATGGAAGCACAGTTTGAGGAAGCCAATTGCAAGTTGGTGGGCCTTTCCGTGGACGGGCTTTACAGCCATATTGCCTGGCTCAGGACCATTAAGGATAAAATCGAATACAAAGGCATGAAGGATGTGGAGGTGAAATTTCCCCTCATCGATGATATCAAGATGGATGTGGCCAGGAAATATGGCATGATCCAGTCCAATGAAGACACTACCAAAGCGGTCAGGGCTGTTTTCTTCGTTGATCCTGAGGGCATCGTGCGCACCATTATTTATTATCCCCTCAGCCTGGGCCGTAACTTCGATGAGCTTTACAGGGTACTGATCGCCCTGCAGACCGCCGACGAGTTTGGCATTGCCACCCCGGCCGACTGGCGTCCTGGTGACGACGTGATCGTGCCTCCTGCCGGATCCTGCGGATCAGCCGAAGAACGCATGTCAGGTAAGGAAGAGGGCGTGGAGTGCCACGACTGGTTCTTCTGCACCAAAAAAATCGACAAGGACACCGTCCTGAAGAAGATCCTGAAGAAATAGACCTTCCTGCATCCTTTTAATAAAGGGACCAGGGATGCATCATTTGACGTAACGGACCGCAGGGAGTTATGTAGTGATGCGTACCGGTCCCTTTGTTTATTTCAGATTCTCAGGAAGATCTTGTTGCGATAGAGAAGATAGAGGACGGTCCGGATGATGGCCAGGGTACCCAGTGAGATGATTACATCCCCCCAGATCGGCATGTGCATGGTGCATCTGGTTTTCGATGGCTTTCATCCAATTCCAGTCGGTCGCGCTGGCAAGTGCTGCCACCAGGGCACTGCCTCCGGTGATCCAGAACATGTCAAATCCCCTGAGAATATCCAGTGAATGAAGTCTTTCGGGCTTTTTTGCTGAAGGCATGGTAAGCTATCTTTTGGAATTCTTATTCTTCCATCATGGCCTGGTATTCTGCATCCTGTTTGATTTTATTCACCAGGAATTCTTTGCAATAGTGTCGTCTTTTGCGCACATAGTTCTCGCTCCGGAATCCCAGCTGTCTGGCTATCTCCCTGGAAGATATATCCTGTGCGGTAAGGCGCAGTATTTTCTGGCAATCCTCTGGAATCTGTAACAGGGTCCGCTGATAAATGGACATCCGAAGATCTTTGTCCTGCACCGGCGAAGGTTCTTCGAATTCGATCCGCTCCTCGTGATCGCGGTTCAGTGGATCGATCTCGATTTTTTTGATATTCTTCAGGTGCTTCAACCAGAGCAGACGTGATATCGAATAGATGTAAGTGGTAAATGCGGACGTCAATTGAAAATCGGTCTCTTCTTTCAGCTTCTTGAAAATGATGATCAGCGCTTCCTGGAAGATATCCTCTGCATCGTTCTCAGAACCGGCATTATTCAGGATCAACTGCTTAACCGGGTTGAAGGAATTCTTATAGACATAGTGCAGAACGTGGTTGTCCCGTTTTTTTATACCGGTCAGTATTTCTTCATCCGAAAGCCTTTTCACAGGATGAGGATAGCACTTTAATGAGAAACAAATATAGACATAATCACTATATGAGCTAAAGTCCGGTGTGCCTGCGGATCATCTGTTTTAAGGCTCTGGTGCAGACAGGACAAAACCCGGCATCATTGGTATGCATGCGACAATCGATCATCGGCCTGTAAACCCCTTTGGCAACATATCCGCCCCCTTCGTACACCCCCACTTTCTCCTGGAACTCTTTATCTGCCGGTGTGGGAATGGGTGTTCCGTTCTCTACCAGATCGCCCCATTTTGTATCAAAATTCACCAGGGTGGTGAGGTTGGGATTCCAGGGTTCCACATCCAGCGGGAAGAAGTCGTTATAAGCCACAGCCGAGCTGTAATACTCATCAGCCAGCCCACCGAAAGCGTGACCGAATTCATGGATTACCACCGCCCTGGATTGCCGGTTGCCGGCAGCTGAGATGCTGTAATAGTTATAGATTCCCCCTCCCCCGTATTTGTCGGTGTTCACCAGGATGTAAATCTGGTCGTAATGGGCATTGGCCGCTGCATCACAAACCGAGAAGTAGTCCGTGGTGGTCATGTACCGCTCGATCCCAAAAGTGTAGAAGGTGGAATTGAGCACCGTATTCTTCCAGATACTGTCACCCGGGATATCGGTTCCGGAATCTGAACTGTAGGATTTCACAGCCCTGATATTGAACTCCCCCCGTAGACTCTTAAAAGGTTCCTCTGAGAAGATGTATCCGGCTGACCTTTCGGCATCCTCCAGAAACTTATCCATTTCCGATTCTTTGTAACCTTCGGCCAGGAACAGAATATCGACCTTCTCCCGGGGAGGGCCATGGATTTCCAGGTCCACACTTTCGAAAATCATCGGATTACCCGGATTCACGTAGATGGAAGAAGGGTCGATCTCCTCGGTCCAACCAAGGATGATTTCTCCCCGTCGATTCCTGTCGAAAAGTTCCACGCGAACGGCTGAACGGGGCATCGGGAACCTTACCACATGACTGAATGCCCTTCGGACTGAATCGGC
>CAZRZY010000174.1:0-4923 GCA_964604655.1 uncultured Bacteroides sp. | reverse complement strand
TGCGCAGCCACCGACCTGGGCGGGTATGCCATTATGATAGGGGGGACCAGCGGAGCGCATCTGACCAGTTTTTCACTGGTCGATGTGACTACCCACGGAAGGGCCTGTGCGGTATTGAATCCCTATTATGCGCTGTTTTACGCACCTGCCATAGAAGATCCCCTCCGGGTGCTGGGCCGGATCTACACAAAAGCCGGATATACCTCGGCAGATTTCGATACCCTCACCGGACGTGAACTGGGTATGGCTTTTGCTGGTGCCATGCAGGAGTTTGCCCGGGGAATCGGATTCCCCACCAGGCTGAATGAATTTGAGTCATTTAGCGAATCACACATCGGCAGGGCACTGGATGCAGCGAAGAATCCTCAGCTGAAATCCAAACTGGAGAATATGCCTGTCCCACTGACTCCAGGCCAGGTGGACGAATACATGGGTTCCATATTGCATGCGGCTGCCAGCGGAGACCTGTCGGCGGTGAAGAATCTGAATTGACCGGACGAATAAAATATACGTGTTATGCAAACCATTTTCATGCGAATTCCCGCAGCCTTTCTCTGCTTGATTTCCATTGTGCAACCGATTTCTGCCCAGGCAGCCCGGGAGGAGGTGTCCTCCGAAGATCTCAAAAGGGTGTCATTCTGGAAGGGAGTTCCCGAAAGGCACTGGGCCGGTCCCGATTTCTGGTGCAACCGACTGGAAGACTGGACGGTGAAGAATGATTATCTGGTTGCGGAAGCTCCGGAGGATGCACACTGCCGGACCGCTCATCTGGTCACCTATGAATTGACCGACATTCCCGGATCCTTCCACCTCCGTGTGAATATACGCACCGGTAACGGAGCAGGCAACGGAAGCTTTGCAGGTTTTCTCGTGGGTGCCGGCGAAGGGAAGCTGGATCACAGGGGAGCCGCCCTGGTCCACCATTATCCCGGAAAGGGAGGTGGGCTGCTGGCGGTCATCGAGACCTCCACGGAACCTGCCCTGTCGTTCAGGGACATGTCTGTGGAGACATTTTCGGCGGAATACCCGGTACTTTCGCAGGAATCCGTAAGGACCTCAGGGAAGACAGAACTATCCGGCGATCTGGTCCTTCAACTGGATGTGGTCCCGGGAGATCAGGATGTTTACACCATGAATCTATCCCTTTTGGACCCGGACAACGGCAGGCAGATCGCCTCCGTAAGCCTGAATGATGTGGATCCTTCGAAGCTGCTCGGGAATGTGGCTCTGGTTTCACATCAGGCCGGAAACCGGATAACCCACTCCTTCCGTCAATTACTGGTGGGAGGAGAGAAACTCAGACATATTCCGGAAAGGAGTCTTGGTCCGGTGGCATCGACGCTCTATTCGGTCTCGGGCAATACACTGAAAATCTCGGCGCAATGCATGCATATGGGATCGGAAACCTTTCTGACTGCCCCTGCCGGTTCGACCGATGCTGCTAATTCGGGCCGAAGAAACAACCGAGTGAGGCTGCTGGCTCACCTGGAGAGACAGGAACCCAACGGTGAATGGGAGGTGGTGGACGGTCCGAAAGCAGTGGTGGGTCCCGAGTTTTATCTCCTTTTCAGGGTAGAGGGATGGAACAGTAGTGAAGATGCCCGGGTTCGGGTGGCATTCCGGGACTGGAACGGGAAGTATTACTATTATCCCACCCGGATTACCCGCGATCCGGTAGACAAGGAAGTGGTCAGCGCAGCAGGGTTTACCGGAATGGGAGCAATCGGAAGGTCACCCCACTACCGGGGATCACCGGCGGATGAGGACGAGGTGCTCATCGGACGATGGACTCCAGCCAATGTGTGGACCCCCTTCAATAAAGAGGTCAACGCACTGATGAACCAGGATGTGGATATCCTCTTTTTTACCGGCGATCAGGTCTATGAGAATAAACCCACCAGGAAGGACTGGAGCATCAGCCCTTTCAAGGACTACCTGTATAAATGGCTGATCTGGTGCTGGTCTTTCCGTGACCTGACCAATCATCTTCCGGCCATGGTGCAGCCCGACGATCACGACGTTTACCATGGCAATATCTGGGGATGGGGAGGTAAATTGAACCTGACAGGACAGAACGGTGACGGGGGCTATCTCCGGTCACCCGCCTTCGTCAATATGGTGCACAGGACCATGTCGGGCCATCTGCCCGATACTTACGGACCGGTTCCCGCCGGGAACGGCATCCTCAACTATTATACGCGCTTCAACTGGGGCGAAGTCGGATTTGCGGTAATGGAGGACCGGAAATTTAAAACGCCACCGCAGATAGAGGACCCGTCCCGGCAGATCCTGCTGGGCGAGGGGCAGATGGAGATGCTGGAGCAGTGGGGGCAGGATTGGTCGGGTCACCAGTTCAAATGCATGGTGAGTCAGACCATATATGCTTCCATGCATGTGGATTTTGAAGGCAACATCCGGGAGGATCCGGACTCCAACGGATTTCCCAAGGTGCGCAGGGATGAGCTCCTGGATCTGCTCCGGAAATCGGGCGTATTCATACTGAGCGGCGACCAGCATCTGGCCACCTTTGCCAGGCTGGGTGTCGACCAGCCCTCCGATGCAGTATACCAGTTCGCTGTTCCTGCCATGGGCAATTACTTCTGGCGCTGGTTTTATCCCAACACACCCGGGGAGGAGCGTGAACCGGGGGCCCCTGATTATACGGGAGAGTTTGCCGACGGATTCGGCAACTACTTCCGGATGGTGGCAGTAGCCAATCCCGAACGCCGGTCTCTGATGGACCAGCGACTCAGGCAGCGGTATATCATCCCCAGGGAGGAAATAGAAAACGGAATGGCCGATCAGCGCAGGCCCTGCCTGGGCGACGGATACGGTATCGTCAGGTTTGATAAATCCAACGGGGAGGTGAAAGTGGAGTGCTGGCCCTATAATGCCACGCCGGGAGATGATGGTGGCCAGTTCGAAGGCTGGCCGGTGACACTGGATGCAGATGTTCTCGACGGAAGGCAGCCGGCTGCCTGGCTGCCCGACCTGGTAATCAGGGGGAACAGCTCTCCGGCTATTCAGATCATTGATCAGGAGAGCGGTGAACTCATCAAATCGGTCCGGATCCGGAACGAACGCTACAGCCCCTCCGTTTACCAGTCAGACGGTTTGTACACGGTCAGGATTGGAGATCCGGATTCAAGTACCCCCTGGCAGGAGTTCCGCGACCTGGAACCCCTGAAAAAGAAGGGCAGCAGGAAGCTGCAGGTGGAATTATTGTCCGGGCGAGGAATTGAGGACTGATTGAAGAATTAAAAATCTAATGAATGGAAGCGAGGCTTGTATACGGAAAAGGAGAGATTGGGATTCCGTTACCGGGAAATGCACATGTGGATGTGGTGGAACCCAAATCAACACCGGGCCTGAAAGGTGAGCGGCAGGCAGTGGCCGATGCACTGAAAGCCCCCATTGGCTCTACACGGTTGAGAGACCGTGTACACGCTGATGAAAAGGTAGTTGTCATATTCAGCGATATTACCCGGGCCACGCCCTATCACATTCTTCTGCCCGCATTGCTGGAGGAGCTTTCTCACCTGCCTGCCGGTCATATCACTTTTTGCTGTGCGCTCGGGACCCACCGGCCCGCCTCCGTTGATGAGCTCCATACCATCCTTGGAAAGGAGATCGTGGATAGTTACCGGGTAATTCAGAATGATTCACTGGACCCTGACCGGCATGACTACGCGGGGACCACCGGTTCAGGTAACCGGGTGATGCTGAACCGGGAGGTAATGGCGGCCGATCTCCGGATTCTGACCGGTTTCATCGAGCCCCATTTTTTTGCGGGTTTCTCGGGAGGAGGAAAAGCCCTGATGCCCGGGATGGCCTATGTGGAGACCATCCGGCACAATCATTCCATCGCGCATCTGGAGGACCCGGGCGCCCGGTGGGGGATTACCGAAGGCAATCCACTGTGGGAAGAGGTGATGGAAGCGGCAGAGCTGGCCGGAACCTCTTTCCTGCTTAATGTGACTCTGAACCGGGAGAAGGAGATCACGGGAGTGTTTGCCGGTGATTTGAGAAAAGCCCATGAAGCGGGCTGCGATTTTGCCCGGGAGACCGCCATGACCCCGCTGGAGGAACCATACGATATTGTTCTGACCAGCAATTCCGGCTACCCTCTCGATCTGAATGTCTACCAATCTGTCAAAGGGATGAGCGCTGCCGAACGGATCGTAAAAAAGGGCGGGACGATCATCATTGCGGCCGAATGCTGGGACGGGATTCCGGAAGGCAGTGATTACGAAACCATCCTCACCTCGGTGACCTCGCCGGGAGAGTTGATGGCATTCATAAAGGAGAATGAAAAGAAACTGAAGGACACCTGGCAGGTCTTTTTCCAGGCGATGATACAGGAAAAGGCCGACGTATACCTTTACTCTGCACTGAACAGGGATACCGTGGAAAAATGCCTCCTGAAACCGGTGGATGATATTAGCGCACTGGTAGACCAGCTGGCTGCCCGCAATAGAGGAACCACCAGGATATGCGTGCTTCCCCTCGGCCCCTGGACCATCCCATATCTTACCTGAAATGAAGCAGCTAATTCTTAAAGGCTATAAGTATGTTGGGATTCCAATGAATTCTGCACATAACTTTGGCCGCACCTCCGGATCGCCCGCCAATTCCGGCACTTCCTGCGTGTTTGCCATCGTTTTTATGTGCCTGTTCGCTCTGCTGGTCTCATCCTGCAACCGGTCTCCCGGTTCAGTGATCACTAAAGATTTTACTCCCATGTGGGATTCGCTCACCCCCCTGGAGAACCCTGGTAAGGGGTGGTACCACCATTTACATGACAACGGAGCCTGGCGTTATGAAATCAGAGACGACTCGATCTTCCATTCCTTTCCCGGAATGGACCATATTTACCTGAGGCTTGCCTGGAGCTACCTGGAACCTGAAGAGGGGACATTCGAC
>CAZRZY010000173.1:0-5018 GCA_964604655.1 uncultured Bacteroides sp. | reverse complement strand
CTCCACAAAAAAAGTGGCTTAGAAATTAGGATTTCATTAGAGTATATAAAGTCGATAAAGTATATAAAGTCGAAAGGTGAGGGATGATAAAAAATGACCGGTACAGGGAGTTGGAGCGAATGAGATGGTTTCTGTGGATCACTCTGGCAGCGATCCTGATCCTGCCTATGGATTTGGGGGCGCAGGATGGGGATTGCTGGGGGAATTTCCGCGGCGATGCCCAGCTGACCGGAGTGACGGGGGCTTCCCTGCCCGAAAACCCCGTCCTTCTGTGGAATTTTAAAGCGGACGACGGGATCAAGGCGGCGCCGGTGGTGTGCGGCGATATGATCGTGGTGGGCACCCTGGAAGGGAGCATTTACGGGATCAACGCCGACGGTTCCCTGGGCTGGAAGATCATGACGGAGAACAGCATTGAGGCGCCAGCACTCATCGTGGATGATGTGGTCTATGCCGGAAATCTGGACGGGAAGGTCTATGCCATGGACCTGAAGACCGGGAGTATCCGATGGAGCTATGCGACGGATAACCAGGTGATGGGTTCACCCGCCTATTACCGGAAAGGAAGGAGAGCGGTGCTTCTTCAGGGGAGTTACGACTATTACCTGCACGCGATCGATCCAGCCAGCGGCGAAGGACTCTGGAAGTATGAAACGGACAATTTCATCAACGGCGCCTGTGCACTGTATGACGGGATGGCCGTATTCGGCGGGTGTGACGGAGCACTGCACCTGGTGGACGCCCTGGAGGGAGAAGTGAAATCGAGCATGTCGATTTCCACCTATGTGGCAAGTTCGGCTGCAGTAGATGGTGATTTTGCCTATGTGGGCGACTATGACGGGAGGTTTTCCGCCATCGATCTGAAGCGGCAGAGAGTAGCCTGGGTTTTTGAAAACAAGGAGGCCAACCTTCCGTTTCTGGCTTCCCCTGCCGTTTACGGCGATCATATATATGTGGGCAACCGGGATAAATATTTCTATTGCCTGAACAAAAAGAACGGGGAACTGGTCTGGAAATACAATACCGGTGCCCGGGTCGATGCTTCGGCGGTGGTATCGGGAGATATGGTGCTGACTGCCAATATGCGGGGCGACGTGTTTATGTTCGACCGGAAGTCCGGCAACCCGGTCTGGACCTACGAACTGGGGGTTCCGGTCCATTCCAACCCGGCAGTCGTCGATGATCGCTTCTATGTGGCCGGAGACGACGGAAGAGTGTATTGTTTTGGAGAAAAAATAGAGTGAAGTAATGAATATCATGCACATTATCCCCGGTTCCGGGGGAAGTTTTTATTGCGGCAACTGCCTGAGGGATTCCAAGTACGTGGAGGCATTGAGGGAATCGGATCACAAGGTGATAAAGATTCCTATGTATCTGCCGCTTTTTGCTGATGAACACGATCTGAACCGGGAGGTCCCGGTCTTTTACGGGGCCATCAGCATTTATCTCAAGCAGCAGTTCCCTTTGTTCAGAAAGGCTCCCGGGTGGTTCGACCGGATGCTCAACTCCAAGCCAATGCTTAAACTGGCCTCAAAATTTGCCGGATCGACCCGTGCCAAGGGACTGGAGGAGATGACCGTATCTATGCTCCTGGGACAGGAAGGGCAGCAGAAGGAGGAGCTGGACAAGATGGTGGACTGGATCGTCGAGCATTGTAATCCCGATGTGATCCACCTCTCCAATGCATTACTTCTGGGGCTGGCCCGCCAGCTCTCCACCCGGCTGAAGGTTCCGGTGATCTGCTCCCTCCAGGATGAGGATGTGTGGGTCGATGTGATGAAACCCTCATTCAGGGACCATGTCTGGAAACTGATGTCGGAACGGTCGGAGGATGTGTCCGCCTTTATATCAGTGAGTGACTTTTACGCCCGGGTGATGAAAGAGAAGATGACTCTTCCCGATAAGAAGGTCAGAAGCGTTCATATCGGGGTCGATCCGGATGATTACACCTTCAGACCGGTTTCAGAGAAGAAAAGGAGGATCGGTTTCGTTTCGCGCATGTGCCATGAGAACGGGCTGGATATCCTTGTGGATGCATTCATCCTGCTGAAAAAGAAGGAGGGATTCAAAGATGTGGAACTGGTCCTGACCGGAGGAAAGACCGGGGATGACCGGAAATTCCTATCCGGGATCCGGGAACGGCTCCGGCAAAGCGGAAGGATGAACCAGGTTGATTTTCATGAAGATTTCGAAGAGCAGGGATTGAGAGCGTTTTTGGATAAGGTATCGGTGGTATCGGTCCCGGTCCGGAACGGGGAAGCCTTTGGCATCTACCTGCTGGAGTGCATGGCATCGGGAATCCCTGTGGTCCAGCCAGCTCTGGGGGCGTTTCCTGAAATTGTGGCCCTGAGCGGGGGAGGGGAGCTCTATGAACCCAACGCTCCGGAGGCGCTAAGTGAAGCCCTCGCAGACTTGCTTTCGGATCCGGAACGAATGGAACAACTGAGCAGGAACGGTCACAAAGGGGTGACAGAGCACTTTCATATCAAGGTGCAGGCCGACCGAATGATGGAAGTCTACCGGCAGGCCATCAGCGGCTCGGAAGTGGTGCAAAACGCATAATTGAAACGCATAAGTCCAAGCCATGCTTTTAAGCCTTGAACATGTCAGCAAGGGATTCGGCAGTCCCGGTGATTCCGGTTTCCGCCCCGTGCTGGAGGACCTTCAGCTGGAGGTTCGGGAGGGAGAGGCGACAGCCATCCTCGGTCCCTCCGGTTCAGGAAAGACCACACTTCTGAACCTGATCGGCGGACTGGACTTTCCCGATGAGGGAGCGGTACGTTATCGAGATGAGGACATCACCGGATATTCGCCCCATCAGTTGGACCGGTTCCGGAACCGGGAAATCGGATTTGTCTTTCAGTTCCACCACCTTCTTCCCCAGTGTACCCTTCTGGAGAATATCCTGGTCCCCACCCTGGTGGATCCTGAAAAGGGAGAACGGGAACAGAAGAGGGAGCGGGCCAGGGAACTGATGCAACGGGTCGGGATCTGGGAACTTCGCCACCAGATGCCCGGCAAGCTATCGGGCGGGGAGTGCCAGAGGGGCGCCGTGGTGCGGGCCATGATCAATGCGCCTTCCCTGCTTCTGGCCGATGAGCCCACCGGTGCCCTTGACCGGGAAAACGTGGAACGAATGGCCCAATTGCTGCTGGAACTCAACAGGGAGGACGGGCTCACGCTTCTCATGGTGACCCATTCCAATGAACTGGCAGACAAAATGGAGAAGACTCTGGAGTTAAAGGACGGGAAACTCCTTAGCTGACCCATTCCGGCCGGGCTACCAGTAAGACAGTACTATGAACGCATTCAGGCTGATCCGGAATAATCTGATCTACTATCGCTGGAAACACTTCCTGCTGGCGGCAGGAGTGGCGATCAGCGGTGCGGTCATTACCGGTGCGCTGCTGGTGGGCGATTCGGTCGACTACAGCCTGAAGAGGATCGTGGAGTACCGGCTGGGCAGCGTAACCCATGTATTGAAGGCGGGTGATCGCTATTTTACCAGCGATCTGGCTGCACAAATGGAGGAGGAGCTGGAAATTCCCGTCACCTGTCTCCTTCTCCAGGAAGGGGTGGCAGTGGCCGGCGGAGGGCAGATCCGCGTTCCGGGTATCCAGGTGCTGGGTGTGGGAAGTGGATTCGACCGGTTGACCGGGCAGCAGGATTATTATAATTCCCTTACAGGTGACAGCATTATCATCAGTGAAAATCTCTCGAACCGGCTCCATCTGGGAATTGGAGACGAAGTACTCCTGAGGATCCAGAAGGCCAGCCTGATACCTCTGAATGCACCCTTCGTTTCCGATGCTGAATCGGTGGTGGCTTTCCGGGCCGTGATCAAAGAAGTGGCAGGGGAAATGCAACTGGGCCGCTTCCATCTGAAAGTCTCGCAGACTGCCCCCTTCAATGTCTTTATCTCCCTGTCCAGGCTGGAAGAGCTGATGGAATTCAGCGGCAGGGGGAATGTGATGCTGATGAATGCGGATGGCAGGGTGGAAAGCCCGCAGATCCGGTCAGCCCTCGAACATCAATTCTCCATGGCCGATGCAGGACTTGAGCAGGACTTCCTGCCGGACCGGCGGGAGGTGGAGGTCACCAGCAAGCGGATCTTTGTGGGGGAGGATCTCTCAGGGCCCCTGCTGGAAGCGGATCCGACCATTCGTCCGGTTCTGACCTATTTTGTGAACCGGATCGAACCGGTGGGAAGCGGCCGGAACGGGGAAAGATCCTCCGGTAACCGGCCCGGCAACCCGCCTGAAAACCTGCCCGGCAACCTCTCTGGTAACCCGCCCGGCAACCCGCCTGAAAACCTGCCCGGCAACCTCCCTGGTAACCCGCCCGGCAACCTGCCTGAAAACCCGCCCGGCAACGATCCCGAACAGGGGGCCACTCCCTACTCGTTCGTCTCCTCCCTGCCGGGTCTGGAGTTGGCGGAAAATGAGACGGTGATCAATGAATGGCTGGCCGAAGACCTGTCCGTTGAAGCGGGTGATAGATTGATGTTTAGCTACTACGTTGTGGGACCTCTCAGGGAGCTGGAGGTGGATTCGGCCTTTTTCGTTATCCGGGAGATCGTGCCCCTGGAGGGGCGGTTCGCCGATCCTGCCCTGATGCCCGATCTGCCCGGTCTGTCCGATGCCGGCAACTGCCGTGACTGGGAGACGGGGGTACCCATTGACCTGGAGAGCATCCGCGATAAGGATGAAGTATACTGGGACACCTACGGCGGGATACCCAAGGCCTTTATTGCGACAGACCGGGCAGTGGAGATGTGGGAGAACCGGTTCGGGCGTTACACCTCCTTCCGGTACACCCCCGGCAGCGGTGAAGAGCCCCGGGCTTCCATGTCCAGGTTCGAAGAGCGTTTCCTTGAACAGTTTGATCCGTTTTTGCTGGGTTTTACATTGGAGAATGCGGTGGAGGAGGGATATCAGGCTGCCGGACAGGGGGTTGATTTCAGTCAGCTTTTTGCCGGCCTGAGCTTTTTCCTGATGGTGGCCGGGATCCTGCTCACC
>CAZRZY010000172.1:0-5630 GCA_964604655.1 uncultured Bacteroides sp. | reverse complement strand
CCTCGCCCGCCGCTGCTCGCCGGTGGCCGCCGCGCTCGCCCCCCGCCTGGGAGACTATTTATTTTTACCTGCCGGGAACAAAAGGTTCGTGGGGATAGGTGTGGGGCACCACAAGGGTTCCGCTGGTAAAGGTCAGGGGCCATTCCGATTCCGGGTAAAACACCACTTCCAGCAGGGCGGCCCTGAAACCGCTCTCAGGTGCAGCGATGTGAACGGCGTATTTCCCGTCTTCCCGCCACTCAAGGTTCTCCGGCTGCCAGGCCTTGCCGGTCACATAGATCCTGAAATCCCGCGCCTCAGAATTGACCACGTCCCAGCGGCGGATCTCGTATTCGGTCCCAGGTTCGATATGCATGTAAATGGTATCGTTCCGGATATCCCAGTTAGAAATGGGAATGGGGATATTCGCGATGGTAGCCCTGTAAAAGGCGACCAGGCTCCATGGTTGATAGGTCCCGAGCAGACCATGGTTCCCGTTGGGTACATACTGAAGGTAGCTCGGTCCTTTAAGGTCATCCCAGTAAAATTGCCAGGAGTCTGTCACAAAGAACTCATCGGCTGTGGCATTCACCATCAGCTTGGGAACGGTGATCCGGTCGATGAAAGAGTAGGGTTCAACTGTCTCCAGCAGCCTGCGGAACTCATCGGTATCCATCCATTCCATGATCCCCTGTTCCACGTAGTCATCCACCGCTGGAGACCAATCCCCGTAACACCGCCAGTGGTGTTGGAAAGAGGGAGTGATGTTCAGCAGGTCGATCACCAGGGGAGCCATCCCCATGACCCGTTCGTCCACGGCTGCGGTGGTCCAGGTGGTCCATCCCCGTTTGGAAGCACCCGTAACGAAGAATTTCTCCACGGGAATCGATACATCCGAAGTGACCTCCTGCACCACATCCATGGCCCTGACTACCGCCCTGGTCATAGGTAACCTGGCCAGCCATTCTACCTCTGAAGGGTCGGATCCGCTCTCCAGATATTTCTTCCAACCGAATGCGATCAGGTCGTCCTCATACCTGCCCCCTTTTTCATCTCCCTTAAAATCAATGGGCTGGAACGGGATGTTGCTGATATGGGAGATCACTGAGCCGGTGGAGAGAGCAGCGTCAATGAGCCATTGATCGGCCGGAATGGGTAGTGAATCATGCGCCGATCCCCCGCCAATGATCATCATCGATTCCGTTTCCCGGAGCTCCACGGGTACTACCACCGTAAGCCAGTGCCACCACTGAGGGTGATCCACTTCGGCTTCTGAGAGCCAGGTACCGGAAACCATCCGGATGCGGTATTCCGACCATCCTTCGCCGGTGACAGTTTCTTTGATTTCATACCCGAAAGCCTTATCGCCTTCGTCCACATAGGTTTGAAGAGGGAATTTTTCTGCCGATTCTGTAGAAGTTACTAAAGAGCTACAGGAGACGAATGAAATACATATAAAGGTAAACGAAAGGAGAATGGCTGTCCTCATGGCTGCTGAGTTTGGGATGGTGTATCCAAGTTACACAATCTTTCATTTTCGACCTGCCTTTTTTATGTGTAGATTTAATGATTTAACAAAACATCTCTCCAATGAATCTCTTGTTTATTGCAGGCGGAGGCCTTTTCCTGACGCTGCTTTTCGTCCTTCTTATTATTCTGTTTCCCCTGATCGCCCTGGTCACCGTGCTGGTGAATACCTATCCCGGAAACGAAAAGGTAATATGGGTGCTGGTCATTATTTTCCTGCCCTTCCTGGGCTCCCTTCTCTATTTTCTGATGGGACATCCCAAAAGGCGATTAGGATAGGCTCCAGGCAAGTAAACCTTTACGTGTAACCGGTCTGTGCAGGAATATCAGAAGGCGAACCCGATGGCCAGCCCGGCACGTATGCCAAAGCCGTTCACCTGTGCGATCCCGAATTCCACCGCATCGGCCGTTTCCGTAACCGACCGGAAATTGTAGGAGGGTCCCAGCCAGAGATCAACGGCAACCACATTTTTCAGGATCCACTGGTATCCCAGGTTGAGGGCAAATCCAAGGGTAGTGAGAGATCCTTCATCGTAGGTCAACTCGTCTCTGGCAGTCATTTGCATGTACCGGAAATTGGGAGCCAGGTAAAACCCATTGGGAGCCGGGGTTTCAGAGAGGTAAAACCTAAACTCCGGGGTAATTCCGAAGCCGCTCAGAACCGATTCGATGTTACGCGGACGGTATCCCGTGTAGAAAAAGCCCAGCTGAAAACTGATATCCTCCGTGAAGGTTCTTTCGTACTTCAGTACATAGGTCCGGATGATGGGGCTGAACAGATCGGTCTTGATGTTGTTCATCTTTTGAGCAAGCAAACTGCTGGAAGTCAACAGTAATACGAAACAGAATAACCAAATGCGTTTCATGGTTGATGGTTCAGGTTGATAATTCAGGTTGATGGAGGTGAAACTAGTGAAATAATTCTTTGAATGGAGTTAATAAGTTCCCAAAATGGTCTTTGATATGTCAGGTCAATAGGTCCGCCCGAATTTGCGGGTATAACTAACCGTGGGGAAGGCAATCATGTTCAGATCTTCGGGTGCCGAAACATTCCAAGGCATGCTCTTGTAGGGTTCAGGAATAACACCGGGTATCATGCCTACGTAGGTCAGACCCACCTGCCAGCTGACAAAATCGGTCTTTTTGCTGATAAAACGGAAACCCGCAATCCCGTACCAGATCCTCATTCTCTGGTTAAAATTTTCCTCGATATAGTCGTAGAAGTTCGTGCTTTCATCATAGAATTCCTGCCATGCCGACTGGCGGGTCTGAATCCCGAAAAAATAGTTTTCGGTAAGCAGATAGATCCGGGGGGAGATGCTCCTCATGCCCGATATATTGAAGACTCCCGAAGAAGTACGGCCCGTCAGCTCGCTCTCATTGGTGGCCAGGTAACCTCCTCCGATGCTGAAATTTCCTAAAGGTCCGCCTATGGTGAAATTCCCATATGCCAGGTTACCGATGGCGTTGGTACCATAGGTGCCGAAGATCAGCAGGTCGCCCAGTGCAAGGGCCGAACGTTCGCCCGTGGGAATTGAAAACTTGGGGGTGAAATAGACTGGAAGTCCGATGAGGGAGGTCCCCATCCCGAAAGAGAAATGATCCGAGATCCCGTACTGGATATCGTGGAGGAAAAAGTAGATGGTATTGTAATAGAGTTGTCCCTTTTTCAGGTTGTATGCGGCAGGGGCGAAAAAGTAGCGGGTGTCGTGTTCATTGGTAATGGACCCCGATGTTGTTGCTCTGGGCAATTCTTCATTTACCGCGCTTTCTGCCTGCCCGGGAGCACTTGCATCTTCTGGTTGTTCCGTTAAGGCACTATCCATGATATCGAGAATGAAGTAGGAGAGCAGGAAAGTTTTATCCTGGTTGTTCAATTCGCCCATGGAAGATCCCAGGTCACGGATTCCCAGTGAACGATCGAAACAGTCGAGAATCTCCATGAATACTCCCTGACCGGCTGAATCCAGAACCACATACCAGTACTCGCAGCGGTTCCTGAAATCCACCGAGGTGACGTAGGTGAGATCGTTCAAGGCAAACCGGCTGGAAAGCAACTGATCGGTTACAGGATCCATTAACCCTGCCCGGTCATCGATCACCAGTTTATCCTGTGATAAAACGAAGGCACACACCAGGAGGAGCAGACCTGTTGTCAGATAGTTTTTTTTCAGGAACATACGCTTATACTCAGGATTGAGGGAAATGGTTGTGGTACCAGTCACAGCCATAATTACCGGTCTTGTAACGTTCGATCTCCCCGTCCTGGGCCTCGGCATAGGAATGTTCGAGCAGTTCGGTCACCTCCTCTTCGGTGAGAGGTTGAAAGTTCCGGGCAATTTGGATGATCTGATGCAGCTCTTCCCTTGACTGCATTCCGGCCACCAGAGAGGCAATGGGCAGCGTCAGCGCATATCGGCGAAGCAGAGAAGCATCCACATTCAGTTCCCGGGCGATCCGTCCATTCTGGGCTCCCAGGGATTTCATACCCAGAGCTGCAATATCCCGTCTGTTCAATTCTGGCAGCACTTGGTGCTGAAAGCTTCGGTAGTGGGCGTCCAGCACGTTGGTGGGAATCTGTACACTGGCCCAGTCGAATTCTTTGTCCAGCATCTCCAGGTGTCTTTCAGGATCCTGGTGTCCGGTAAATCCTATATACCTGATCTTGCCCTGTTCTCTGGCCTCCAGAGCGGCTTTCATGGCTCCCTCCTGAGCAAAGATCAGATCGGGATCATCTTCCCACTTGACGGCGTGGAATTGCCAGAGATCGATCACCCCGGTCTGCAATCTTCGCAGACTGTCCTCCAGGTGCTGGCGGGCAGTAGTATAATCACGACCGCACACTTTGGTCATCAGGAACACCTTGTCCCGTTTCACCGGATCGGCAAGGACTTTTCCCATCATCTCTTCGGCCCAGCCGTCGTGGTATTCCCAGGCATTGTCAAAAAAGGTGATCCCGTTGTCAAGGGCTTCTTCGATCAGGGCCACTGCCTGTTTCTCTGTTTTGTCGTTCACGATGTCCCAGCCGCCCAGGGAGATCATGGAAACTTTCTCTCCTGTGTTTCCCAGGGGCCGGACAGGAATCCCGTTGGACGAATCCTCCTGCCGGCAAGCGTAGATGGCCCCCATGGCGATCCCTGCCATCATGGTTCCCATAAATTCACGCCGGGAGAATTTATTACCTGATACCTTTTTCATAGATCTTCCAGTTTTAATGAAACCAGCAATTGCTATTCTGAGAGCTCAGATATCTCCTTGTTAAAGAAAAGAAAAATTCACGAACCGGGAATAATTTCTCCTGCAGGCCGCGAAAGATTTCCCGGAATTATGACAATGCCTGATTTTGTTCTTTCGGAAGATCAGGTTCCTCTTTCGGAAGATTTGGTCCTTCCTTCAGAAGATCATGTCCTACTTACGCCATATTCGGTCCTTCCTTTAAAAAAACCTGACCGGTGATTCCTCCATCACCCCTTGTTTCCTGTCGGAACCAGCGCAACCCTGACGCTTATTGCAGCTTGGTCGAATTCTAATGGTTTCGCGCCCGTTCGTCGAATTCGAATGGTTCCTCGCAGGTTTGTCGATCGGATCCTTAAAAATTCGTCAAATGGTTCCTCGCAGGTTTGTCGATTGGTTCCTAAAAATTCGTCAAATGGTTCCTCGCAGCTCGTTGCGGGAGTGTTCAGAAATCATTGCAGATGTATTTTATCTGATTATAAACTTATTGAGTGTTTTTTTTTCTAAAAAACATCTTTTGAAAAATATTTATTATCGATAATCAACCGAATAAGTATAACAACCAGATAATTTAGGTCTCTCTGTCTTTTGAAAAGTCCATCAGGCCCCTTTCCAGCAGAAAAATAAAGGAGTTCAACACCCGGAATAAGGGAGCACATTACCGTTGAGCGTATCCCGCAGAAGGTGTCCCGCAGAAGAACGATCCCCTCTTTCAACATGATCACATATAAATCCTCCGGATCCCAAATCCACGCTGCTATAAAAATAAATCGCCTTGAATCCCGTTCGCGCATGTGCTTCGCCGAGCTCGCAGGCTCGGTTCCCCGCAGCTCTACTGCGAGGGTTAGCGAGCACAAATAAAATTAACACTGGATCGAAGATTCCTCGAA
>CAZRZY010000171.1:0-6289 GCA_964604655.1 uncultured Bacteroides sp. | reverse complement strand
ACCTTTAGTGGACACAATTTCTTGACAGGGTAAAATACCCTGCTAAACAGTTACGAAATATAAAGGAACCCGGATTGAGATTGGGTAAGGAGAAATACTTATTGCAGAGCTATTTAATACCCATTTTGTATGCTGTAATCGGTTATACAATAATCTGGACATTGGGCTGGGGCAAATTTTACGACGCAGAAACTGTGGATAGAATTTCTGATTTGTTCGGATCGGGGTCGATGAAAGATGAATGGGTAATCGCATTGTATATACTCGTTTATGGAGTTTTGGGGATCATCCCGGGGGCAGTTTTTGCATTAGGAGAGGAGTTAGGATGGCGAGGCTTTTTAGTGCCGGAGCTCATTTAAACCCATGGATTCGAAAAAACATCAATCATAACTGGCTTAATATGGGGCATTTGGCATCTACCACTTCTACTTTTTGCGGATTATAATAATGAAACACCTTTGTGGTTTGCCATACCGTGTTTTTTGGTGCTTGTTATAAGTGTGAGTTTTATCTACACCTGGTTTTACCTTAAATCCGGGAGCATTTGGACTGCTGTAATCTTGCATGCAAGCCATAATTTATTTATTCAGGAAATATTCACCCCATTAACTGCAGACACCGGATATACAGCTTATTTTGCAGGTGAATTCGGTATTGTACTGCCAATTGTGGCAAGTGGATTTGCGGTTTACTTCTGGATTATGCAGTCAAAAAAACAGATTTCGATTTTGTTCATTTATAAAACTAAAGCCCGGTGTGGCTGGTTTTCTCTGGTCATCCCGAACCGGGCGCCGCGCTGGTGGAGGATCATTCCCGTAGCTTAAGAAACGTCAGTATATAAAACTGAAGAGCCAGAGTGGGATTTTTTTACCGGCACCGCCTTTTATCCCGTCTGCGGCAATGTAGGCATTGGGAACCCCCCTTATTTGTTGCACGGTTTTATAGGCCCCCCTATTTCGAACGTACTTACATCATCTATGGTAAAATCGGCGAACCTTGACGAAGTGATCCGGTGTCGCACCTCCAACTGACTGAAAAAAAGGTTTCTCTCAGATTGCCTGTATTGGGTTTGTTTTCCGAAAGTAACCAGGCTAAGTTGGTGTTCTGGAGATAGATTTTTTCCGGTTTTTGAAGATAGCTCATTCCCTTTGTGTCGGGTTTCAACAATGAGATAATCCGGGCATGAGCTAAAAGGTCGGGTATTTTAAGAATTGAATTGCGGGGTACATGGATCCGTTCCGATATGTTGGTAATATTGGGTGTAAAAGGTACAGATTGACTGATGATATAGAGCAGTTTTTTCATATGGCGGACAGTGCTGTAGGATAAATCTTCAAAAGGGGCGATATCGATATCGAGGACCAGATTGGTAGTCTCCTGAAGTTTTTCGCCGTATAGAGGAATTCCCTCTTTGAAAAAGGGATAATAACCATGTTGCAGATACTCTTTAAAAGTTCTATTTATATCCGTCCGGTCATGGTAATCTGCTGAAATCTCATCAGGATGCCGGGTGATATCAGGCAGATTAATCGGAGGGAATTTCTGCTGATGCGCCAACTCCAGAAACTCCCGGAACGATAATCCCGGAAGGTAATAAGTTACCGCCCTTCTTGAAAGATCGGCCTGTCCTTTACTAACTTCCAGAATGGAGGAGCCCGTCGCAACTATGTTTATGTCAGGATAATTATCGTAGGTGTTTTTCAGATCTTTTGACCAGTTTTTATACCGGTGTACCTCATCCAGAAAAAAGCGCCTGAACCTTTTAGTGTAAAGGGTTTCCATCAAACCCACCAGGCGATATGTTTCAAAATAAATATCATCAAGACTGAGGTATATTGCATTTTCGTTATGTTAATTGAAAAAAGCATAATCTGATTCTGTTAATCTGAAAAAGCATAACGGAATGCAGCCCATGACCTGGCCATGCTTCGGGAAAAGTATCGGCCAACAGATTCAGCATAAACTCAATGATCCTCTCTGGTCATCTCGAATCGCGCGGCGCTCTGGTGGAGGATCATCTTGTTGTCGGCGGGCCGGAATTCGATCCTCAGCCCGGCCGGCTCGAATACAAAGATATGATCACCCACCGGATTCAGGGGGAACTGCTGCTGGCCGGTTCCCTGTCCGAAGAGTTGGTTCCCTTGCCGTGTAATAGTCAGCTTGATGGGCAGCTGCGGGGTGGAATAGGTGCCCGGGTAGGGCTCCAGATCTTCGGCGGTGACTTCTACCGTTTCACGGAATTCCGGGAATTCATAGGGCCTTCCGAAATAGATGCTCATTGCCCCGATCAGAATATCATTGACCGACATCACAAGTCCGTTGGAGGTGACGGCCACCGAGACCGAGTCGCCTGGAAAGTAGAAGGCCATGGCCGAAAAACCGTCGATCCCGCCGGGATGACCGTAGGCCGTTTTTTCAAAAAACGGGACCTGCCGGAGGCCTATACCGAATCCTTCGTTCAGCTTCATCATCTGCACCAGGCTCTGGTTACTGACGATCTTCCCGTTAAAGAGGCAGAACAGAAAGCTGTTCAGGTCGGTGGGAGTGGAGACCACCGCTCCCGCCCCCAGAGGGACCGACATGTCGGTTTCGGTCGTTTTTTCCCACTTCTCGCGCATTTCATAGGAGAATGCCTCTCCTTTCGAAGGATCGATCCTGCTGCCGTAATAGGTGCGTTCCAGACCGCAGGGTTTTGTGATGATCTCTTCGAGAAGCTCCGGGTACGTTTTTCCGGTCACATCCTCGGCGATCATGGAGAGAAGGACATAATTGGCGTTGGAGTAGGAGGTGCGCTCATCCGGTTCGAAGGTGCTTCCATAACCGGTGATCTTCTCCAGCAGCTCATCCCTGGTCTGGGGCTGTTTCATCCAGGAGGGATAGTCGGGGGCGTTGGTGAAGTTGAAGATGCCGCTCCGGTGACGGAGCATCATCTCCAGGGTGATCCCTCCGGCATTCTCGATGCCCGGGTAATACTCCTCCAGCAGGGCGTCGAGCTCGAGCCGGCCTTCTTCCACCAGTTTCATAATGATGGCGGCGGTGAAGGTCTTGGAGATCGATCCGATCCGGTAGACGGTGTTTGCCGTTGCCTCCACCTGCTGCTCCAGATCGGCATAACCGGCGGAGTGCCGGTAGACCTCCTCCCCGCTGCTGAAAATGGAGAGCGAGTACATCCCTTTTTCGTTCTCCCCGATATGGTACATCAGGCTGTCCAGTTTCTGCCGGTCGAACGCCTGGCCGGAAAGGGTCAGGCAGAGGGCGAGGAGAAAGGTCGCGGAAAGTAGTTTTTTCATGTTGGTCGTTATAGTGGTAAACGGTTTCATTCGATATTCCTGGTTCCTGTTCTGACAATGGTGGTCGAGTCGTTTTCGACGGTGTAGTTAAACACCACATACTTGCCGGATTCAAATTCGCGGTGTTGAGAATACTCCTTCACCCGCAGTATAAACCGGAAGATAGTGTCCTGATTCAACGGGAAAGTGTAGAGGCTGCCCAGGATGATCTCATCTTTTCCCACCTGTGCCGGTTTAATCAGCAGCAGCCATACGGAGGAGTCCGGATACACGGGCCGGATCAGTTCCCCGGATAGATATTCGCAGGAAGGATCTTTCACCGCGTCTTCCATCGCATCAGCCACTGCATTGGCCATCGCGTCCTCCATCGCCTCTTCAGAGTCTGCTTCCCGGTTTTCCTGCAGCCGGTAATCAGCAGTGTCCAGTAACTGTTTAATGTTATTCACAGTCCGGATATCGCAGCTGTCGCGCAGTAAGGACTGAAGATTCCCTGTGGGAAGAAACAATCGCTGGTACGGCGTGCAGCCCATGATCACAGCGATGATCGAAAACAGGATGGCTTTTTTCATAGGGTTTGCGGTGTGGGTCTGACCAGTCGATAGATCTCGCAGCCGGCGGTCAGCACGGCGCCTAGTCCGCGCGGGTCGTGGGGGAAGCGGCTGCGGGTGGCGTAGAACTCCACCGAGTCGCCGATGCCGGTGCCGCGGCAGATATCGGTCACTGTGCCGTCACCCCGGATCTTCGACTGAAGCCCTTTCCAGGCGTTCAATGCCCTTTCACGGTAGGAACTGTCCAGCCAGCCCAACCGTGTTCCCCGGGCCATGGCCAGGGTGTACATGGCAGTGCAGGAGGTTTCCAGCCAGGTATCGGGATGGTCCAGCACCTGGTGCCAGAGTCCCGAGGCATCCTGGTAACCGGCCAGGGCTTCCATGTGGCTTCGGAAGATCTCCAGGACCCGGGGATAATCCGGATGGTCTTCAGGGAGGTGCATCAATGCCTCGCTGACCGCCCAGGCCACCCAACCGTTGGCCCTTCCCCAGCGCACCGGGGTGTGCTCCTGGCGCCGATCGTACCAGCCGTGGAACCAGAGCCCGGTCTCCGGATCGGCCAGGTGGCGGTGGAACAGGATCACCTGCCGGGCCACCTCGTCGTGGAAAGACTCATCGCCGGTGACCCCGGCCATCCTCAGAAGGAATGGCACCGACATGAAGAGATCGTCGGCCCAGACGGTGGCCGGCTCCGGCTCGGGCCGGCTGTAGGTGCCGTCGGCCAGCCGCTCCTGTCCCCCGGTCACATACTCCAGCACCGTGTCGAGCAGCGGCATCAGCCCGTCGACCCGGATGCCTTTTTCCGTCAGATCGGCCAGCGGAATGGCAGGTCCGCCGGTATCGTCGAGCATGGTCTTCCGGTAGATCCGGTGGAAACTGCCCCGCATGGTGTGGAGTTCCCGGTACTGTTTCCTGAAGTGTTCCTGGCTGGCCGCCAGGTTCTCCATGTAGTCGCGCACAAACCCCAGATATTTCTCATCGCCGCTGACCCGGTGGAGGCTCAGGATCCCGAAGAGGGTGCCCCCGTTGGCATAGTGCCAGTCGGAGTAGGCATCCCGGGTATAGGAGTTGGTTTCTGGGATGATCAGTTCCCTGATCAGGGGGACCGGCTGCACTTTCCGGCCTAAGGATCCTCCCTCCAGGTCGTAACCGGACCGGAAGGATCGTTCCGGAGGCAGGGTCGCTTCCGGGTTTTCCGGAACCGGCCACGGCCCGGAGGTGGTCCAGTGGACCCCGTCGACTCCGGGGATAACCGGTACCATGGAGAGATGTCCCGGCATGGCATCGAGCTCGTCCAGCGGCATCATCAGCAGGGTGGAGACGTTTTCGGAAGGGTCTGCAGAGTTGTTCCCGGAAAAGCCTGCGGAGGTGTTCGCGGCAAAGCCTGCGGAGGGATGGCCGGTGGGACCGAGCCGCACCAGTACCTCGTTGTCCCCCTCCTTCCAGGTGACCGGGATCTTGTGGGGGAAAAGGAACCGGTTGTAGGTATACTCCTGCAGGCGGGCGGTGGGCGAATCTCCCCGGAAGATCTCCTCTCCGTTCAGCCAGAGGCGGACCGGTCCCGAAAAGGAGAGTCCCAGCCATCCGGAGGTATCGGCCGCAGAGCGGACCTGTGCCCGGGCGAACCGGACAGTTCCCGGATGCCGTTCGATGTGCAGGTGGCTCACCCCGGCGTTGTAGGTGAAGGGGACCATCCGGTAATCGAAGCGGGTCTCCCGGATGATCTTGTCGGCGATGGCACGGGTGGTCTCCAGCACCCGGACAGGCTCCGTCACCCGGGCATCGCCGGCAGCGGGGGAAGGTTTCAGGGAGACCGGCAGGGCGGAGGCCCAGGAGGTGACCTCCATGCCGTTGGTTCCCACGGGCCAGCGGGAAAAGCGGAGCCGCAGGCCGGCTAGGGTTGGCCTGATAGTTTCCGGGGCCCCCAGGACCACATGGTATCCCTGATCTCCCACCTCAAGCACCTCGAGGGGAAGTTCTTTGCCTTCTCCATGCAATACGGGAAAGGCGAGCCGGAGGGAGTGCGGGTCGAGAGGAGCAGAGAACCAGAGGTGCAGTTCTTTTCCCTCTGCCCGGTGCCGGGTGATCCGCGGCCGCTCTTTATAGGTGATCTCCGCATCGGGGGTCACGAACCGGAAAGGGGGCCCTTCCACCAGAGTGTCGTTGTCAAAGGCCCCGATATCGGGGCGTTCCCCCCGCCAGTTGAGGTGCAGCCCGTCCAGCACCGTACCACGGTCGATGCAGGGAGAGCCCTCCTGCAGGCGGAAATCACCCTTGTAAGGATCCCGAAAGAGCGGATCGGCCACGATCCCGTTCTGTTCCAATTCGCGGCCGGTGAGCAGTGCCGGAAACGGCAGGTTGGAGCAGTCGTAGTCGAACCGGTTGAGCAGGCGCTCGTCCTCGGCGGTTTCGGGCGTGACGGTCCCCCAGACGATGCCCTGGTGCAGGTCG
>CAZRZY010000170.1:3416-6400 GCA_964604655.1 uncultured Bacteroides sp. | reverse complement strand
CGTGCAACCGGGCAGATGTTCCCTGGTGTCTGCATCGATGGCCTGCAGATCCAGATCGTAGGCGTTGATAGCTGCATTCAGAGTATCCAGGACCAGGGTATCTGAGAGGATCAGGACCGAATCCTCTTTTGTGATGAAACCTTTTTTGAACAATGTATAGCGGAGATTCCCGGCCGATTGGGTGTGGATATCTGCGATCCCCATATTGTTGGTGTATGCCTGCATTTCCGGGGTACTCACCTTCACTTTTTTCAGCAGGACCGTATCATCTTCCAGGGCTCCATATATCTTAAAAGTAATATTGTTATAGATCGTAGCCGCGGCATCGCTTAGGGCAGTGAATTTCCAGACCTCTCCCTTAATGGTGGTATCGTTATAAACCGCATCAATGCGCCAGTAATAGGTAGAATCCTTTTTGAGGAGTTCCGGAGTGTATATATTGCCGGCCTGATTCTTCCTGAATTCATCCGAACCATGACCGGCATTCTGCACCGATGATTCAGAAGTACCTAAATAGACGTCATAGGAGGAGGCTGTGTAGGCCTGTTTCCAGATCAGATCGATAATATCAGAGGATACCCGGGCGGAATTTGAAGGGATTGGAAAGGAGGCCTGATCGGTACGGTGTCCCGGGATCCAGTAAATGGAGTCGCCGAACTCGTAGGCACCGATATCCGGCATATTGATTACCTGGGGATCCTCTTTTTCAGGAAGCAGTTCGCCGCGATCAAACAGCCCGGAGCCAAACCTTGGCCGGAAATCCCTTTCATCCAGGTTGACTAGCAGGCTGTCAAAATTTTCCATCTCGATATTACCTTCCACGTGCCCGGGAACTGGCTTGTATGGCTGATAATGAGGACTCCCAGTCATATACTCTGTCAGGTTGTTATAGGTATAGCTGTTGATGTTCTGGTCAACCGCCGGTATATGGTCGTGCCAGTCTTTCTGCTGTTCAATTCCCGATTGCATCCAGATATCGGCCTTTCCTGAGTTAAAAACAGTGTTGTTATAGGCGTAATTCTCGTCACCTTTGATGGTTATGGCATAAAAATCAACGTTCCAGACCACATTGCGGTAAACATGCAGGCGCCGGGTTTTATCGTCGCCCCTGATGCCGAGGGAGTTGTTATATGCATGGACATCGTGTACCCAGTTATTCCGCACCTGGGAATATTCGCAACCAGGCTTCAGGGTATATACGATCGATACATCCTTGCAGAGCCTGCCGCCAAGGTAAATATGATTGTATTCAACAATATTTCTTGCACCTGTGAAGCTGATCAGGGCATTGCCGCCGTTATAGATCGTATTCAGGCGGGCCGTGTTGTCCGGACCGGATATGTTGATGCACTTGTAGTCCAGGCTACCGCTCCAGCAGACATCGTGAATCAGGTTGTTTTCCAAGAGGTTATAGGAACCGCTAATTTTTAAGCCATTGCCCGATGCATAGGCAATATGGCACTGCCGGATGATGTTATGGTTTCCATTGACAATGGACGCAGTGGTGCTGCCCATCCTCATTCGCTCCTTGATTTCCCTTGAATAGGACGGATATAATATGGTGCACTGCTCAATGATACAATGGTCGCAACCATTCTCAAAGTTATAGGTGCAAGCGATAAAATCGAAACCCGACAATACCACGTGATCTTTATTGTTTGCGATAAAACCATACGTTCTTTTTTTGATTTTGATCTCGCCGGGCTGGGGTTGGCTGCCGTCCGGTTTGTAAACATATAACGTATCGGAGTTTTTATCAAAAAACCATTCGCCGGGGTAGTCGAGCGCCTCCAGTTTTCCCATGAGGTAATAGTAATCATCGTTGTATCTCCTATGACCTGTTTGCTGACCATCCCTCAGTCCAGATAGCTTGCTGTCATCGTAAGTAAAGGTGTTGGAACCGGCCGTGTGACTTGCCACTGGGGCTGACCAGGTCCAGAATTGAGCTTCAAGGTTCATGACGGCCAGGGCGCCTGTCCAGTCTATTCCAGTTGCTGCAAGGGCTGCATCGACCATTTTTCCCTTGTCGCTGCCATCATCAGATGTGGCCCATACTTTGTTATTGAAAAGGTCCTTGGGAAAATCCATGTTGGGCCAGCGGGCTTCAACAAGCATGGTATCGTTGAAGAATATTTGTTCCACCGGTCCGGAAACAGTTGTTTTGTATATATTGCCACTATGCACCGTCCAGGCGCCCGTAATAGATTCCGTACCATCTATTAAAACGGTACCTGGCTCTGCCTTAATGGTTATCCGGCTGCCTGATGTACCGCTACTATTAAGTGTAACCGTTTCCTTGTATACACCCGGGAGTACATGCAAAACATCGCCTGCACCGGCGATATCAACTCCTTTCTGAATCGTCTTGAAAGGGTTATCGATATTGCCGGCATTGACATCGTTGCCCGCAGGGGATACATAATATTCAGTACAAAAAGACTGGAGTGCTATGCTGAATGCAAATGATAGTACCAGTAAATATTTCATCTTTCTATTTCTATAGGTTAAAAAGCAATTGGTTCACCCTTCTCTCAGCCATTTCTGCAGCCTGCACCACCGAGGGATCGCATCCTGCCCGCCAGGGTTCTGAACCCGATTCACAGGCGCCCAGGTCGGGTGCCCCTCCGTTGAATTCCAAAGTAGATCCCTCTGGAACCGCTCCGGCATCGATCCAGGGCGATCCGGAAGCAGGTCTGAAATCGAAATTATCCAGATCCACAAACAGCTCTTCGGGATCACTTCCCTTCGCAGTGGTGTTGTGATGGGCTTTGCCGGGATACTCGACCGGGTTGTAGGATCGGTTGCCCCGGATAGTGCCTACATTGTTAAATGCCATACTTTTCTCGTTCTGCACTTCCAGCAGGGGCCACTGGTTTCTCCATGGTTTCTCGGGTTCAGGGGTGCCGAAAAGCAGGATATCACCATAACTCTCATGGTCCCGGTCATTGTTAAAGCAGGTGTTGTTGTATACTATATTTTCGTCC
>CAZRZY010000170.1:0-3406 GCA_964604655.1 uncultured Bacteroides sp. | reverse complement strand
CACGATTATGCCTTCCCAGGCGATGTTCCATACCACATTGTGGTGCACGATCAGTCCACGGGTCTGATCATCGCCACGGATCCCCAGTGCAATGTGGGGAGCAGCGCAGTCGTGGACCCAGTTGTAGCTGAACTCTGTGCCGCGGACTCCGGGTCCGTCGGTATAGAGGAGCGAAACATCTTTACAGGCCCGGCCTCCGTCATAAAGATGGTTGTAAGAGACCCGGTTGTCGGCAGTGGATCTGATACTCATTAAGCTATTGCCGCCATGGTGGACCGAATTATGGAAGACTCTGGCCCTGCCTTCGGAATCCCGACCTCCGCCTGCGCTGATACCGGTATTGCGCAGCGATCCCGTCCAGCAGAAATCACGTACCAGGCACTGTTCGATCCTCGAATCACTCCCGGACAGTGCTAATCCCCCTACAGAGCTATGAATCAGGCTGCTAGCCAAAAAGGAATGATGATCCCCCTCCATATGGGTCGTGCTGATTCTGCCCGGTTTGCCACCCGATCCGAACAGCCGCTGGTAGTTCGGGTATAGCAGATGGACATTCTCCACCCTGCCATGGTGACAATCACTGTACCGCAGAGTTGACCCGAAGAAGGTCATACCGGAGATCTCCACATGATCTCCGCTCACATCGAAGGCCAGGTCGCGTTGCTTTACTTCGATCACCAGCTGGTCCGCATCAGTCCTTTCAGGCGGCCAGAAGTAGAGCTTCCCGGCATCCCCGTCCAGGTACCATTCTCCTGGCCGGTCGAGGAATTCAAGCTTTCCCATCAAAATATATCGCGGCGCGAGCTCGCCCTTCTGCACCGGCCATTCGATGGTCCCCCACCGGCCAAGGCCTTCCAGATCGGCCGGGTAGGTGAATTCAGGCTCGCCGGGTGTATGGTCCGATACTCTCCTGGACCAGGAGTAGAACTGGTGGGCCACTCCAAGCCAGGCCACGGCGCCGCTGGCATCAAAACCTGACTCGGCCAGGTCCGCATCCTTCATCCAGCCATGTTGCGAGCCTTCCTCGGCATAGGCCCATGTGTCCCGGTCCAGCATCCGTCCGGGGTCCGTGTCGGGCCATCGGGCCTCGATCATCATCTCACCGTTGGCAAAGAGCTGTTCGAATTCCAGGCCGGTTTCTGTGACCAGTATCTCATCCCGGTACTGTTTCCACTCTGCATTCAGTCTTTCGGTACCCGAAAGGATGACCGTTTCTCCTTTCGCAGCGCTGAAAACCACCGGCATATCAGCTGTTCCGTCGATGGTGACTTCGACCTTCTCCCTGTAGACCCCCTCATGGATCAGGCACTGATCGCCAGCCTGCATCAACTTCACTGCCCCGGAAATTGTCAGCATCGGACGGTTTCTTGAACCGGTGTTACTGTCGGATGCACGGGGATGGTTCCGGTCCACGACGATCACATTGTCTTCCCCGGTGGAACAAGACACAATGGCTGCCAGAGAGACCGTCAGGACCAGCCTGGCTAATGTTCTGATTGTTGGCATAGTTTAGATTTTAATTTTGGGTTTTATTTTCGTTTCTCATGCTGAATCATCCGTTGCATTTTTTCGCTTAAAGAGTGGGCAACATCCTCATATTCTGCCTGATCCGCCACATTGACCTTTTCGAGGGATCCTTCCTCCGTATCGTTTCGGTGATCGTAAAGTTCCCTGTCCACCAGATTATTGTTTTTTAAGCGCCATTCGGTATACCGGTAATCTGAAGTCCTTATGCTGCGGCCAATCCGGCCGCCCCGTATCATTTCGCTCCCGGCTTCATCTTTGTGAGAAGCCTCCGTATGATGGAGCAGCCTGGCGAAACTCTGGCCCTCCAGGTGAGCGGGCTTGTATAGCCCGGCCAGATCGCAGAGGGTCGGATACAAATCCAGGAATTCCGTCACATGCTCTGTTTTCTGACCCTCCCGTGTCATGCCCGGTGCACGTATCAGGAGCGGTGCCCGGGTCGAAATCTCAAAATTTGAGTGTTTGTGACCCCATGAATCGTATTCACCCATCTGATAACCATGATCCCCCAAAAACACCACGATCGTATTGTCGGCATGCCCGGACTCCTCCAGGGCTGTCAGGACCCGGTCCACACAGGCATCGACATAACTGATGCAAGCCAGGTATGCCTGGAGATACCGACGTTTGAATGCTTCATCGATCTCATCGAAAGGGGGCATGTTGTAATAATTGCTTACAATCCCCTGTGGAACCGTCCAGGACGGAGCATTCTTCGGCAGCTCGCGGTAATCCGGCAGGACCAGTTCATCCGGATCGTAAAGCTCCCAGTATTTCCTGGGTGCGTTGAAAGGAAGGTGCGGACGTACGAATCCGACCGCGAGAAAGAACGGCTGATCTTTTCCTTTCCGCTCATGAAGATAATTCTCGACCATCGAAGCGATGTTACCGTCCTGCATCATGTCGTCCGGAATATCGCTGTTGTCCCAGGTCTCTGCACGAGGCCAGTCGTGCGGGTGGTCAAATACTTTTCCGTGTGCCTTCGCCTCCGCGATCAGCCGGTTGCGAAGCGCGTTCTGCTCCGGTCCCCAGACCGGAACAGTTGGCAGTTGCTGAGGTACGCTCCAGGACTCAGGATCATCCTCGTTGCCCAGCATGGATTCGACATAAATGTGATAGATCTTTCCGAAAGCACGGGAATCGTAACCGTTCTCTTTGAAATGCTGCGGAAGGGTCACCACCCCCGGCGCAACCTCCCGAAGATGCACTCCGAAACCACGAAGACCGGTGGTATTTGGCCGAAGTCCGCTGAGCATCGAATTACGCGACGGACTGCATACCGCCGACTGTGCGTAAGCGTTCTCAAATAACAATGCACTCCGGGCAAATGCATCCAGGTTTGGCGACTTGACCTGTCTGTCCCCATAGCAACCCAGCTGCGGCCTCATATCATCAGAAATGATCCACAGGATGTTGGGACGCTTCCCCTGAACCTCGATGTTGCCTGAAGGATTCTCTGGATTTTGCGCATGGGTTACGCCGCCTGTTATTAAGGATAATAATAAACTGATTACATACAAATTATTCGCAAAGCTCATTTCTGAAGGATTTACTGTCCTAATCCGGAATATCCGGCATGCCCGGCGGGGCAGCTTCCGGAGCGTTTCCCCACTCTTTGTTTGGCCAGGGACCCATTTTCAGCACCAAGGTACCCCCATCTGCCAGGTAATGGTGTTCAAACCAGGGCTTCTCCAGCGGTTCCCCATTCAGAGTGGCCGACTGGATGTATTTGTTCTGTGCAGATACATCCCTTGCTTCGATCACAAACTGTTTTCCGTTGCCCACTTGGATGGTAGCTTTTTCAAAGATGGGACTGCCGATATCATGGTATGCACGACCCGGGCAGAGCTGGTATATGCCTACGGCGCTCAGTACATACCAC
>CAZRZY010000169.1:0-6432 GCA_964604655.1 uncultured Bacteroides sp. | reverse complement strand
CACCCAGTCGGGCACGCGGATCGCCCCAAGGTTCTGCTCAAAGATGTGCATTCCCACAGGCTCCGCATCGCCTCCTTCGATCACCTCCCTGGGGGTCTGTTCCACCTCGATGTCCGGCGGAACGCCCACATTCTCCACGATAAATCCGTCCCCGGTCCAGATGGCCACGTTGGGGGCGGTTACATAGCCGCCGTCCATCAGCCCGGGAAATCCCAGGACACCCACCAGTCCGCCCCAGGTGGTCTTGCCCACCAGGGTGCCCACGTTGAACTTCCGGAACATCCAGGGCAGCATGTCGCCCCCCGATCCGGCGTTCTCGTCGATGATCATCACTTTGGGGCCCTGGATCGAGGCGCTGGGCGACTTGAAGTCGTTGGTGTAGCGCATGTTCCAGTGGGCCTGGTAAGGTCTCAGCAGGATATCGATGTAGTAGTCGGCCAGGGATCCTCCCGCGTTGTAACGCTCGTCGATGATGATCGCCTTTTTGTCGGCCTGCGGGAAGAAGTACCGCTTAAAATACTCGTGGCCGGCGCGGGCGGTATTGGGCACGTAGACATAGGCTACCTGTCCGCCGGTGGCTTCGTTCACCTTCTCCAGGTTGCCTTCCACCCAGTCGCGGTTGCGAAGGGCCAGCTCACTGGCGACGGGGGTCACCCGGATCTCCCTGGAGCCGCTCCCGTCGGGATTGGGTCCCACAGTGAGCTCCACGATCTTTCCGGCGGTATTCTCAAAGGAGCTGTACAGATTCTCATCTGCTGTCAGCTCCTCTCCGTTCACCTTCAGTAGGTACTCCCCCTCCTGTACGGTCATTCCCGGTTCAGTGAGCGGTGAGCGCAGGTCGGGATTCCAGTTGAGTCCCTCGAATATTTTAGCGATCCGGTAGCGGTTGTTATCCACCGTAAAATCGGCACCAAGCAGTCCGCCCGGCACATTCTCCGGATCATTCAGGTAGTCCCCTCCGCCCACGCGGTGGTGACCCACTCCGAGCTCGCTGCACATCCACTGGATCACCCGGTTCAGATCCCTCCGGCTGGTCAGATGGGGCAGGAACCGGGAATACTTCTCCTTCATGGCGGGCCAGTCGGACCCGTGCATGTGGGGATCGTAAAAATAGTCGCGGTTGATCCGCCACGCCTCGTCGAAGATCTGGGGCCACTCCTGCTCCGGGTCGATCTTCACCTCGATTTCGCCGGTCTTCAGCATCCCCTTTTCGGGCGAAGGCTTGGAACCGGCATCGGCGATACCGTACTGGCGCCCTTTGCGGTACAGCATCTTCTTGCCGCCGGCCGAGATCACATAATCGTCGAGCTCCGCCACATCGCTCTCCTCGCGCTCTTCCAGGCTGTATTTCTTCATGGTCCGCTTACCCGACTCGTTCTCGATGTAGAGGATCTCCCCCTCTTTGGCCGACCCCAGGCTGCGGTAATCGGCTGCGGGGACCGGTACGGCAACGATCCGGTTCTGGATGCCACTGACATTGATCCGGACGCTCTTTTCATTCTCCTCTGAATCCGGATCCTTTCCGCCGTTCCTTTCAGACTTACCGCCGTTATGCTCCTCCCCGCCATTCTCTTCTTCCTCCTCACTAATGCCCTCCTCTTCGTCGCTTTCCGGGGCGAAGGGGGAATCGGTCTCCGGGTCAAGGGTGGCCAGGTAGATGCTGTTGGTCATCTCCATGTCGGCGTTGGACTGGTCGAACCAGTTGACCACCGGTCCCGCATCGGTGGAGGCAAAGAAACAGAGGTACTTCCCTCCCCGGTCGAAGACCGGTTCGGTGGCGTGGCTCAGTCCGTCCGACACCGGGTAGCTGCGCTCCTCCTCCACTGAATAAAGCAGCACCTGCTGGAAATTGGATTTCAGGAGCCGGGTGTAGGCCACCCACTTCGAATCGGATGACCAGTCACCGTGGAAATACCGGAACACCCCGGGCTGGTAGAGCATATCCGAATCGATCTTCATGATCTCCCCGGAGGTCACATCCAGGATATAGAAGTTACGGCCGTTGTCCACATAGGTGATCTTCTCTCCGTCGGGCGACCACTGCGGATCGCTGTAGAACCCGGTGCCGGTCACCCGGATGACGCGGGCCTCGCCCTTCCCGTCCTGAGGCAGGATATGAAGAGCGTACTCTCCTCCTTGATCAGAGAAACAGGCAATGGAGGTCCCGTCGGGCGACCAGGCCGGATATGTTTCATGCGCCCCGGGCGATTCGGTCAGGTTCCTGGGAAAGCCCTTTTCGGCCGGTACGGTGACGATCTCACCCCGGAAGTCGAATACCGCCCGTACACCTGAGGGGGAGATGTGGGCGCTCCGGATATTCCGGCCGCCTTTCACAAAGCGGGGCCTGAGCGCCAAAAGGTCGGTGGAGATCCCGACGGTCAGTTTTTCGGTCTCTCCTTCCGCCAGATCCAGGGTATGCAGATAGCCCGCCTGCTCGAAGATGATCTCCTGCCCATGGGAACTGGCCGAGAGGACCGGGAAATCTCCGAACCGGGTCACCTGCTCCACCTGCTGCGTGCCTGTATGATAGGAGAATATATTGAACTCGCCGTTGCGGTCGCTCAGAAAATAGATCCGGTCGCCGATCCACATGGGCTCCACGTCGTTCGATCCTCCCTCCGGTTTGGGTATCTCGGTGACCGAATGGTCGTCGAAAGAGAAGATCCAGATCCGCGACATGGTCCCGCCGCGGTAATTCTTCCACTGCTGAAAAACATCCCTCCCGGGGGTATAGGCCATGTACTTCCCGTCGGGCGAATAGCAGCCGTGGTATCCGTTGGGGATGATAACGTGTTCGGGCATGCCTCCCTCCACGGGTAGGGTCAGGAACTGGGTGTACCGGCTGGTATGGAGGTTGCGACGGGAGAGGAAGAGCACCTCCTCTCCGCCCGGGGTGAACCCCTCCACCAGGTCGAAGCCGGGAAACCAGGTGAGCCGCCTGGGGATCCCTCCGGTTACGGGTACCACGAACACATCGGTGTTTCCGTCGTATTCGGCGCTGAAGGCGATCATGCTGCCGTCGGGCGAGAAGTGGGGACGGGTTTCCACCCCTTCGTCCACGGTGAGCCGGCGGGGATTGGATCCGTTCTTATCCGCCACCCACAAATCGTTGGCGTAAATGAATGCGATATGGTCCTGGCTGATGGCAGGCTGGGTCATCATTCGCGTGTCGGTGGGGTCGATGCCGGATGCGACGGTCAGGATAAAGAGTGCGGCGGTGGTGAGAGCCGCCCGGAAGATCGTTTTAAGAGACATGGGTGTTCCGTTTGATTGAAAACACTGAAGTTAGTGAATTCGTTTGAAATCTGATCCGGTTCAACTATTCCCCGACTGGTCCCGGCAGAAAACCCTCGCGGTCCAGGGCCGACATGATCTGCACTTCCAGGACCGGATGGCGCAGGTTCAGAAGGTATCTTCTCCCACCCGCCTTTTCCGGAACGATTAGTTCCATAGTACGGAGCCCCCTCACCTGGCGGGAGATCTCCTGGGGCAGTTTCCCCGGAAACAACGGCTGAAAGCCGGAACTCTGAACCGGCTGCGATTCCGCCACGATCTCCAGCATCTTCAGGTGAAGAGGGGAAACTGCACCCGACTTTCCGGCACTTCGAAGTGCCGGCATCAGGATCCTGTCTTTCAGAAAACCGTATTCTGCCAGCCGGTCGATGATCTGAATCTCATCCCTTAATCCCTTCAGCATGTATGAACACCAGAACAGAATACCTGCCCTGCTACCCTTATCGGCACGGGAAAGGGCATGGTAGTAAGCTCGCCGGTCCCGGCAGAATGCAGAGGAAGGATTGATAATCCTGCGGTCGTTCAATCTGAATCCCAGTTTGATCAGAATGGCATAGGTAAGCATCCGGGCGGTTCTTCCGTTTCCATTGAAAAAGGGGTGGATCCAGACAAATCGGTGATGAAAAATGGAAGCCTTCAGCAGGTCATACTTAGGCGGATGATCCGACTCCGTAAATTCTGTCAGTTCGTTCATCAGAGGGGCAATTTCCCAGGGTGGCGGTGGCATGTGTTCCGAGTGTGCGATGCCAACCTCTCCGGTCCGGTACTCTCCTGCCCGGGAATCCCCGTCCCCGGCAGGAGGGGGACGCAAACCCTTCATGATCCTCCTGTGAATGACCGATATGAAATCCCTGTCGACCGGTCTGTGAAGGATTTCTGCATCGATGTACTTCAGTGTGGTTTCCATATTCCGTATCTCCAGTACTCCTTCCGGAACCGTTGAAACACCGGCATGATCCAGCCGCATCCACTCCAGCATCCGGGTATTATTCCCTTCTATCCGGGCCGATCCGAGGCTCTCCACTTTATGGAAGAGATCGATGATCTGTCTGAAAATTACCGGAGGAATACGGGTATGGATCTCTTTTCTTCGAAAATGATCGAGGTCAATGATCAGGTCCGTAAGCTCCGACCTGAAATCGGGTTCGATCAATTTCAACGGATGGGGATGAAACTCCGGGAAAGCCATGGGGACAAATGATCAGATTAAACAAGGACAAAATAAACAATTAACAGACATAATATATATAATATTATATTCCAGATAGTTACAATAATACAAAATAATATACTAATTAACAAGAACCGCGACTCACAATAAACACCTCCATTTTTCGTAAGTTTAATGCCATGAGAGTCTACCGGATCAGCCGATGGATGTTCCTGGGGATCTGCCTGCTGATCCTCAGCCTGCCGGTATCACACCACTGGAGGCTGCTTGCAACGGGAAAATATACGGGGGGAGAGGTTACCCGGTATATCATGCGGATGGACGAAAACGCGGTGGGTGTGAAGACCGTGGAGTATGTGAGTGAGATCCGGTTCCGTGCCGGCGGAGGCCGGTACACCACCCACGGCCCTGCCAACTGCGAATACCGGGAAGGACGGGAGGTGATGGTGGTCTACAAGGAAGAGGATCCCTCGGTGAACCAGGTGCTCACCTTCTCAGCGCTCTACCTGGACAACTACGTGATACTGCCACTGGTGCTGCTGACCCTCTGGGCCGCCTTCTACCTGTCGTTCAATAATTACTACAAAAAGTCCCGCTCCAGGGAGATCCGCCCCAGGGAACCCTGGAGGGGTGCGGGTCGCTGATTCACCCGATAATTTGTTGATTTAAGGCCCATGAAAAACAGAAGAGATTCAGGAATCAGAAAGCAGAGCCAGTTGCGACCAGGAACATTGACATTGATGAATATGCCACGGAACAGCTTCCTGTCGAGAGGGCTGTGGATGGCTGTGCTGGCGGCGGGGCTGTGGGTGTTTCCTGCCATCCCGGCCGGTGGCACGGTGAAGGAGGTACCCCCCACTCTGACCACCCGGGAGATCAACCGGATGCTGAACGAGGCCGTCCCCGGCGACACTTTCCAGTTTGGGGAAGGGGTTTTCGGCGGACATTACCTGCTCAGGGGCGTGCACGGCCGTCCGGACCGCCCGGTGGTGATCCGGGGGGTGCCGGAGAATGGCATGGCGGGCAGCAGTGTGCCGGGCAGCGGACCGGGCAGCGGACCGGGCAGCAGTGTGGCGCACAGCGGGCCTCCCGCCACGGTGATCGACGGCGGCGCGGAACCCGGTATGGGAAAGGAGAAGTATGCCTTTTTCCTGGAGGAGTGTTCCTGGATCATCCTCAAGCACCTGGAGATCCGCAACTGCTGGACCGACCTGATCTTTGCCGAGAACTCCTCCTACCTCTCCATCCGGCACTGCCGGCTCTACGGGGGAAAGCGGGCCCTGTACGCCACCGGCCGCGACAGCCACCATTTTCTCATCGAGCATTGCACCTGGGAGCAGGACGAAAGGGTGTGGACCCACGAGGAGGGATACACCTGGGACGAGGTCCACCACGGGATCCACGAGCACTACAACGGCAGCCTGTTCCAGGGAAGCGGGATCGGCGGAACGTTCGTCCTGAGAGACAATCACATCCAAAATACATTCAATGCATTCCGTGTTTCCAAAATCGGCAGCAGCGAGCGCGATATGCTGGCCTCGACCAACGGGGAGATCTACAGGAACACGGTGATCAACACCTCCGACAATGTGCTGGAGCCGGAGGTGCACGTGAAAAATCTCCACTATTACCACAACCGGATGATCAACGGACATGCCTTCGTCTCCATCACCGAGGTGGTGGGCGGAGAGGTCTATATATACGGCAATACAGCGGTCCAGCTACCGGGATCGGAGGAGGGGTGGACCGTCTTCAAGATCTCCAAGATCCGGCACGGCCTCACCGGTCCGCTCTATATCTTCAATAACAGCTGGCAGGTCGATTTCGACATGATCGGCAGCCCTCGGAGGGTCTGGAGCAACAACCATGTGCGGCATTTCAACAACGCCTGTTTCTCCGAGGCGGGCGACACCTTCGGCATCTACAACCTGGGTGATGACAACCGGTTCGACTACGACTGCTCCAAC
>CAZRZY010000168.1:0-6598 GCA_964604655.1 uncultured Bacteroides sp. | reverse complement strand
ATCACATCCAAGACCGTAAACGGTATCGGTGGGATAGATGATCACCCCTCCGTATTTCAATAGTTCCACAATTTTGCGGACCTGCCTGGGATCGGGATTCTCTTCGTAAAGACGGATAAACATGGCCAACGCTGCTGTCGCCATAAAATTAGCACAATTGCCTGATAAGTGGAACCGGTTTCGTGTTTTCGACGGGCATATCTGTCACGGATGAAACTCCCGACCATTGAAGAAGAGGATTTCCGGCTGAGACCTTGGCACGCTTCAGATGCCGGATCGCTGGTCAGGATCTGTCATCCTGACCGGGTATCTCATCGCTATCCATCCATTGGTCCGGATCCTGCTCCTCCTCCTCCAGCCTGGAGCGGTCGGGTTCCGGGCCCTGGTCGCGGTATACCAATGCCAGGATAATTCCGGACAGTGCCCCTGTAATATGCGCTTCGAATGAGACCTCCACATCGAATGGCAACAATCCCCACACCAGGCTGCCGTACCAGAAGACCACCAGCAGGGAGATGGCCATCAGGCTCCTGACCCGGCGGATCAAACCGCTCAGAAAGAGAAAGGCGGCCAGACCGTAGATCAGTCCGGAAGCTCCGATATGGTAGGCCTGACGTCCAACACCCCATAGAAGGATCCCGCCTATCAGGTAAATGAGGAACCAGATATGGTAGGCGATTTCGCGGTAAAAATAGAGGAGGGCCACACTCAGAAAAAACACGGGCATGGAGTTGTTCACCAGATGCTTCCAGTCTCCATGGATCAGCGGGGAAAGCAGGATCCCCTTCAGGCCGCTGAGCCTCCTGGGGTAGACCCCTCCTTCCACGAAGGAGAGCTCCATGGTGATCTCGAAGATTTTGGCCGACCAGATCAGAAAGAGAAAGAAGGCCGGGAACACCAGGCTGTAGATGAACCGTTTTCTCTCTTCCGACATTCCACAAAGGTATCTTTTTTACGAAACTGCTGTCTTTAGCAGAATGAACCAAACGAGGACTGGAATGTTTTTTTTAGTGTAATTGGTTTGGTGAAAAGAATTAATATCTATATTTGACCCATGTTTTAGAGCTATGTTTGAAAACATTCTGCATAACATTCTTGAGGTGGTCGTACTGGTACTTGTCCCGGTGGCAACCTGAGAATGGTATAGACAGAATTCACATATCGAAGCCATTCTCAGTGACTGAGGATGGCTTTTTTGATTTGAAGTGACGAAAGACATTGAACATGAAAATCCCTTACAGAAGTCATACTACCACCATGGGCCGGCGCATGGCAGGAGCCCGCAGCCTCTGGCGTGCCAATGGTATGAAAGAGTCACAGATCGGTAAGCCGGTGATCGGTATTGCCAACTCCTTCACGCAGTTTGTTCCCGGTCACGCCCATCTTCATCAGATCGGCCAGGAAGTGAAGCAAATCATCGAAGAAGCTGGTTATTTCGCTGCCGAATTTAATACCATTGCAGTGGATGATGGCATTGCCATGGGACACGACGGGATGCTCTATTCACTTCCTTCCAGGGATCTGATCGCCGATAGCATTGAATACATGGCCAATGCCCATAAAGTAGATGCGCTGTTCTGCATTTCCAACTGCGACAAGATTACTCCCGGTATGCTGATGGCAGCCATGAGACTGAATATTCCCACCATTTTTGTGTCGGGCGGACCCATGGAGGCGGGAAGGGATGGTGATGAAGCCTATGATCTGGTCGATTCCATGGTCATGGCGGCCGACCCCTCGGTGAGTGATGAGAAACTTTCGATGATCGAGAAACTGGCTTGTCCTACCTGTGGTTCCTGTTCCGGGATGTTTACCGCCAACTCCATGAATTGTCTTAATGAGGCGATCGGACTGGCCCTTCCGGGAAACGGCACGGTGGTAGCCACACATGCGGAACGGAAAAAGCTTTTCCGGAACGCGGCACAGCAACTGATTACCAATACCCTCAGTTACTACGAGGAAGGGAACGAAAAAGTGCTTCCAAGAAGTATCGGCTCTTTCAAGGCCTTTGAAAACGCCATGACACTCGACATCGCCATGGGTGGCTCCACCAACACAGTCCTGCACCTGCTGGCCATCGCTCATGAGGCGGGGGTCCGGTTTACCATGGAGGATATGGACCGTTTGTCACGGATCACCCCGGTACTCTGCAAGGTGGCGCCCAGTTCCAGTTACCATGTGGAAGACGTGAACCGTGCAGGAGGTATTATGGGGATCATGGCCGAGCTGGACCGGGGCGGTCTGATCCACCGGGAGGTATTCCGGGCGGATGGGAAGACCCTCGGAGAGGCGATTGACTGTTATGATCTTTTGCAGGAGAACCGTTGTGTAAGCATCGAAGATATATACTCAGCTGCACCCCGCGGAGGGATCAATCTGAAAATGGGATCCCAGGAGCAGCGCTATCAGGAGTTTGACCTCGACCGGGAGACCGGTTGTATCAGAGAAATGGCGCATGCATACAGCCGGGACGGCGGACTGGCCGTATTGAAAGGGAATATTGCGGAAAAGGGGTGCGTGGTCAAGACTGCCGGTGTACCGGACAGTGTGCTGGTTTTTGAGGGCCCTGCCAAGGTATATGATTCTCAGGACGAAGCCTGCGAAGCCATCCTGAACGGTGAAGTGGTGGAAGGGGATGTGGTGGTGATCCGTTTCGAGGGACCCAGGGGAGGACCTGGGATGCAGGAGATGCTCTATCCCACATCCTACCTGAAATCGCGCAGGCTGGGATCCGCTTGTGCACTGATCACTGATGGCAGATTTTCCGGAGGGACCTCCGGGCTCTCCATCGGGCATATCTCCCCCGAAGCAGCAGATGGCGGCGCCATCGGATTGGTGAGGGACGGGGATTTGATCCGGATCAATATCCCTCAGCGGACCATCGATGTGGCCCTTGAAACCGGGGAACTGGAAGAACGCCGGAGATCGGCCGATGAATCGTCCCGTGGCTGGCTGCCCCGGAGGAACAGACATGTGTCCAGGGCATTGTGTGCCTACGCCAGTATGGTGACCTCTGCCGACCGGGGAGCCATCAGGGTGGTCGATTCACATGAAGAAATCGTGAAAAAAAATAAACATTCGGACGTCAAACAAAATATGTAACAGCATGCAAACAGAGACTAAAAAGAAGAGCGCTGAGAAAAAGGCCGCCGGTCAGAAGATGACGGGTGCCGAAGCGCTGATGCGAGCCCTTCTGGAGGAGGGGGTCGACACTATTTTCGGTTATATCGGCGGGGCGATCATGCCGGTATACGATGCCATGTACAACTTCGAAGACCAGGTAAACCATGTAATGGTCCGCCATGAGCAGGGAGCTGTGCATGCTGCCCAGGGGTATGCCCGGATCTCACGCAAGCCCGGGATCTGTTTTACCACCTCCGGTCCGGGTGCCACCAATCTGGTCACAGGTCTGGCGGATGCGATGCTCGATTCTACGCCCCTGGTATGCATCACCGGGCAGGTGGCCGCTCCTTTGCTGGGGACGGATGCATTTCAGGAGACGGATATGGTGAGCGTCTCCATGCCCATTACCAAGTGGAACTACCAGATCACCCATGCGGAAGAGATCCCCGATGTGCTGGCGAAGGCATTCTTCTTCGCTAATTCCGGGCGTCCCGGACCGGTGCTGATCGACATCACCAAGAATGCCCAGCTGGAAGAGGTGGTGTTCGAATATAAGAAGCGTCAGCAGGTTCGGAGCTATATGCCCAATCCCAAACCCGATCCGGCGGCCATCGATATGGCTGCCGATCTGATCAATCAATCGGAAAAGCCGTTTGTGCTCTGCGGGCAGGGTGTGACTATCGCCAGGGCAGAGAATGAATTCCGTGAGTTTGTCGAGAAGGCGGGTATCCCCGTGGGGAGTACACTGAACGGATTATCCGCATTCCCAGACGATCACCATCTCTCGACCGGCATGCTGGGGATGCATGGAAACTACGCCCCCAATGTGAATACCAATCAATGTGATGTGCTGATCGCCATCGGGATGAGGTTCGATGACCGGGTGACCGGCAGTGTGAATACCTATGCCAAACAGGCGAAAGTGATCCATATTGAGATCGATCCGGCCGAGATCGATAAGAACATCAAAACCGATGTGGCGATCAATTGCGATGCCAAACTGGCTCTTCAGCTCCTGATCCCAAAGATCAAAAAAGCAGAGCATGCCGAATGGCTTTCCTCCTTTGAAAAGCTGGAGGAAGTGGAACGCAGGAAAGTGATCGAGAAAGACTGCCATCCGACCGGACCCAAGATGCATATGGGAGAGGTGATCCATCAATTATCCGAACTGACCGGCGGACAGGCGATTGTGGTGACCGATGTGGGTCAGCACCAGATGGCTGCAGCCCGCTACTACAACTACCTCCATCCGAACTCGTGGGTTTCGTCGGGCGGACTCGGTACGATGGGGTTCGGGCTGCCCGCTGCCATGGGTGCTGCCTTTACCAATCCCGACCGCCCGGTGGTGGCCATTGTGGGAGACGGAGGGTTCCAGATGACGATTCAGGAGCTGGGAACCATCTCCCAGTACAACCTTCCGGTAAAGGTCATTCTCCTGAACAATCACTACCTGGGAATGGTGCGGCAGTGGCAGGAGCTTTTTTTCGAAAGCCGTTACGCCAGTACCGGGCTCACCAATCCCGATTTCTGCAAGATTTCGGAAGGATTCGGGGTTCCCGCCCGGTATATTACGGAACGCGAGGACCTGAAACAGGCGCTAAGCGAACTTTTGGAGAGAGAGGGCCCCGGTGTTCTGGAAGTGGAAGTGGCGAAAGAGGGGAACATCTTCCCCATGGTTCCATCAGGAGCTTCAGTATCAGATATCCGTTTAGAATAATCTTACAACTCAGCAACCATGAAAAAGGAGTATACCCTTTCGGTCTTCAGTGAACACAAGGTGGGACTGTTGCACCGGATCACCGTGATCTTCTCGCGGCGAAAGATCAATATTGAAAGCCTCAACACCTCTGAGTCGGAGGTGCGCGGCATCTACCGGTTCACCATCGTGATCCAGGCAACCGAGGATATGGCCAAGACGGTTACCAAGCAGATCGAAAAGCAGATCGGGATCCTGAAAGCCTTCTACCATACCCTGGATGAGATCGTTTACCAGGAGATCGCCCTATATAAGGTTCCCACTGCGGCCTTTGCTCACGGAGACGAGGTGGAGTGCCTGGTTCGTAAGCACAATGCACGGATTCTGACCATCGAACCCGATTATACGATCGTGGAGAAGACGGGGCATAAAAAGGAGACCACCGATCTCTTTCGACAGCTGGAACCCTATGGAATCCTGCAATTCGCAAGATCGGGCAGGATCGCTCTTACCAAACAGATCAAAGAGATTTCGGCCTACCTGAGGGATATAGACAAGCATCACGAGGAGACCGCCGATGAAGTATTAACCTATCAAACCTGAAAATCCAACATGGCAGTAATCAATTTTGGCGGAGTGGACGAAAATGTGGTCACCCGCGATGAATTTCCCCTCGAAAAAGCACGCGAAGTGATGAAGGACGAGACCATCGCCATCATCGGGTATGGCGTGCAGGGTCCCGGACAGTCGCTCAACCTGAAAGACAACGGGTTTAACGTGATCATCGGGCAGAGGAAGGGCTCTTCCAGCTGGGACAAAGCCATTGGGGACGGCTGGGTAGAGGGAAAGGACTTGTTCGACATAGAGACCGCCTGTGAAAAAGCCACAGTGATCCAGTACCTCCTCTCCGATGCAGGACAGATCGCCGTGTGGCCCGCGGTGAAGAAGTCCCTCACCGCAGGAAAGGCGCTCTATTTCTCACACGGTTTTGCTGTTACCTACAAAGACCGCACGGGAATCGTACCTCCGGCCGACGTGGATGTGATCCTGGTGGCACCGAAAGGCTCGGGAACCAGTCTCAGGAGGTTCTTTTTGGAAGGCCGGGGCCTGAATTCCAGTTATGCCGTTTTCCAGGATGCCACGGGCCGTGCATGGGAAAGGGTAGTTTCACTCGGTATCGGAGTGGGATCGGGATACCTTTTCGAAACCACCTTTCAGCGGGAGGTCTCTTCTGACCTGACCGGGGAAAGGGGTACCCTGATGGGAGCCATCCAGGGGATCTTTGCCGCCCAGTATGAGGTATTGCGCAAGAACGGACACACCCCTTCGGAAGCATTCAATGAAACGGTGGAGGAGCTGACCCAAAGTCTGATGCCTCTTGTGGCGGAGAACGGCATGGACTGGATGTACGCCAACTGCAGTACCACGGCTCAGCGAGGCGCACTCGACTGGTGGAAGAAGTTCAGGGATGCCGTTTCCCCCGTTTTTAATGAGCTGTATGACAGGGTAAAGGCTGGGGAAGAGGCCCAGATCTCCATCGACTCCAACAGTCAGCCCGACTACCGGGTCAAACTGGAAGAGGAACTCAGGGAGTTGCGTGAGTCAGAAATGTGGAAGACCGGGTCCACCGTCCGAAAGCTCCGTCCGGAGAACGCCTGACATACGATCTGTAAAGCATATTGCCGGAATAGCTTTTTCTTCGTAGATTTGCACCGGGCAAGTCTTATACGATCAGCTCCTGCTTAACTCCCCCAGGACCGGAAGGTAGCAAGGGTAGGC
>CAZRZY010000167.1:0-7332 GCA_964604655.1 uncultured Bacteroides sp. | reverse complement strand
CAGGATAATTTTTTTCATGACGGAGGATTTCTTATAAATATCGCTGAACAGGACCTGGGTCGA
Organism: uncultured Bacteroides sp.; assembly: GCA_964604655.1. GTDB lineage: Bacteria > Bacteroidota > Bacteroidia > Bacteroidales. The sequence goes on along the minus strand of CAZRZY010000167.1, from coordinate 7,269 downwards.
ATACATTCAAGCCTTCCAAACAGTTTGCAATCTTATGGCAAAGTAAATATTTCATTGAATATTTATTTGTCTCGTCCTATTTTTAACTAAAACTTAGATCCCATGCCTGAATGGCTGTATGTTTTCCTGGCCGCACTTCCCATCATTACCATCTTCGTTCTCATGGTTGGTTTCCGGTGGCCTGCCATGAAAGCCATGCCGGTCGCATTCCTGGTAACACTGTTCCTGGGTTTCGCGGTCTGGAACATGAATGGAAACTGGATCCTGGCCGCTACGGTCAACGGTCTGGTCATCGGACTCAAAATCATTTTCATAGTTTTCGGTGCGTTGGTGGTGCTGTTCACCATGCGCGAGAGCGGTGCTATCGCAGCCATTAACCGGGGATTTACAGGGATCTCGGAGGATCGCCGGGTACAGGTGGTTATCATCGCCTGGCTATTCGGAAGCTTCATCGAAGGTTCGGCCGGCTTCGGCACTCCTGCCGCACTTGCAGCGCCTTTGCTGCTTTCGCTGGGCTTTCCCGCACTTTCCGCTGTCATGGTGGCCCTGATCTGCAATGCCACCTCGGTCTCTTTCGGAGCTGTGGGAACCCCCACTTTGATCGGAGTAGGTTCTTCGCTAAGAACCCCGGAAGTGATGGAATCGGTGGCGGCCCACGGCATGACCTACGGGGAGTTTATCGATAGCGTGGGGGTCTGGACCGCCATGATCCACGCCATACCCGGAATAGTTGTCCCGTTGATCGCCATCGCTATGATGACCCGGTTTTTCGGAGAGAAGAAAAGCATCAGAGAGGGACTGGCCATCTGGCCCTACGCATTGTTCGCAGGTTTTTGCTTCGTGATACCTTACCTGTTGGTGGCTGTTTTTCTGGGTCCCGAGTTTCCAAGCCTTCTGGGCGGTCTCATCGGACTGCTTATCCTGATTCCGCTGACAAGAGCCGGATTCCTGGTGCCAAAGAAAAAATTTGAATTCCCGCAGAAAGAGAAATGGGGAGCGAACTGGTCCGGGTCCATTAACATGGATGCAGGCCAGTGGACCAGCCGCATCTCTATAATGAAGGCCTGGAGCCCCTATGCGATTATCGCATTGATTCTGATTCTGACACGGGTACGATTCCTTCCACTGGGCAGCTGGGTTCAGTCACTTAGCTTTCAGTATACGGATATTTTCGGCACGGAGATCGATGGGAATTTCGATCCCCTTTATAATCCGGGGATCATCCCCTTTATTCTGGCCGCCCTGCTGTGCATTCCGCTTTTCCGGATGAAAAAGGCTCAGGTACGGACTGCCTGGGCCGATTCCATAAAAAGGATCAAGGGCCCGTTTATCGCGTTGATGTTTGCGGTACCCATGGTCCGCATCATGATGCAGTCAGGGAACAACCCGGACGGTATCCTCAATATGCCCATTGTACTGGCACAGGCAATGGCCGGTACATTCAGGGATGCATGGCCCATGGTCGATTCATTCGTTGGTGCGCTGGGATCCTTTATTTCAGGTTCCAATACCGTCTCCAATATGCTGTTTTCTCTTTTCCAGTATTCTGTGGCGGAACAGCTGGAGATCTCCAGGACAATTACGGTGGCGCTGACCAATGTGGGCGGGGCTATCGGGAATATGATCTGTGTGCACAACGTCATTGCGGCAACCGCGACGGTCGGACTGGTGGGGGTCGAAGGACTGCTGATCCGGAGAAACCTGCTCCCGATGACCATCCTTGGGATCGCCGTGGGGATTATCGGACTCATCGCCGTGTATGTACTGGCAGCAGGGTTGTTTTAATTGATATGATCCAGCCTTCCAGATAAAATAGATTTATGAGAATGGTACGAATCACATTATTAGCAGGGATCTTTTCCTTTTTATTCTTCGGTTGCAACACTGCGGAACAGGGTCAGGCTTCCCGTCCGAATATCCTCTTCTGTATTGCCGATGATGCATCCTTTCCGCATATGAGCGCCTATGGATGTGACTTTATTCAGACTCCATCATTCGACCGGATCGCCGAGCAGGGGATCCTGTTCACCCGGTGTTATACCCCGAATGCCAAGTGCTCTCCTTCCCGTTCTTGCATACTTACAGGGAGGAATTCATGGCAGTTGGAGGCTGCCTGTAACCATGTACCCTTGTTTCCCGAAAAGTTTGCCTCGTTTGTGGAGGTCCTTGATGCAAACGGTTATTTTACCGGTTTTACCGGGAAGGGATGGGCCCCGGGTGATCCGGGAACCGTCGACGGCCGAAGGAGGCAACTCACCGGAACGCCTTACCAGTCCATGACCCTGGATTCTCCAAAAGGCATTTCAGAAACCGATTATGCCGGAAATTTCTCCAAATTCCTTGAAGATGCGCCTGAGAATTCCCCCTGGTTCTTCTGGTACGGAGGCAGGGAGCCGCACCGGCCCTATCAATATGGCATAGGAAAACAACTTGCCGGAAAAGATCCATCGGATGCCGGGGAAATTCCGGATTACTGGCCCGATACGGAAGTGATCAGAAACGACCTGCTTGATTACGCTTTTGAAATCGAATATTATGACAGCCATATCGATGAAATGCTGACCCGGCTGGAGGAGAGCGGACAGCTCGATAATACCCTCATTGTTGTCACCTCCGATAACGGCATGCCTTTTCCGAGGATCAAGGGTCAGGAGTATGAAATGTCCAATCACATGCCGCTGGCGATTATGTGGAAGGAAGGAATTAGTCAACCGGGCAGGACCGTGTCCGACTTTGTCAGTTTTATCGACTTTGCCCCGACCTTTCTCGAACTGGCTGGCTTGAAATGGGAGGAAACAGCCATGTCTCCCACGCCGGGGAGAAGTCTGGCTTCAATACTTTCAGGGAGAGGCCGGGAAGGGGAGACCCATCGCGAATTCGTGGTATTCGGCAAGGAAAGGCATGATGTTGGGCGCCCTCAGGACCGGGGGTACCCCATCCGGGGCATCGTGCAGGATGAGTATCTGTATGTGATGAATTTCGAGACCGGGCGCTGGCCGGCAGGCAACCCGGAAACCGGATACCTGAATTGCGACGGAAGTCCTACAAAAACCGTGATCCTGGACCTGCGACGGCAGGGCGAGAACGTGAAATTCTGGAAGCAGAACTTTGGCAGAAGGCCGGAAGAGGAGCTCTATCATGTGAAAAGTGATCCCTTTTGTGAAAATAACCTGGCTGCCGATTCGGCATATACTGACATGAAGGCGGAGCTGAAGGGAACGCTATTCAGAGTGCTCGAGGAAGAAGGGGATCTCAGGATGTCCGGCAATGGAGAGATTTATGAAAGCTATCCCTACCAGGATAAAACAGCCGGGTTCTATGAGCGATATATGTCGGGTGAAAAAGTAGAGGCCCCCTGGGTCGAAAAGAGTGATTTTGAAAAGGGTCCCATAACGGAACAGGCTGAGGATTGAATAATTCAAAACCCTTGCATTCCGTTGACAAAACATTTACAGAATGAAACGGAGGCCCGATTATTATTACATTACAATTTCGAATTGGATATGGAAAAGCTGAGAAGATGAATCGGAATTGCATAAAAAGGATTCTCAGAATGAGGTATTTGAAGCTGGCACCCTTGGTTGCTGTCTTTGTCACCGGTTGTTTTTTTTCGTGCAATCCGGGAAGTGATGCTACGGTGGAGCTGAACCTGAAAGCCCACTGGGATACGGTCAAAGTCCTCGAGAATCCCTGGAAAGGGTGGTACCACCATATGCCCGACAATGGGATCGGAAGATACCTCATCCGCGATGACTCCCTTTTCCATAGTTTCCCCGGCATGGATCATATATACATCCGCCTGGCATGGAGTTACCTGGAGCCCCGTGAAGGCCATTTCGACTGGAGCCGGATCGATCAGATCGTGGAGAAATATGTTCCGATGGGCTACGGAATCTCATTCCGAATCAGCTGCAAGGAGAGGAGGGGGTACCCGGAGGCAGTGGCCCAGCTGGTCGACGGGATACACTATGCAACACCTTACTGGGTCAGGCAGGCAGGGGCACAGGGACTGGTCAGTCTGAGCAGGGGGACTGAAGATGTACATGCCTGGTCGCCTGACTGGGACGATCCGGTATTCCTGGAAAAACTGGATCATTTTCATCGTGCTTTCGCGGAAAAATACGACGGAAAACCCTGGGTCCGGTATGTGGATGTGGGTAGTATCGGCGATTACGGGGAAGGGCATACCAGCGCTTCCACCAAAATACCGCCCACAGTGGAGGAGGTCAGGGCAAATATCGACATCTACCTGAAAAACTACAAGCATTCACAGCTGGTGGTCACCGACGATCTGCTCTATTATGACAAGGAAGAACCGGAGGTGCAGCAGCTCTACGATTATGCGGTATCCAACGGAATAACCCTTCGCGACGACAGCCCCATGGTGGGATGGTATGTCAGGAAGTATATGGACACATGGACCATCAGTCATCCCCACTTCTATGATCCGCTTTACCTTGAAAAACCCATTATCCTCGAGTTGTCCCACTATGGCAGTGTGAAACGGAGCGGGTACTGGATCGGGGAGAACGGCAGGGAAATCATCCCCGGACTGGGGGTGTCCGGTGCCCGGATATTCCGAAAAGCGATGGAGACCATGCATGCCACTTACATCGGCTATCACGGATATGCCGAAGATTTCCTCCTGGAGAATCCCGACCTGACCGGCCAGTTACTCAACCGTTGCGGATACTGGTATTTCCCGGTTTCCGCCGAATTCTCCCGGGAGGTGACAAACGGTCTGCAATCCATTTCAGTAACCTGGCTGAACCGGGGTGTGGCACCTGCATACAGAGACTTCAGCCTGGTCCTGTGCTTTGATCCGGAGGGCCCCGGCGATGTATACCGGATCGTGATCCCGGATGCCGGAAATACCGCATGGCTGCCCGGCCAGGAATACAGGGCCAGATACACTTATGAACTGGGCGGCGGTGCGAAGAGTGGAGATTACCTGCTGAAGATCAAACTCAAGGACACCAGCACCAGGGAGATGCAGCGGGATGTCTTTCTGGGTGTGTCGGATTCCCTTCTGGATCAGGAACACTACATGGTTTTGGGGAAAGTCCGGATTCGCTGAAGGATCTCACTTTCCGAACCGGTAATAGACTGTATCATTCTCCGGGCTGGTCAGCAGCAGATAATCGATCATTCCCGACCCCTTGAAACGGATCTCCAGTCCCTTGATCTCACCCGATGAACGGGTATAGGCTTCCTCGTAAAGTTTCACGTCGTTAAAATAGACAGAGGCGTTTTTTTCCCTGACCTCCATTACAAGGTGTGACCATTCGGTGAGGTCTCTCGAAAGAAAGGAGAGGTCGCTGGTCTCACCTTCATAATGATTTTCACCGAATTTTAATTCACAGAACTGGTGACAATTTTCCTCCATCATCCAGACATATGATTCAGAATGCTCCCCGACCACGATGAAATGGGTGTCATAGCAGCTGATCCCGCCGTTTTCCGGACCGTTTTTAAACCTCGCCTCCAACCGGAAGTCGTCAGCCGACAACTGGTAATCCCTGATATTCCGGTGGGTTGTATAGTAAATGTCCGTGGTATCGAATCCAAGTCTGGACAGCTCGGACCTTGGGAGGGTCATAAAATATTCATACTTCGGGTTCTGTACCATATTATCCATCCAGAAACGGTCACTGATTCCCATCCCGTGGTAAAAGGCCACCCAACCATCCGATTGCGCCACCACCAGCCCGGAATCGACGGGCTGGTTATTGATCACCAGCCTGGGGTGGTATAGGCCGGGGATCTGGTAAGTGTGGTTCAGCAGGGTCCTATTTTTGTCCATCAGGATGAAATCGCCTCCCAGATTGGGATGTATAAAATCAAAATCAATCATGATCTGTTTTGACCGGACTTTTGAAATATCGTACCTGAAGGTGACCGTATGCGGGATCGTCCCGGTCGCATGTTCCAGGGAAAAGGGTACGTTCGGAGTTCTGGTGTTGTAAATGAGGAAAATAACTGCAGCTACAGCAATGATTCCCGCTGGAATCGAAATAAGACGGACCAGATTTTTCCGGTCTGAAATGAGGATCTTCTTCCGCGGCTTATTACCGGGGTTTTTACTTCCGTTGCTAATTTGCTCGACCTCTTCATCCGAGCTTCTGAGAAACTCCTCCCATGAATCGAAGCCAATGAAATTTGCCAGTGCATCCTTGGTGGCGTGCTGCGGGGAATAATTGGCTTTGTATTTTATCTTCCCAAAAAGCCGTTTCAGAGTGTGAGTACTGATCGATATGCCTGAACAGGAGTGAATCTCCTTTTTCAGCAAACGGAAATCATAATCGGTCCAATCCTCACTGGGCCTCCAGTCTATCTTCTCCTCAATCTTCTGAAGGCATAATACCAAGCCTGCCCGGTCATTCATAGAAGCCTCCTGATGTACACACTTTGAACGGTATTTGCATCTCACAAACTTCCCCGCGTGTGGGCTAAAGATACTAATTTGTCCCATATTAAATATAAATCCATGTTTTATGAAGTATACAGACACAATCGATGAACTGCTGCAAGAGTTCAAACAGGGGCAATTTCTGTATGGTCCGGGATGCCTGAAGCGCGTCGGGGAGGTAGCATCAGTTTATGGCAGCAGTTTTCTGGTGGTCGCTGATCGTTTTCCGGGAGTGGATGACCACCTTCAAACGATCCGGACCTCCATCGGTCAATCGGGCGGAAAAATTTTTGAATTCTTACAGGGAACGGTCCGGCCCAATGCACCGGTGGGTGACATGATGAAAGTGAAGGAGGCCATCGGTTCCCACCGGCCCGATGCAGTGATCAGTTTTGGCGGGGGAAGCACCATCGATGCGGTGAAAGCTGCCATAGCGATGCATGTGCTGGATGGAGAGATCGAAGATTATTTCGGTGTGGGAAAGGTGACTGAAGCACTTGAAACCAATGGTAAAACCATGCTCCCCCATATTGCAGTGCAGAGTGCCGCCAGTTCTGCCGCACATCTGACCAAATACTCCAACATTACCAATCCGGAGACCAATCAGAAGAAGCTCATCGTCGACGAGTCTGTTGTTCCACAGTCACCGGTTTTCGACTACAGTGTGACCTACACCGCACCTCCTGAACTCACCCTGGACGGGGCTCTGGACGGCATGTCTCACTGTCTGGAAGTGTTTTTCGGAGCAGTGGGTAAGTCCCATTATGAAAAAGCCAGGGCCATCGCATCCACTGCCATAGAACTGATCATCGACAACCTGCCCAGGGTGATATCCAATCCTTCCGACAGCGATGCAAGAG
>CAZRZY010000166.1:0-7364 GCA_964604655.1 uncultured Bacteroides sp. | reverse complement strand
ACGGCTCGCATGTACTGAAGTGACATACCAAGCGGACCCTCCTCAATCTCCTTCCTGACCCGGGGATCGTACACGTACCCTGTTCCGGAAATTCCCCGGATGGTATGTTCCCTGTCCAGATGCCTGATAAAGGCCAGATGCGTCGTAGACATGACCACCACCTTTTTTACCGGTACCGCTATGATTGGATAGTTGGACAGAGAATCCGGTATCGGAACACCCTCTTCTGCGAGAACGTAGGTAAATGTGACCCCCTGGCTGTCCTGCCATGGATCGAATACCTTCAGGACTTTAAAATCCCTCTCCTCCTCCACGGTGAATCCACGGGCACAGGAGATGAAGCCATCCGAATTCACCGGGGCATCTGCGGTTCTTTGCTCCCTGCTCCCCGAACAACCGGTCGTGATGGTTAACAGGAGATACATTAGTGGAACATGGAGCCAGCAGCACTTTCTCATTATTGAACGAACAGTTGATGATGTTCAATAAAAGCCGGTGCCTCCAGGCGAAGCAGATAGATCCCCTGTTCCAGGCCTGACGAAAAAACCAGTTCACCTCCCTCCGGACCGACCACTCCGGAGTATCTGGCCTTCCCTGAGAGATCGAACAGCATCCATGAAACCGATGTCGAAAGAACACGACCGGGGATCAGTTGAATTCTGTCACGGACCGGGTTTGGAAATACGCGGAAATTTCGATTGCCCGGCTGGAACTGACCGGACCGGACACCCACAGGCAGGGTCCCGGGTAAGGAGATGGCCCCCGTATGGAGCGGATCGAGCCACGGTTTCAGTGAAGGTCCTTCCGGCCCGTTGAAGTCCCAGGCAAACCGCATCCGGGTATAATAGTCGTCGTAATTAAAGACCTTGTTAAACAGCACCCGGTCGCTTTCTTCATCATAGCCGATGGAATCGCCGCACCTGGCGATTCCTCCGCTGAGCACCCCGATCACCTCTCCGGCATCATTAAACAGCGGCGAACCCGAGGATCCCCCTTCCGTGGTTCCGATATCCCACTCCCGGATCCACCAGTAGGAGAAATAGTGGTAGTCCTCCAGATCGGTATAGGGTACATCACCCTGCCGGGCAGGCATGGACGGAATCTCTGTATCGAACGATATCTTTTTCACGTCTCCCCACGGATGATGGATAGTGGCTGTCCCGGAGGACTGGAAATCGGACCGGTTCCAACCTGCGTAATAGATCCCGAAGCTGTCGGGTGGCGTCACTGATAGCCGGAGCAGGCTGAAATCAAGACTGTCCCCGATGGCGATGCTGTCACAGCCGGCAACAGACATGTCCAGTCTGCCGTCCCCGCCAAAGCACTCCGGACTTTCATAATTGAAAAGGAAGACCGAACGGTCGGCATAATACTTCCGGTTGATGCAATGTTCTGCGGTCAGGATATAGGGGGTCCCGTCGTAGGCGGTATTGTTGACCAGCACCCCGGTACAATATTGCCGGGTGGTGAAGATCCTCACCACCGACCTTTTCTCCATCTGCCAGTCCGCTCCCTCCTGGCAGTTGATATCGATCTCGCAGGGATGAGAACAGCCAAATTCACCGGGACCGCAATCCGTTACAACAGAACGGTCGGCGGGATCAAGAAAGGCGTGGGAGACCATTTCCATCTGAAGCTCTCCATACCCCTCGAATTCAGCAGGTACCTGCATCTCCAGTATGAGCTCCTCTCCAGGGAGGTGTCCCACCGGCAAAATACCGGAAGGTTTATTGTTCCGGGAGGTGAATGCTCCTCTGACAACTTCCCTGTCCGGGGTATACACGAACAGATTCACTCCGGACCGGAGCCTGAAAGGATGCAACACCAGACCCAGGGACCTGGCGCCGGGAGAGATCAGATGGACGGTCCAGATCCGGAGGTCTTCCTGATCGGTCCAGGCACCATGGCTCTCCGGGTTCAGGGTGACCGGCCGCTCCAGTGCAAACTGGAAAGATTTTCGTCCCCCCCCCCTGTTTTGAGCCATGGCCGCTTCCACCTGAAGCGGATCCACAGGAGGAAGCAGATACACGACCTCTGCAGCCTTCAGGTGGCCCGGGTCCAGCAGCAGCTTACCCGGTTGCTGGAGCTGCCCCAGCACCGATCCTGCATTCCACAGGGTAACCAGCAGCAGGACAGGTGACAGGTATCTGGTGATCCGGAACATTTTTCAATGAGGGTGAGACATGCCAAAAGTATGCAATAAAAGCAAAAGGAGAAATATTTTTTACTTTTGTCCCAAACCTTACCTGTATGACTCCAGAGCAGGCCAGGGAACGGATTGAACAGCTCAGGGAGATCCTTCACCGGCATAATTACCGCTACTATGTTCTTTCGGATCCATCCATTTCGGATTTCGAATTTGACCAGTTACTCTCCGAATTGAAAAAACTGGAAGAGTCGTTTCCACAGTTTGAGGATGAAAATTCACCCACCCAGCGGGTAGGAAGCGACCTCATGCGCGATTTTGAATCGTTTCCCCATCAGTATCCCATGTTATCGCTGGGGAATACATACAGCAGGGAGGAAGTGGCCGAATTCGACAAAAGGGTGCAGAAAGCGGTCGGACCCGGAGCAACCTATATGTGTGAACTGAAATACGACGGCGTGGCAGTCTCGCTGACCTATCGAAACGGCGCTCTGTTCAGGGCGCTCACCCGGGGAGATGGCACCAGCGGGGATGATGTGACCAGGAACATCCGTACAGTGAGAAGTGTGCCCCTTCGGTTAATCGGGCGTGACTTCCCCCAGCAGTTCGAGATCAGGGGAGAGGTGATCCTTCCTCTGGAAGGATTTAAGAAAATGAACAGAGAGCGGGAGGAACAGGGGGAAGCCCCGTTTGCCAATCCCCGTAATGCAGCCTCCGGCACGTTAAAAATGCAAAACTCTTCCCAGGTGGCCAAACGGCCCCTCGATTGTCTGGTTTACTACATTCCCGGCGAGCTGGGTCTCTTTGAAAGCCAGTTTGATAGTCTTATAAAGGCTGCCGAATGGGGATTCAAGGTTCCGGAATTCAACCGGAGGGCAGAGAGGCTCGAAGAGGTATTTCACTACATCGATCAGTGGGAAACGGCCCGGAAGAAATTGCCATTTGAGATCGACGGCGTGGTGATCAAAGTCGACGCGGTGAGACAGCAGCGACAATTGGGATTCACCGCCAAGACCCCGCGGTGGGCCATCTCCTATAAATTTAAGGCCGAGCAGGCCGTTACCCGCCTGCTCAGTATCGATTATCAGGTGGGCCGGACCGGAGCCGTCACACCGGTGGCCAACCTTCAGCCGGTACCCCTGGCAGGCACCACGGTCAAGCGGGCCACCCTGCACAATGCCGACCAGATCCAGTTACTGGATTTGAGGATCGGTGACGATGTATTCGTGGAGAAGGGTGGGGAGATTATCCCCAAAATCGTTGGTGTCTCTTTCGAAAATAGAGAGAATGAAAGCCATCCGGTTAAGTTCATCTCTCATTGTCCGGAATGTGGCACACCCCTGGCCCGAAAGGATGACGAGGCTGCTCACTACTGTCCGAATGTGACGGGATGTCCCCCGCAGATCAAAGGAAAGATCGTCCATTTTATCAGCAGGAGAGCCATGGACATTAATGCAGCGGAGGCCACCATTGATTTACTTTTCTCCAGGGAATTGATCCGGGATGCAGCGGACCTCTACACCCTTCCATTCGATTCGTTGGTTCAGCTGGAGCGATTCGGGGAAAAAAGCGCAAACAACCTGCTGAAAAGCATCGAAGCCAGCAGGAACGTTCCCTATCCGAGAGTGCTTTATGCCCTGGGGATCCGGTATGTGGGTGAGACGGTCGCCCGCAAACTGACCGAAGCTTTTCCGGACCTGGATCAGCTGACGGCTGCCGGTCCTGAGGAATTGATGTCGGTGGAAGAGATCGGGGAGCGGATTGCCACATCCGTGGCGGACTATTTTTCCGATCCCGTTCAGCGACAAATGGTGGAGCGACTGAGAACATACGGGCTCCGGTTTTCCAGGGATACGGAGGTGCAGCCAGCGAGCCGGAAGCTGGAGGGGAAAAGTTTTGTGATCTCCGGGGTGTTTGAACATTATTCCAGGGACGAACTGAAGCAACTGATCGAACAGAACGGAGGTAAGAATACCGGATCGATCAGTTCCCGCACCGATTTTTTACTGGCAGGTGACCAAATGGGACCCAGCAAGTATGAGAAAGCTAAAAAACTGGAGATCCCTATCCTTACGGAACAGGAATTCCGTGAAATGATCTCCTAGCCGGTACTGATTTAATTGTAACTTTGTTCAGCATGGCCGGAGTAATGGAGCATATCGGCAGAAGAGTCCTCAGGAAAAAGAGGAAGCGCATGCAACGACAGGTGCGCGTGCAAAACTTCCATACCGCCACCAGGGTGGTGATCCTGTTTGATGCCGGACGACCCGACACCTTTCAGGACATCCGGGAATTCTCCCAGTTTATTTCCCAGAAAGGGATCGAATGCCATGCCTTCGGATATGTTCCTCAAAAAGAGATCCCGGATGAGATGCTTTTCAGGGAGCATTTTGAGTTTATCACCCGCAAAGATCTTAACTGGTACCGAAAACCATCGGGGGAGACGGCTGAAAAATATTTCTCCCTCCAACCGGACATGCTGGTCGATTTCACCTCCCAGGAATTTCTGGAATTGCAGTTCCTGGTCCAGTTATCCGCTGCCAAATTCAAGATCGGCGCCTATACGGAAATGGAGAATGATTACGACTTGATGATCAAGCTAACCGATGTCCGCGATACCCGTTACCTGGCTGACCAGATCAAACACTACGTGGCAATGTTGAACCCCTCAAACTAATCGAATTCAATGAGTAAATCGATCTATTTCACCGGAACCGGTGTGGCAATGATCACCCCGTTCAATCAGGAAGGAGAAGTGGACTACGGGAAACTGGGCCAACATGCCGACCGGTTGATCCGCAACGGGATCAGTTACCTGGTGGTGCTGGGAACCACTGCAGAAACCCCTACCCTGTCATCCAGGGAGAAGACGGAGGTGATCGCGGAAGTGGTGAAGTCCTGCGGGAGCCGCATTCCGGTCATCGCAGGCGCCGGGGGCAATGATACCAGAGGGGTAGTGGAAGGGATCCGAAATATGGACACCAGCGGGGTGGATGGGCTGCTGACCGTAGCTCCCTATTATAATAAGCCTTCCCAGGAAGGTTTATATCAGCATTTTAGCGCCATTGCAGCCGTTTCCGAAATTCCCCTGATGCTCTATAATGTTCCCGGAAGAACCGGATCCAATATAGCAGCAGAGACCACCCTCAGGCTCGCTCACGATTTTCCCGGTAGAATCGTATCCATCAAAGAAGCATCGGGAGATCTGGACCAGGTCACGGAGATCCTGCGGGACAGGCCGGAAGGCTTTTCTTTGGTCTCCGGCGATGATGCCATTTCTCTTCCCCTGATCGCCTGCGGAGGGGAGGGACTGGTGAGCGTCATCGGTAATGCCTACCCGGCCATGACGTCAACCATGGTGGCTGCAGCACTGGACGGGGTAGTTGAAAAATCGCGCGAGTTGCATTACCGGCTGTACCCCATGATGAAAGCGATTTTCAGAGAGGGGAATCCCGCCGGTGTCAAAGCGGCCATGGAGATCCGGGGCTGGATCGAAAATGTATTACGGCTCCCGCTGATCCCGGTCACCGAAAGACTGTACGGGGAGATCAGCCGGCTGCACTCCGAGCTGGTATGAATCAGGCGGAGGCTCCGGGACGTCCGTGACAGTTCTTGTACTTCTTTCCACTTCCGCAGGGGCAGGGATCGTTTCTGCCCACCTTTTTCTCGACCCGCACCGGTTGCTGGGCCCGGGTGCGTCCATCCTTACCCCTGCCTCCCCCTGAAGGGTCGTTGTACCTGGGCATATCGTCCTTATTGGCCTCAAACTTGCTCAGATCCATTCTTTTCGGTGCCTCTGCTTTTTTCACGCTGGCCGGATCCCGCAGCGGGATATGTGCTTTCATCAGTGTCGAGACCACGTCCCGGTTGATCTTATCGATCATAGCTGTAAATAGCTCAAAGGCCTCAAACTTGTAGATCAGCAAAGGATCTTTTTGCTCGTACTGGGCATTTCGAACCGACTGCCGGAGGTCGTCCAGCTCGCGCAGGTGTTCCTGCCACGACTGGTCGATGGTGGCCAGGATAATACTCTTTTCGTAGGACCTTACCAGTTCCTTCCCTTCCGACAGATGGCATTTTTCCAGATTGGCCAGCACCTGGAACACCTTTGTGCCGTCGGAGACGGGAACCACGATGTTCTCATAGACCTCTCTCTGATGCTCCCATACCTGATTGATCACCGGCATGGCCTGCTCGGAGATGCTCTGCTGTTTCCGTTTGTAAGTGTCCAGCAGGATCTCGTATATCCGGTCGATGAGATCTTCGCTGTTCATCTTCTTGAATTCCTCCTCCGACACCGGAGATTCGATCGACATCACCCGGATAAGTTCCAGTTTGAAGCCGTCGAAATCCACATTCAGATGGAAGTTCTGAACAATGCTTTCCGTCACATCGTACATCATGTTGGCGATATCCAGCCCCAGACGTTCCCCGAAAAGTGCATGCTTGCGCCTCTTGTAGATCACCTCCCGCTGCGAGTTCATGACATCGTCATACTCCAGGAGATTCTTACGTATGCCGAAGTTGTTCTCCTCCACCTTTTTCTGGGCCCTTTCGATGGATTTGGTGATCATGGAGTGCTGGATCACCTCCCCTTCTTTCAGTCCCAGCCGGTCCATCATCCCTGATATGCGTTCAGATCCGAAGAGCCTCATCAGGTCATCCTCCAGGGAGACATAGAACTGAGAGGATCCCGGATCCCCCTGCCGGCCGGCACGTCCGCGCAGCTGGCGGTCGACCCGTCTCGATTCATGCCTTTCGGTCCCGATAATGGCCAGACCACCCGCTTCCCTTACCGTGCTGGTAAGTTTGATGTCGGTGCCTCGGCCTGCCATATTGGTAGCAATCGTTACCGTCCCTGGCTTTCCCGCCTGGGCAACCACATCGGCCTCCCGCTGGTGGAGCTTGGCATTCAACACATTGTGATTGATTTTACGGATATTAAGCATCTTGGAAAGCAGTTCCGATACCTCCACGGTAGTGGTTCCCACCAGGGCCGGCCGGCCCTCTTTGTTGAGTCTCACCAGCTCGTCGATCACCGCATTGTATTTCTCTCTCCTGGTCTTATAAACCAGATCCTGCCTGTCGTCCCGGACAATCGGCTTGTTGGTGGGGATCACCATCACGTCCAGCTTGTAGATATCCCAGAATTCGCCCGCCTCGGTTTCGGCGGTACCGGTCATCCCGGCCAGCTTATGGTACATCCTGAAATAGTTCT
>CAZRZY010000165.1:4950-7508 GCA_964604655.1 uncultured Bacteroides sp. | reverse complement strand
TGAAGCCGTGGAAAGGCCATTCCGGCGAGTTTCATGACACTTCCCGTCAATGTGAGGAAAAGCCCCATATCAAAAAGCGTATAAACGATCCAGTGACTGATCACCAGCATCCCGAATCCTGCAATGCCCGAAATGAAAATGGATGCAAGCATGTATTTATTCAACCCGCTTTCAGTCACACGTTGATTTCCCGCTTCCTTTGTTCCGGAAGGCGCATTGAAAAACAGCAGAATGATCCCTGCCAGGATGATGAGAATGCCGGTCATGAAATGGTTGGCATCCATCTGGAGCCTGGACGGGAGCATGTAAGTGGACAGGCTGGGGTCGAAAAGAATGCGTCCGAGAATAACCAGGGCACCTCCCAGGATCAGCGCTCCGGCGCCATTGAGCCATTTGCCGGGAACCCGCTCCCTTAATCCAAGCTGCACGGCGGCAACCAGGAGCAATACGGCGAATAAGAGGATCAATACGTATAACAATGGTTTCAGGTAAGATTCCCTGAGAATGCCCGAGTGAACCTGGGCAGCGGAAAAGCCCAGGGAGGCAAACCGGGCTTCCGTTTGCGGCCTGGCGGATTCATCGAAAGGATAGTTCAGGACCGGGGAGGTAAAGAAACCTGACTGGTAGCTGTGGCAGTCGGCACATCCGTTCACACCCAGTGCACTCTTTGCCGGAAAAATATCGTGATTATAGGTGTGGACATTGCCGTAAGGGGAAGCTTCCCAGGATTCCTTTGGGATTAGGGTATATTCGGTGCCGGATGAATAGATCCTGTCGTTCATTACCCAGACCACCTTTTTATTTTCCATCGGGTAACTGATTTCCTTAAGCTTTGTACTCACCGAAGCGATCAGGGCATCGATCTCTTCAGGCCTGTTGATCTCAATTACTTCATCTGCATTATCATCCCTGATCAGTGCCAGGTCGGGGTACTTTTCCGGATTTTCAAAATGTGCCGTCCACATTTTGTAAATATCTCCCATTCGCGGTTGCATCAATCCCGCTTTTCCCTCCGTTTGAATGGCCGGCCAGGTGGTATGGACCCGGTTTGCCGGATAGATCATTCCCTTATATTTGACCAATTCTGGTCTGAATGTATACGTGGGCTTGTCGTCATAACCCATCATCTCCAGGTCGCCGTAATGGTTCCAGTAATTCATTTCCGGATCGTAGAAGGTCCACAGGTGCTTGCCCTTGGTCGGGATCTTCGTTCCGGGATTGAATACATCGCTGGCCACAAAGTGGGCCGATTTCACGGTTCGCTCCGGGATATGGCAGGTCTGGCAGGCGATCTTATCCATATGCAGCGGCGGCAGCCATTTGTGTTTAGCCAGCGGAGCACCCAGATAGCCATTGTCGTGGCAATCGGCACAGGTTCTCATGGTATTGTCGAGGTCATCCCTCACGTGCCCGCCGGGATCATCTCCCTTTGCGAACTGATGGACTTCCCTGCCCCGGATCAGGTCATGCGTGGCGGACCTGCCCGCCGGATGGCAGTCCACACATTGTAAGCCTGCCTGCAGATGCACATCGGTCCTCGACCGGAAATTGGCCCCTCTCTTCTTATACCCTGGTTTGGCATGACAGAACAGGCAGGCTTCGGTACGCGGCTCCCTGACGATATGGGGTTCGAGCGTTCCGTCCGCGTTAAACCTGGATTTATCATAGGTGAGTGATACGGGCTCATTCGATGCAACAGACCCGCTGATTTCAGCAAGGCCGGATGCCGCCGTGGCCGCCCATTGAAAATTCATGTTCTGAATATTCCGTACCCTTTCCTTGTTGTCATAACCAGGTAAATGGCAGATATAGCAATCGGCTTCAATCACTCCGGATTCGCCCCATTTTGCCTTGTAATAATCTCCGTCAAACTCATTGGCCCCTCCATTGACCAGTCCCGATCCCGGATCATTCATCACACTGTCGTACCGCAGTCCCTCCCTGTCGTATTCCAGCGATCCTCCACCCGGGTGGCAAACGCCGCAGGAAACCACGAAATCGAAAGAGGTCATATCGACCGATACTTCAAGTGCATTGTCCTTGTCGGAAAGATACCTGTAAAGCGGGGCCGGCGAACACCAGGGCCCTCCGTAGTTTCCGGGAGAGGAGACCCACTGCATCCTTTCTTCCTGCCCGTCCAGGGCGGCTTCATCTTTTCCCTGCTGAAAATGAAACCCCTGGGTGATCAACGCGTAATCGTGGCATCTGCCGCAGGTCTGTTTCGGGGAATAGGGTTTGTCCGTATTCTTACCTGTAAAAGGATTAATGGTGTCTCCCTCCTGGGTAAGAAGGTAAAAAGGAGGACACACACCAAGCGCAGAAATGTGTTCATCTTCTGAAACCTCAAAGGGAAAACCTGCCGGTCCCGGTTTCAGGGCAAGGGCAATGATCACCGCCGCACCGAGCAGGATCATTAAGGCTATTGAAAACAGGGCTCTTGATTTCATATGGATATATTTTTTTTGTGGTGAGGTTTAAACAGATTAAATGTGTAAAGGGTCTGAAAACCGATCATGATTGCATTTACCGGATCTTCTCCGCTGATTACTCCATCCTTC
>CAZRZY010000165.1:0-4850 GCA_964604655.1 uncultured Bacteroides sp. | reverse complement strand
AAAACCGATCATGATTGCATTTACCGGATCTTCTCCGCTGATTACTCCATCCTTCTGTATAAAAAATCCCAGCAAAGCAGCAAATTTCCAGGTTTCATTGAGGTCGTAGGTTGCATAAAGATCCAACTCATCCCCCAGGTGGTTTTTTCCCGGGGGCAGGTTCACGCTGCCGATAAATAGCTGACCCGTAGGTTCGGGTATCCTGAACTGATTGTATTTCAACTCTATTCTCATTCCCCCTAGCGGGAACAGCTCCAGCATGATCTCCCGGTCGTCAAGGTTGCGCCAGCGAGCCAGGTTCATCCATCCGTAATACCGGTCCGCGGCACCGAAAACAGGATCGAAAAGTTCATTCTCCACAGTTTCGGGATGATCCCCGCTCGCCCGGGTATACCTCAGGCTGAGAACAGGTTTCCAGGGCGACCGACTGAACCTGTACCCGGCCAGAAGGAACAGTCCCGAAGCATTCAGCCCTACATTATTCTCTTTTCCAAACTGCCGGGTCCAGGAGGCTTCATACTGCAGGTCTGACTGTTCGGGCTGGAAGAACCTGAATCCGGCCCAGTTCCTATCGATTCTTTGGTCTTTGATGTTGTCGGCACTGCCCTGATTTTTGTGGGCTGCATAGATACTAATCCCCGGAGAGGTCCCGGTCTGCCATTGAAAATGCAGGCCGCCGCCGTTAAACTCGGTATGTGTAAACGGAAGATGGGTCTTCAGGGGATCGTTGATCTTTGTCCCGCCATACCAGATATTCAATTGATAGGATGGTCCTTCCAGGATGACCCTTAACGCATCCCAGGTCCACCTGCCGGTATTCCCCCAGCTTCCGGGCCCGAAAACCCTGTAATCCCCGAAAGCAATTTTTTGCCTTCCTGCCTTCATGGTGATCAGGTTAAAAATGTCCTCCATAACAAGGCAGGCATCATACAGTTCCAAAAACTCTTCCTGGGGATTCATGATGTAATAGGGTTCCATGCTTGCTGAAGGATGCTTTTTAAAGGCATCGGGTTCCTTTCGATGAGCAAGGGACCATCCAAAAGCCCTGGAATCCTGCATATGAAGTGACAGGCTGACTTTCTCCCCGAACCGGAAGGTGGGTCCTGCGATGATCCTTTGAAGAAGAATATGGTCTGTAGGGGTACCCAGAGCAGGATTGTCGCCATAATACAGAGCATTCATATGTTCCCATCTTTCAAAGCGGTATCTCAGGGATCCGTCAAAGGTCCAGCTGAAACCGGAAGATCCCTGGCCGGACAGGTTAACCGGAAATGTTCCTGCCAGCAGGAGCATTAAAGCACTCAGGTTCCGATATGCCGGATACCTTAATGATGTCATCTCATTTCACTCCTTTCTGATTCAGGATTTTGACCAACTCTTCTTCAGGAAAGAATCCCTGATGCCTGAAGTATTCTTCACCCTTTTCATCCAGAAAAACCTGGGTGGGAATTGCCTGGATGTTGTATTGGTCGGCAAAGGGGCTCCCTTCCGGGGTCCAGACATCATGAAAGACCACTTTGACCTGATCTCCGTATGTTTCTTCAATGGATTTCATGATGGGCTGCATTTGCTGACAGGGAATGCATCTCACGGAACCGAGTTCTATAAACGTGACTTTATAACTGTGTTCCTTTTCAGAAGTTTCTCCGGACCCGCTCATACAACCGGAGAACATGACCACAACTAAAAACAGAAATGCCTTTAAGCCCTCCTTTATTTTTTCTACAGAAGGCACATAACCTCTTGCTATTACTTTCCCGTTGATGACCAGGGTGGGAAGGATCCATGTGGGGTACTTAAGAATCTCGCTCAATTTATCTTCTATGACCATGGTTACCGGTTCAGCATCCCGGGTGGCCTCCTCCACTTGAGCGACCATTCTGCGGCATTTGCCGCATTTCCTTGCTGGACACAGTATTTTTATTTCGTTGATCATATAATTCTGTATGTCATGGTTATATCATTCCGTATACCAGTCCGCTAATCGTGGCCATCACAATTACCAACACCACATATACTAAAGTTTTTTGAGTCCCGATCACACCCCTGATCACCAGCATGTTAGGCAAAGAGAGGGACGGACCAGCCAGCAGCAGGGCCAGTGCAGGTCCCTTACCCATTCCTGCAGCGATCAGCCCTTGTAATATAGGGACCTCTGTCAGAGTGGCGAAATACATGAATGCGCCTACGATGGAAGCAAAGAAATTAGCAAATACAGAATTGCCACCAACCAGCCTGGCCACCCATTCATTGGGAATGATCCCTGCCATGACCGTATCGTCGTGTGTGGATCCCAGCAGAAATCCGGCGATCAACACCCCTATGGCAAGCAACGGCATGATCTGTTTGGTAAAATCCCAGGAAGAAAGGGTCCATTCCCTGTTCTCGGGATCTTTTTTATCCATTAATGTAATCACCGCAAGTCCGGCCATTCCAACGATCATCGGGATCATGGGGGAAGGACTAATCAGGGCGCTGACAGCAGTAATCACCGTTACAACGGAAACATACTGCCATTTCAGCTTCAGGATCAGCACCAGTGAAAACGACAGCAATACGGCAAAAACCGACGTGATGATCCATTTGTTCGACCAGATCCAGTACCAGCCTCCCTCGGTGACCCCTTCGCCAGGGGCTCCCCAGTTGGCAATGACCAGGATGAAGACCAGAATAAAAAAATGAAAGGCGGTCTGCCACATTGGTCTTTTCTCAGGAATTGCGGTGAAATTCATCTGCTCTTCCTTCTTCACTTTCTCTTCTTTCCTGTATATGATGGACATAATTGAACCAATGACGATAGCGAAGATCACGGCCCCGATGATCCTGGCGACCCCCATTTCAAATCCCAGGATACGGGCGGTGAGGATGATGGCCAGGATATTGATGGCCGGACCGCTGTACAGGAATGCAATGGCGGGTCCGAGTCCTGCACCTCTTTTGTGGATGCTGGAGAACAAGGGAAGGATCGTGCAGCTGCACACCGCCAGAATGGTTCCGGAGACGGATGCCACCGTGTAGGAGAGCCATTTTTTCGCCTGTGCACCGAAGTACTTCATCACCGCTCCCTGGCTCACAAACACCGAGATGACCCCCGCGATAAAGAATGCAGGCAACAGGCAGAGAATCACATGTTCCCTGGCGTACCAGCGGGTGAGGTCCAGCATGGCCATGACCGCTTCCCTGAACCGGTTGTGGTCAAGGGGCATAAAAAAGGCTGCCAGGAAAACTGCGCTTATCCAGAAGAGTATCTTAATTTCTTTTTTCCATTCCATCGATTTGTTGCGATTATGATAGTTCGTAAAACATATGACAACATATGACAGTTCGTAAAATAACGAACAATTGATATAAAATTTTTAAAAATAAATAATCACTACATAGTACACACCCACGCCAATAAAAACGATTGAGATCACCCTTCGGAACCATATCTCAAAAGTTTTCATACGGTTATAGAGATTACCCACTCCTGAAACCGTGTAAGCCAGCAGCCAGGCGAAGATGATGACCGGAATTCCGGTGGCCACGGCAAATACAGCAGGCAGGTACAGTCCTGATGCACTGCTGATGGTCATGGGGACCAGCATTCCGAAGTAAAGCACTCCGCTGTACGGGCAGAACGCCAGCGCAAAGACGATCCCAAGCAACAGCATGTCCAGATACCCCCGCATGCCTCTCTTCTGAACACGGTCTTTGAGTCCCGAAAAGCCCGGAAAATTGATCTTGATCACATCAAGCATCAGGAAGCCGATCACAATCAAAAGCGGCCCGATGATCCGTTCTCCGTACTGCTGAAACCATCCCGAAATTTTAAACTGATCGGCTCCCAGAAAGAGAATGAAGGCCAGTAAGGTATAGGATACAGCTCTTCCAAGAGTATACACGATACCATTCAGGAAAACCACCCGTCTGTTCACCACATCCTTGCTCAGGTATCCGATGGCTGTGATATTGGTTGCCATCGGACACGGACTGATGGCAGTAAGGAGACCCAGCATTGCAGCTGTGAATACCGGAACCGAACTGTTACCTGCCAGATTACTGAGAAATTCTTCCATACGGTCCGGCTCGTTTACAGCATCGGGGTAATGTGATCCGAAATGATCTGCTTCAGTTTTTCAGGATTGTTTCGGGCATGCATGAAACCTTGGTTGGTAATATTAATCTTTTTGTCTCCCGCAACGATGAGCAGGGCCTGTCCGCTAATGCCCAGTTCTTTCGCCTTATCTTTACCTTCCACCTCATCCAGGTTGAGTTCAAAAAAAGGAATCCTGTCTCCATAAAGCTCCTTTACTGCTTCACCAGACACTGTTTCCACGGCCTGACAGGTGACACATCTCCTTGCGTAATGGAAGTAATAAACCTCAATGTCTTTTGCCAGTGAAAGTGCCGTATTACCGGGATTGTTATCCGGTTGGGCCGTACAGGAAAAATTCAGGCTCAGGGCCAAAATAGCTGCGGAAATAAATTTCAAAGTTTTCATGGTCTTATTTGTTTTTAAGGAGGATCTGTTTCAGTTCATTGGAGGATGGAACACGGCCTGAAAAGACCACTTTCCCGTCGATTACCAGTCCGGGTGTATGCATGATCCCATACTCCATGATCCTCATGATGTCTTCTTCTTTATTGACATCAGCCATCAAATCAAGCTCCGCCAGTGTATCGGTAACAGCTTTCTCAAGCTGCTTGCATTTGGGGCATCCTGTGCCCAGTACTTTTATTTCCATTGCTTAGAGTTTAATAATAATTCGTTTTTCGTAAAATGACGAACAATAATACTAAATTTTTTATATACTTCTACTTTACGACTTTAAAAATGTTCTTTGAAATAGCTGATTTAGTCCAAAACA
>CAZRZY010000164.1:0-7611 GCA_964604655.1 uncultured Bacteroides sp. | reverse complement strand
CTCTGGGGGAGGCCCATTCGCAGAAGATCTGCAAGGTGATGGAGACCGAGGCACTGGGATAAAACTGGCTCCTGTTCTCTTCTTGAAGGGAGGAGAACCAGTCGTTCCTGGCGCTCAGATTCAGGTAAACATAGTCGTTATAGCTCACAGTGGCCTGTCCGAACGCCCCCAGAGTATTGGATACCGAGTTCGACTGCAGGTTGTAGAGGCTGAAACTGTTCACCGTACTATGGTCACTGAAATTACTGTGGTTCATGAGACCGAAAACCAGCTGATTGGTACTTTCCATCCCGTCGGTGGTATATTTCTGTCTCACGGATGAACCGCCCAGAAGCAGGTCGAGCGTGACCTTCTCTCCAAGATCCTGTTGAAAAGTCAGCAAAACGCTCTGGTCCCAGATAGTGCTCATAATGTTCCTGGTCCGATACAGACCATTCAGGTAATTGTCATTCTGCACGGAGCCCTTGTTTAGCTGATATTGCTGGATCTCCGCATAATGGTCTACCCCGTACCGGTAAGTCAGATTCAAATTGTCCATGAAATCGTATTTCAGGTTGCCCGTACCGTAAAGCCGGTTGACATCGTCCACCTGTTTGGCATATTTGGTGGTCCACCTGGGATTCTGGATATCATTGGCCACCCGATAGTAGACCGAACTGTGGTCGATCGGATTTTCATAAGGCAATCCCATCAGGTCCACCGAGCGAGGGGTATAGAGTACATCGGCAAAAACCGAGATGCCACTGCCGCCTCCGATACCACTTCCATCCCCGTATGAAATGGGAGGTGTCTCCATATCGGTCTTCACGAAATTCATGGTTCCGTTGAAGCTCAGTCGCTTGGTGATCTGAGTCCGGCCGCCCACACCCACGTTGAATTTGTGGAGTTCATTGTTGGGCAGGAAACCCTTATCGTCCAGGTAACTCACATTGGCACTGAAACTGGAGTTCTCATTACCACCCCTCATGCTCAGGGAGGTATTGGAGGCGATTCCTGTCCGGAAGAACTCCGTTACATTGTCATAGGGCTTCAATGTATATTCCGCACCCTGGTACTCCGGAAAAGCCTCCAGCAGGGCCGGATCTGCAAAATTGGAATAGGGGTGGTCGACTACGGTATAGGGATCGGTGAAAGCTGCACCCCAGTTGCTGAAAAAGAAACCGTTCTGCTGCTGGAAGCCGTTTCCATATGAATTCTGGAATACGGGCAGGTTCACCCTGTTCAGGAAAACAGACTGGTTAAGTACGATCTCGGACTTTCCTCCGGCGTCAGCCCCGTTCTTTGTGGTAATGATGATCACTCCGTTTCGTCCTTCGGCCCCATAAATGGTGGTCGCACTGAGGCCCTTTAAAACAGAGATGTTCTCTACGCTGCTGGGATCGATATCCAGAAAGCGGCTCGAGGTACCCTGGTTGCCTTCGAGAAAACCCTGCTCGTTGTCAGTCCCGGACTCGGTGGATCCCGAAAACCGGACCCCGTCTACAATAAACAGGGGCTGGTTGTTGCCTTTGATGGAGGAGTATCCCCTGATGGTGATATTCGTACCGCTACCGGATACCCCGCTGGTAGCCGTAACCCTGACACCTGCCGCCTTTCCGCTTAATACCCTTCCGATGTCATTTTCAGGATTCTGCTGGATGTCCTCCGCATCGATCTGTGAAACGGAATATCCCAGGGCTTTCTTCTCCCGTGAAATACCCAGGGCGGTGACTACCACTTCATCCAGCTCCAACAGATCGGGCTGCATCACCACATCGATAACGGTGCTGCCTCCTACATCCATTTCCCGGGTCAGTAAACCCACAAAACGGAATACCAGCACATCACTACCCGATGGAACCTCCACCTCATATTCCCCGCTGCCGCCTGTGATGGTCCCGATGGAGGTTCCCTTAACGGTCACGGATACTCCCGGTAACGGAAGACCGTCCTCGGCGCTCGTGACAGTTCCGCTTACCATACGGGCCTGGCCCATCAGTGAAAGGGATCCGAGCACCCATAACAGTAGTAAACTACATATTTCTCTCATTGATTCAGATTTAGATAGATTATTCGGCAGGAAGGTGGCAGAAAACCTCCTCTTTTTCCAATTATATCAATCAATGAACCTTTCCAGAGGTCAATCAACCTTCATTCAGCAGTAAACTCCCAATAACAAGGTAAAGGGCTTCGTAACACCGCCAGGAAACGGTTTTAACAGACGATGAGGGTCCACTCAGGGAAAAACTCATCGGTCAAAAGGTCAAAACCGCACTTCCAGGGGGTCTATGCAGCTGATGGACGGTTTGGGGGGGACGGAGCACCTATGAATAATTTGATATATTTACATAATTCTATAAGATTCCGACCACTAAAACAGAACACCATGCTCACCACCTTGGACTACCTGATTATTGCCGGATATTTCCTGGTCATTCTGATTGTGGGAGGGCTGGCAGGAAGGAAGCAGGAGAAAGAAGAGTTCCTGATTTCAGGACGAAAACTGAATGCCATTCAGGGCACCACCACCATCTTCTCCAGCCGTATCGGGGCGGCGATCCTCCTTACCTACACTGCTCTGGTATATATGTACGGTATGGGGGCCCTGTGGTACTTCATCGGATCCGTATTCGGGCTGTTCATCTTCTATTTCTTCGGGGTGAAGGTGAAGAGACTGGCCGATAAGGAGAAGTTCTATACCATGCCCGACTTCTTCTTCTTTCTGAAGGGAAGAGCGGCCGGGTACCTGGCCACCGTGGTGACCATTACCATCATGTTTGGCTGGGTGGTGCTCAATTTCACCGCCGGGGCCAAACTGATATCGGAGTACACTCCTATTACCTATAACGTGTCGGTGATCATCGTTGGGGGCATCATCCTTCTTTACCTGCTTGCCGGGGGATTCGATGCGGTGGTCAAAACAGATATCGTACAGACCATCGGGATCTTTCTGTTGTTCATCCTTATGCTCTTTCTCCTGATCACCACCCATGTGAAACCACAACTAGCGGTGGGCGACCTTTTCCATATTCCGGCCATGCAGATCATCAGTTTTTTCCTGGCGGGATTCTTCATTCCGATGGCCTCCCCGGAACTCTGGCAAAGAGTGTATGCCATCAAAGACAAAAAGCATTTCCGGCGCAGCATCCTCCTCTCCTCCGTCTTTTACATTATCGTCGGGTTCATCCTGTTACTGATCGGTCTGGTCATCCGGGCAGAGATCCCTGATATACCGCCCGATACTTCCCTTATCGTTGGATTCAGCAGGCTTTTGCCGGTGGGACTGGCGGGGCTGTCAGTGGTGATCATCTACTCCTCGGTATCCTCCTCTGCCGACACCTATATGTTTACCGCATCGGCATCCGTAACACAGGATTTTCTGGAGAAAACCGGACTGACCACCAAGGAGAACCTGCGGCTCACCATGCGAATCACGTTGATGGCCCTCATGCTGCTCGGGGTCCTCATGGCTTTGATTCTCAGAGATATCGTGGATGCCACCTTCTTCTTTGTCTCACTGACCATGTCGCTGGGCTTTCTGGTCCTGGTCATGTGGATCTATCCACGGGTGAACCGGTACAGTGTCAATCTATCCATCCTGGCCTGTCTTCTGGGAGTCATTATTCCTGCCAGTCTGGTGGGGATTTCGGAGGTGCTTGTTCAATGGGCTATCGGATTCTGCATCATCGGCCTGGTGCTCGGATATCTGATCTACCTGGTGAGGCCGCCGTCGAAGTCATAGATCCGGCTTGTCCGGAATCCGTCACAGTTTTTTCGGGACCAACAAATACAAAATGGGAACAAACTCTGCAGTCTGTTCCCATCCCACCCACCGGTGCCCGTAGCCACCGGTCAATGCCGAGTTACAGTTATTATGGCCGGCCTCTGCCTTATGACCCTTGGGATCATTCGGACAGGACCCTGGCTCTCAGCCCTGGTTCCGTGGAACAAGGACCTGCAGCCGTCCGTTCACCCTGCCTAACAGCAGGATTTCCGGGACTGGCTCCTCAAGGCCCCCTGTTTTTTTCTGCCAGAAGGCGGAAAAAATCCGGAGTGGAAAAGCTTAGCGGAACCCTTTCAGATTCTTTTTGGCTCTTCAGCCTGTGGGATCAACAATTGTCAGATCGACCAAGCTGGGGATCTTTGTTGAATGGAACGGGAAACTCTGTTTCGCTTTCCATGCCTGGCTCCTGATGAATCTCCGGCATCAGGGGGAATCCCGATTGCCGGCCGGTTCGCTAGACATTCCCGGAAGAATGATTCACTACACCGGACGAAACTTCGAGCAGCCTTTTATCTCTCACTCGGTAGAATCAAAAATAGACCATCCCCGCATGCAAGTCAAGATGTTCTTCATCATCTCTGTTCACATTTCACTCACACACCTTATTAACAAATTGTGAATAACGCAGGAGCAGGTAAACATTTGAATAATCAGCCGGGGCACTCCGGCTTGAACCGGAATTTTGTACATTTATAGTAAAATATGATGTCTATGCACCTAACTAAGAAGATTTTCCTGATCATCACAGCAGGATTGTTCATGGGAGCCGGGATCATTTTCGGCCAATCCACCTACGACCTGAATTTCCAGGGAATGCTATCCGATATCCAGGGGAATCCTATCCACGACGAACCGTTCAACCTGACGGTTCAATTGCTCTCCGAGGAATCCGGAGCGGCACTTTTCGAATTCAGTTCTTCCACCGCAACCGATGAATATGGCTGGTTCGGATTTACCATCAGTGAAATCTCGCGGTATTTAATGGAAGGCCGCGAACTGAAACACTCCGCCGTTATCCGGATGCAGATGGAACCCAATGTCCAGACCCGCTGGCTGGCAGAGGGAGAAGATTTCCTGGTCACCTACGCTCTGTCTCCTGCAACGATGGGCCATACGACCCAGCTGAAGATCACCCGCATGGAAGGCTCCGAGTTGATGGTCCATTCAGAAGACCATCTTTTTGCCTACAAGGACCAGTATCCTTTTGCCTATCTGACCGGTGGATTCCTGATGACCGACCGGCCCCCGGTAAGCGAGCAATCCATTGACGACCTGAAACAGTGGCTAATGCCACGCGAAGCGGATGGTGACGGTATCCCTTCAAGAGGGGTAAAAGGCGGCTTTCCCCAGGGTGGTTACTATAAGAAATACTGACGCCTATTCGTCTCTCTTCTGATCCGATCCTCCTCTCTTTTCTGAGGAGCGCTGAGTGCCCTTCGAAATGGAATCACGCATGTTGGTGTCCGACTCGATGTTCTTCAGTTTGTAATAATCCATGATGCCCAGGTTTCCGCTTCTAAATGCCTCTGCCATGGCCAGTGGGATCTCCACCTCCGCTTCGATCACTTTTGCCCTGGCTTCCTGTGCTTTCGCCTTCATCTCCTGTTCCGTGGCAACTGCCATCGCCCTCCGCTCTTCCGCTTTGGCCTGAGCGATGTTCTTATCCGCATTGGCCTGATCCATCTGAAGGACAGCCCCGATATTCTTTCCGATGTCGATATCAGCCACATCAATGGAGAGGATCTCAAAAGCCGTTCCTGCATCCAGTCCCTTGTCAAGTACAATCCTTGAAATAAAATCAGGATTCTCCAATACCTGCTTGTGCGATTTGGAGGAACCGATCGAAGAAACGATCCCCTCGCCAACACGGGCAAGAACTGTTTCTTCTCCCGCTCCGCCCACAAGTTGTTTAATGCTGGCCCTTACCGTGACTCTCGCCTTGGCAATGAGCTGAATCCCATCTTTGGCCACTGCGGTCACTGGCGGGGTGTTGATCACCTTGGGATTCACCGACATCTGGACCGCCTCTAAAACATCCCTGCCGGCAAGATCAATGGCCGTAGCCATTTGGAATGGCAAGTCAATGTTTGCCTTATTGGCCGATACCAGCGCATGGATCACCTGCTCCACATGACCTCCGGCTAGATAGTGTGCCTCCAGAGAATCCCGTGTAATAGTAGCGAGACCTGCCTTGTGTGCTTCGATCATTGATCGAACGATAATGTTGGGCGGTACTTTCCTCCACCTCATCAGGATCAGCTGGAGGAGAGAGATTCTGACCCCCGAAAGCAGTGCGGTGAACCACAGCCCTATCGGGATAAACTAGAGAATGATCCAGAGGCCAATGATGCTGGCCACCACAATAATGATCCATGAAAAATTGAAATCCACCATGATTATTCTGTTTTAATTGGTTTGACACTGATCCGGGTTCCATCAATGGAAACGATCTCGATTTCCGAATGTTCACCGATATATCCTTCAGTGGACTTGGCTTCCCTTACCATGTTGTTGATAAGAATCTTGCCCATGG
This sequence comes from uncultured Bacteroides sp., assembly GCA_964604655.1. Classification (GTDB taxonomy): domain Bacteria; phylum Bacteroidota; class Bacteroidia; order Bacteroidales. The sequence continues at coordinate 1,315 of CAZRZY010000164.1, read as the reverse complement.
GGTTCAGCCGCGTAAGCGTGGTTCCATGGTCACCGGGTTTCACCTGCTCTTCAGTCAGGTCCACATCCACCGAACCCTGACTATTCGTATTCAGCATGAACCTTTTCCACGTCCGGGCCCGCAGCGAAATAGCTATGACAAAAACACTCATCAGAATCGTTCCGATAAGCACCCATATACCCACGGTGGAACCAAAGTCGCTAAAAGCTTTGTATATGCCGAAAACCGTTAGAACCAGTCCGCCGATTCCGGCAATGGTTACGCCCGGCACCAGGAGGAATTCGATCACGAAGAGCAGGATTCCCAGAACGATCAGAATGATGATTACCGTCATGGCATGGTCTAGTTGTCCACTGAAGCTTTCAGTCCACGGGAGATCAGCTGATATCGCAACTCCTTCATCTCGGAAACTGAACCTGACCTGACCTCACATTTGCCTTTGTAATGCGTAATGGTGGCGCATTGTTCTGCCTGGGTCATAGAGTGACCACAAATCTCCATTAACGTATCCATGACATAATCAAATGTGTTGATATCATCATTATGGAGCACCAGTATGGCCTCATTCAGATGATCCTTGTCTCCTGAACCAATCTTATGTGGCCTGCTGGTAAAATTGCTGTCCATCATTTGAAGGTATCAGATCTGCTCAAATATACACAAATAATTGTTTTTTTTCAATCCATCACTCCAGCTGTTTTGCCCGTTGTGTGGAAACAGGTTTTCCTCCGTACCAGGCAACAATAAAAGCATCTTCGTAGCCCTGGGACTGAACTCTGGAGAGAGCCCTGGAAGCATCTGAATAGCTGCTGAATTTTCCGGTATAGTACTTGTAAAGTTCCCGTTCGTGGATCCACTCCCCTGTGATGGGCACCATTCCGCCAAACACATCCGGTTCCACTTTCGTGCCGAATGCTCCCAGCTGGATCCGATAGAATGTACCTTCGGGTAGCGGTATATCCATCGGTATCGGGTTCTGATCATTGTAGGGCGAAGATGACAGGATCTCGAACCTGGAAACCACCGGTCGAACCTTCGTTTGAGTGAAAGCAGAAGAGCCGGCAGATGCCTCTTTCAGGCCAGATTTTCCAAGTGGGTCTGCGTACCGGTAAACCGTCATGTCTCCCACCTTCCGGTCCGGCTCAATGGCTTCCGGCACTTTCACCGCAGGCTTTGCCCGGACCTCCGGTTCATTCATCTGCACTTGGGCATAAAGAAGGTCGGCCATCTTCTGCTCATTCGTGGCTTTCTTCTCCCATACCATGATCTGTTTCTGCCAGACCCATCGTTCATTCGGGTCATCCGATTTCCTGAC
>CAZRZY010000163.1:0-7720 GCA_964604655.1 uncultured Bacteroides sp. | reverse complement strand
TCCTCCCTTCAAGAAGAGAACAGGAGCCAGTTTTATCCCAGTGCCTCGGTCTCCTTTCTTCCCTCCAACATGATCGAGAGTATGAAAGACGTTGGATTCGACCTGGTGAAGGTCAGGGTGGGATATGGTACTTCTGCAGGATTTCCACCTCTTTACGTAACGGAAAGCGTACTTCAAACCAATGCGAGAGGATTTGTGTCCAGGGCCGGAACGGTGGTTCCCACAAACGGGGTCTCCTACTTCCTTGGAAACCCGGACCTTGAGCCGGAACTGCATGCTGAGGCGGAACTGGGTCTGGAACTGGCCATGTTCCAGAACAGGATCGGTGCGGATATCACGGTATACACCAAACGGACAGAGAACCTGATCACCGATGCTGAACTGGATCCTGCCACGGGCTATACCCAAACATATGTGAATATCGGTCAGATGACCAACAGAGGATTAGAACTAGAAGCGTATCTGTCGCCCGTGCGCACCACCCGTTTGAACTGGGTGATCAGGGGCATTTTCACCAAATATGAAAGTATCGTTGACGAGCTGGGTGCAGGACTTGAACGGGTGTTGATCAATGGCTTCACCGATCTGGGGAACTATGCCATTGCCGGTCAGCCTTACGGGGTGATGTACGGGTATGAGATCGCCCGGGATGACGAGGGGAACTATATCATCGACGGCAACGGGAACTTCCTGCAGTCGGATGAACCCACTATCATAGGCAATCCGCACCCCGATTTCGAAGCAAGTTTGATCAATCGACTGACCTACAGGGGATTATCATTCAACATGCAGTGGGATTACCGGCAGGGGGGAGACATTTATTCCGAGACAGTAAATACCCTCATTGGCCGGGGGATCACCGAGGATACCAATTTCGACAGGTTACAGACTTTCGTGATGCCGGGAGTGCAGGCGGATGGAACTCCCAATGAAATCCAGATAACGGCAACCAACGCCTATTTCAACTGCTTTGGATCCCAGGCTCCCTCTGAGGTAAATGTCATTGACGGCACCACCATACGTCTCAGGGAGATCTCCCTGACCTATTCACTGCCGAGGAAATGGATGGACAAGACCTTTTTCAAGGGAGTGGACATCTCGCTCGTGGGGCAGAATATCTGGTTCAAAGCCATCAATTTTCCCAAGTACATGAACTTCGACACCGATATGCTGAGCCTGGGTGTTGGGAACGGATTGGGATTTGACTTCATCACGGGTCCCAGTTCGACACGGTACGGAGGCAGTATCAAAATAACCTTTTAGATAAATAGAGTAACATGAAAAAGAAAGCGATATATCTGGCTGCGATCCTCGTATCAGTGGGGATGATGACTGCCTGTGACTTTTTCGACCTGGATCTCACGTCCGACCCGGACGCCGTGACCCTGGAAGATGCGAATCCCGATTACGCGCTCAATGCCATGCTTATCGAGATGAAAAGTTTCTTCAATTACGACATCAATACACGGTACAATGGCATCAGCAAGATAGGAATGGAGGTCACCCGGATGATGAATCCATGGGGGGGGACCTATGAAAATGCATACAATCCACAGGACCTCGATTATTGCTGGAGTGATGCATATGAAGGGGTGCTTATGGATGCCCATACCTTCCTTCCCGTCTATGAAGAGCAGGAGTGGTGGATTCATGCCGGCATCACGAAGGTCCTCCAGGCGTATATCATGGTGACCCTGGTGGATTTCTTCGGGGATATTCCGTGGTCGGAGTCCTTCGATGCGACCAATTTCAATCCGGCAGCCGATGATGATGCAGCCCTTTACGACCTGGCACTGGACAAGCTTGACGAAGCCATAGGGGATTTTGCAAAGGAATCAACTGCCACCCCATCCTATGATCTCTATTATGATGGAGATGTAACCTCCTGGACCACTCTGGCCAAGACCCTTAAGCTGAAGATCTGGCTGAATAAGCGTCTGGTGGATGAGACAGGGGCCACCTCGGCCATCAATGCACTGATCGCCGATGGAGATCTGATTGATGATCCCGGCGAGGACTGGATCTTTCCCTATGGAAGAAATACGGATGACCCCGACAGCCGTCATCCTCTGTTTACATATAATTACCTCAATGGTGGTAACGACTATATGTCAAACTATTACATGTGGACACTGAAAGATGAAAAGAACGTGGTGGACCCCAGGTTGAGGTACTATTTCTACAGGCAGGTGACCGAGTCATCCACCGATTTCCAGGAACTGCCCTGTTATGGAACGGTTCGCCCGGAGCATTATCCGGATGACATGCCCTGGTGCACCCTTGAGGATGGGTACTGGGGCCGTGATCACCTGGATGACGACGGAATTCCGCCCGATACCCGTTTCAGGACCATATGGGGAGTGTATCCGATTGGTGGCGAATTTGATGCGGACCAGGCAGTACCCGGAAATGCATCATCCGGGCTGGAAGGTGCGGGAGCAGAAGTGATCATGCTGGACAGCTATGTAAAATTCATGCTGGCCGAAGCTGCACTGACACTCGGCACCACCGGGGATCCCCGGCAGCTCCTGCTGGATGCTGTTACAGCATCCATCAGCAATGTGATGGCCTTCGGTGATGCCGTGGCTGTGGCAGAGTATATCCCCACACAGGAGGAGATCGACGCCTACCTGAATGAAGTAGGTTCCCTGTACGATGCTGCCACCTCGGAAACCGGGCGTCTGGAAGTAATCGCCAAAGAATATTATATCGCGTTATTCGGGAACGGGATAGAAGTCTACAATCTTTACCGAAGAACCGGAATGCCCTCCAACATGCAGCCGGCCCTTTTGGAGAATCCGGGAGAGTTCCCGCGCACGTTTAACTACCCGGCAGTATGTGTGAACCTGAACTCTTCCATTGCCCAGAAACCTCATACCAGTCAGGTTTTCTGGGACACGAATGATCCCGGTTTTATTGATTAATTTAAAAGCGAACCATGATGAAAATACTTAAGATTATTACCTTTGTCTTGCTTGGAGTTTTTGCCTTTTCCTGCAAGGAAGCCATGTTGATCGACCCTGACGATGTGCCACGGGGGATTTACGTGACCTTTGAACCGGGCAACATGAATATCAACTCTGCGGATATTGCGGGGACCCCTATCACGGGGACATTCGATGTGCCGGCAAATAACGTGGAAAGCCACGCAGTTTACGTGAAAAGAGTATATGACAGGGGCGAGAGTGAAACAGATTACCTGCTCCTGGAAACCATCACTGAATTTCCCTACGATTTCTCTGTGGACGGAAACGAGCTGGCCGCACTGTTCGGGATTGCGGTGGATGAAACCTTCGGAAGTTTCTACCATTTCAATTGCAGGGCCACCGGGCTGAACGGTCAGCTGGCCACATACGATAACCTTCATAATGATTTGATCGGGAGCGCCGAGCAGCTGCAGGGTTTCAGGTTCCAGGGTGCGGTGGTATGTCCTTCGGATCCCAACGTGATCGTGGGTACATACACCTCTGTGACCGATGCCCAGTTTATCGACTTTCCTGATGATCCGGTGACGGGATTCGAATATACCATTACGATTTCAGCCACCGAGGACGAGGGTTTTTATACTATTTCCGATTATTCGTTCGGGACCTATGATTTCTTCTTCGGAACAGTGGGTTGGATACCCAGTGGTGATTGGCCTGGCACTATCCAGGACGTATGTGGGAGCTTTTTTATCACCAATACTCTCGATCCCTGGGGGGATATCATCTTTGGTGACTTTACGTTCAACGAGGACGGAACCATCACCGTGGAAGGAGGGAACGTAGGATACGGAGACAGATGGACTACAGTCCTTACGAAAGCAGAATAAGTCACGTAATAACAGGAAGAAGTGCCTAACCGCAAAGGAGGCTGTATCAAAAGGTACGGCCTCTTTTGCATTCTATTAAATGATGGTGATCTTCTGTCCGGTACCACCGGGGAGAAATCCCTCTCCGAATGCTTCTTTCAGTACAGAAATGGAATGATCTCCGGTGAAATGCGTAGGACAGATTTGCTGAACTCCCATATTCTTCAGTGCACCGGATATCTCCCTCAGGCGGTCTTCGCAGGCGCGCATCAGGCGAAGGCCACCGATAACAGCCTTTACTTCGATGCCAAGTTCCTCTTTGACCAGCTTTACCATTTCAACAATTCCCGGGAGTTTATTGGCAGCCCTTAATTCCTCTGCATAGGAGGCAGGCAGGGAACAACGAATATCCGGCTTTTCTTCCTGCATCGAAGAGCAATTCGTAACCCTGGTATTGTACCAGGCAGGCAAAGCCCCAGTCCGGATCCAGTGCAGGATCAAACTGGTAGTTGTCGTAAATGATGGTAATCCCAACCTGTTGATCGGGACCATCGGATCTGTCCGTGGCCGGATCAATACCGTAATGCGTGCAGACTCCTGCCAGCAGAAGCAGGGCACTCCATGCGACGTTGTTTTTCATTTATCAGACCTCCTGATTGTAGTGAAGTGCGCTGAACACCTGGTTTTTGTAGTTCCGCCCGATGCGAAGTTTGGCATTCTCCAGCTCAATGGTGGTGGCGTTGAACGCCCGGATTCTCGGGATGGCTACGATGTAGGACTTATGGATCCGGATGAACTGTTCGGATGGGAGTTTCTGTTCAATGAGCTGCAAACTGCTCTTGACCACCACCCGACGGTTATCGGTATGAATCCTGATATACTCATTCATACCCTCGATAAATTCGATCTCTTTCAGGTAGATCTTGATGATCCGCTTGTTTTCCTTTACATATATGAAGGCATCGTCAGAGGCGCCATTCCCGTTTTCCAGCTCCACCGGATCGGTGTGTCCCGCCTGAAAATACTTATTCACCGATTTAAAGAAGCGTTCAAAGGTCACCGGCTTCATCAGGTAATCGACTACATCGAGTTCGAAACCATCCAGGGCATACTGGCTGTATGCCGTGGTGATGATCACTTTTGGAGGTCGTTTAAGTGTTTTCAGGAAATCGATCCCCGTCATCTGGGGCATCTTGATATCCAGGAACATCAGGTCGACATGCTGCCGCCGAAGGACATCCATGGCTTTCATGGCTGTTTCACATTCCGCGACAATCTCGAAGTTTTCCAGTTTCTGGACATGTCCTCTGATCAATTCCCTTGCCAGAGGCTCGTCATCTACAATAACACATCTCGTCTTCATGGAGCAACTATTATATTTTAGTTCTTCACATGAAAACAATCCTACGGTCCTTGTTTAACATAACAAATTTACAATGAAATGCTGAAATAATTCAGGAAACATGCGGATTAAAAGCACGAAATACGTGTTTGCGTCTGTGAACTGCATTCTGGCGGGCATTACCGTCATTTTACACGGAGAAAGAACTCGTTGATTGATATTTAATGGGATTGCGCCCGTTAGCACCTAATTTTAGTCCATGTACCGGATTTTGATCAGTCAGAAGTTGATTCACAGGGTATTCCGGCATCTCTTCCTGTTTCTTGGGATGATCATCCTGTTCTCCTGGATCGCATATTCCGGGAGGGAAGAGGGGGAGCGTTTTATATCCAAGTTCGCCATGGTAGGTGCCAATGCTCTCTTCTTCTTCGGTTATGCTTATCTAACGGTATATTTGCTGATTCCACTGTTGCTTTTCAAAGGTCGCATTTTAGGGTTTTTCATGGCCTTTCTGGCAGCAGGTCTTGCACTTTCAGCCTGCAAATTTCTTTTCTCTGATTTTATTTTTTACCAGGCGGTGTCCCCCGAGAACCTGACATCCCTGCAACCGGTCTCATTTCCGGCTTTACTGATGAATACAAAGGATATGACCTTTATAGTGGCCATTTTCGCCCTGGCAAAATTCGGCAGGGACAGGTACGTGCTGGATACCCGTATCAGGGAAATGAAGAGATGGAAACTGGAGGCGGAGCTGGAGCTGATAGGATACCAGATGGATCCGCATATGATCTTCAATAATTTCAACAGCCTCTACTCCATCTCTATCTACCGTCCCGAACTCCTTCAGAATACAGTAAAGAGCCTCAGACAGATCATGTATTATCTTTTCAGGGAGAGCAGGCATGAACAGATCCCCCTTGCCAGAGAGATAGAGATGATCAGTAACTACATAGGTTTGGAGAGGCTCAGGTACGGAGACCGGCTCACCATCTCCTTTCATAAGAATGGTGAAACGGGGAATCATGTCATCGCTCCCATGATTCTTTATTCCTTTGTGGAGAACTGTTTTGAGAAGGGGATCTTTGATTCAGCCTCTCATTCCTGGATACGAATAGATCTGAAAGTCATGGAATCGAGGCTTACGTTCAGGGTGGCACATTCAGTGGAACAACCTGATCATCCAATCCATAGTCAGGAACCCGTTTCATCCATGGATACCAGTATACGCCGCCTCGAGCTCAGTTATCCCTACCGGCACACTCTGATCGTCAATGAGAGCAGCAATGAGCATCGGATGGAATTAAATCTGAGTATGTAGTCAGATGAGCAGTTGGTTCGATACTATAACAGGTAAAAGAAGCCTTCGGCACGTACTATTCTGGTGCTGCTGGATCATCGGTTTTACGTTCGTAAAAAGTTTCGGTGAATCCCCGGAGGTATATCTGGGCTGGCTTTCCTACTATATACTGACCCTTCCTATCTTTGTGCTTCATACGTACCTGGTGGCTTACCTGCTTATCCCCCTATTCCTGAAAAAAAGAGTATGGCCAATCTTCATCCTGCTATTCGTATCCCTGTTTTATGCTTTTTCAGTGGCAGAACTGGCCATGAGCCATGGGTTTATTTTCCGGCTGTTTCCACTAAGTACCAATTTGGATGACTCATATTTGAAGCCAGCCCATGTGATAAGGAGCGGTGTGGGGAATCTCTATATCGTACTTGTTTTCCTTGCAGCAAGGTCGGTCCGGGATTGGTACCAGGCCGAACGTACCAGGGAAGAGTTACAGAATGAAGAACTGATGCAGCAAATGGAGCGCACCTACCTGAGACTTCAGCCTGGAATGCTGCTTTTTGCCATTGAACAGATCGAACAGATGGCAGAACGGTCAGATCCCAATACCACACCGGCTATTGCCACCACATCGGATATCCTTAATGAGGTGATGGCATATACCGAAGAAAGGCTTTCCACCCTTTCCAGAGAGGTAGAACTTGCCAGGAAACTGGTCAGACTGATCACCTATTTCAGGCATGAATCTCCTGTAGTCGAATTTTTTATCTCGGGGGATCCGGCTGACATACAGATACCTCCCATGATCCTATTTTCCCTGGTGGAACAGGTAATCAGGGATTTCACTCCATCGGATACACTTCCCGAGATTCACATGGAGATCTCAGGCTTTTCACGTATGATTGCCCTCCAGATGATTCTGAGCGGACAAAAAAGAATCGAGGCCCTGCTGGAAAAGCTCCGGTTGATTACTACCAAGATTAGTGCACGATACCAGAATCATTTAACCATAACCCTGGAACAAAACCCTTTTGGATGCTCCGTAGTTATCAGGGAAAAGCAAGGAAAATACGCTGCCATGCCAAATCCTGTTGTTCATTCCGGGTTGGGAGAGGTTCACTGAAATTATTTTGAATGGACGGGACGGGGAACTACATTTGATCTGACTCTATGCACATCAGTACAAACTTGCCGTCAGCAGTCTTACTTTAAAGTTTTAGGTTTAATAAGTAGCTTCCCCGACGGCAAGTTTTTCTTTTTCCGAACATTCCCTGTACAGATTCGTACGATTTTA
>CAZRZY010000162.1:0-7735 GCA_964604655.1 uncultured Bacteroides sp. | reverse complement strand
CTGCCGGAGCTCCTTCCACCCGAGAGCAGCCCCAGGGCAAGCCAGAAGGGAAGGCTGCTGCCTCTCCGTCCGCCCATACCCATGCTCCTTCTGCGTGATCCGCCGAAGATCAGGGAGAATAGAATGATCATAAAGATGATCCCTCCGATACCGGAACCTCCGGAGGAGTTTTGTTTCCGGTACTCCTCGGCGGTAAATTTGCCTTCCAGCAGGGAAATCAATACCCCTGTACCTTCATCGATCCCGGTAAAGAAATCACCATTGCGGAAATTGGGCAGGATCTCGTTTTCCACGATCCGTTTGGCCAGGGCATCGGTTACATATGCTTCGTTTCCGTATCCCGTGGCGATAAAGATGTCCCGCTCCTGCATATCCAGCAGGACCACGATCCCGTTGTCCTCTCCCTGTTTTCCAACGCCCCAGGCTTCACCGATCATGGGGGCCAGGGAGGAGGCTGGATAGCCATCGGTATCGCTCAGAGTCACCACGAAGATCTGGGTGGAACTTCGCTGCTCGAACTCACCGAGTTTTCGGTTGAGCCGGGACTGTTCCGATTCGGTGAATACGCCGGCATAGTCGTTTACCCATGAAGAGGGGGATGCAGGAACCGGCAGGTCGTCCTGGGCTGTTGCCGCAAAAGGCACAAACCACAGGAGCAGAACCATATAGATAAGTTTGTTTGTCATGATTTACCTCCAAATGACAGGTCGTCCGACAGTTCATTGATGTCATCCGACTGATAGGGGAAGTGCTCTTTGAGTGACTCGCCGGCCATCAGGATCCCCTGTTTCAATCCTGAAGCGAAGTTGCCCTCTCTGAAACCGGCCGCCATCTTTTCTTTGATTTCGTCCCAGAAATCCTCCGGGGTCACCGCGTTGATTCCCGCATCTCCCAGGATGGCAAATTTCCGGTCCTTCACGGCCAGGTAAAACAGCACCCCGTTCCGTTTTTCGGTCTTGTGAATCTCCAGTTTACTGAACCACCAGGCTGCCCGGTCCATCACGTCTCCCCGGCAATGGTTGTCGATGTGTACCCTGATTTCACCGGAGGTGTTCAGTTCGGCCTCTTTGACAGCCGAACGGATCAGGGTCTTCTCTTCCTTGGTGAAAAAATTGACTGCATTCATACGCATTCCCAGGTTTTTTTCCGTGCTGAGCGTTTGGCACTCTGTTAAAATTCCACCACGGGGGCGGTTTCGCTTCCCTCCAAAGCTTCAAAGTACCCTTTTGTTTCGAACCCCGAGATTCCGGCGATAACGTTGGACGGGAACCTGCGGATCCTGGTATTGTAGCTTCTGACTGTCTCGTTAAACTTCCTCCGCTCCACGGCAATGCGGTTCTCGGTTCCCTCCAGCTGTGACTGCAGCTCCAGGAAATTCTGATTCGCTTTCAGCTCAGGGTAGCGTTCAATGGTGACCAGCAGCCTTGACAGCGCCGAACCAAGGCCTTCCTGCGCCTGCTGAAAGTTGGCAATGGCCTGGGGGCTCAGGTTGTTGGCATCCACATTCACGCTGGTGGCCCTGGCTCTGGCCTCAATGACCTGCGTCAGGGTCTCCTGTTCGAAGTCGGCATATCCCCTGACCGTATTCACCAGATTGGGGATCAGGTCGGCCCTGCGCTGGTACACATTCTCCACGTTGGCCCACTGATTGGTGACTCCTTCGTCCAGGGCGATAAAGGCGTTGTATCTTCTGACTCCCCACATAACCAGGAGAAGGGCGATGATGGCAACAATGATCCAGGTTCTGTTTTTTCGCTTCATTATTTGTAGACTTTAGTTATAACACTTTCGGCAGATCGTCTCCAAAAGGAATTCGTCTCTGACCCCAAAATTAACAAATGTGCGTATCTCTGGCCCTTTCCCGGTAAAATATCGGTGAAAATTCGGGAATATGTTATTTTTGGCCCCATGCTTTTCAATTCCCTGGTCTTTCTGATATTCGCCACCCTCTTCTTTATTGGGCTCTGGTTTATCCGGCGGATAGAGGGGCCATCGATCAGGTGGGGCTATCTGGTGGCGGCTTCCTTCTTTTTCTATGGCTGGTGGGACTGGCGGTTCCTGTTTCTGATCCTGGCCAGCGGACTGATCGACTATTACGGAGCGTTGGGTATTCAACGCTACCCCCTAAGGAGAAAGTTGTTCCTGGTTCTTTCAGTGATCGGCAACGTGGGTTCGCTGTCGGTCTTCAAATACGGGGAATTCATCGCCAGGAATATCGACCGTCTGACCGCACTGGTGGGGTGGGAGACCCAGCTGGCCGAACAGGTTCCTCCTTTTATGCTGATCCTGCCGGTGGGGATCAGCTTCTACACGTTCCAGTCGATGAGTTATACCATTGATGTTTACCGGCGACGGATGGAACCCACCCGTAACATCCTTCACTTTTTTGCCTATCTGGCCCTGTTCCCGCAACTGGTGGCCGGTCCCATCGTTCGGGCAAGGGACCTGGTACCGCAGCTGAGAAAGGTGCACACCACCAATGAGCTGGAGCGTTGGAACGGGTTTAAACTGATCATCATCGGATTTTTCAAAAAAGTGGTACTGGCCGATAATATCGCGCCCATGGTCAATTCCGGATTCGCCAATATCCATCAGACCTCCCACAGCGGTTTCTGGTGGGTGATGATCATCGGTTTTGCCTTCCAGATCTATTTTGACTTCAGCGGTTACTCCGATATTGCACGGGGTTTGGCCAAATGGATGGGACTCCACTTCCGGCTCAATTTCAACCACCCTTACCATTCACGCTCCCTGAGGGAATTCTGGGCCCGCTGGCATATTTCTCTCTCCACCTGGTTCCGGGATTATGTCTATATCCCTCTGGGTGGCTCCCGGAAAGGCCAGTGGAATGCCCATCTTTTCATGTGGATCACCATGGTGGTAAGCGGACTTTGGCACGGGGCTGCGTGGACCTTTGTCTTCTGGGGTGCCCTCCATGCCTTCTATATATCCCTGGAGAGATTCACGAAGTGGCCCGTATTTTTAGCCCGGATCAGGGGAGGGACGTTTCTGTCGATCCTGGTTACGAACCTTCTTGTGCTCATCGCCTGGGTTTTCTTCCGGGCAGAGAGTTTCGCAGACGCCCTGCAAATCATCGATCACCTCTTCAGCTGGAGCGGGGGTGGCGACTTTGTGATGAACGAGCAGATTCATAACGGGATTCTCTGGCTGCTGACGAGCCTTTCGGTGGAGCTGATTACCTATTTCAGGCTCAAACCGCACCTTTGGCTTCCTGAACGCTGGCACCGTCCCGCCGATATGATCTATGTGCTGGCCATGGTGCTGGCATGTATCTACCTGAGGGGAGAGGGAAATGTATTTATCTATTTTCAATTTTAGGGACCGGATGTTCAGGGAACGAATCACATACATCATCCTGCTCACAGGCCTGCTGGCGGTTGGGGTTCACCTGGTAAGGGATGAGATGGATACCGAGGAGATCAAAAAAAACCGCTACTGGATGGCCAAGACCCGGGATCAGGAGCGCTACCCGGTCCTTTTCGGCGGAGACTCGAGGGTCTTCCGGGGACTCTCTCCGGCCAGTTTCATGGAGGTGTTCCCGGAGCTGGAGGCATACAATTACGGCTACTGGTCCAATGGCTGGGGCAGGCTCTATCTGGATGCAATGGAGGATAAACTCGATACTGCAGCAGAGCTGAAGATCCTGGCGCTGGGCATCTCGCCTCACTCCCTGACCCCCGCAGCCGCCAAATGCTCTCACCTCAGATACGAGATGAAACGTTCCAAGGGGAAGAAATTTCAGTCCCTGTTTGGATCCCGTGCAGAGGAGGTTTTCGCCCCCTTTGAAGTGACCGATCTGGCGGACCGGCTGACAGGCAGGAGGAAACCCGCAAACTACCGGATCACTTACCATCCCGACGGCTGGGTGGAATCGTACTGGATCAAGCCCGATACCGGGTACTCTGCCCGTTTCTATGAGGAGATCTTCACCGGAAACCGGGTGAGTGAGGAGGTGATCGCGGGCCTGCTGGAGTATGTGAAGCGCTGGAGCGACAGGGGGATCGTGGTGGCCGGGTTTCGTCCGCCCACCTCGCAGACCATCCGGCACCTGGAGGAGGAGCGGGGCGGATTCGATGAGGCCGGTTTTGTGGAGCGGTTCGAAGAAGCAGGCGGAATCTGGATCGATCTTCCCAATGACGCCTACCGGACCTATGACGGCAACCATATGGAACACCAATCCGCCCGCCGGTTTTCCCGGGATCTGGCACGGCAGATCCGGGAGCGTACTGGAGGATCATCCGGAAACTGAAGCTCTCCCTGTCCGCAAGGCGGAGATTCCGGTCGCCGGGCGGTTCAGAGAAACAATAATCCTGCCTGTCTGTTATGCTCTTATGGAAGAGAACCGCCTGATGATCCTCTACGACGGCTACTGCAACCTCTGCAGCTGGTCTGTGCAATGGATCATCCGGAACGATCCGAAGAAACAGTTCTCTTTTGTCCCGCTGCAGGAATTCCTTCAGGAAATTCCCACCCCTCGCACCGGTCCGGCAGGAGCTGACAAATCATCCGGACAGGCCCGTGCCGGAGGATCATCCGGTCCGGCCGGTGCTGACAAATCATCCGGACAGGCCGGTTCCGGCAAACATATTCCTGCTGATCCGGAGAACCGCAGAGTGGACGGAGATGACATTTCTGCCCGCCTCAGGGAGATGGAGGAGGACAGTGTGATCCTGGTGCTGGGGGACAGGATCTACCTCCGCACCGCCGCTGCGCTCCGTATCGCGGTGCGATTGCGTTTCCCCTGGCCGCTGTTGGGGATCTTCTTTATCGTCCCCCGCTTTCTGCGGGATCCCTTCTACCGTCTGGTGGCCCGCTACCGGAAGCGGTGGTTCGGAGAAAGATCGAGCTGTTATGTTCCGTGAGCGGCATCATTAAAAAAGTTGGTAATTTTAGATCGTACTAAGATCTGCCATTTCATGGAATCAGAAGCATTTAAATCTGCCATACTCGAAGGGATCCCCGATTCCCTTCCGCCGGCCCGGTCCCTGGATCCGCAGGTGAATCATGCCCCCAGGCGAAAGGATATTCTGACACCGGAAGAGAAACGGCTTGCCATTCGGAATGCGCTGCGGTATGTCCCTGAAGCCCATCACCGGCTACTGGCCAGGGAGTTTGCCGATGAGCTGGAAACCTGCGGCCGCATCTACATGTACCGTTACCGGCCCGATTACCCGGTCTCGGCCCGAAGCCTGGAAGCGTTCCCCTACCGGTCGGTGCAGGCCGGAGCCATCATGCTGATGCTCTCCAACAACCTGGATCATGCGGTGGCCCAGCATCCGGACGAATTGATCACCTATGGAGGGAATGGTGCGGTGTTCCAGAACTGGGCCCAGTACCGCCTTACCATGAAGTACCTGGCCGAGATGACCGACGAGCAGACGCTGGTGCTCTATTCAGGGCATCCTCTGGGCCTGTTCCCATCCCACAGGGAGGCGCCGCGGGTAGTGGTGACCAACGGAATGGTCATTCCCAACCATTCTTCACCGGACGATTACGAGCGGATGAATGCGTTGGGGGTGACGCAGTACGGGCAGATGACTGCGGGCTCGTTCATGTACATCGGTCCCCAGGGAATCGTTCACGGCACCGCTATTACGGTGATGAATGCGGGGCGCATGAAACTGAAAGGGGGCGACGGGACCCTCCGGGGCAGGGTTTACGTAACCTCCGGACTTGGCGGCATGTCCGGGGCCCAGCCCAAAGCCACCGTCATTGCAGGGGGAATCTGCGTGGTGGCAGAGATCAACCCGAAAGCATTGCATACCCGCCATTCGCAGGGATGGGTCGACGAGGTCCTTACCGGGCTTCCATCGCTGGCTGAACGGCTGGAGAGCGCCAGGCAGGCCGGGGAGGCGGTCTCGCTGGCCTATCAGGGAAATGTGGTGGATTTATGGGAATATCTGGTGGAGAACGATATCGGGGTGGACCTGGGATCGGATCAGACCTCCCTGCACAATCCCTATGCCGGGGGATACTACCCGGTGGGACTCTCCTTTGAAGAGTCGACCCGCATGATGGCCGATGATCCCGGCCGGTTCAGGGAGGCCGTGCAGGAATCCCTCCGCCGGCAGGTGC
The DNA here is from genome assembly GCA_964604655.1 of uncultured Bacteroides sp. Lineage (GTDB taxonomy): Bacteria > Bacteroidota > Bacteroidia > Bacteroidales. The sequence continues at coordinate 1,639 of CAZRZY010000162.1, read as the reverse complement.
GGGCCATTAACAGCCTGGTGGAGCGGGGGATGTATTTCTGGGATTATGGAAACGCTTTCTTACTGGAGGCCGGAAGGGCAGGGGCGGAGGTTTTTGCCGGCAGCGAACCCGGCTCCGGCAGCGAACCCGGCTTTGGCAGGGAACCCGGCTTTGGCAGCGAACCCGGCTTTGGCCAATCCGGTGATGTATATGGTGAATACCGCTACCCCTCTTACGTGCAGGCGATCATGGGACCGCTATTCTTTGACTATGGATTCGGTCCGTTTCGCTGGGTGTGCACCTCCTCCGATCCGGCCGACCTGGCGGTGACCGACCGGATCGCTCTGGAGGAGTTGCAGAAAATTGCCCGGGATGCACCGGAAGAGATCCGGGGACAGATGGAAGATAATATCCATTGGATCAGGGAGGCGGATGCCCACCGGCTGGTGGTGGGTTCACAGGCCAGGATCCTCTATGCCGATTGCCAGGGAAGAGTGGCCATTGCCAGGGCATTCAACGATGCCATCCGCCGGGGAGAGATCTCAGCCCCCTTGGTGCTGGGTCGCGATCACCACGATGTCTCCGGAACCGACTCGCCCTACCGGGAAACCTCCAATATTTATGACGGGTCCAGGTTCACTGCCGATATGGCGGTCCAGAATGTGATCGGGGATGCGTTCCGCGGCGCCACGTGGGTCTCGTTGCACAATGGGGGCGGTGTGGGCTGGGGAGAGGTGGTGAACGGTGGATTCGGAATGGTGCTGGATGGTTCGCAGGAGGCGGAAAGGAGACTGACCGGAATGCTTCACTGGGATGTGAACAACGGCATAGCCAGAAGAAGCTGGGCACGCAATGAGGGAGCCATATCAGCGATCCGCCGGGAGATGGAGCGGTCACCGGGATTGAGAGTCACCATGCCTAATCTGGTGGATGATCAGTTGCTGGAGGGATTGGTGGATTCGAAAAGGAAACCGTAAGGTTTATCAATGGCCTCTTCAAGCCGGGAAAGACTGATATTCCTGCTGAAGCGATGCGACTCTTTTCCCTCGAAGAACAGGAGGATGGCCGGAATAGCGAAGATCCGGTGCTGGCCGGAGAGAACGGGACTTTTCTCGATATCCACGTAGACCGTCCGCATGGAGGGATATTGCTCCTTCAGGAATTGGTCCACCTTGGGCCGAAGCACCTTGCATACGCTGCACGATTCGCTGGAAAAATAGACCAGCACCCCGGTTTCGTCCCGGATGACCTGATTCAGTGATTCGAGCGTATAGACCGGTTCCATAGGATGCAAAGAAAGTCAGGTCGATTTTTGCGGTTCTGTTCTGGTTGGATCAATATTCCCCATCATTCAGCATGACCAGCATGCAGGCATTGAGCGGTTCAATCCCCTCCCTTTTCAGCCGTCCCATGAACTCGGGATTCACTGTTCCCGGGTTGAAGATCACCCGCTTGGGCTTCAGGGAGATGATGTAATCGTAATAGTCGGCTTGCCGGGAGGAGCCGATGTAGACGGAAACGGTGTGGACCCCTTCAATGGGAGGTTTGCCCACCAGGATCTGATGGCCGGCGATCTCCCCGTTCCTGAATCCTACCGCCACCACCTCCCGGTGGTGCCGCATCAGGCTCTTCACGGCTTTGCATGAAAACCTGACCGGGT
>CAZRZY010000161.1:5785-8011 GCA_964604655.1 uncultured Bacteroides sp. | reverse complement strand
CATGAGGCTTGTCGGGTTCTTCGTGGAGGCTTTTCGTAAGCGGTTCAGCCATATTCCTGTCAGCTGGATGGATGAGCGATATACCTCCAGCCTGGCCAGGGAATCGCTGATAGCAGGGGGGATGAAAAAATCCCGCCGGAGTGAAAAAGGACACGTGGATATGGTCAGTGCGGCCCTGATCCTGCAGACCTACCTGGAAAGGCGGAACAATCTGAAGGATTAACTGTTACCTTTTTATCAATTCATCATTATTGCTGTTTAAAATAGAGTGTCAGGATGGTACTGCCAGTATATGTCTACGGAATGTCCGTTCTCCGTAAGGTAGCCAGGGAGATCCCCGAGGATTATGAAGGACTCGGTCAGTTGATTGAAGACATGTTCGAAACCATGTATGCCAGTGATGGTGTCGGACTGGCAGCCCCCCAGGTGGGGAAATCCCTGCGCATATTTGTCATAGACACTACTCCCATGAGTGAGAACAGGGAGGAACCCGAATTAAAGGATTTCCGGAAGGCTTTTATCAATCCCGTGATACTGGAAGAACATGGCGATCCATGGCCCTTCGAGGAGGGGTGCCTGAGCCTTCCTCAGATCCGTGAGGAGGTGGTACGTCCGGCTTATGTGAGGATCGAATACTACGACGGGAACTGGGAATTGCAGGAGGAAGAGTATACCGGTACCCGTGCAAGGGTCATCCAGCACGAGTATGATCACCTGGAAGGTAAACTCTTCGTAGACAAAATCAACCCCATTCGCCGGAAATTGATTACCCCCCGGCTGAATGCTATCAGCAAGGGAAGGGTGGACTGCGACTACCGGATCATTTATCCGAAGAAATAGCTTCCGTTCAGACCACCGGGTTGAAGTACTCCTCCGATTTGAGGATCATGTCGATATACTGGGCACGCTTATAAACGAAAGGATCATTGATGGCCTGCTTGCTCAGGGAACCCCTGAAGGCATCCAGATTTTCATACCCCTTCCTGTCCATCCACTCCTCCAGTTCTTTCAGCATGACAGCCGCATGTCCCACACCGTTGTGGTAGAAGGTGCTGACCGACTGTACCGCACTGGCACCGGCCAGGATCATCTTTACCATGTCGATTCCCTCGTATATTCCGTTATTGGCCACCACATTGGCCTGGATGTTTCCATAGACCAACCCGATGTAGCGGATGGAAAGACGATGATCACTGTGTGTGCTCAGGTTCCAGGGCGAGACATGTTTTTCCGCATCCACATCAATATCGGGCTCGAACAGCCGGTTAAACAGCACAAAAGCATCAGCCCCGGCGTTGTCCATCTCTTTGATGGTCCTCAGAATGTTAGTGTAGAAGGGACTGAGCTTCACGCTAACCGGAATGTTTACCGCAGCTTTGACCGCTTTGAGGTTTTCAGTCTGCTGCATGACGATATCCTGTCCGGTTCTCTCGAAATCCCGCGGAATGGCAAAAAAATTGAGCTCCAGTCCGGCTGCTCCAGCCTCCTCCAGAAGTTTGGCATACTCTACCCACGACTCCTTGTAGATGGCGTTGAGACTTGCAAAAACCGGAATCGACAATGCCCCGATCACCTCTTTTAAGTTGTAAATGTGTTCTTTGGGACCGCCATGCTCGATCTTTGGAAAAAGATTGATCATCTCCGCGTTGCGCTCGTCAAAGGCTTCCAGCTGACTGCTCAGTTCATGATCCTCCAGCTGAATCTGCTCCTCGAACAGCGAACGATAAATAATGGCCGCTACTCCGGCCTCCTCTGCCTTTTTGAGTTTCTCAACCTGACCCACCAGGTTGCTGGCACCGAGTATGAGGGGGTTTTTCAGGGTAACCCCCATGTGCGTGGTTGTAAGATTTGCCATGTATATTGGATTAAGGATTCAAAATATTCTGGTATGTAAAACTACCATTATCACTGAAAAGTTCAAAGTTTAGGGCAAAGATCGGCAGATATTTTATTTCTGGACCTATCCATATCAAAAGCAGGATATGGTCAGAAAAGGAGTGGACCTGCGTAAAGCACCAGTATTTAAGGTGTTGCTTCCGTTCGTATGGGGTATCTGGCTGGGTGACCGGACCCCTTGTTTGGCGGAATACCCTGCAGGCGCTCTGATCTGCCTGTTTATTTTAGAAGCTCAGTGTATCCTGTTTATCCTTTCGCAGTGCAAGGCCTCCTGCCTGCATCTGTTTTTCAGTGGTACGGCGTTTTTATTGTTCCTGTCCTGCGGCATAT
>CAZRZY010000161.1:0-5775 GCA_964604655.1 uncultured Bacteroides sp. | reverse complement strand
TGGACCGGTTCTTTTTCCAAACCTTCCGACCCTCAATGGCCCGCAGGTGAAATAGTGTGGGTCAGGGCAGAGGTGGGGGAGAGCTCTTCTCTCATATCCGGAATGCGAAGACTGGAGTCCACACCGGACCTGTTGCTGTGCGGCGATAGCCTCCGGGTGGTATCCGGCCTGTTGAAAATCTATTTATCAGACTCCACTGACTCCATTTGCCCCCGGCCGGGAGAGCAATGGCTTTTCAGAGGCAGGCTTTATCCTGTGCGAAACAGCGGGAATCCGGGTGCACCGGATTTTGAGCAGATCATGCATCGTCGGAAATGCTGGTACAGGCTCTACTGTGATGATGCCAGACTTGCACCCAGGCGTCTGGATCATCTTCCGGTCAGGCGGACCATGGCCCATCAGCTGCGGGAAAAGTTTTCTCTTCACTGGAAAGGGCAGAAAGAGGATGTTTCGCTTTTGAAGGCTGTATGTCTCGGAGACCGATCGGATCTTTCCGGGGAGATGAAAGGGACCTACTCGGGTGCGGGAGGGATGCACCTTCTGGCTGTCTCCGGACTCCATATCGGTTTGATATGGTGGGTGCTGCACCACGGATTGTTCTGGCTGGCGCGGATGACAGGAAGAGAGGTCTGGAGGGCAGGAGCTGTTCTGCTGATTCTATGGGGATATGCATACCTGACCGGTTTTTCGTCCTCGGTTTGCCGGTGCGTTACCATGTTCTCTTTTTTCACCCTCGGACGGATGATCGAGCGTCAGAGCCATCCTGTGAATGCCATACTGGTATCTGCCATATTCCTGCTGGTCATCTCTCCGGAAAGGCTTTTTGAAGTGGGGTTTCAGCTCTCTTATTCGGCTATTCTGGGAATCGCCGCACTATATCCGGCCCTTCGAAGGCTTCTCCATCCATCGAAGTTTCCCTGGAAGTGGTTATGGGGAGCCGCCGTTGTGAGTTTTTCTGCCCAGCTTTGCACGTCTCCCCTGGTAATTCACTATTTTCATCAAATCCCTCTCTATGCACTTTTAACGAGCCTCTGGGCTATTCCTCTTCTGAGTCTGTTGATCGCCCTGTTCGTGGTGTCGGTGCCTTTCATACTTTGCGGTATTTCGTTCGAGCCGCTGAACCAGGCTCTTCTCTGGCTCTCCGGGATCATGAACCGGGGAATGGACCTGGTAGCAGGCCTGCCCGGAGCTGTGGTGGGAGAATTACATCTGGACGGCATGTGGCTGGCCGGTTCGGTGATCCTGCTTTATATGGGTATCAGCTGGCTATACAGCAGGAGCCGGGCCCTGGTGGTTGCATGGACCCTGTTGCTCTCCCTGCTGTTGCTCCAAAGTGCAGGAAAACGCAGGGAGCTCCTGACCGGGGGAGGATTGATGATCCCCCACTTTTACGGTAACAGTCAGATCTCTGTATGGAACGGATCCAGAACTGATCATTACAGGTGGATTCAGGATACCGGCTCTGTGTCTTACCTGGATCAATACCTGGCACAATACTGGAAATCCCGTCATTACCGGCACGCCACTTTCTGCGCAGGGGATCAAACCTTCCTGAAGGGACAGGTTTCCGAATGTGTCCGGTGCGGTGAGGGTATCTGGCTGGCGGGCAACGACGAAATAGGATGCCTGGTGATAAGGGGAGGGCCGGAGTCCTTTCATCCGGGTCAACTCGGTTATTTGCGCACGCTTTCCGCGGATTTGATTCTCTTTTCCGCAGAGCCATTCTTTGAACGGATTCCGGCTCTGCACGGGGATCTGATGAAACCGAAGAAAACGGAAGGAGCAGAGCCTCCATCCCGGGTCCTGGTGGCGGACGGATCAAACCGCCGGTGGTATACCGAAAGCGTATCTGCTCCCGGGGTAACGATTCACTCTACCTACCGTCAGGGAGCCTTCCTCAAAAGATGGTAGAAAAAAGGATATTCCATTCGGTCAATTGATCAATTATCTGTTATTTTGCCCCGTTGAATAAATGTAGCTATGCGGATTGTTATTGCAGGTGCAGGAGAGGTGGGGACACATCTGGCGAAGATGTTGAGCAGTGAAGAGCACGACCTGGTGGTGATCGACAACGATGGAGACCGGCTGAAATCAGTCAGCAGTGCCCTGGATGTGCTGACCATAGAGGGGAATGCCAATTCGATCGCTCGCCTGAAGGAGGCAAAAATCAGCAAAGCCGATCTGTTTATCGGGGTCACCTATTCGGAGGATGTGAACATCAATTCCGCCATTCTCAGTAAGCGGCTGGGTGCCAAGAAAACCATTGCCAGAATTGATAACCAGGAGTATCTCCTGGCAGCCAATAAGGAGATTTTCGATACCCTTGGAGTCGACTACATGATCTATCCGGAGAAGATCGCCGCAAGGGAGATCGTCGGACTCCTCTCGGAGACGGGAAGCACCGAGGTGGTCGAGTTTTCAGGGGGTAAACTTCATATGTACGTGATCAGGCTTGATCACGATGCCCCCATCATCAATAAATCGCTCCGGGAACTGACCCCTGGAGATAACGGGTTACATTACAGGGCGGTGGCGATCACCCGGCATGCCCAGACCATTGTTCCTTCGGGGGATGACCGGTTCCAGGAAGGAGACCTGGTATATGTGATCAGCAGCAAGACCGGGCTGAAAGAGCTCTACAAGTATTCCGGAAAAAAACAGTTCGAGGTCCGGGATATCATGATCCTGGGTGGGAGCCGGATCGGCAGGAAGACCGCTGATTCGCTGGGTAACCAGCATTATGTGAAGTTGATAGAAAAGGACCGGCAACGGAGTTACCAGTTATCCAACATGCTTAGTAACACTCTGGTGATCAACGGAGACGGTACGGACATGGATCTGCTGAAGCAGGAGGGGCTTCACAAAATGGATGCTTTTATTGCCGTCACAGGGAATTCGGAGACCAACATTCTTTCCTGCCTGCTTGCCAAGCATATGGGCGTCAAACGGACCATTGCCGAGGTGGAGAATATGGATTATATCCACCTGGCCGAGAATATCGGAGTGGACACCATTATCAATAAGAAGCTGATCACCGCTGGCCGGATTTTCCGGTTTACCATGTCGGAAGAGGTCTCCAGTATCAAATGCCTGACCGGGACGGAAGCGGAGGTGATGGAGTTCCTGGTAAAACCGGATTCACAGGCCACGAAGGGTACCCTGGCAGAGGTCGATTTTCCAGGGGAAGCCATTATCGGCGGGGTGATCCGGGGGAAGAATGCTTTCATTGCCCACGGGGATACCCTGATCAAACCCTACGACCGGGTAGTGGTCTTTGCACTTCCGGGTGTGATCCGGACCATTGGCAAGTTTTTCAACTGACCGGGCAGATGCTGAACCCCCGAACTATTATCCGGATTCTGGGACTGATCCTTGTCACCGAAGGCTTTTTTATGATGCTTTGCATTCCCCTGGGACTATGGTTCGGCGAGGGCGACATCTGGCATTTTGTCCTTTCGGGAGGGATCACGCTCTTGGCGGGCCTTTCTGCCTTTTTACCCGTTCGGAAAGCACCCATCGAACTGAGCAGACGGGACGGTTACCTGATTGTGACCGGAGGCTGGATCCTGTTCTCCCTTTTCGGAACGCTGCCGTTTATTCTCACAGGTTCTATTCCGGGGTTTACCGATGCTTTCTTCGAAACCATTTCCGGATTTACCACCACCGGGGCCTCCATCCTGAATGATATTGAATCGCTGTCGCACGGAGTGCTTTTCTGGCGCAGCCTGACCCAGTGGCTGGGGGGCATGGGAATTATCCTGCTGACCCTGCTCATCCTTCCCTTTCTGGGCATCGGAGGGATGCAGCTCTTTTCTGCGGAAGTTCCCAGTCCCACCCCCGATAAGCTCCATCCCCATGTGAAGGAGACCGCTCAGCGCCTCTGGCTCATCTATGTGGTATTCACTCTGTTGGAAACAGCCCTGCTCTGGGCCGGCGATATGAAACTGTTCGATGCTGTATGCCATTCACTGACCACCATGGCCACGGGGGGGTATTCTACCAAACAGGCGAGTATCGCTTACTGGAACTCTCCCTATATTCACTATGTGATCACCTTTTTCATGTTCCTGGCCGGGACGAATTTCACCCTCTCCTATTTTGCCATGCACGGGCAGTTCAGGAAGGTCTGGGTCAATGAAGAATTTCGCTGGTACCTGGGGTTTATTGGTGGTTTTACGGCGGTGATCACCATTGGACTGATCCTGACCAGGGGAGACGGAGCGGAGTTATCCTTCCGCCATGCATTGTTCCAGGTGGTCTCCATTCTCACCACCACCGGATATGCCACCACCGACTACCTGACCTGGGTGCCCTGGATGGGAGTGCTGATATTTATTCTCATGTTTTTCGGCGGATCGGCCGGCTCCACCGGAGGAGGGCCCAAAGTAATGCGCATCGTGGTCATGCTGAAGAACAGCACCCAGGAGCTGAAAAGAATGATCCATCCCAATGCCGTCATTCCCGTAAGGCTGAACAGGCACGCGGTGGCGGAGAGTGTGGTGACCAGTGTGTTGGCATTTATTGCTTTTTACGGCATTATCGCAGTCATTTCCATGGCCATTATGTCGGCCATGGGGAACGATTTTATGACTTCGGTGGGTGCGGTTGCCGCTACCCTGGGCAATATCGGTCCGGGGATCGGGCAGGTGGGTCCTTCCCTGAACTATGCGGATATCCACCCTGCGGGGAAATGGTTCCTCTCCTTCCTCATGCTGGTAGGAAGACTGGAACTGTTTACGGTCCTGGTGATCTTTTCTCCGATGTTCTGGAGAAGGTAGACGGGGTCAGTTGACCGATATTTTGTATTCTTCCGGCAGTTTTCCAAATGTTTTCTTGAACCAGAGATGGAATTTGTGGAGCCCCTTCCCGAAGAACATCATGGGGCAAAATCCGTGGACCACCTCAATGCCGTTTTCCCTGCATTTTTGGTGAGCTGCCTCCGAGTAAGCCCCGCGGCCCACACCCTGGATCATCCAGACCCGTTTTACGGGGGAACCGGCGCAATCCCCGACGATCTCATCCGTCAGATGCGGGGAGACTGCCAGGATCAGATTTTCCACATCATCGGGCAATTCCTTCACCGAAGGCACACAGGTCCTGCCCTCCACCTCCGGATAACCGGGATTCACCGGGTACACCTCATAGTTGAGCTTTCCCAGTTCGCTCACCAGTGACCGTCCGAAGTTGTCCTTGTTGACAGATGCACCGGCCACTGCGATCTTTGGCTGGTCGACGAATGATTGAATGGTCTTTTTCATGGTATCTGAGTTTAGGGTTGTTCGTCCACTTCACCGAGTCCCTGACGCACCAGCACAGGTTCCTCCCCGCTGCAATCAACGATGGTGGAGGGGACTATCCCTCCATAACCGCCATCGATGACCGCATCCACCAGGTCCCGGTACTCTTCGTAGATCAATTCCGGGTCGGTGGGATACTCCAGAATGTCATCATCCTCCTTCAGAGAGGTGGTCAGAATAGGATTTCCAAGCTGCCGAACTATTTCCAGAATGATATTATTGTCCGGGATGCGGATCCCTACCGTCTTCCTTTTCTGTTTGATCGATTTTGGCACCTGGTGGCCCGCATTCAGGATATAAGTGTAAGGACCCGGCAGGGTGGACTTCATCAATTTGAAGGTGGGATTATCCACATGCCGGGCATAATCGGAAACATGGCTCAGGTCGGAACAGATAAACGCGAACCTGGCCTTCTCCGGTTTTACCCCCTTGATCCTGGCCACGCGCTCTACCGCTCTGGCTTTGGTTATATCACATC
>CAZRZY010000160.1:0-8049 GCA_964604655.1 uncultured Bacteroides sp. | reverse complement strand
ACCCTCTCGTCCGCCGAAGCGGAACGCGAAGGTGGATTAAATTCTCCTGAAGTGTCGATGAATGCCCGGAATGTGCTTATTCTACCTATAAATGAGGCTTAAGGGATATGATTGGGGCTGAAGGATAAATGCTGGTCCGTATCTTTCGAAAGATGGACCTGAATCCTCCCAAATGACATCATCAGGCTTTGTTCCAAAGTCATTGACTTCTTAGGTTTCTGAAATCCTGAGGCTGAAATCCTGGGGTACATCCATGTGCGGGAGGACTAATCATCCCACTTAAGGATCTTCATGAAGTCATATTCCTCGGGATTCTTTACATACTTCTTGGCTGCCCTGTAATCCTCCTTGGTAATGTAGTGAAGATTGTTTCTGAAGATAGTCTGGACCTGTTCGGAATCAGTATTCACCAGTCTTGGTTTTATTTTCCCGTCCTCATCCTCCACGTCTTTCAGATAAAGCGGAGAGATCTGCCCACCCCTGTCAATGGTGGTCATACAGCCGGTCTCCCCTTTCTGGTAGAGATGGTATACTCCCAGGCCCAACCTGGTGGCGTAGGAAAGGTCGTATGCGATGGGGCGGCAGCAGCGAAGCTCATAACCGATCTCTTCCGGACGGCTCTTTACAGTGATACGCAGGGTCTTTAAATGTTGCTGGGTAAGCATATTGAAGATGTGTGATTTGCTCACATTCCCCAGCTCGGGATGGCCATGATCGTCATAAGTGAAATTGATTCCTGTATCAATAACCTCCTCATCGCTCATGAAGTGGAAAACTCCTTCACTGATGATGGCTACTCCATAATCGATTCCGAGTATTCTCCTTTTTACCATGGAGGAGATGACCATCCGGGTAATCTTATCAAAGGTGATCTTGGTCTTATTGAATATCTCGGGTATCACGATCATCGGGTAGTGACAGGCAGTCCCGATGCCAAAAGCGAGGTGTCCGGCCTCTCGACCCATGGCGCTAACCACAAACCAATTCCCGCTGGTACGTGCATCCTCGTAAATGGTGGAGCAGAGCCTTACTCCCTCTTCTTTGGCAGAATGATATCCGAATGTAGGGGTCCCCTCCGGAAGAGGAAGGTCGTTGTCAATGGTCTTCGGTACATGGATGTTTTTCACATCCAGCTTTTGCTTGGACAGGTACTTGGCCAGTCGATTGGCCGTGGAGGCTGTGTCATCACCTCCAATGGTTACCAGCAATTTAACATTGTTCTTTTTGAAAAAGTCGACCTTGAACTCTTCGTCCTTGGGCTTGTAGCGGCTCATTTTAAGGGCCGAACCACCCCTGCTGTAAATCTGGTCCGCATAATCAAAATCGAGGTATTCGAATGCCGGCTCCTCCGAGAACAGACTTTTGTATCCTCCGTTTATTCCAAGTACATTATACCCATTATTATTAAAAACTTTGGTCACTGAACTGATGACTGTATTGATTCCGGGTGCAGGCCCCCCGGCACAAAGGATGGCTACAGCTTCTTTCATAATAATTAAGTGTAAAAATTGCGGTGGCCAAAATACGCAAAATAGAAATTCTTCTCCCTAAGAAATGATCTAAATTAGTATTGCAAATTTATTAATTTTGAACGCAATTCTTGAGGAATGGCAGGGCAGGCAAACTGGACGGATACATTGAACAACTTCTTTCTTTTCAGGTGGATCAGATTATTCCTGGTGTATATTCTGATCATCCCTGTGAAGATCTATCAGTGGATCATCTCACCCGCCCTTCCGCGAACCTGCAGATATGTACCCTCCTGTTCCGAATATGCCATTGAGGCATTGAAGATTCATGGACCGCTCAAGGGTTTGATCATCGGTACCAAAAGGATCCTAAGCTGTCATCCATGGGGAGGGGAAGGGATGGACCCGGTCCCTCCGAAAGGCACCCCCCTCTTTAATATCCTTAAAACCGGAAAGAATGAGAAATAGATGGCATCATAGCATTGGGCTCCTGGGAATAATGATACTATTGTTCAACGCCTGCAACCAGCAAGTGAACGAAACCGAAAAGCCTGTGATCACCGTCTCCGTCACCCCGCAGAAGTATCTGGTGGAACAACTGGCAGGTGACCTGGTGGAGGTAAATGTAATGATCCCCCCAGGAGCAAGTCCTGCCACCTATGAGCCTACTTTTTCCCAGCTCAGGTGGCTTGACAGATCAGACATCTACCTGAAAATGGGCTATCTCGGATTCGAACAGAGCTGGATGGAAAAAATTGAAGAAGTGAATCCGGAGATGGAGATCATTGACCTATCCACGGGCATCGCACTGATCGGGGAAGAAACTCACGAGGATTACTCACCCTTACATTCCGGTGAGATGCATCATGGTCACCGTCATGGGATCGACCCTCACATCTGGATGTCCGTTCATAACGTGAAAAGGATGGGGGAACTGATCCACTCTGAACTAATCGATTTACTTCCCGGTGATGTGCCAAAATTAGAGGATCGATGGGATCATTTTGGTGATTTACTTGACACTCTGCACCATAGCATAAAGATGATTCTGGCCGGAAAGGAGGATGAACATTTTATGATCTACCATCCGGCTCTCTCGTATTTTGCACGGGATTACCATCTTCACCAGCATGCACTGGAAATCGAGGGAAAGGCTCCCTCTCCAGCGCACATGAAAAGGATGGCTGACCTGGGCACCGAGAAAGAGATACGGGTGATCCTGATCCAAAAAGAATTTAACCGGGAAAATGCAGAGGTGCTGGCCAGCAGTATTGGAGCGGAGATTATACAGATCGATCCCCTGGATAACGACTGGTACGCGCAGATGGTGTATATTGCACGCAAACTAGCCGAATCATTCTGATGATGGATCCTCTAGTACAAATCAGGAATGCGGAGGTGGCATACCAGGAGAAACCGGTATTGCGTAATATTAATTTCACCATCACCGACAGAGATTTTATCGGAGTTATTGGTCCCAATGGAGGCGGAAAGACCAGTCTGGTGAAAGTGATTCTTGGAATCCTCAAACCCGTAAAGGGTCAGGTCTTATACTCCATAGAGAAATCGGATATCGGTTATCTTCCGCAGGGGAACCAGGTGGATGAGAAATTTCCCATCACCGTAAAAGAGGTGATAGCTTCAGGCCTTGAAAAAGGTTTCATGACCGGAGGGAGGAACCGAAAGGAACACAGGGACCCGGTAGACCGGATGATTGAACAGATCGGACTTACGGATCTTCTGGGGAGACCTATCGGGGAGCTCTCCGGAGGCGAACTTCAGAGGACCCTGCTGGCAAGGGCAGTAATCTCTTCACCCCGGCTCCTTGTTTTGGATGAGCCGGATACCCATGTAGATAATCGTTTCGAAATGGAGCTATACAAATTATTAAAACAGCTCAATGAGAAGATGGCCATACTTTTGATATCACACGATATCGGAACCATCTCGCCCTATATAAAAAGTATCGCCTGCGTAAACAGAGATCTTCACTACCATCCTTCCAACGAGATCAGCCAGGAACAACTGAAAGTCTATAACTGTCCCATTGAGATTATTACTCATGGCACCGTTCCTCACCGGGTCATGAAGGAACATAAATCGTAATATGCAGATCGCGCAGCTCTTCTCATACGGATTCGTTCAGAATGCTTTCCTGGCCGCTTTACTGATGTCGGTTTCCTGCGGTATCATAGGTACTTATATTGTCTCCAGAAGAATGGTATTCATCAGTGGCGGGATTACTCACGCTTCCTTCGGAGGAGTGGGACTGGGGTATCTTCTGGGATTTCCACCATTGGCAGGTGCAGCCATCTTTGCAGTTCTTGCCGCTTTGATCACCGAGAATCTAACCAGAAGGAAAATCCTGCGAAACGACTCGGTCATTGCTATTCTCTGGTCATTGGGAATGGCCATTGGGATCATCTTTGTTTACATGACCCCCGGGTATACCCCCAACCTGATGAGTTTTTTATTCGGCAGCATTATCACGGTGACCAAAACCGATCTCTGGCTGATGGCCCTGCTGGCATTAGTGGTTATCGCATTTTTCTCCCTCTTTTTCAGACCCATCCTATATGTAGCTTTCGATGAGCAGTTTGCGCGGACACGCGGTATACCGGTAATGGGGTTTAATTATATGCTGATCATCCTTGTAGCACTGACCATCGTTCTGAGTATCCGAACTGCAGGTATTATCCTGGTACTTTCGGTACTGACCATTCCTCAGAACATCGCCAATCTCTTTACCAACCGGTTCGGTCAGATCATGATCTGGTCCATCGTTCTAGGCTTTGCCGGCTCACTGGCCGGACTAATCGCATCCTACTTTCTGAATATCCCTTCCGGTGCAACGATCATTTTTATTCTGGTGGTCATGTACCTGGCAGCAAGAACCATTAAAGTTGTTACTTTTGAGGGATAATTTTGAAAAAGCCTGATGGAACTGAAGGAGATCATTGAATCGGCCTGGGATAACCGCCAGAGGCTAAAGGAGAAAAAGGTGATAGAAGCAATCGATCATGCAGTAGAACTGCTGGACCGGGGGGATTTGCGCGTGGCCGGGAAAACAGACGAGGGATGGATTGTGCATAGCTGGGTGAAGAAAGCGGTCATCCTTTTCTTTCCGACCCGACAAATGGAAACCACGGAAATTCCCCCTCTGGAGTTCCATGATAAAATACCCCTTAAAAGGGGATACAGGGATAAAGGAATCCGTGTGGTGCCTCATGCTGTGGCACGTTATGGGGCATACATTTCCCGGGGAGTGATTCTGATGCCCTCGTATGTGAATATCGGAGCTTATGTGGATGAAGGTACCATGGTCGATACCTGGGCAACCGTAGGATCCTGTGCGCAGATCGGAAAATATGTACACCTGAGCGGAGGCGTTGGTATTGGAGGAGTCCTGGAACCGGTCCAGGCCGCACCTGTGATTATCGAAGACAACTGCTTTATCGGTTCCAGAAGTATCGTAGTCGAAGGAGTTAGGGTAGAATCAGAAGCAGTGCTTGGAGCCAATGTAGTTATTACAAAATCCACCAAAATCATCGATGTAACAGGGAATGAACCCAGGGAAATGGAAGGAGTAGTGCCCGCCAGGTCCGTAGTGATTCCCGGCTCCTACACCCGATCCTTTCCTGCCGGAGATTACCAGGTTGCCTGTGCATTGATCATCGGTCGCAGAAAACCTTCCACTGATCTGAAAACTTCACTGAACGATGCACTCAGGGAATATAACGTAGCGGTATAATGCGGATCGGATACGACGCAAAACGGGCCTTTAATAACTATAGCGGACTCGGGAACTACAGCCGTTATACGATATCCAATATCTGTAGATTTTATCCCGAGAACGAGGTCATCCTGTATACTCCTGAAATTGCCGATCCCGATCTCTTCCTGGAACCGAAAGGAACAGTAATAAAAAAACCAAAGACCGCTGTCGGGAAATGGACACAATCCTACTGGAGAAGTTTCCGGCTCAGCCACTGGCTTGGAAATGATTCCGTTGACATCTATCATGGATTGAGTAATGAACTCCCCTATGGCATACACCGCGCCAGCATTCGCTCGGTAATGACCGTCCATGATCTGATCTTTCTGGAAAGGCCGGAGCTGTATAAACCTTTCGACCGGTATGTATATCGCAAGAAGGTGGAATACGGTGCTCGGGCAGCAACAAGGATCATTGCTGTAAGCAACCAGACCAAACAGGATATTGTCCGGTTATTGAATGTGGAAGAATCGAAAATCAAAGTCGTATACCAGGGTTGCCACAGACAGTTTTACCGAAGAGTCACCCCCGAGGTCCTGAACGATACCAGGCAGCAATTTGCACTGCCGGGAGAGTACCTGCTTTACGTGGGGACTATCGAAGAACGAAAAAACCTTTTAAAAATCGTACAGGCGCTTCATGAAGGAAAGATCGATTTCCCGCTGGTGGTAGTGGGTCGCCGAACCCCCTATTATAATCAGGTGAAGAGTTTCATTGACAGGCACCGGATGAAGCAGGTCCATTTCCTGGATCACGTACAGGTATCCGATCTACCCGCCATCTATCAGGGATCCAGAGGATTTATTTATCCTTCCGCCTACGAGGGCTTTGGCATACCGATTCTGGAAGCGCTCAATTCCGGAGTCCCCGTGATCACATCTCGTGGAGGTTGTCTGGAGGAGACCGCCGGCAAGGGTGGGTTGCTGATCGATCCCAATTCCACGGAAGAGATGATCCATTCTATCCATCTGGTGCTGGAGGATTCTGCCCTGAGGGACAAACTCATTCGTGAGGGAGGGGCCCATGCCATTCAATTCAGAGAGGAGCAAACGATCCCCACCCTGTACCATGTTTACCTCGAATGCCTCAATGATGCTGAATGAAGCCCGTAACGCGGCCAGGATGATTCAGCAAGGCGGGACCATCCTGTATCCTACCGATACGATTTGGGGAATCGGAGCCGACGCCACCAGTGACACAGCCGTGGAAAAAGTATACCGGATCAAGAGGAGGCCTGATCACAAAAGCATGCTGGTTCTTGTATCCGATGTGGAAATGCTTTCCAGATTTCTAATGAAAATGCCTGATAATCTGGATAGTATCCTAAAAAACCGCGTCAAACCCACTACCATCATTTATCCCGGAGCGCGAAATCTCGCGACAGGGTTGCTGGGTGAGGACGGATCGGTGGGCATCCGAATGACGAAGGATTCCTTCTGCCTTAAACTCCTGGAATTTACCGGACTGCCGATTGTTTCCACTTCGGCTAATCTCTCGGGGGAGCCAGCACCATCCGCCTATCGAGAGATTGGACCGGGAATCCGGGATCAGGTGGACCTGGTGGTCCGTTACAGACAGGATGATATCAATCCTTCTGCTCCCTCCACCATTCTGAAGCTTGATGAGAAAGGAACCATTATTGTCCTTCGGCCCTGATCTGCAGGGAACGCACCTTACCTGAACCTGAAGTTACACTGTTAACCCTTGAACTTCCGTGATAATAGACCGAGCCGCTGCCCGAGATCTTTGCATCCAGCTCTCCGGTGGCGGTGATCTTCACTCCGCCCGATCCGCTGATTGCAGCTACAGACTCTTCCACTTTCTCCGTTTCAAGCTTCTTGAAAAAGATCGTGCCGCTTCCTGAAATGGCTTTGATTTGCAGGAAACCATCTCTGACTTCAGTGATCAGATCCCTTACATCACCTCATCTCCATCTATTCGTATCTCTTGTGAGTTGGCGGGGGTGTACCAGACATCTGCCTTGACACTGATCCCTGTCCCGTCGAAGGGTTCCAGGTCTCTGACATCCTGGGCAAAGGAATCGTTTAGATAGAGACTGCTCAATAACAGGAGACCTGAAGCGATCAATCCGGTATAGATAGATTTTCTTATAATACCAAAAAATTATGACGTGAGTTTTACATCAGAAGAAAGACGGAGTTGCTGCAAGATTGTTACAGTTCGGTCAGCCCTTCTGGCAAACGGAACCTGATGGTCATCTTCACCCGGTCGATCCCTTGTATAAACTGCTCTGTGGCAGGAACCAGAATTTCTTTGCCGTTTTGATCGATCAGCCAGACCGGATTCATCTCGTGGGGAATAAATTCTTTTATCACTCCAAGTGCTCCAACCCCTTCATCCACCACGGCATATCCAACCATCTCATACCGCTCATCTTTCGGAAACTTTGCTCCTTTAGTTTCCGCAGGGTCCAGATAGGTATGACAACCGCAGAGCTCTTTTGCCTCCTCCACACTATCCACCCACTCGAATTTGATGATTGCCTGACTGGGAACGGAAATCTGGACCTCCTTCAGAAAAAAAGGAACCCGCTGCCCATCTATCTCGATGAACAGCGGGCTGCCTGATTGAAGAAATATGTCCCTTCCCGGCTCCAGAATCATGATCACCTGTCCCTGGAGGCCATAGGGTTTTACTATTTTTCCGGCCTTCACATCTGGAGATACCGGCATACTGGGCAAATTGACTATTCCGTATCGGAGGACTTCTCTTTGGAATCCTTCTTAGGTTCCTCAGCGGCAGCAGCTTCCTCTGCTTTAGGCTCCTCTTTCTTGGGCTCCTCAG
>CAZRZY010000159.1:0-8083 GCA_964604655.1 uncultured Bacteroides sp. | reverse complement strand
AACGAACACAACAAGTTCTACCTGGAAACGAAAAGGGATAAGATGGGACACTTCCTGAACATTGCCAGGTACGAGAATCCCCTGAATAATGACCTCTGACCGGCCACGAATCATTTACATGGGTACCCCTGATTTCGCGGTAGGTCCCCTGAAAATGCTTTTGGAAAGAGATTATCTGCTGGCTGGTGTCATCACTGCTCCGGACAGGCCTGCAGGACGGGGAAAGCGGATCACCGTGCCGGCGGTCAAACAGTTCATGAACGATCATGCCCCCGCAATTACTCTGCTTCAACCGCCCAATCTGAAGGATCCGGGCTTTATCGAAGAGCTGAAACAGTTACGTTCCGACCTCCAGGTAGTGGTGGCGTTCAGGATGCTGCCGGAAGTGGTCTGGCAGCTTCCCAGGCTGGGCACCTTTAATCTCCACGCCTCTCTCCTTCCCCAGTACCGGGGCGCCGCCCCTATCCATCATGCTGTTATGAACGGGGAAAAGGAGACCGGTGTAACCACCTTCCTGATCGATGAAAAGATCGATACCGGAAATATCCTTCTTCAGCAACGAACGGCCATCGGTGAAAACGAAACTACCGGTGATCTGCACGACCGGCTAATGAATTTGGGTGCCGAACTGGTACTAAAGACCATCGACGGTCTCGCCGGGGGCAACCTGCATCCGAAGCCCCAGGAAACCTTTATGGAACCGGATACGGAACTGAAGAAAGCCCCCAAGATACAGAAAGAGGACTGCCGGCTCGATTGGGAAAGGCCCGCAGAGGAGATCTTCAATAAAATCAGGGGGCTCAGCCCATTTCCGGGTGCCTATTCCCATCTGGTAAAATCCGGCGGGGAACAGGTGCTGTGCAAGATCTTCCAATCCAGGATCGTTCCCGGAATGCCCGGTGGATCCCCGGGAACCATTTTCACTGATGGCAAGCGAACCCTGAGGGTGGCCGTATCTGACGGGACTCTGGAGATCCTGCAACTGCAGCAGGAGGGTAAACGCCGTTTGGATGCAGCACAGTTTCTCGCAGGATTCAACCTGACCTCCGGAGCGTTCCGGTTTTCCTGAGCTGCCTCAGATTCAGCTCTATTCCTTCTGTGAGCAAGTAATAGAGCTTGACGGCATTGATGAACTGAAGCTGGTAGGAGCGGGAATACCTCCCCGAAACAAAGTATTCGAAATTATAGTCTTCGATCTCCCCCATGGTAATATCCCGGGGATCCAGGTCCTCAAAATACTGAAAGAAACGCCTGGCCATAAAAAGGTAGGTCCTCCTCGATTTTTCGGAATAGCCCTCATTTTCCAGCTGCTGGGCGAAAAACTCCAGTTTGGGGCCGGCCTTTCTGGGCTCATTCCTGAACCAGGAAGAAAGGGAATGCCACCAATCGGCGGAGCTTTTCCTTTGTTGAGACTGGAAGAAGAAATCGATGCGCGTTTGCCTCCCGTCGGGAGGTAAGATCATTCGGACCGGAACGGTGTCTGCCTCTGGCATGACCCTGATTTTTTGCTAAAATACAGCAACCGGCTATCATTCTAAAGTTATGATAGTCAAAAACATTAACATCTTTTTAACAATATGGTAACCCAAGCGTTAATTCATATATCCCGGACTATTAAAAAGCCAAATATATCGGACTATTGAAAAGCTATCGGTTATGGTAAGACTGTTTTTTCTTTCATTCTGGATCTTTTCCCTGTCATTGCTGGGTTGCGGGGTAACCTCTCCGGCGGGAGCCGAATCCATCGACCTGCAGATGATCAGAGACGGGAATTTTATCTACACCGTACAGTCGGTATCCCCGTCGGGAGGACGGACGATCCGGCCGACCACCATCTACACCATGGAAGCCTCCGGCGGAACCTTTAAGGCCAACCTACCCTATTTCGGAAGGGCCTACCAGGCAACCTACGGAGGATCAGGGGGGGTTGAGTTTGAGGGAGAGCCCTCGGAGCTGAAAGTGGAGGAGAATGAGCAGAAAGGAACGGTAAGGCTCTCCTTCTCCATACAGGCAGAGAACCCATCCAGCGAAAGGTATGAGGTGAACCTGGAGGTTGGACCGACCGGATACGGATCCCTTATCGTTCGAAGCAATAACCGGCAAACCATCTCCTACTACGGGGTGGCAACGCCTCGCTAAACGAAATTCCGTACTGAGGGCGGAGGCTGCCGAGCTTGCTCGCGCAGACTGTAAAGCCCGTAAGGGCGGATCCAAATTGCGTTTAGCGTTTTGTTCTGTTGCATTTTGTTCAATACCGACCTTCGGTCCATTTATGATAGGTAAGTTGAGCAATTTGGTTGTGCGAGGCATCAGTCGCATTCCTAAAATACCGGGAGTGCGAAGCACGAAAAGATTTTAGTCGACCGAATGGGAGAATGCGACTGAACGGGACTGGAAATACCATAACTGTCAGAAACCAGAAGCTGTCAGAAACCAGGAGATGTCAGAAACCAGAAGCTGTCAGAAACCAGAAGCTGTCAGAAACCAGGAGCTTAGTACTCAAACCGGAACTGCATCTCCCCTGCAGAGGACTCCTTTGCGGGCTCCGGGGCCTCCAGCCTGAGCAGCGGCTCCCTGCGTTTCTTCCTTAGGTGGAGCTCGGTCCCCACGGAAGGCTCCTGCCCCTCGTCCATCAGGTTCAGCCGGAAAAGGTGTTTGATTTTCACCCCGTACAACTGGGAGATCTCATACATGGTCTCTCCCTCCCTGACCACATGAATCTCGTTTCCGCGGGAAGCCTTCCTGCGCTTCGGCTGAAGATATATGATCTCGCCCGGCGTAATGGCTTCACCCGGTAAGATCTCGTTGTACCGGTAGATCTCATTTCTGAAAAGATCCATCTCCTGGCGCAATGATTCGGGCGTATCACCCGGCTGGGCCACCACATATTCGATCCGGTTATTCACCAGAACCTGTCGCCCGAACTCCAATTCCGCCCCGGGAGGTGCATTCGCCAGCACCGGGGAACCCGGCTGTGGTTCATCCCATGGTCCTTCCTCCAGCACCATCTGATCATATTTGTAAAGCTCGTTCTCCTCAATAATCCGTATCAGTAGCTGGGAATAATCCCTGGCAGTGGCATAACCGGCTCTCTTCAGCCCCTTTGCCCAGGCTTTGTAGTCATCCGGGTTCAGCTCAAAAAGTGAGGTGTACCGGGATTTGGTGGTCAGGAACAGGGAGTGATCCATGAACGATTCATAGGCGGATGCATAAGAGCGGAAACACTCCCTGCGCGCATCATCATCGTGATAGATCTTTCGTCCGGTCCAGTCGTGACATTTTATCCCGAAATGGTTGTTGGCTCTTGCGGCCAGCCGGCTGTTCCCGTTATCCGACTCCAGACACCCCTGGGCCAGTTTGATGCTTGCCGGAATCCCGGTCCTGGCCATCTCTCTCATGGCCAGGTCGGCATAGGTGGAAATGTAGGCCTGCCGTGACATAGGCTCACCGGCAATTACAGCGTAGCCATAAATGGCCAGTAAACCTATCCACAGCCACCTGTTCCCTGCGGCCTCCGTTCCGATGGCTTTCAAGCCCTTCATGACTGTAAAAATAGGGCGTTGCCCTCTATCTGCTCCCGTGAGTTTTTAACAATAACGGAACCATCCCCCTTTTCATTATAAAAAGAATGCGCAGCTCCCCGAATAATGGATGCCCAGCTCCCCGAAATGGATGCGCAGCTCCCCGAATAATGGATGCCCAGCTCCCCGAATAATGGATGCGCAGCTCCCCGAATAATGGATGCCCAGCTCCCCGATGGCTTGGCATCACCTGTTTTTGAAAAACACCGGGAAAATATCCCAGGGCGGATAGGGAGCCTCCACCAAAAGAGGTTCCTTTCTGACCGGATGGATAAAGGAGATCCGGCGGGCATGAAGGCTGATGCCTCCGTTCTTGTTGGTCCGTCTGGCACCATACTTCCTATCGCCTTTGATGATACTTCCCACTGCAGCGAGCTGGGCTCTGATCTGGTGGTGCCTTCCGGTCTCCAGTTGTACCTCCAGCAGGTGATAGCGGTCGGAAGAGGAGATCCTGCGGTAGGACAACCTGGCCCATTTGGATCCGGGCACTTCCCTGTCATGGACGTAGGACTTATTCTGTCTGGTATTCCTGGTCAGGTAATGCTCCAGGACCCCTGACTCGGGCGTCGGGCATTTCTCCACAACGGCATGGTAGATCTTCTCCACCTCCTTGTCCTTGAATAACTGAGCCATCCTGCTCAATGCTTTGCTGGTCTTGGTGTAGACCATCACACCGCTCACTGGCCTGTCGAGGCGGTGCGGAATGCCCAGAAACACCTCCCCCGGTTTTCCATCCCTCACTTTTATATACTCCTTGAGGATCCTGTCCAGGGAAGAATCGCCGGTCTGGTCACCCTGGACAATATCGGAAACTCTTTTGTTGATCACCATCAGGTGATTGTCCTCGTAAAGGATCTCCACCGGCAGCTTTAAACGTTCCACTTTCAGATGCGATAAACTTATCAGAAACTACAGACTTTTCAGAGGCTACAGACTTTTAAGAGGTTACAGACTTTTCAGAGGCTACAGACTTTTAAGACCTTAATACTGCTCGTTCTCGTTGGGGAAAAGCCTCCCCCGCACATCGCTGATATAGTTCTGAACCGCCCCTTTGATCTCCATCTGAAGATTGTGATACCTGCGAAGAAACCTGGGAGAGAATTCCTGGGTGATCCCCAGCATGTCATGGAGTACCAGCACCTGTCCGTCCACTTCAGATCCTGCTCCTATTCCAATGGTAGGGATGGTTATACCGGCAGTCACTTCACCGGCCAGCTTTGCGGGGATCTTCTCCAGCACCAGAGAAAAACAACCGATCTCCGCAAGCAATGCAGCATCCGACTTCAATTTTTCCGCTTCCTCTTCTTCTGTGGCCCGCACCACATAGGTCCCGAATTTGTGAATTGCCTGTGGTGTAAGCCCCAGGTGACCCATCACCGGTATACCGGCAGAAAGGATACGCTCGATGGACTCTTTGATCCCAACCCCGCCCTCCAGTTTGACGGCACTGGCTCCGGTCTCTTTCATAATCCGGATAGCAGAGGCAAGCGCCTCCATGGAGTTTCCCTGATAGGTACCAAAAGGAAGGTCCACTACCACCAGCGCCCGGTTGGTAGCTCTGACCACCGAGGCCGCATGATAGATCATATTGTCGAGAGTAATGGGGAGCGTGGTCTCGAATCCTGCCATCACATTGGAGGCGGAATCTCCCACGAGGATCACATCAATCCCTGCCTGGTCGACAAGACGGGCAAAGGAGTAGTCATAAGCAGTGAGCATGGCTATCTTTTCCCCTTTCAATTTCATGGCGTGCAAAACGTGGGTAGTAACACGCTTGACATTGCTGTGGAGTGACATCTTATTGAAGGAATAGTTTGATGCAAAGGTCGCAATAAAATTTCTTTTGGCAGTCAATTTGTCAGTAAACCTGTCAGCCGAAACAGGCCTGGGAATGGTTAATTGTGTCATTATAGCACCTGAGGGCACTTTTTTCATCACTGGCATAATCTTGGTGCGTTATTGGAAAAGATTTTTAATTTGAAACAACCAGAAGAATATAAAAACAGTTTCTGTTATGAGTAAAATTATTGGAATTGACTTAGGTACTACAAACTCTTGCGTAGCGGTAATGGAGGGAAATGAGCCCGTGGTGATCCCTAACAGTGAGGGAAAGCGGACTACCCCGTCCATGGTTGCTTTTGTGGAGAACGGAGAAAGAAAGGTGGGAGATCCTGCCAAACGCCAGGCCATCACCAATCCCACCAAGACGGTCTCCTCCATCAAGCGTTTCATGGGTGAAACCTACGACCGGATGAGCAAGGAGATTAACCGGGTGCCCTACAAAGTGATAAAAGGAGAGAATAATACGCCCAGAGTCCAGGTGGATGACCGCAAATACTCCCCCCAGGAGATCTCTGCCATGGTGCTTCAGAAAATGAAGAAAACCGCAGAGGATTATCTGGGTCAGGAAGTTTCTGAAGCGGTGATCACCGTACCGGCCTACTTCAGTGATTCCCAGCGTCAGGCCACCAAGGAGGCGGGGGAAATCGCGGGGCTGAAGGTGAAAAGGATCATCAACGAGCCCACTGCAGCTTCACTGGCCTACGGACTGGACAAGAAGAGCACGGACTTGAAGATAGCCGTATTCGACCTGGGTGGTGGAACTTTCGATATTTCCATCCTGGAGCTTGGCGACGGAGTCTTTGAAGTAAAATCGACCAACGGAGATACCCACCTGGGTGGGGACGACTTCGATCAGGTCATCATCAACTGGCTGGCCGAGGAGTTCAAGAAAGACCAAGGGCTCGATCTGAAAAAAGATCCTATGGCTCTTCAGCGCCTGAAGGAGGCTGCCGAAAAGGCGAAGATCGAGCTGTCCAGTTCTACCCAGACCGAAATAAATCTTCCTTATATTATGCCGGTAGACGGAGTTCCCAAGCACCTGGTCAAGACCCTTACCAGGGCGAAATTCGAGAGTCTGGCCGACTCTCTGATCCAAGCTACCATCGAGCCGTGTAAGAAGGCGTTGAAGGATTCGGGACTTTCCTCATCCGAAATTAACGAGGTGATCCTTGTGGGAGGTTCCACCCGTATCCCGGCCATTCAGAAAGTGGTGAAAGATTTCTTCGGGAAAGCACCCTCCAAGGGGGTAAACCCCGATGAGGTAGTTGCTGTTGGAGCTGCCATCCAGGGAGGTGTCCTGACAGGTGAGGTGAAAGATGTGCTTCTGCTGGATGTGACCCCGTTATCTCTGGGGATCGAAACCATGGGAAGTGTCAACACCAGATTGATCGAGGCCAATACGACCATCCCTACCAAAAAAACACAAACCTTTACAACGGCTTCCGATAACCAGCCATCCGTGGAGATTCATGTGCTTCAGGGAGAACGGGCCATGGCTAAAGACAATAAGACTATCGGCCGGTTCCATCTCGACGGGATTCCGCCGTCTCCACGAGGTGTTCCGCAAATCGAAGTGACTTTCGATATCGATGCCAACGGAATCCTCAATGTATCGGCCCGGGACAAGGGAACCGGTAAAGAGCAGAGCATACGCATTGAAGCTTCGTCCGGTCTGTCCGATGAGGAAATCGATCGCATGAAGAAAGAGGCTCAGGAGAACGAGGCGGCCGACCAGGCGGCCAAGGAGCGGATCGAAAAACTCAATACAGCCGACAGCCTGGTATTCCAGACAGAAAAACAGTTGAAGGATTATGGGGACAAGATCCCGGCTGAAAAGAAGGCTCCCATCGAAGATGCTCTCAAACAGTTGAAAGAGGCCCACAAAGCCGAGGATATCCCGGCCATCGACAAGGCCACCGAAGCACTGAACACGGCATGGCAGGCCGCATCGCAGGATATCTATAATGCCCAGCAGGCCTCCGGGGATGCCGGTGATACCGGTCAGGCAGAGGGTCCTGCGGGTGAACAGCAAACCGCCGGAGCATCTTCTAAGAAAGATGACGACGACGAGGTAACCGATGTGGACTTCGAAGAGGTAAAATAGATCTCGATATAATTCACCTTCATGCGGTTTAAAAACGTAAAAGGGTGCCTTCAGAGGGCATCCTTTTTTTTGTTGTCATGGGTATGTCTGTTCGTCTCTAAATTCGTATTCACGAATGATCAGTTCCTCACAGACATACTCATGACCAATTACCGGGAGGTGCGAGAAGGCCTGCGTGGAGACGCACCTGTAACCCTTTAACAGGGAGTGGCGGATGCCTTCACAAAGACATACCCTTAGCCCTGTTCAGGGAAAATTCATGTCTGCCACATTCCGGGCATTGATCGACACTTTTGGAAGATGAATTAATCTACACAGATGTAATATATCTACTTATTAACTTTTTAGATGTCATTTCGGATTATTTACATCTCTTCAAAATTATTTATTATCCTTAATCAACCTGATTAGTATAATAACCTGATAATTTAGGTCCTTTATCGTTCCGCCTGCAGGCTGCCTCCCCCAATGCGAGGATTGAGCGCAAGACTGCCTCCCCAATGCAAGGAATGTGCGCGAGGCTGCCTCCCCCTGTGCGATGGGATGTGGCCGAATG
>CAZRZY010000158.1:0-8096 GCA_964604655.1 uncultured Bacteroides sp. | reverse complement strand
TCAATGGGCCCGCCGTTCCAGAACCTGAATCTCATGGCGGTAAAAGTAATCAAATACTCTTTTTGATCATCCATCTGTAAGTGGATTTGCTAACTTTAAGGAGGGATGAATAAAAATTCAAACACACCGGGGTATCTGGAGCTTCACCGGAAGGGCCTGCTCCGTGAAAGAGCGGAATTCCTCTGGAAAATACTAACAGACTGTGAACTATGTCCCCGGGAGTGCGGGGTTAACCGCCTGGATGGAGAGACGGGGTTCTGCCGTGCCACTTCCCGACTGAAGGTGGCTTCCTGCCACGCGCATTTTGGCGAAGAACGGGCACTGGTGGGGACGGGGGGATCAGGGACCATTTTTCTGAGTCACTGCAACCTGGGTTGTGTTTTCTGCCAGAACTGGGACATCAGCCACCAGGGTTCGGGCAGCCATGTGGAGGTCGAAGAGCTGGTCCTTAGGATGCTTGGGCTACAGCAGGAGGGCTGCCACAATATTAATATAGTTACACCAACCCACTATTCACCACATGTGTTGCTGGCATTGGATATATCAGCAGGGAAAGGGCTGAGGCTTCCACTGGTATGGAACACCTGCGGGTTGGAGCGGAGGGAGATCCTGGAGATCCTCGAAGGGGTGGTGGATATCTATCTGGCCGATTTTAAATACATGAGTTCACAGACAGCAGGCAAGTATGCAGAAGGCGCCCGCAGCTACCCTTCCATTACCCGGGAAGCCCTGAAAGAGATGGACCGGCAGGTAGGGCTGGCCCAGCCGGGAAAGCAGGGAATGATTTCCCGGGGACTGATGATCCGGCACCTGGTGATGCCCGGTCACACATCCGAATCGGAAGAAGCGGTGCGGTGGATCTCGGAAAACCTCCCCCGGGAAACCTACCTGAATATCATGATTCAGTACCGGCCTGCCTGCCGGGCGCATCTTTTTCCCGAGATAGATGCCTACGTATCCAGGAGTGAGTACCGGCAGGTGGTGGAGGAGGCCCGCAGATGCGGGCTCACTAACCTGGATGTGGACATTTAAATACGGATGCCCATTACAAGGATGTCATCGATTTGTTCCACATTACCCTGCCAGGAGCTTAACCTGGTTTTTAGAATCTCCTTCTGAAGGTACATGGGACGGTCATGTATTTCCCAGATCAACTTTTTTAAATTGGCCGACCGGAAGGTTTTTCGGTGAGGCCCCCCAAGCTGGTCCACGTAACCGTCGGAAAACATATAGAAGGAGTCACCCTTTTGCAGCGGGATGGCATGGTTATTGAATGGCTTGTTTTCCTGCTCGTATATTCCGATGGGCATCTTATCGGCATTGACCTGTTCAAGATAGTGTGCCGGACTGGATCTCTTCTTTGTAGGGAGGGATTTGATTACCGGCTTGCGAACAATGTAGATAGGCCTGTTTGCGCCGGCAAATTCAAGCATTCCCGACTGAAGGTCCAGGATACAGAGGGCCATTTCCATTCCGTCCCTGGCCTCTTTCCCCGAAGGGGTCTGATGCATGGATGTGATTACATGGTCCCTGAGGTCCTCCAGGAGCTTATTCGCATGCATGATCCTGGTCCGGCTAGTGATATGATTCAGGAAAGAGATACCGAGTGCGCTTAAAAACGCTCCGGGAATTCCGTGCCCGGTACAGTCCGCCACAACAAAAAGCAGTTTTCCATCTTTGCAACACGACCAGTAGAAATCACCGCTGATAACATCTCGGGGTTGGAACAGGATAAAGTAATCCTCCAGGTAATCGCAGAAAATGGCCTTGGGAGTAAGCAGCGCCGACTGAATTCTCTCGGCATACTCGATGCTTTCTCTGATGTGCTTGTTTTGCCGGTGGAGGATTTCCAGCGTCGCCTGAAGTTCCTCATTGACGTTATACAAGGAATCGCTCGTCACTTTTTGTTTGATGTAGAGTTTTCTGTTCAAGGAGATGTAGTAGTAGATGATCAGGCCGACAATCATAAATAATCCAATGCTGTTGATCAGACGCATGACCCGGATCGCATTTTCCGGTAATGGATAACGGATGAACTGCTCCAGGTCAAACCATGAAAGAGCAAGAAAAAGGATCAGTGAAATGGAGGAATTGATAAAGAATGCACGTTTCCACTTCAGGAAGAGGATCCCTACGGGTACCAGGCAGAATAGCAACAGGCTGAAGCCGGTTTCGGATCCCAGCAGGAGGGCGGCCAGGACCTGATGAGCGGTGATCTCTATGGTGCCGATCAGCGGTGAAATCTTCAGATTACCCAGGTAGCTGGAGATGAAGGCTGTGGTAAATACAGGGACCGAGAACAGTAGGTTAAACCAAAACAGGAGGGGTACATCAAAATGTGCAAAAAGGAACACGAAAATGATGTGCATGATGCCCCCTAGGGCGGCTCCTATCATCTGGGTTTCCTGAAGATAATCTTTTTCAGGACCCAGATGCTTTTTTGATAAGATTGGCATCCACCATTCTCCGGCTAAATTATTTACGGCGAATCACATACAATCTATAACAATTTCGTGGCAATTCAAAATTTCTCAAGTGCGTTTCCATTCTTTGCGCGTTATCTCTATTTCCAGTCAAACGGGGTAACCTGGTAGACGTAATAGTTGAGCCAGTTGGAGAAGAGCAGGCTTGCATGGGCCCTCCAGCGTATCACAGGCGGACGGGAGGGATCGTCGTCCGGGAAATAGTTTCTCGGGATATCCATATCCAACCCTTTTTTCAGGTCACGTTCATACTCCTCTTTGAGGGTAAGAGGATTGTATTCCAGGTGTCCCGAAATGAAGATCTGGCTGTTGTCGGCCGACAGAACGACATTGGAACCTACCTCGGGTGACCAGACCAGCGGTATCAGGTCCGGATGAGCCTGAATATCCTCCAGCCTGTTTTCGGTATAGCGCGAGTGGGGTGCAGGGAAGAAATCATCGAATCCTCTCACCAGCGGGTGTTTACGGTCGGCAATCACATGGTCAAATACTCCGAATACTTTTTTTGGAAGAGCATATTTCTGTATCCCGTAGTGGAAGTATAATCCTGCCTGTGCTCCCCAGCAGATATGCAGGGTATTACTCACATGTGTCCTGCTCCACTCCATCACCTCGCAGAGCTGTTCCCAGTAATCCACTTCCTCAAATTCCAGCAGTTCCACCGGAGCTCCGGTAATGATCAATCCATCGTACCGATGGGCCTTTACCTGGTCGAAGGTCTTATAGAACACCTCCATATGTTGCCTGGGAGTGTTCTTCGACTCATGGGTATCCATATAGAGCAGGTCCAGCTCCAGCTGCAGGGCCGTATTGGCAAGGGCGCGGAGCAGATCGGTCTCAGTGACCATTTTCAGGGGCATCAGGTTCAGCAGTGCGATGCGCAGCGGGCGGATATCCTGGTGGATGGCCCGGCTCTCCTCCATGATAAAGATATGCTCCTTCTTCAGCTCCTCGATGGCAGGCAGCCGGGTAGGTACGTTGATGGGCATGTTCGTGGTTTTGTTCTATAACTGATGTAAAGGGGATTTGTTTGATACAGGAATCCAGTGTTTATTTTATTTGTGCTCGCTAACCCTCGCAGCAGAGCTGCGGGGAACCGAGCCTGCGAGCTCGGCGAAGCCAATGCGCGGGCGGGATTCAAATTATCCGCCGGCAGAGGAGGGAAGAAACCGAAGCTGGACTGTACAGCCTTCACCGGGAGCGGTAATGACCCTGATCCGGCCTCCATTCTTCTTTCCATTGCCACCGTTTCCATCCATGCTCTCCCTACTGCCCGGGCAAATCCTGTAAGCAGTCTCAGGTATGAATAGGGGTGGAAGGAATGACGGCTCAGCCCTCAAACTTAAACGAGACCTTAAGCTTGGTTCTGTAGCTTTCGATCTTCCCGTCCCGGATATGCAGGTCCATGGCCGAAACCTCTGCGATCCTCAGGTCGCGCAGGGTCTCCGAAGCCTTTTTAATAGCGTTGGCGGCAGCATCATCCCATGAGTTTGGGCTGGTTCCCACCAGTTCGATGATCTTGTATACACTGTCTGGCATAACTCCTGAATATTGGTTTACTGC
This sequence comes from uncultured Bacteroides sp., assembly GCA_964604655.1. Taxonomy (GTDB): domain Bacteria; phylum Bacteroidota; class Bacteroidia; order Bacteroidales. The sequence continues at coordinate 4,050 of CAZRZY010000158.1, read as the reverse complement.
AATTTACGACCAATATTGTTAGTTGTCAATGTTTTCAACAGCACATCCCGGTTACATTGAGGGGAATAATACCTATATTGCCAATCTTAACACCAATAGAGAAATTCGTAACACTATGTCCGTTGTCCGCTTTGGAGTCTCATTCGAGAAAGAGGTACTGGATGCACTGGATGAATATGTGGAAGAGAACAGGTATTCCAACCGTTCTCAGGCGCTCCGGCAGCTGGTGAACAGGCATATAGTAGAAAAGAAGTGGTTGTGCAATAACCGGGTGGCCGGTGCGGTCACTCTGGTGTACGACCACCACAAGAGGGAAATTGCTATAAATCTGGCTGATGTGCAGCGCGATTACCGGGATGAGATCCTGTCGGTCCAACGATTTACCCTGAACGATGCTCACAGCATGGAGGTCATTTCCCTGCTGGGGGTTTCGGCCCGGCTGACCGAATTATCCGACCGGTTGATTTCGGAAAAGGGGATTCGTCACGGTAAATTGATCATGTCCGGATTTGATTAATCAGGGAAGGAGGAGCGATGAAACTGGAAAAAGTAACCGAAAATAAACTGAAAAGCCTGGAGGGGTGGTTTCATGAGAGACCCGGATCGATCGTTGCCTTCTCGGGGGGGATCGATTCCTCCCTGGTGCTTTACCTGGCCAGGAAATGGCAGGAAAAGGCGGGTGCCATCGGGGTGATCTCCAGGTCGGAAAGTCTTAAAAAGCGGGATTTCGAGCTGGCCAACTCTTTCTGCCGGCAATTTGACATTACGCTGGAGGTGATCACAACCCGCGAGATGGAAGATGAGCGGTACAACAGCAACCCTGTCGACCGGTGCTTTTTTTGCAAGGAGCACCTTTATACCGACCTGGCGCAGGTGAAGGAGAGATATCCCGGCTATGAAGTTTTGAACGGGACCAATGCGGATGATTATTCCGATTACCGGCCAGGGTTGAAAGCCGCACGAAAATATGAAATCCTCTCCCCGCTGGCAGAGTGCGGAGTCACCAAACAGGAAATTCGTGAGATGGCCCGCTTCTTTGGATTGCCCAACTGGGATAAACCAGCCAGCCCCTGTCTCAGTTCAAGGGTGCCTTACAACCATGCCATTACACCGAAGAAACTGATGGAGATCGAAAAAGCGGAGGAGCTGTTGAACCAGTTCGGTTTCGGAGAGGTGAGGGTCCGCCATTACGGGGACCATGGAAGGGTGGAGGTAAGGCGGGAGGATTTACCCCGCCTGATGAAGCAAAAAGAGAAAGTGATTGAAGGAATCAGGAGCTTGGGATTCCGGGAGGTGGTCATCGATGAGGAAGGGTTGGTGTCCGGAAAACTGAATAGAGAAATCAAGTCATAAAGTCTGTCTGTAAAGGTGGAAAGAATCTTATATTACGACTGTTTTGCGGGGATCAGTGGCGATATGAACCTGGGTGCCCTGGTGGATCTGGGAGTGGATCCTGCTTTTCTGGAAGGTGAGTTGGGGAAGCTCGGTTTGGAAGGATTCAGATTGGAGGTGGAACCCGGCATGCGGAAAGGAATCGGTGGGACAAAAGCTACGGTGATAGTGGAGAATCCTGAGAATGAGAAACATCGCCACCTGCGCCATATCAGAGAGATTATCGGGCGGAGTAAACTGAGCCAGAAAATCAAGGAGAAGTCCCTGGATATTTTTGGGAGGGTGGCTGATGCGGAAGCCAAAGTGCATCAGATTTCCAGGGAGAAGGTACATTTTCATGAAGTAGGAGCCCTGGATTCCATTGCAGACATTGTCGGGGCAGCCATATGTCAGGAAGCACTTGAAGTGGACCGGATTCTCTCCTCCCCTGTTCAGCTGGGAGGCGGAATGGTGAAGTGTGCTCATGGACTGATGCCGGTACCCGCCCCGGCTACTGCAGAGATTCTTGCCGGTATACCCGTGCGCTCCGGAGGGGTGGATTATGAGGCGACAACGCCGACAGGTGCCGCCATTCTGGCAGCTACGGTCGCTGAATTTACAGAACAGGCAGCATTCACCATGGAGAAAACCGGATACGGCATCGGGCATCGGGACGGACCCATCCCCAATGTGCTAAGGGTCCACCTGGGACAAGTGTCAGCGTCCGGTCCGGAATATGTGGCAGAGGATGCCCCCATGGTGGAGGAGGCGATCATGCTGGAATGCAATATCGATGATATGGATGCCGAGTGGTACGGGCACGTAACGGAGCTCCTGTTTAAATCGGGGGCTTCCGATGTCTTCCTGACCCCCATCGTTATGAAGAAATCGAGACCCGGTCACCTGCTCAGTGTATTGAGCCGGAAAGAGACGCTCAGAGAGGTGAAGGAGGCCATCTTCCGGGAAACCTCCACCATAGGCCTGAGAGAATACACAGTATCCAAGAACCACCTCCGCCGGGAAGAGACGGAAATTGATACCCGATTCGGGAGCGTGAAGGTGAAGCGGAGCTTTCTCGGAAGTCGACTGGTGAATGAAAAGCCTGAATTCGAACAGTGCCGGCAATTGGCTATTGAACACGGGGTTACCCTGGAGGAGGTAAGAAAGGAAGTTTACAAGAAACTCTGATGGACAAGAAAGAACTGATCAAAATCCTGGAACAGCTCCGAAAGGGGGAGATTCATATGGAGTCGGTGGTCGAGATGATCGCTGAAGAGGGACTGGAGAAACTGGGGTATGCGACCATCGATACCGACCGTACCAGACGGACAGGGATCCCGGAGGTGATCTATTCCGCCGGAAAGACGCCCGAACAGGTGGCGGGAATAGCATGGAAAATGAAGCAGAGAGGGATCCCGGTGCTTGCCACCCGTGCCGGAAGAGCAGTATTCGATGCCGTCCATGCCAGGATTCCGGGAGCTGTTTACCACGATCAGGCAGGCATGATCATCTACCAGGAGAAAAAGCCCCGACCGGCGGAAGGATATGTGGCAGTGGTCACTGCCGGCACCTCCGATATTCCCGTCTCCGAGGAGGCGGCGGTGACGCTTGAATTCCTGGGAAAAACGGTAGAACGGATCTACGACGTGGGAGTGGCCGGGATTCACCGGCTTTTTGATCGCATAGGGCTTATCAGGGATGCGCGGATCATTATCGTGGTGGCCGGGATGGAAGGGGCCCTGGCCAGCGTGGTGGGCGGACTGGTGGACAAACCGGTGATCGCGGTCCCCTGCAGTACCGGTTACGGAGCCAATTTCGGAGGGGTTTCGGCACTGCTCTCCATGCTCAACAGCTGCGCCTCCGGAGTGAGCGTGGTCAATATTGATAACGGTTTCGGTGCGGCCTGCCAGGCCCACCTCATGTGGAACACCATGCAACCGGAAGAGGAACAGGATCTTGACTGAAATGGTCGTGCAGATGGTTTCTGCTGCTACCCTTGGGGTGGTGCACACCCTTCTGGTCTGGATGTTGATTGCATTCAGGATGCAGTTTCCGGCTCTGCAGACGAAGGTTTCACCCCTGGTAGAATTGAAATACAGAAGGCCTGCAGCATACAGAGGCGAAGAATGGAATTTTCCTTTTAATCGCTTTTCCCATTTCACTTCACCGTTATGGGCATCGATGCATTGCAAATAGCTCTGAGAATTAACGGTATAGAGAAGACCATCCACAGCCACCGGTGTCAGAAGCTGGAGGATGGGGGTGGATAACCGCCACTTTATGTGTGAATTCCCGATATTCCCCTTGCCGTCGGGATCAACAGCCAGCAATTCGGCCGTTTTTTTTCCGCCTTCTCCTGTGACGAAGGAGGTGTAGAAATAGACCCATCCGTGGTGTGCAACCGGCATGGCAATAGTGGAATCCTCTCCCTGTACGATACGCCATATTTCCTTCCCTGTTTCCGCATCATAAGCGATACAGACAGCCGATCCGTTGCTGATCAGGATGTCCCTTCCATATGAACGATCAGCTTATCCTTGTGCAGTACAACTGATGAACCGGGACCCTGGACGTGGTTGCACTGAAGATCGTTCCGCTCCCATACTTTTTTACCCGTCCGGGTAGTCCGAGATGTCGCCCTGCGTGTGAGATGGCTTCAAAAGAAAGAGTCTGCCAAGC
>CAZRZY010000157.1:0-8099 GCA_964604655.1 uncultured Bacteroides sp. | reverse complement strand
ATCGAAAGCAACAACACCAACATTCCCGGAGGCGATATCAAAATGGGTCCCATCAGTCTCAGCGTGAAGACCTCCGGTTCGTTCGGGGACCTGGAGGAGATCCGGAATTGCGTAGTGAACTCCTACCAGGGAAAACTCATCTATCTGAAGGATGTGGCCCGTGTGGGATTTGGATACGAAGAGCAGACATATCGCACCCGGTTCGGAGCCAAGATGCTTCCCAGCGAGGAGGGCGGAGGACACCGCTGTATTTTCATCGGTATCAGTCAGAAAGAGGGGCTCAATGTATTGAAAACCGGCGAACAGCTAGACCCGGTGATCGAAGAGTTCCGTCAGGAACTTCCGGAAGGCATGATCCTGGAGGAGGTTTACAGCCAGCCAAAAACAGTCCGGAACCGCATCAATGGATTTATGAACAATCTCCTGCAGGGGATCATACTGGTGGGACTGGTGATCTTCCTTTCCCTGGGGGTCCGCTCTGCCATGGTAGTGGTGATTGCCATTCCTCTTTCTCTGGTGATCGGACTGGGTTTCGTGGATCTTTCCGGTTACGGATTGCAGCAGATCTCCATCGCCGGGCTGGTGGTGGCACTGGGGTTGCTGGTAGACAATTCCATCGTGATGGTAGAAAACATCAACCGTTTTCTGGGGAAGGGACATTCCCGCAAGCAGGCTTCCATCAGCGCAGCTTCCGAGATCGGATGGCCCGTCATTACCGCCACTTTGACCACCATACTGGCATTTGTCCCGCTGGCTGCCATGCCCGATATGTCGGGAGCCTTTATCAAGTCCCTCCCCGTGACCATCATGATCACCCTCACCGTTTCCCTGCTGATCGCACTGACCTTTACTCCGATGATCACCAGCAGGGTGTTCAAGGAGCGTGGACCGGATCAGGAGAAATTGAGGGGAACACGCCGGTTGCTGAGCTGGGTCATCGAACATCCCTTCAGACGAAGTCTTCTTGGTGCCCTGCGCCGTCCATATCTGACCCTGCTGCTGGCATTTATTTTTCTGGCCTGCTCCTTCTGGATGTTCCGGTATGTGGGTATCAGTTTCTTTCCCAAGGCAGAGCAACCCAATCTGATGATTCAGGCCACTCTTCCTGAAGGATCCAGCCTGGATCGAACCGACAGAGTGGCAAGCTACATCGAGGCCGTTCTCGATACCATGCCTGAAGTGAGGTGCTACGCATCCAATGTGGGCCGCGGAAATCCCAGAATCTATTACAACGTGTTTCCCAGAAGGCTTGACAGGAGGTATGCAGAGATCTATGTGGAGCTCTATGAGTATGATCCGGCGGAGTTTCAGAGTACACTGAACCGTTTAAGAGACCGTTTCGGAGCTATTACGGGGGCAAGGATCCGGGTGAAGGAATTTGAGCAGGGGCCGCCGTTTGACGCACCGGTCCAGGTTTTTCTGACCGGGAATGAACTGGATGTGCTCAGGGAGATATCAGCGGACGTGGAGGAGATGATTACCGATCAGCCGGGTGCCATCAATGTGGAAAATCAGTTTGTCAAGACCAACACCGAGCTTCTGTTCGATATACACAGGGAGAAAGCCAACATGCTGGGGGTGCCGGTCATTGAGATCGACCGGACTATCCGCACGGCGGTCAACGGTATCGGGATTTCCAAATTCAGGGATAAGTCGGGAGAGGATTACCAGATCGTGCTGAAGATGGACCGCCAGGGGGAATTCACCCCGGAGGATGTGGGACGGATCTATGTCTCTGCCATGTCGGGAAGGCAGATCCCCCTGAATCAGTTTGTGGACCTTCAATTTCAGCAGGTTCCCAGTTCCATCAGCCGGTATGGAATGGAGCGGACTGCGGAGATCACCGCAGATGTGAACACCGGTTATACCCTGGATGAGGTCATGGATCCGTTGTTGGAGCACCTGAAGAATTATCCCATGCCCTCCGGTTACAGCTACTCCATCGGTGGCGAACTGGAGAGTAGGAATGATTCATTCGGCGGGATGGCCAATGCTGTTATGATTGCCATCATCTCCATCTTTGCTGTGCTGGTGCTCCAGTTCCGGTCATTCAGACAGCCGCTGATCATTTTTCTGGCCATTCCATTTGCCCTGACCGGGATGGTCTGGGCGCTATGGATCACCGGTCATACTTTTTCATTCACTGCATTCGTGGGACTGACCAGCCTGGTGGGGATCGTGGTCAACAATTCGATCATCCTGGTAGACTATATCAATAAGCTCAGATCCCGCGGGGAATCACTTCAGGATGCATTGCAGGTGGCGGCGGAGACCCGGTTGACCCCCATTATTCTCACCGCGCTGACTACCATCGGGGGGTTGCTTCCCCTGACACTCCGTGGAGGGACCCTCTGGGCCCCCATGGGATGGACCATTATCGGGGGACTGGTGGTATCCACCATCCTCACCCTGGTGATCGTTCCGGTCTTCTATCAATTGCTGGAGCGGGGAAGGGGAGAAAGAGTTTCAGGCAGTGAGCAGGGACAATGAGAGGCAAATATCATTGTGGATAACTGTATGGCAGATCAGTTCCACATTGCCTTAACTTTGAGGTATGATCTTCATTCAAAGGAGCTTGATCTGCCTGTTCATTTTGCTTGCAGTACCTGTCAGGGGACAGTACACCAAGGAGTTCAAACGGATCTTTTTTGATGCTGAAACCCTCTACCTGACCGGATTCTATGAAGAGGCCTACAACCGGTACCGGAATCTTCTGACCCTCGATCCGGAAAACAGCAATATTCTCTTTCATTGCGGGGCCAGCAGTTTGAACATTCCGGGCAGCGAAGAGCGGGCCATCACCTACCTGAAAGAGGCGGTGGGGGGTGTAACCCCTGATTACAAGGAGCGATCCCACAAGGAACCCGGGGCTCCTGTATTAACCTATTACATGCTGGGAAGGGCTTACCATCTGCACAACGAGTTCGAAAAGGCCATGGAGAACTACGAACAATATCTGGAGATGGGAGATGAGGAAGAGCCGCTTCAAAGGGAGTATACCCGGCTGCAGATCGAAGCATGTAAAAGGGCGCAAAAAGTAGTGGGTGCCTCACCAAAATTCGAATTCTACGATGTGCTGGACCAGTTTGATGAGGATCTTCCATCCTGCACTAGGCCGGTGATCTCCGGCGACGGATCTATCCTGATATTCCTCGTCGATTATCCGTCGGACCGCAAGATCATGATGTCGGTCCGCAGTGACAGTATATGGTCCAGACCCAGGGTCATCAACAGCGAGATCGGAATGGTGGGAGAGACCTATCCGGCATGTTTGTCCTATGATGGCCGGGATCTGTACCTGGTCCACCAGTTTTATTCCCATTCCGACATATTCCTTTCCCATTTTGAGAACGGAAGATGGACCAGTGCCAGGGAGCTCGGATCTCCGATCAATGGCCGGACGTCCGAGCCTCACGCCAGTATCTCCAGGGATGGGAATACGCTCTATTTTACCAGTGATGCCAGGGGTGGAGAGGGGAGTTTCGATATTTATTTGACCAGGAAAGATGCGAAGGGAGAGTGGGGCACTCCCGAAAACCTGGGTCCCGTCATCAACACCCCCTATGAAGAACACACTCCCTTTATCTCGGCCAACGATTCGGTTCTCTTCTTCAGTTCCCAGGGACACGCCTCCATAGGAGGGATCGATGTGTTCTATACCCTGCTGGGGGATGACGGGACATGGGGAGAGCCGGTGAATATCGGTCATCCGGTCAACACCACCGGGGAGGATATCTTTTTCAATCCGGGCTGGGATGAGCAGGAGGGATACTATGCAGTCAGAAGGGAGGACGACCCCACCTCCAATACCATCAACATGGTCATCGAACTGGAACCGGAAGAAGAGGAGGTGCTTGCATCAGGAGATACCGCCTCCGCACCGGCCACACCGGCCACACCGGCCCCACCGGCCACACCGGCCACACCAGTCACACCGGCCGCACCGGCCGCACCGGCCGCACCGGCCGCACCGGCCACACCAGTCACACCGGCCGCACCGGCCGCACCTGCCGCACCGGCCACACCGGCCACACCGGCCACTGCTTTGGGATCTGCTGCTCTATCATCGCCTGCCGGCCCTCCGGATTCCGGCCGTCCCCTCGCGTCACAGCCCGATTCAGGGCAACCGGCCGGGGATCAGCCAGTCAGGGACCAGGCAGTCAGGGATCAGCCAGTCAGGGATCAGGGAGTCAGGGATCAGCCAGTTTCCGAAACCCTCACCATCGAAAAGGCCATTGAGCCTGCAGAAACTGATGAGATAGAGCAGGTTCTGAACAGGACCAGTACTGCAGCCGCTGCAGAAGAATTACCCGAGGAGTCGCCCCCCGCTGTTCCGCTAATGGCCCCTGAAGCACTTTTGTTCAGTATTCCGTTCGGGGAGAATTCCTGCGAACTCAATCTGGAAGCCCTCCTTGAGACCGAAAAGATCGCCGCCCTGATGAACGGGAATCCCGGGACCGTTATTGAACTGACCGGCCATGCCGATGCAAGGGGAACATCGGAGTACAACCTGATACTATCCTTGCAAAGGGCCGAAGAGGTGGCGTTCTACCTGGAGAAGAAGGGAGTGGATCCGGGAAGGATCAGCATGAAGGGTAAGGGGGAGAGCGTCCCGGTGGCGCTTAACCGTTATCCCGACGGACGTGACGCTCCCCTGGGAAGATACCTGAACCGTCAGGTCGCAGTCAGGTTGAGTGGAGAGATCCCACCCTGTACAGACCTGACAGGAGTTTTCGTTCCGCCGGATCTGCGAACCGATAACACTCATCCACCGGGACAGGATGGATCGATTCTTTTATCCGGTTATACGGTCCAGGTGAAAGCAGCCGTTGTACCCGTGCCCGGCTCCGAACTGAGGGGGCTGAAAGAGGTAAGAGAGCATGTCTGTACGGATGGATACTACCGGTATACGGTAGGGGAATACCCTACCTACCGGGAGGCTATGGACCAGCTCGGTGCGCTCAGAAGCCAGGGGTTCAGCGATGCTTTTCTCCGTACCCTGGAATGGTACCGCCGGGCAAGGGGGGAATAAACTGGAAGTAAGACCGGGCTATCCCGGACCCATTGAAGGAGTGGATATTCCCGACAAGCGTAACCATCCCAGGATTCTTGCCATTTTCCTTTGTGACGGTAAATTACGTTTTGTTTATCGCAGACACGGGGGCAATGCTACAAGTTTACTCCGGATAAGATGGATGAAGTGCAGCGGTTATTAGACCAGGAACATTCTCAATGCCGCACGGCAAAAATAATAGGGGTAAGCGAGAGTGCGATCCGATATCATATTAAGGCGGGTAGTTTATAAAAAAAGTAGCTGACACTAGGTCGGTTCCGGCCACCACTCCCCGGGAACGAGACATTGCTGATTTTCTGGTTTCGGACATGATCGGTGTAGCAGCTACACAGATCGAGGATCGGGTATTTGTTGCCCTTGGCCCGTAAAACGCAGAGACCAGTTTTGACTCCTGTGAAAGAGTTGAATCCCGCTTGCGCATTGGCATCGCCAAGCTCGCAGGCTCGGTTCCCCGAATTCTGCTTTAAATTCGAGACGCCTTCCCTCGGGTTGTTCGATTATATCAGGAAGTTTCGGCATTCCTGCTAATTCCTCTTTATGTACCGGTTGTACTATTGATCACCCTGCAGTTCGAAATTTGCACTTTTACGGGAAGTATCTTTTGCTGCTGGAGAAACAGCGATAATTTCATACTGTGCGGGGATTCCAACCAGAATGTCCATCCGAATTTCTTTCTTGTGTCATCATGGCAATGTAATACTTTTTCAAGCTTAACTTACCGTCCTCCTTTTTGGGGTATATTCACGATCCGCTCAACCCGGTAAATTGAACGAATAGGCAGGATCGGTTGTTCTTTCTCTGGCAGTCCATTTCATATGTTTCAATGAAGAACCAATCAGTAAAAGAGCAGACTATTCCGGAGGAGAATTCCCTTCCCAAACGGAGCCTGAAAAATCTGGTCAACACTCCCTTCAAGAAAGTGATGTTCGGGGTCCAGATTCTCAGCTATGTGCTCATCGTAGGTTCCCCGCTCATCGGAGGGGCTATCGGAGGGGCACTGGGAATGAAAGCCTCCCGGATCGGGGGTTTGATCTTCGGGATCTTCCTGGCCGGAGAGATCCTTTTCTATGGTTCACTGGCCTTTCTGGGAAAAGAGATCGTTCTCCTGCTTCGGGACCGGCTCAAAGGTTGGTTCAGAAAAAGAAAATCTTCAGTTCCCCAATAGGGGCGCCCTTTACCCGACATATCACGAATGATTCTCCAGACGGTTTGTTGCGAGGAACCTTTCACTCCTGGCGGATTACCCTGAGGAACCTTTCACTCCTGGCGGATTACCCTGAGGAACCTTTCACTCCTGGCGGATTACCGTGAGGAACCTTTAGCCTTTTGTAACCAGTGCGCGAGCGGGAATCAACCTTTTTGGTCCCTGATGATCTGAACATTTATTGTATCCTGATGATTAATGCCTATCTTGCTACCCAAATCTTTGCCGGGATCATTCAGACCCGATGATCCTGCCTCCAAACGGAATGTATTATGAACGTTTTTAAATTTGTCGCGGATCTAATCCGCACCGGCACATCGGCCAGTCATTTCTATATGAATATGAATCGCACGCTGAAAAGGCTCAGCGGTGAGTATACCATGCTGCATTACCCCATGGAAGGCGAGAAGAATCATACCTTTATTCAGGGACAGAAAAACCTGACAGATTTCTGCATTTCATTGCTGGGAGATATAAAAGGAAAGCATTTACTGGAAGTGGGCTGCGGGAACGGAGTCCAGGCTGCCTATATTCATACCACCCGGGATCCCGGTTTTACTACCGGCATTGATCTTGAGCCTTTGAACATCGAAATTGCCAGAAAGCAAATAGAATCGGAAAATCTCTCCAACATCCTGTTCCTGGTGGATGATGCCCAGAAACTGGAACAGATCCGGAGCGAAACGGTGGATATGGTCATCAACATTGAATCGGCATTCCATTATCCGGAAAAGGAGGCATTCCTGGATCAGGTGGCAAGGGTGTTGAAACCTGACGGGAGATTTCTCGTGGCCGACCTGTTGACCACCAAACGCTCTTCCGGGACCGGAATCAGAAAACTCTGGAAGAGCCGAATGGTGCTGCATCATTGGAACAGCGACCGATACCGGGAGCAGTTCGAGGCGAGTCCTTTAACGGTGAACGAGACCCACGACATTACTAACCGGGTAATCGGAGGATTCAGGGGATACCGGCAATGGATCTCGGGGATCGAATCGGAAGGGAAGGTCAGGGATTTCTTCTATCGTGTTTTTTATACGATCAATGCGGAGTGGGTCCTTTTTCTCTTCAAATACAGGCGAAGGTACCTGGTTTTCGTGGGTAGTAAAAAACCATCCACAATTTGAACCAACTTTTCAGGCTAGCTTCATGAAAGGACCGTGCAGGCGAACCATATTGTCTGAACCATATTGACTGGGAAGGCGTTTGCCGTCGTCATCGGGTCGAACCTGCTGGTGATGGGGATTTCCTGTTCCAGCTCAGAAGGATCAAAGGACCGGGACGAGCTTTCGAACATGGTATTGCTGATGGTAGATGATCACGGTTGGGATGAAACAGGTTATCACGGTCATCCGTTTGTGAAAACACCCGGTATGGCACTTTTTCCCCAAACTGGACCATTCGTCCGGAAGAGATCAGCATCGCGCATATTCTGAAGAACGCGGGTTATTCAACCGCTCATTTTAGTAAATGGCATCTTGGTCCGGTCAAAAAGAACTCCCCCACCAGTCCCGGAGCCATGGGATTTGATGAGTGGTTATCTCACGACAATTTTTTTGAATCCCGCTCGCGCATTGGCTTCGCCGAGCTCGCAGGCTCGGTTCCCCGCAGCTCTGCTGCGAGGGTTAGCGAGCACAAATAAAATGAACACTGGATGGAAGATTCCTCGAAGCAGAGCTTCGAGGTTCTTCAATTGAAAAAGCCCGACAGTCTTCGACTGCGGGCTCTGTTTTGTAGCGAGAGGCGGGCTTGAACCGCCGACCTCATGATTATGAATCATGCGCTCTAACCAGCTGAGCTACCTCGCCATAGGGTCTTTCG
>CAZRZY010000156.1:0-8286 GCA_964604655.1 uncultured Bacteroides sp. | reverse complement strand
AGGGCTGTGGGAGCGATCATTGCCATACTGATCTCCATATCTTACTGCGTAGGTCAGTTCGGCGGTATCGGCCTGATGTTCAGATGGGTCATGGGCATCAATTATAACTGGGCCGTGATCATAGGAGGTACGGTGGTCCTCACCTATACATTGATCTCGGGTATGCTGGGAGTGACCAAGAACATGCAGATCCAGTATGTGATCATTATCATCTCCTTTCTGATCCCGCTCTTTATTCTGACGGCCAAATTTGACTATTTCTGGCTGCTTCCGCAGATCGGATACGGATCGGTGGTCTCCGATGCCATCAACGGGCTGCCCCTGCAGGAATCGAAAGCTCTCTTCAATTCACTGGGTCATGATTTTGCGGTGGTACCTGTACCGGAATTTGCTATGCCCTGGGACCCGGCGACCGGCCGGACTTTCTTTCAATGGATCGCTATCGCTTTCTCTCTGATGATAGGGACCGCAGGACTGCCTCACGTGATCCAGCGGTTTTACGTGGTCCCCAAGGCTAGGGACGCACGGTGGTCAGTCGTCTGGGGATTGTTCTTCATTTGTATCCTCTACTGGAGTGCCCCGGCTTACGCCGCATTCGGAAAGGTGCTTTCCTCCCACCCGGAGGTAGGCACCCTGGCAAAAGATGCCATTGTGGTCTATACGGCCCAGCTGGGGAATATCCACCCATTGATCGTGGGATTTTTGGCAGCCGGTGGAGTTTCCGCCGCGTTTTCCACGGTATCCGGGCTGCTGGTGGCCGGCTCATCCGCCTTTGCACATGACCTTTATGTACGAGTGATCAATCCTGATGCACCTCCTAAAAAGCAATTGCTTTACGCCAGACTGGGGACCATTCTGATGGCCATTATCGTAACTCTTATTGCCCTGAAAAATTTTGCGCTGATCGGACAACTGGTTGCCGTGGCCTTCTCCCTGGCAGGATGCACTATTTTTCCGCTTTTCCTCCTGGGGATCTGGTGGAGCGGTTCCAACAGGGAAGGCGCCATTGCAGGACTGATTACCGGTGGCCTGATCTCGGTGATCGCCATTACCTATTTCATAGCCGGGAAATCGGGAGTGACCCTGCCGGCCCATGCATTTATCAGCTACTGGCTGGAAGCATGGTACTTCGCCTGGATCGGTGCACCCCTGGCGATCATTGCCAATATTGTGGTATCAAAACTGACCAAAGAAACACCGCTTGAAATAAGGAAATTCCTGATCGAGAAGGTGCATAGTTGATGAAAAGAAAGCTTCTTTGGGCCATGCTGGCCATTGTAAGCACCGGTGTGTTGATCGCCCGATTATACTACCAGGGACAAAACAGAGCGTTAGATCCCAGGATCGTGCCTGCACGAGAGCTTTACAGCAAATACGACAGGCTGGCGGCAGCAGGGGATTACTACGGGGTGTTCTCCCTGCTCGATTCCGTGGAGAGGATATACCGGGCCTATCCCCATTACACCAATTCCTATGAGCTGGGGGTACTGAACAATAACCGGGGAGCTGCTCTGCTTACCCTTGCCCTCTACAGGGACTCCATACCTCCTTCCTCCGATCCTTTTTATAGTCTTGATCAGGATTCCCTGGTCCAATTGGCCGAGGTCCATATACGAAGTTCCATCGAAACCTATCTGAGCTGGCAGAATACCTATGAGGGATTGAATGAAGCAGAACTGGAACAAAAGGTCGGGGAAAAGTTCTGGAAGGAATGGTCCGATGGGGTCGAGAAGCAGCCCCGGATGCTATCACACAGGATCGACGAGATTGAGACCGCACTCATGGAGTGTCCCAGGAGACTTTCGGTCTGTTATTCCAACCTGGGGCTTACCAGCAGGATAAACGGTGCGTATGAGGAGGCTGTTTCCCACTACCTTCGCGCACTGGAGCTCTGGGACAGGAACCTGGAAGCAGAAAACAATCTGAACCGCTTGCTGAACAAACCACTGAAAAAGAGGAATTTCATTCAGAAACTGTTCCCGCCTTCGCGGAACGGCGGATCATCATAAAAATCCATACCCATGAGACGACAATCAAAGATCATCGTATCAGGAGTATCCATCCTCCTATTGATCACCACCCCGATTTTTTCGCAGGAGGAACAAAAGTTCGGGATCACCTTTTCCGGATTTGTAAAGAACGATGCATTTGTGGACTCCCGGCAGACCATCAGTGCCAGGGAGGGTCATTTTCTGCTGTGGCCGGCTCCGGAAAAGCTGGATGTGAACGGAGCGGACGTGAATGACAAGTCGACTTACAATATTCTGGCCATTCAATCGAGGCTTTCCGGACGTATCACGGGTCCTGATGCCCTGGGTGCAAAAAGCTCCGGTCTGATCGAAGGGGATTTCTTTGCCCAGGCCAACGACAATATCAATCTGTTCAGGATGCGGCATGCCTTTGTGAAACTTAACTGGACACGGGTAGAAATGCTGGCAGGCCACACCTGGAATCCTCTTTTCGTGACCGACTGCTTCCCGGGGACCGTCTCCTTCAATACCGGTGCACCCATGCAGTCCTTCGCAAGAAACCCTCAATTCCGCTTGACCTTTCAGTCCGCCGGACTGAAAATCCTGGCTGCCGTCCTTTCTCAGGTCGACTATGTCTCCAGGGGAATCGACGGACCCAACTGTAAATATTTACGGAATTCCACTACTCCTGATATGCATCTTCAGCTCCATTATGGTGCAGGAGATAAGCAACAGGGTACCGGTATCATTGGCGGAGGTGGAGTCGCCTACAAAACCATTGTTCCCCGGCTGGAAAGTGAAATGAGTCCTGGGGAAGTGTACCGGGTGGAAGAGCTTGTGGGAGGAATCACTGCCATGGCTTTCGCCAAGTGGACAACCCGGCCGGTTACTCTCAAATTTCAGGCCCGGTATGGAGAGAATATTTCGGATGTGCTCGCAATCAGCGGATTCGGAGTCAAAGAGGTCACCGATCCTCAAACCGGCCGTCAGGCATACACTCCTTTGAAAAGCATGAGTTACTGGGGAGAGGTGCACACTAACGGAAATCCAAGTGTGGGAATTTTTGCCGGTGCCCTCCGAAATAACGGCACCAAAGAGGCCATGTCGGCTTCCGGAAATCCCGTCTACGGTCTTGCCACCGATATCCAGAGTATGTGGCGGATCTCTCCCCGGATCGTCTATAATTCAGGAAAGGTAAGGTTGGCCCTCGAAGTGGAGTACACGACTGCCGCCTACGGGACCGACTACGATGAAAACCATATGCCCGGGCAGACCATACCGGTGGCTAACCTGAGGGGGTTGCTTGCTGTTTACTTTTTTTTCTGAGTTTCGGCTTCAGGAAAACACCGGTGTGAGATCCCTTCTCCGGGATCTCTTCAGGGATGCCCTCAAAGACCAGTTGGCCTCCTTTTTCACCTCCTTCCGGTCCGAGGTCGATGATCCAGTCAGCCACTTTGATCACCTCCAGGTTGTGCTCGATCACCAGCACAGTGTGACCCTTTCTGATCAATGAATCGAAAGAGTCCAGCAACAGGGATATATCATGCATGTGGAGACCGGTGGTCGGTTCGTCGAAGATGAAATAGACCTTCTCCTGGTCCGATTCCCTGCTCAGAAAATAGGCCAGTTTGACACGCTGGCTCTCCCCACCACTCAGGGTGCTGGAAGACTGACCCAGCCTGACATACCCCAATCCCACCTGTTGAAGAGGGGTCAGTTTACGGACGATCTTGTTCTCGTAAGATCCCTTGCCGGCAGCAAAAAACTCCATCGCTTCATTGATGGTCATCTCCAGCACATCGTAAATATTCTTTCCCCGGTACTCCACCTGCAGCACTTCGTCCTTGAATCGCTTTCCCTGACAACTTTCGCAGGCAAGCTTCACATCGGCCATAAACTGCATCTCCACGGTGATCTCTCCTTCACCCTGACACTCCTCACATCGTCCCCCGTCAATGTTAAAGGAGAAGTGCGATGCAGTAAAACCATTCTGTTTGGAAGCCTGTTGCGAAGCGAAGAGCTTGCGGATATCATCAAATGCCTTCAGATAGGTGACCGGATTGGATCTGGAGGATTTCCCTATAGGGTTCTGATCCACAAACTCCACCCGGTCGACCAGATGCAGGTCACCCCCGAGCAGGTCATATTTCCCGGGTTTCTCTCCGGCACCATGGAGATGCTTGTTCAGGGCGGGAAACAGGATGGAACTGACCAGACTCGATTTTCCCGAACCACTCACCCCTGTCACTACGGTGAAAACATGCAGCGGGAACCGGACATCGATCCCTTTCAGGTTGTTCTCACGCGCTCCCTTTATTTCCAGGTAATTACTCCACCTCCGCCGGGCCCCTGGAAGAGGGATGGACTGCAATCCGTTCAGGTACCGCGCAGTCAGGCTGCGCTTCTCCTTCAACAGTTGGGCATGATCGCCCTGGAAAACCACCTCTCCGCCATGCCTTCCGGCCATCGGACCCATATCGATCACATGGTCGGCAGCCCGGATGATCTCCTCATCGTGTTCCACCACCAGTACGGTATTCCCCAGTGCCTGCAACTCTCTGAGTACACCGATCAGTCGGCTGGTATCCCTGGAGTGCAGGCCTATACTGGGCTCGTCAAGGATATAAAGCGAGCCCACCAGGCTGCTTCCAAGTGAAGTGGCCAGGTTTATCCTCTGGCTCTCTCCTCCCGAAAGAGTGGAAGATAACCGGTTAAGCGTTAAGTAACCCAGGCCCACACTCACCAGGAAATGGAGACGGTTTTCTATCTCTTTGAGCAATCGTTCGGCAATCTTCCTTTCACCGGGTTCCAGTTCCACTCCCTCAAAGAACCTGTCAAGATCCCAAACCGGCATCTGTACCAGTTCGCTGATGGTCATTCCACTCACCTTCACATATCCGGCCTCCTTTCTAAGCCGGCTTCCCTTGCACTCCGGACATACGGTTTTCCCCCGGTACCGGGAAAGCATAACCCGGTACTGAATCTTGTACTTCTTCTCCTCCAGATGTCCGAAGAACCTGTTCAGGCCGTTGAAATAGCGGTTCCCGCTCCACAGTAACTCCCTCTGTTCCTCTGAAAGCTGATAAATCGGAGTATGAATGGGGAAGTCGAACTGGTCGGCCCTGCTTACCAGTCGATCTTTCCATCTTTTCATCTTTTCCCCTTTCCAGCAAACGATCGCATCCTGGTATACGGATAATCGTTTATCCGGAATGACCAGCTCCTCGTCGATCCCCATCACTTTTCCGTACCCTTCACACACAGGACATGCACCCACCGGATTATTGAAGCTGAAGAGGTGTTCTGACGGCTCCTCGAACTCCATTCCGTCTGCCTCGAATCGCGTGGAGAACTCCTCCTTCCATCGGGTATCCGGGTCCCATAGTGCGCAGCGGCCGTGTCCCATCTGGAGAGCTGTCTGAACCGAATCCCCAAACCTGGCCACCGATTCCTCCTCCCTGTTTACTACGATCCGGTCTACCACCAGTTCTACGATGTAATGGGATGGTTCGGGTTTCTGCTCCTTCAACTGCTCCAATTCCACGATGCGGTCATCCAGCAGGGCACGGGTCATCCCCTGCTGGATATAGACCTCGAGCTGATAGTCCAAATCCTTCTCTGTGTTCAGGCATACCGTGGAAAGAATAACCAGTCTTTTCCCCTCCGTTTCCTGAAGAATATGATCCACCACATCGCTGACCGAATGCCTCCTCACCTCCCTTCCGGAAACCGGAGAGAATGTCCGCCCAATCCTGGAATAAAGGAGCTTAATATAGTCATAGACCTCCGTTGAAGTTCCAACGGTCGACCTGGGATTTCTGGTGTTTACTCTCTGCTCCAGAGCCACAGCCGGCGGGATTCCATGAATCAGCTCCACATCGGGCTTGTCGATCCGCCCGAGGAATTGCCGGGCATAGGCTGAGAGACTCTCCACATACCGGCGCTGCCCTTCCGCATACAGCGTGTCGAAAGCCAGCGATGATTTCCCGGAGCCGGAAAGTCCTGTGATGACCACCATCTTTTCCCTCGGAATCCTAAGCTCTACATTTTTAAGGTTATGCACCTTTGCTCCCTTGATATATATCTCCTGACTATCGTTGTCCCGCACCATCATCGCACAAAATTAGGATATTTTGCGAAACGAGTTTTTTTTACTTAATTGCACCTGTATTCAAACTATCTGCTGCCTATCGTAACACCTCTACGCTTAACCAACATGATCGTAAGTTTTGAAAAAGAACGTACTGAACGACCAGGAATTGGTTCAAGCATATATCCAGGGTGATCAATCAGCCATAGAGACACTTATTAACAGGCACCGCTCCAAGGTGTTTACCTATATATTGCTTACCATTAAGAATCAGCAGCTGGCTGAGGATCTTTTCCAGGAGACCTTTATCAAGGTCATCCAATCCCTGCGAAGCGGGAAATACAGGGACAACGGACGCTTTCTGTCCTGGGTGATCCGCATCTCCCATAACCTGATCATCGATCATTTCAGGAAAGAGAAACAGATGAACGCTGTTTCCAACGATGATTCGGAGGTGGACCTCTTCAACAGTAAGAAGCTCTCCGATGACAATGTGGAAGATATGATCGTAAACTCCCAGATCCGGTCGGAGATCCGGTCGCTGATCAACTGCCTGCCGAACGATCAGAGAGAAGTGGTCCTGCTCAGACATTACGGGGGGCTGAGCTTTAAGGAGATCGCAGAACAGACAGGAGTCAGTATCAATACTGCCCTTGGCAGAATGAGGTATGCTTTGATTAACCTCAGGAAGATGATCAGGGAAAAGGATTTAAGTCTTACTCCTTATTAACTATCCGAAGAATAAGCGTATTTTTTACATTCTTTAACAATATTCCTGGAGGCATGGCGTTCTTTAGGTGAAAACCTAATTGAACTGCCTATGGCAAAAGTTTCTACCCTGTTCCACCGGGTGGATGGATTTGAACATACGAAAGATGCCAAACCCGCCCGGGAACTCCCTGATCAAGACTTAGAAACCCAATTCCTGAACAAGCTTCTGGAACCGTTGTTGATTGATCCGGGAGATGATTTGGTGCGGAAAATACTGAAGCACCTGTAATCTCACAAGGCTGTCTGCATCAGGCAGCCTTTTTTTTATCTGCGGGAAACCAATTTGTAGAGGTGGGGGGGGTGAAGGTGGAGGGTTAGTGAAGGTGGAGGAGCTGAATGGCGGAAACTATATGGATCCCTGCAGTTTCGGTCCGGAGTCTGGAAGGTCCCAGGCGGAAAGGTCGATAACCGGCTTTAATTGCATTTGCTACCTCCTCTTCGGTGAAATCGCCCTCCGGTCCCACCAGCAGGGTGTAATTTCCGCTGGCCGGCAGATCTCTGATCGAACTATGCACCCCTGGCATACAATGGGCAATGCCGAGTATTCCATTTCGGTTCGATGCAAGAAATGAATCCAAAGCGGTCAGTTCATGAATAAAGGGTTTATAGGCCCGAAGGGACTGCTTCATGGCTGAAACCACGATACGTTCCAAACGTTCGTGCCGTAGCTTTATCCGCTCGGTGCGGTTACAGATAAGGGGAGTTACCTCACTGATCCCAATCTCGGTGGCCTTCTCCAGGAACCATTCAAAACGGTCGGTACTTTTAGTCGGGGAGATGGCAAGATGGAGGTGGTACGGAAGTGGTTGAAAGTTCTTTTTATACTGAATAATCGAAAGCTTGCATCGCGCTGAGGCAACCTCTTCCAAAAGCGCATCGTACCATCCTCCCCTTCCGTCCACCAGAACCACGCGGTCGCCCTGCTGCAGACGCAGTACCCTGACGGCATGTTTCGATTCCTGTTCATTCAGGACCAGGGAATCTCCTGAAATGTTCGGGGCATAAAAAAGGTGCATGGATCGGCAGTTTCCAACGAAAATAGTAATTTACACGGCTCAAATACCCTCAAATGTTCAGAATCGGTTTGCTATCCGATACCCACGGCTATCTCGATTCACGGATTACTTCGCATTTTTCAGAATGTGACGAGATCTGGCACGCAGGCGATATCGGAGATCCGGAGGTGGCGGATCAACTGGAAAAGCTGGCGCCACTGGTTGCAGTCCACGGAAATATCGACGGAACAGCCATCCGATCGCTTTATCCTGCCCATCAACGACAAGAACGTGAGGGACTTGACATCTGGATGACTCATGTCGGCGGATATCCCGGAAACTACGACAGGAGGATCCGTTCGGAAATCATGAAGAATCCCCCGGGACTCTTTATATCCGGACATTCCCATATACTGAAAGTGATTCCGGACAACTCACTGGGACTATTGCATATGAATCC
>CAZRZY010000155.1:0-8312 GCA_964604655.1 uncultured Bacteroides sp. | reverse complement strand
GCCTTGCCGGTGTCTCGTCACCGGATGCTTTCTCACGGGTTGCTGTTTCGGTCGCGATGCTCAGGTCCCATTCCACCTCGGTATCGAAGTTCTTCCTGACGGTCACCTGACCGGGAAAAAACTGCACACGTTCAGGCTGACGCTTTTCCATAAAATCACCGGTGTCCCATTTCTGATTTCCGTTCCGGTCGTGGATCAGCTTGAACTGGTATTGACCGGCGGCGATGTAGTCGAACAGTACCACGCCATCTTCAGTGACTGTTTTCCAGCGCAGTAAATTGTCATTGTTATCGAAGAGCTGTATGACCTTGGGTGCATCCACGCCGGACAGATTCAGCATGATGTTGCCATAGAATTCGGCAATGGCATTTCCCCCGAACAATGCGGAGCCTCCGCCACGGACCACTTCAATGCGTTCCACCATATTGGCCGGGATCAGCTCCAGACCGTAGACACCGGCAAGCCCAGAAAAAACAGGGCGGCTGTTTACCAGGATCTGGGTATAGGGTCCGTCCAGCCCGTTCATGCGCAGCTGAGTAAAACCGCAATTCTGGCAGTTGCATTCGGTGCGCAGCCCCGGAGTAAAACAGAGTCCTTCGGCAAGGTTGACCGATTGGGTCCGGGTAAAGAGGGCAGGGGAGATGGAAGTGATTACCAGAGGAGCTTCTGTCCGGTTGGTCTGGTTGCGGTCGGCACTGACCACCACCTCCTCCATCCGCATAATATCCTTCTCTACGGTAAACCGGATCTCCAGGATCTGGTTGGCCACCGTGGTTACCTTTCTGGTCACGGTCTTGTAACCTATGCCACTGGCTCTTACAGTGAATGTGCCCGCCGGAAGATTGTTCAGCCGGTAGTGTCCTGAGGCATCCGTAATGGTCCCGATAGTAGTGCCTTCCAGGGTGATGTGAATAAAGGGTACGTGCTCTTCCTCACAGATCACTTCGCCCACAATGCTGGCATCGGTTGGATTGGCCTGTGCCAAACCCTTCTGCAGAGGTAAGATCAGCAGAATGATAACATGGATAGAGATATGCAGTTTCTTCATTGTATGTATTTTCTGGATGTGGAATCTAACCAGGGAGTCCGGTGTATTCTCCCGTTCACAAACCGGAAAACTACATACTGCTGGGCGGAGCCCTTCCAGGGCTGGAATGGATCAGGGACGGGGAGAGGTCGACCGAATGGAAAATTGGTTTTATCTCCCTGTTCAACATGGGGTTGAGCAGCAAGAGTGCCGCAGCGAGTACAAAGAGGAGCTCCAGATGGTCCAGCAGGAAGAATATCATGCTGGAGTGGGTGTGAGCATTCTCCCGATCAGCTTCATCCCCTTTCCGGAACGGGTGGGCATGGGCGACCAGTGACCCGTCCGGCATCACATGCACATGGGTGTAAACGGTATTGTTGAAGACCAGGATGGTCATCACCAGCAACAGGATCACTGATAACAGTCGTAAGAAGCCCTTATGCATAATTCGCCCCATCTGTTCACAAAATAACAGCACCTTTTTTGTTTTCGGAATACCTAAAAGCGGGTATTTTTCACACATCCATAATTTATAATTATTCTATAGGTCCAATTCCCAGGCGATTAAATAATTATTGTACTACATTCAGTGATCCTTAATGTCTGTAAATATGGATCAATTTCAATCTCGTGCCATTCTCGGAAGAACTGGTCTACTGGCGGGCCGTCAGGGAATTTCCTCCAGTTATGGTGCCCCTGCTGAAGCCTTTGAGGAGGCCTTTGAAAAAGGATGCAACTATTTTGTGCTGGGAAGCTTTTTAAAAGGCCGTTCCGGTGAAATGATCCGCGCCATCCGGAATATTGCTTCCAGGGGTCAGAGAGATAACCTGGTTATCTGTATGATGGAGTACACACATTCCTACCTGTTGGGCAAACGCCATTTTTATCACGGGTTGAAGAAGCTGGGGCTCGACCGTGTGGAGGTATTGATGCTAGGCTACTATCCCCGTCCACCCCGCAGGAAGGTGATGGATCTGGCTCTGGAACTGCAATCCTCCGGATCCGTCGGACACCTGGCGATTTCGGGCCATAACCGTTCGTTGTTTCGAAGGATATTGGAGCGGAGGGAGATCGACATTTTCCAGGTCCGTTATAATGCGGTACACCGGGGAGCCGAGAAGGATGTCTTTCCGTTTATTCAGGGAGCGGATCGTCCGGGAGTGGTATCCTTTACCGCCACCCGCTGGGGGCAATTGCTGAAGGAGAGTAAGATGCCTTCCGGTGAACGGCCGTTGTCCCCCGCAGAAGCCTACCGTTTTGTACTTTCGAATCCATCGGTGGATATCTGCATGACCGGGGCGCGAAACAGGGAGATGATGCAGGAGAATCTGAAGACCCTGGAGAGCGGACCTCTTACTGCAGAAGAGATGGAACGGATCCGGAGGATCGGGGACCATCTGTACGGCAAACCCCGGATATAGCTGCTGATTATCCGGTTTCAGCAAAATACCGGGCCATTCGCTCCATATTGGCCAGGCACCTCTCTTTATCCAGAAGGAGTAGCGGCATTATTCCTCCATACGCTCATTTCCCCAGGGATTGGATCCCGGGCCCATGTTTTTTCTCCATTCGTGCCGCCAGCGGTGGATGTCGATCATGTTAATCTCGGGCATCAGTTGGCGTTCCTCCTTTCCGGGGATCTTTTCCAGCTGTGCGGGATGGTCCTGATACCAGTATGCCACGCTGGCCATCTCCAGGGTAAGGTAGTTGTTGTGGCCGTGTTCGATGGTGAAACGGAGCGACTTGTCAAAATAGACCGGATCCTCGATATGGAAGCGGTAGCAGTGGGTCCTGCCCAGCCATCCGATCTGGTCGGGGACACGGGCATACCCGTAATAGGCGTGGTCATACAGTTCATTGGGGCACCACGAGGAGTTGAAGTAGTCTTCCGTCCCTGTACCGTGTAATGAAGGAAGTGTCTCCCCGTCGATGAAAAACATATCATCCCCTTCCCCGTACCAGATGGGCGTGGGACAGTTCACGAAATAATTCACACCTACGTAATGTCCTTTTCCGGCAGTTTCCATGATCTTGTAGTTTCTCTCCCCGTTCGGATTTCTCCCCACTTTGCGGTCCAGGACGCTCCATTCATTTTCCCCTTCCGGATCTCCTTCGGTCACCTCCTGGTTGTACCATGCATGGAAATAGGCTAAATCCTCCGGAGGATTCTCCAGCTCCAGATAGTCGATATAGAAGTAGAAGGCATTGATCTTCACGTCTGCCTGGTTCTCGATCTCGATCCTGGCACCTTTGGCGAAGGGCATCTTGAAATAGGAGACCAGTGCGTTACCTTTTACCGGCGAAGCCGACAATGGAAGGGAAGCCCATGGGTAGGTCTCGTCCCAACCCTGGCCGAAGAAGGGTCCGATGGGCGATTCCACCGAGGGGTATTCGCTTTCGTCCCAGAACATCCGCAGAATTATGTCCGAACGGTTCAGGGTGGGCGCTTCGGGACTGATGGTGATCCATATGTGATTGATCATTCCGGCACCCTCTATTTCAGCCAGGGTACGTCTCTCCCCCGGCTCGATATTTTCGAACCGGTCGTTGTTACCTCCGGTCTGGTCATAGCTGCTGATGCGCTTTGAGCGTACCTCTTTTTTAATGGTGGTCAGATTCTCCAGGGTCGTCTGGCCCCGGGTTTTTTCCGGGAGGGTGGATGCCAAGAGCAACATTGCTCCGGTAATCATAAAGATTTTTTTCATCTTTGCTCAGGTTGTGGTTACATTGGCAGAATATAGAAAAAAATGGTGAAAACGCTTCTAAAATCAGGGATTATCTTCTGGCTGGTCCTGATGGATATTAGCGGGATCGTTCTGGCCGGACCAGTGAACGGTTTGAAGTAACATAAAACAGCGACCCAAAACAGGATTCAGAAAAACAAAGACAAACACCAATTTGAATGAGAAGAATTTCATTTTTTCTGCTGATCGCCCTCGGGATCACCACAGGGGCACAGGCCCGGGCCGATTCGGTCATGCAGCGTATCATCGAGATAGGGCGGGCCGACAACCGCACCATGGAATACCTGGATGTGTTGTGCAACCGTTTCGGCGGAAGGCTCATCGGATCGGATGCCTTTGAAAATGCCGCTCTCTGGGCAGCCGGGAAGTTCGACGAGTGGGGTATGGAGGTGATCATGGACGAGGTGGGGGAGATCCCGGTGGGATTTAACAGGGGTCCGTGGACCGGAAGGATGCTTTCGGACAACGGCATGGTTCTCCATTTTGCCACTCCTTCTTATACGGCCGGGACTAAAGGGGTTCAGCGCGGTCATGTGCTGATCGAGCCCCGGAACCAGGCCCAGTTCGACCGTATGAAAGGAGCGCTTAAAGGGGCCTGGGTCCTGATCGAGGGAGAAAATGACGGATTCCCCATCGATAACTCGGAGGAGGCTGACCGTCAGCGTGACTCGCTCAAATCGGTCAAGGACACCGTCATTCCGGCTCTTTTCTACCGGGAAATGGCGGAGGCGGGAATCCTGGGGATCATCCAGTCGTCGCCCGTTCCCATCCGGGCGCTGGCCGACCGGAAAAATGTGTGGGACTGGACTTTTGAGACGCTCCCGGCGATACCTGATATTAAGCTGGACGAGCATCAGTACCGGTTGATCTACCAGATGGCTAAAGAACGCAGATACTTTGAGCTGGAGTTCGATATAAGGAACCATTTCCGGCTGGGTCCCAGGAAATACCACAATGTGATCGGAGTGATTCCCGGAACGGAGTTTCCCGAAGAGTACGTGATCATGAGCGGGCACCTGGATGCTTACGATGCGGCCACCGGAGGAGTGGATAACGGATCGGGGGTGACTCCCACCATGGAGGCTGCGCGGCTAATCATGGAAGCGGGCGGCAGGCCCAGGCGGACCATTCTTTGCGTGCTCTGGGCGGGGGAAGAGTTCGGACTGCTGGGATCCCAGAGCTGGGTGGACCGGTTCGAGGCAGAACTGGAGAATGTCTCCAATATGGTGAACCGCGACGGGGGACCCACCGTGCCGGTGGCCCTCAGCGTATCCGGGGCACAGATGGAAGATTTCGAACCGATCGTGGAGGTGATCAATACCATCAACCCCGAATTCCCCGTGGAGCTGAAAGACCGGAAGCCCAGACCCAGGCCGGAACGGCCGTGGGGAACCGACAGCGGTCCCTTCGCCGTGAAGGGAGTGCCCACCATCGGGTTCCAGTTAGGGGATCCCAAAGGATACAACTTCAGCTACCGGGAGATCTGGCACACCGAACGCGACCTATATAACAAAAGCATTCCCGAATATCAGGAACATGCGGCCATTGCCACCGCTATCCTGGTCTACGGGTTGGCCAACCTGGATCATCTGCTCTCCCGGGAAGGGTACTACCTGGAAGAGGATTGAACGAATGCGTCGCGCTGACCCGGCGTGCCCGCTTTAAAGGCTATGGCTCCCAGGGATTGAGGGCAACAAGCAAGAAAGTACAACAGTGAATGTCCTTCTCACCGCTCAAGGACCTTACTCAAGCGGTCCGATCAATTCGATCAGTGTACCGTCCGGGTCCTGAACCAGAACAAAATGGGCCGAGCCGTCATCCAGAGGCACCGGAGTCTCTCCAGGCAGTTTTACTCCATGCTTCCGAATCCGCTCCAGGAAAGGTTGCAGGCTTTTGACCATGATAGTGATATACTGCATCCCCGTGTCGTCCTGGATATGGGTGGACATGGGATGGGAGGCTTCCCCGCTAAAGCTCATAAGTTTCCATTGATTGGCCCCTGGGCTGTCCTCCAGCTTAAGGACATCCACATGGAACGGGACACCATCAGCCAGACCTGAAGTTTTGCTGAAACCTTTGCTGACATCGAACTCACTTACTTTTTTCATGCCGATCACATTCAGATAGAAATCCAGTGATTTTTCCAGGTCGGTGACTACGACCCCTATGCTGATCAGGTTGCTTGAGAATTCACTTTGTGCCATAGTGTTAACATGGATGACAATAGCTGCCGTGAGAAGCAGCCATGTTCTGATTGGTTTCATCACTTTTCGTTTTCCTAAATGTACGAATTATTGACTTCCTCAACTCTGGGCAGGTGGAATCGGGATCGTGTCAAATTTTTACTGAATCATAGACCGCCACCCGTTCCCAGAGTGAGGATGCATTTTCAATGAATTGTTTGTGCAACGGGTGGTCCTGGTAGAGGTCATGTTCTTTTTTCGAATCGAATGAGACCGACAGGCAGTAGCTGTAGCTATTGTCGATCACATCCCGGTCGGTATCGGCAGGAGCACCTATATGCCATGTACGGATCTCCTCCACACCCATGATAAAGGGATTTATTTCATTGAGAAAGCGCTCCCTGTTGCCGGGGGTGGGATCTGCCAGCCAGAAATAGACCGTATGAAGGAAAGATCCTTCCAGTTCCCTTTTCTCTGCAGGATAGTGTGCAGACGAAGACCATTGAACTGCCGCTTTTCCCGCGGCCGGAACACCCAGCAAAGCCGCTGTGCTTCCCAGTATTCTGAAAAATTTCCTTCTTGTTTTCATGCCTATTTGATTTAAAATTTATTTGGCAAATAATGCGGTGACGCTTCCCGCCGGTGCCTCAAAAACGACCATGCCATCTTTTACCCGGTAATATACGATCTATCTCTGAATTCTTCTGGATTACTGCCGGATAACCGCCTTTATATCATCGGGAACGTTCCCGGCTAAATGACTATATTTAGTGCCTTCAACCATGAAGAAGGGAAATCTGACCATACGGCCCGAAGTCTCCGAAGCAAGGCCAGCCGGACCATCGGTGTTATTATTCCTGCTTGCCATATTCCATTTAATTCCATTGCCATTTCAGGTATCCAGGATTAAGCCATACAGCGGGGCTTCAATGTGATGGTCTGTCTTCTTGCCCCGGAAATGAAAAACAATAATAAATAGCAAAACAAATGAAAGCACTGGTACTGGAAGAATATAATAGACTGGTATTTAAAGATTTTCCCGATCCTGAGTTAGCAGTTAACGAGGTGATGGTGGAGGTAAAAGCTGCCGGTATCTGCGGATCGGATGTGCACGGCATGGACGGCAGTTCGGGCAGGAGGGTCCCGCCCCTGATCATGGGTCATGAGGCCTCCGGGGTGATCGCCAGGGCGGGGAATGCTGTGAAGGGCTGGGAACCCGGCGACAGGGTCACCTTTGACTCGACTATCTACAGGCTCGATGACTGGTATACCCGGAGAGGACTCTATAATCTGAGCGATGGCAGAAAGGTCCTGGGCGTCTCTCCGGGTGAATGGAAACGGCACGGCACTTTTGCGGAATACGTGGCTGTACCGGAACATATCTTGTACCGGATTCCGGAAGGGGTTACGTTTACCCAGGCAGCCATGGTGGAACCGGTGGCAGTGGCCACCCATGCCGTGGAGCTGACCCCTCTGCAACTGAACGATTCGGCGGTGGTGGTGGGTGTTGGGATGATCGGCCTTTTTGTGATTCAGGTACTGCGGGCCAGGGGATGTGGAAAAATCATCGCCATCGATCCGGAGGAAGAGAAGCTGAAGCTGGCAAAGGAATTGGGAGCGGATTATGTTCTCCATCCGCGTAAAAACGACCTGCAGAAGGAGGTGAGGGATCTGACAGAAGGGAGGGGTGCCGATGTGGCCTTCGAAGTGGTGGGTGTCAGTGAAACAGTGAATAGCGCCATTTCATGCGTGCGGCGCGGAGCTACGGTGACGCTGGTGGGAAATCTTGCTCCCCGGGCGGAGATCCCTCTTCAGGTGGTGGTCACCCAGCAGTTACGGCTGCAGGGAAGCTGCGCCATCTGCGGAGAATATCCCGCTGTTCTGGAAATGATTGCCCGCGGGGAGATCCGGGTGGAAGCGATTCTCAGTGCTGAGGCCCCCCTTTCTGAAGGTGCAGAGTGGTTTCACCGTCTCTACCGGAAGGAACCCGGACTGATCAAAGTGGTATTGAAGCCCGGGGAATAGTCGTTGAAACCAGCTTTGTAGACAGAGCTTAATTACCATCTGGTCGGTAGGATGGGTGCCGCGGCCCCTGTCCCAGGTAGGTAACTGTATCAAAATCGGCTCCTTTTCCGAATACCCGGGGATCGTCGGTATTCCGCAATTCGTCCATCAATTGAGTGGACAATTGGGCTTTAATCTCTGCATACGCCGGATCTTCGGCCACGTTCACCAGTTGTTCGGGATCGGTACGGCAATCGTACAATTCTTCAGCCGGTCTTTTGGCGAAAGCCAGATTGTAAAGCTTTTGGTGAACCGGATCTTTGTCCAGGTTTTCCACCATGTAGGTTTTACTGG
>CAZRZY010000154.1:0-8373 GCA_964604655.1 uncultured Bacteroides sp. | reverse complement strand
TATAGAGGACTCGAACCTCCAAGTACCTGCGCCCTGCCGGGCGCACATAAAAAAAAGGGCGCCGGTCAGACGCCCTCTTCTCAACAAACAGTGAACACTAACTATCCGCATTTGGAGGAGCCGCAATCGGTACAGATCAGGCATCCCTCCTGGTAAACGAGATTGGTGGAACTGCACTCTTCACACTTCTGGCCGGGCTTGGCCTTGGTACCATTGGGTATATATTTCTTTAATGCTCTTACCACCCCTGCGCTCCAGGTGTTAATCGATTCATTGTCCAGTCTGAGAGAGCTGATCAGGTTGATGGCGTCAACTACGGGCATACCGTGACGGAGTACCCCGGAGATCAGCTTGGCATAGTTCCAGAATTCACTGTTGAACTGATGTGAGAGCCCCCCCATGGTCACTTTATAACCGTATTTATCCACGTACTGGAAATCGTATCGCTTGGTTCCGTCTTCATTCCGGGTCTTAATGATCTTTCCTTTCTTCACTTTGGCAGGAATCGGGAAGGTATCCTCTTCTTTCCGCCCCGTGAAGATCTCGTATGGCCTCCCTTTTAACAATCCGATAAAAGCTATCCAGTCCTCTTCATTATTCTTGAATCGCAGGATCTCTGCCTCCAGTTCCCTGGGCCTTTTGATGGGGAATTCTGACTCGTCTTTCTTTTTCTTTTTATCGGCGGCAACCAGTACTCCCGATCTGGAGCCGTCGCGGTAAACCGTTACTCCCTTGCATCCGTTCTCCCATGCCTTCACGTAAAGATCTCCCACCAGCTCTTCCTTCACGTCACCGGGCAGGTTAATGGTTACGCTGATGGAGTGATCGACCCACTTCTGTATTTCGCCCTGCATCTTTACTTTCATCACCCAATCCACATCGTTGGAGGTGGCTTTGTAGTAGGGAGAGCGCTTTACTAGCTCCTGCACATCCTTGTCTTCCAGATGTTTGACCTCCTCGGGATCCATTCCATTTACCCTCAGCCAGGTCAGGAAGTTGTGGTGGAACACATTGTACTCTTCCCAGCTGTCGCCCACTTCATCCACGAAGGTGACCTTCGCCTGCTTATCGCCGGGATTCACTTTCCTGCGGCGCTTGTAAACGGGGAGGAAAACTGGTTCGATGCCCGATGTGGTCTGGGTCATCAGGCTGGTAGTTCCTGTGGGGGCAATGGTGAGCAGAGAGATGTTCCTGCGGCCATTTTGCTTCATCTCCTCCAACAGCTTCGGATCCTCCTTTCCAAGCCGGTTGATAAAAGGATTATCCTTTTCCTTATTGAAGTCGAACACACCGAACGGGCCGCGCTCTTTTGCCATATTCACCGAGGAACGGTATGCCTCTAAAGCAATGGTCTTGTGTACCTCCACCGAGAAATCGATGGCATTTTCGCTGCCATACCGTAGTCCTAGGGCGGCCAGCATATCTCCTTCTGCTGTGATTCCCACACCGGTCCTTCTCCCATCCAGAGCCATCTTTTTAATATTCTTCCACAGGTTGATCTCCACCCCTTTGATCTCCTCGTCCTCCGGATCGGAGTAGATCTTTTCGAGTATGGCTTCCACTTTTTCCAGCTCCAGGTCGATGATGTCGTCCATGATCCGCTGGGCCAAACCCACATGATTCCGGAATTTCTCCCAATTGAACTTGGCCTTCTCCGTAAATGGATCCTCCACATAGCTGAACAAATTGATGGCCAGGAGCCTGCAACTGTCATACGGACAAAGCGGTATCTCCCCGCAGGGATTGGTAGAAACCGTTTTGAAACCCAGGTCGGCATAGCTGTCGGCCACCGATTCCCTGGTCACCGTATCCCAGAACAGGATCCCGGGTTCAGCCGATTTCCAGGCGTTGTGAACGATTTTATTCCAGAGTGCACGGGCATCAATCTCCTTCTCATAGGAAGGATTGTCTGAATCGATGGGATATTGCTGCACATATTTTTTCCCTTCCACCAAGGCCTGCATGAATTCATCATTGATCCTGACCGATACATTGGCGCCCGTCACTTTCCCGGTCTCCATTTTTGCATCGATAAAATGTTCGGCATCGGGATGTTTGATGGAAATGCTCAGCATCAGGGCTCCCCGGCGCCCATCCTGTGCCACCTCACGGGTTGAATTGGAATAACGTTCCATGAACGGGACCACACCGGTGGAAGTAAGCGCACTGTTCAGTACCGGACTTCCGGTGGGCCTGATGTGAGAAAGGTCGTGACCTACTCCGCCTCGCCTCTTCATCAGCTGCACCTGCTCCTGGTCGATTTTCATGATCCCCCCGTAGGAATCGGCATTTCCCTGATTGCCGATCACAAAGCAGTTGGACAGACTGGCAATCTGGAAACCATTTCCAATACCGGTCATGGGCGACCCCTGGGGAACAATGTATTTAAATCCCTGCATCAGGGCGAATAACTCATCAAAGGAGAGGGGATTGGGATACTTGTTTTCGATCCGGCTTATTTCCGAAGCCAGGCGGCGATGCATATCGTCCGGGGTACGCTCGTAG
Organism: uncultured Bacteroides sp.; assembly: GCA_964604655.1. Classification (GTDB taxonomy): domain Bacteria; phylum Bacteroidota; class Bacteroidia; order Bacteroidales. Next base: position 5,868 of record CAZRZY010000154.1, on the reverse strand, counting down.
ATCTTGCCATAGGAATCCTTCAGGGCGTATTTATTGACCCACACCCTTGCTGCCAGCTCATCACCCTTGAAATATCTAAGGGAGGCTTGGAAGGCTTCATCGAAACTGTACGTTTGCCGTTGTTTTCCCTTATTATCATTCGTCTCCATCTTTTCCCCTGAAAGATCATTTTCAACAAACGCAAGATTCTTATGTAGTGATTCCTTTTCTGCCATTCTTTTCGATTTATAAGGATTCGCCTCAAAAAGCGGAGTGCTTAATTAAACACCAAAATACTCATTGGGTTCCTCCGATCCAGCTCTAGTTATTAACCGATATTAACAAAAACAACAAACGGGTGTATTTGACAACCCCCTTTAAAACCTGCAAAATTAGAGCCAGAGATCCCCCCTTCACAAGAATTCTATCCAATGAACCTTACTTGGAAAATGAAAAAAGGGTCCTCCTTGATACAGATTTCGGTGATTGAAAGTAAGAAGAAAACGGGGGGTGAGTCGGTCCGTTACAATCGTTTTTATTAACAAGAAATCAACCTGGAGGCTAACTGGATTAAACTCAACAACATGATAAATATCATAGAGGATCCAAAGGAACGAAAAGTTCTAACTGTCTGATTATAGATAATTTGACAAAAATCACTCCTGAAGGAGCTGAGCGCAAATATGATCTACGATCCTCCCGGTGGCGCCTACCTGCCGGGATACAAACCGGGCGGCAATTGTAGATCGCTCCTTGATCAGGACGGGGTCGTCCAGCAGAGAGCGAAGTGCCTTTTGAAGGGTTACGGAGTCTGCTACCGGGAAAGCCCCTCCCTCCTTGACCAGCTCTACCGCTTCTGAGAATTTCCGGTAGTTCGGACCGAAAAGGACCGGCCTTCCGTAAGTCGCCGCCTCCAGAATATTATGGATACCACGCCCGAACCCTCCGCCTATATAGGCAATAATCCCGAAACGGTAGAGGAAAGAGAGCTGGCCGATGGTATCGATGATCACCATCCGTACTTCTTCCGGAATCCGGCCTTCGATTTTGCTGAATCGAACCGCACCGGGAAAGAGCTCCTCCAGGCGCGCCAGGTGGGCCCCGTCTACTTCGTGGGGAGCTATGATCCATCTTGTACTTTCCGGGAGTTTCAGATAGGCCTCATGGAGCAGCTCCTCGTCCTTTCCCCAGGTGCTCCCGGCCACCACTACCTTACGGTCCCTGCTAAAATCCTCCAGTGCAGGATGTTCGAATGCAGAGTCAGTGACCTGCTTTACCCTGTCGAACCGTGTATCCCCGGCAACGGTGACACCTGTAATACCTATCCCGTTCAGCAGGGATCCGGATTCAGGCTGTTGCACGAAAATGTGCAAGAAAAAGTTCAGGAAGCGCCGGTACCAAGTCCCGTACCATTTGAAAAACAACTGATCGGGCCGGAAGATCCCGGCAGCCAGGTAAAGGGGTACCCGATGCCGGTGCAGTCTTTTCAGGAAGTGATACCAGAATTCATATTTGATGAATACGGCCATCTCCAGGTCCAGAATCCGGACCATTCGCCGGGCATTCCGTGCTGTATCCAGCGGGAGGTACATGACATGATCGGCTCCCTCATAATCCTTCCTCCGCTCATAACCCGACGGGGAGAAAAAGGTCAGCAGGAACCGGTGGTCCGGAAACCGGTGCCGCATTTTTTCCATTACCGGCCTGCCCTGTTCAAACTCTCCCAGCGAAGCACAATGAAACCAGATCACTTTATGACCACTCAACCTGCTTTGCTCCATTTTCTCCTTCCAGCCCCTGCGGCCCCTGAGCCATAAACGGGCCTTGGGGTTCCAGGGAGAGAGAAGCACCGCAGCCATCCAGTATATCCTGATCCCTATGTCATAGAAAAGTCGCATGAAGTCAGTTGGAAGAAGCGGTATAGTTTTCCCTGTAGGGAAGTGACTGGTTATTACTTCCCCGGGTTAACCTGCTGGTGATCAAAATCGCCAGCAGGGCCAGTATCCAGGATACGAAACGGACACTGATCACCCCGTCCAGCATGGGGATCTCCGACCAGACTACCGTGGTGATAAATCCGGTGAGCAATCCTGCCATTACTCCCTGGTAGGTCACCTTTTTCCAGGTGAGGATCAGCAGGACGAGGGGCCCAAAGGATGATCCCAGGCCTGCCCAGGCATAGGAGACCATGGAGAAGATCAGCTTATCAGAGGTAAGGGCAATGATAAACCCTGTAAGCCCCACCAGGATGGTGATCCAACGGCTCCCTCTCAACAACGCTGCATCGCTTACGTCCTTTCCCAGGGTACGATGATAAAAATCTTCGATGATGGAGGAACTGATCACCAGCAGCTGACTGTCAGCTGTGGACATCATGGCGGCGATAGCACCGCTGACGAAAATCCCGGCAAGCCACGCAGGCAGCAGCTCATTGGCCATGTGAGGCATGATCTTCTCAATATCATCGAACATCCCCTGTCCGTACATTCCGGCTCCGATCAGACCGATCACCACAGCACCCGTAAAGGCCGGGATCACCCAGGCGATGGCAATACGCCGGGAGATCCGGATCTTTTGTGCATCCCTTATGGACATGAACCTGGTGAGCAGATGTGGTTGCCCCATGTAACCCAGGGCCCAGCTTAAACCGCTGATGATCAATGCAGCTGCCGCCCAACCGGTCTCTCCTCCAGTGAATGACATCAAAGGATGACCCTCCTGTGCCAGTATTGTAGAAAGTGGTTCAGCGGACCCGTGCATTTCGATCAATTCCACCAGACCTACCAGAGGAAGCACCACCAGGGTGCCGATCATGATGATCCCCTGGACCATATCGGTCCAGGCTACGGCAAAAAATCCACCCATCATGGTGTAAAATATGATCACCAGGACCCCGATGATCATTCCTGTGCTCTGTTTGATCCCGAAGGTGACATGAAGGATCTTTCCTGCCCCGTTGAACTGGGCTGAAAGATAGAAAATGAAAAAGAACACAATAATAAACGTAGCCATCACCCGGATCGCCTGCTGTCCGTGGCGGTACCGTGCAGCCAGGAAGGTAGGCAATGTGATGGCTCCCAGCCTTTCCGTCTCCTCCCTGAGGGCTTTGGCTATGAAGAACCAGTAAAATATGACCCCTGAAACACAGCCCAGAGCGGTCCAGAATTCCAATAGTCCCGCTGCATAAGCCGCACCGGGAAGACCCAGAAGCAACCATGCACTTTCTCCGGATGCGCGCTCGGAAAAAGCCACCACCCAGGGATTGAGCCGTCTTCCGGCAAGGAAAAAGTCTTTGTGTGTTTTATTGTTCCGGTAGGTGATGAATCCGACCACCAGAATCAGAGTCAGGTAGAGGATGAATCCGAAAAGAGCGAAATTCATGCCCGAATATAAAAAATCAATCGGAAAAAGTCCTTGACCCGTCGGGTTGATAAGTATATTCGATGGTCACCTCATTAAAAATGTTACCCGATTCACCCCGCATGGTTTCGATGTCTCTGACCAGCATTTTCACATAATTCTCCTCCGAAGTTTTCTGCAGCCAAACCTGAAAGAGCTCCACGGTATCGCTGACTGTTTCGAATTGCAGGTCGTCCTGCACTGTGAGATAGGACCGGTAAAACTCATCGGCCTCATCCAATGTTTCAAATTCGCCAAGCAGGGCAAAACCATGGACCTGTGCAGGAGTGTTGAAACCCGGGAGCAACCCCACTTCACTTCCCAGGATCACCCGAAAGGCCTCGTTGATGATGTCGGGCACCGGTTCCGACCTGAACGGATACCGGTAGAAGTCACTATCCTCATATTTATAACCGAACAGGTAGTAACTGTCCGTCCCGAAAAGTTGAGAGCTCAACTGGAACTCTCCTGTTCTGTCCGGACCACGGAAAACCTCACATCCTGATGAGATAAGCATCATCCCTGACAGCATCAGGAAGAGATACAGGGTGCCTGTTCCGCTACTGCTGTGCAATCCCCTCGGTACCATGACTTATCGTTATAAAAAAACTTTGTTTCTGCTTCTATCTCTTTCCGGTAATATTACGCCTGGATGCAATGGAATGTTCAATCCTATCATCGATTCTTTTCCTATCATCGATTCTTTTCCTAGAAAGCTGACATCAGGAGGTCCAGATCCTTGGAAGGGAACCCCAGCTTCTCACCGATGCTATCGTTGGTCAGGATACCGTTATAGAGGTACACTCCGTTTCGCAGTCCAACGTTCTCTTTCAGGTGTCTTCCCATGCTCCCTGCATCACCCATGCCTACGATAAGCGGGCCGAAAACATTGCTGATGGCAATGGAAGAGGTCCGTGCCACCCGGGAAGGGATATTGGGCACGCAATAGTGTATCACCCCGTGTTTCACGAAAACAGGGTCCAGCTGTGATCGCAATTCCGAAGTTTCGAAACATCCGCCCCTGTCGATGCTGATATCGATCACCACCGAACCGCTTTTCATCTCCTTCACCATCTCCTCGGTAATAAAATAGGCTGGTTGATAATCCTCTCTGCGCATGGCCCCTATGACTACTTCGGCGGAACGTAATGCCTTGGCCACTACCTTGGGATGAAAGATGGAGGTGGGGATCATTTGTCCAACAGCGCCCTGAAGCCTCCGTAACCGGTGGATGGACTGGTCGAACACCTTGACTTCAGAACCTACACCCAGGGCAGCCCTGACGGCATATTCAGCTGCGGTGCCAGCACCAAGGATCACCACTTCGGTAGGGGTTATACCTGTGATCCCCCCCAGCATCACCCCTTTTCCACCCCGCATATTGCTCAGATATTCGGCCGCAATAAGTATGCTGGTGGTGCCGGCTATGGCACTCATGCTCCTGACCGCCGGATAGCATTTGTGTTCATCCTGGATCTTCTCAAAGGCAATGGCCGTCACCTTCTTTTTAATCAGTTCCCTGATGTATTGATCACTACAATGTGTAAATACGTGAAAAGAGGAGAGGAGGGTCTGCCTCTCCTTCATCCAATCAATCTCGGGCAGGGTTGGCGGACTGATTTTCAGAAGGACATCGGAAGTGGCAAAAATCTCTTTCCGGTTTTCATAAATCTGACCACCGCGTTCCGAATAATCCGTATCATGATAATTGGCTGCCTTCCCGGCTCCTGATTCCAGGACCACCTCATGTCCGTGTCCGGTGATGATCTCCACCGCTTCAGGGGTGAGCGGCACTCTGCTCTCCACTGAATGATCCTCGGACGGGATACCTATCCTCAGTTGTTTCTGTCTGTTCCCCACTTCGAGCATCTCCTCCTGGGGCATCAGGCCCTCCTTCCTGACACTGAAGGGAGCCGGTTCACCATTTTTCATCACCACAGTTAATTTTAGGGTCACCTAAAATAAGACAATTAGCGGGGATTGTCAAGCCCTGGAACGTTTGGACATACTCCATAATCATTCTCCAGAATTATAGGGGCCAAAAATTCGCTGGCTTTGGACTAGATTCTGATATTATTATTTGGGATATTCATCAACACTTCAGGGCCCTCATAGACACTTCAGGGCATTTGAATAAGCAGCGATTTCGCTTCGCGTCATTTTTTGATGTTGATTAATCGTGGGGCACACCTTGAAAGGTATAAAATATCTTCCTATTAACCTTTTTAATGTCATTTCAGATAAAAAACATTTTCAGACGGATGTAAATTATCGAAAATTAACTTAAAAAGTATAGCAAATAGATAATAAAGGTCTCTTTGCCCGCGTGTAGCCCTCACACCCGATTCTGACCCGATTCACACCCGATTCACACCCGATTCACACCCGATTCACACCCGATTCTGACCCGATTCTGACCCGATTCAGACCCGATTCAGACCCGATTCAGACCTTTTTCAAGCAGAAATACCCTTTCCAAGCAGAAATACC
>CAZRZY010000153.1:0-8753 GCA_964604655.1 uncultured Bacteroides sp. | reverse complement strand
TTTCACCCCGGAATGCCATGAACCCTTCACAGCCCTCACCACTGGACCGGATGATCAGGGATCGTATTCTTCAGGCGGGATACCATTATATCTCCAGACCTGAGAATCCCTCCCCGCACATGATGTTTGTGAAAGGATATACCCCGGAAGGATTCAGGGGGCAGCTTTTTCATCTACATGTCCGCCATCCGGGCGACTGGGATGAACCCCACTTCAGGGACTACCTGATCGCCCACCCGGAGGCTGCAAGGGAATATGAAGACCTGAAGATCCGGCTGGCCGAAGAGTTCAGGAATAACCGGGAGGGATACACGGAAGCCAAAACCGAATTCATCAACCGTATCAACCAGCATTCGGGAAAGGACTCTGCCTGAATAACCTGTCATCCTGACTCATCATTTCAGATCACCACCCGGGAGCCCTGTAGCCGGCCGCCGCATCATCGATCACCACCACCCAGTCGGGTCCCCCCTGCCCCTCTTTGATCAGATCATCCCAGTTGGAATGGGTGAAGGTACCGGTATTCTCAAAGGTGCCCTGGGGAAAGGCATGACCTGTCGCGGGATCGAACCACCAGACCGTCAGGCTGTCTCCGCCGATAACCTCCGTGTTGACCGTAAATCCTCTGTAGTAAGGCAGGTAGAGCATCAGGTAGGTGGCATCGGAACCCTTCCCCTCCAATGCGGGTCCCGGAGTGCCATCCCTGGTGACCCGGATATGGTCGGAAGCGTAGGACGGATTGCTGCCCTCCAGGATCTCCTGGTCGGGGATCCTGGAGGGAAACGGCCGCGACTCCATCAATCTGCGGAGATGGCCCAGCTGCCCGCTCCCCGGCTGTTCCAGTGCCTTATCCCAGGTCATGTCGGGCCAGATCCGGCTGGCGTGGTCATCCCGGTTCATCTGCCAGATATTGTTGTTGCCGTAGGTATGCCCGAATGCCCCTGCAAAGACCGACCAGTAAGCCTGTTTCCTGATTTCATAGGCATCGTGCCGGGGATTGGCGGGGTTGAACCATATCCCGATATCTTCGTATGCGGGTTCCCCGTTGATCACCGGCCTAACGGGTTGCAGCAAATAGTCGTGATAGATCCAGTCATACACGGGAAAGGAGGGTGCCTGGTGACCGGTCTGGACCATGTGGAAATCGAGCCATTCCCTGTCATTCAGCCAGGTGGAACTGGTCTGCTGTCCCCTGGGATGATAGGTGATAAGGTGTTCTCCGTCTCCCTCCTCCACGCCCCGGGCCATGGCATCCCAGATCCCGATCTGGGGACCTGCGGGCCAGTCACCTCCCAGTACCCATACCACATTGGGAGCCTCCCTGTATCGCTGGCCGAGGAACTTCCCATACAGGTAGGCGTTTCCCGGGTTAAACACCGCCTCTTCATCCAGGAGAGGATGCGAACCGGGGGTCACATAGCGTCCCCAGGTGGGCAACATCGCCAGCACCAGGCCAAACTCCTCCGCTTTCTTTACGGCGTAATCCACCAGATCGAAGTAGGATTCATTGGGACGTGCGGGATCAAAGTCCTCCAAAGGCAGGTTGCCTTCCATATTGGGGAAGGTGAGTCCGTCGATCTCGCTCAGGATTACCGTCTGGATCACCGTAAAACCCTTTCCTGCCCTGTTCCGCATATAGTATTCCATCTCGTTCCGGTCGAGCCGGTGCAGCATCTCCCAGCCGGTATCCCCCAGCCAGAAGAAAGGTTTCCCCTCCCGGGTCTCCAGGAAGCGGTTATTCTCCGAAACCTGCAGGAACTGCGCCTGGTTTATCGCAGGAGTGCCATAGACGAGAAGGAAACAACAGATCAGGAAAGGGATTTGACGTATCATCATATTTCCGTTTGAAAGTAATTTGAAAACCAGATATCTGCTCACAGCCGGCGCAAGTAAACCAATCGAGCGGGAAAAGAGACTCTTCCTTCCCGTCAAAAACAAGCCACAGCGTCCGATACTGGCGCAGTGATCCAGGCGGGAATAGGAGGATGAGGATCAGGGAGAGGAGGATGCGAAACGGGTCCATGTCACACTGTTTACGTTTCCGGACCATAGATGATCACCGATCCGATATCCACCTTGAACCCATTCTCGGGATTGGTCCATTTGACGACCACCCTGTGCGTCTTCTGCTCCAGGTCGAATGCCCATGTGATATCATGTTTGCGGGCCCTGAAGAGCGTGGGCATGACCGAGGTCTCGTAGAGTTCATCATCCACGAACACATCCAGGTTCAGCTTTTTCTCCACGCTGATGCCGGGGAGTTTACGCGCAGCTCCGCTGATCACAAATCCTTTCCCCTCAAATTCAAAGCTGTATTCGGTTTCTGAAGGGACCAGGGTGCGGAGCGGATTGCCCCAGTTCTGCTTCATCACCCGGACCGGATAATGCCCCTCGAACCCCTTTTCAAATCTGACCGCTTCAGGCTGTTGCAGGGGAATGGTCAGGCTTTCTCCATCCGTCCTGCCTCCATGGCGTTCGATCATCCCCAGCGCCTGTCCGAAACTCATCTCATAGGTCTCGGAAAGCGAGATCGTGGTATGCTGAAAATCCATCCCCTCCACCCTGTCGAGCCCCGCCTTCCACTCACCTGGGATCCGGTCGTAGCCCAGGATGGTCCCCAGGATGCCTCCTGCACTGGCAGGGTTGCAGTCGGAATCCTGTCCGCAGCGGGTACTGATGTCCAGGGTCTCCCCGAAATCACCTGCTCCATAGAGCAGCCCGATCACCACGTAGGCGGCATTGATCTTGGCATCGATATTGAATGGACGGAAGACCCCATCCGAGCATCCGATATCGGATGACCACTTCTTTTCTGCTTCGAACCAGGTCTGCTTCCAGTCATCGGGATACTGGCTGTGCCAGATGATCACATCGTGGATGCACCGGAAAAACCGGCTCTCTTCCGGGATGGTCCTGAGTGCTTCCGAAACGATCCATTCTACATCATCGGAATAGAAAGAGAGGGCATACATGGCCGCCACATAGACCCCGCCATACCATCCGTCACCGTAATTCATGATATGACCTACCCGGTCGCATATTTCGGATGCTGAATTAACCATACCTGGATTCATCAATCCCGCAAAGTCGGCTTCGATCTGAAAATCGATGTCCTCCGAATGGGGATTGTTTTTCCAGAATCCAGATGCCGGAGGCTCCAGACCGTTCAGAATATTGTAGCGGGCTGCCTGGTTGGCATGCCAGAGCATATAATCTGCCTCTGCAAATGCCCGGGCATGGGAGAGTGCCGGGGCATCCAATCCCTCCTTCTCGAATACATCCACAAAGGTCAGGTCCATGTAAATATCGTCATACAGGCCTGGTGCATGGGTGTACCACCATTCCATCAGGGTGTCATTCCACACGATGGGTATATACTCCTGAATCATGGTGCCGTTGTACTGAAACTCCGTGGGACCTCCGAAGGTGCACCCGATCACCTGGCCGGCCCAGCCTCCTTTGATCTTGTCGAGCAACCCCTCTTTGGTTAGCTCGAATGTGTCGGGGTAGGCTTGGGAGGTATGCAGATCTCCTTCCATGGTCCCGTTGCATGAGAACAGCAGACTGGCCAGGGCCGCCGATATCAGGGATACAGGGAGCCCGGAGCGGGATAGTTTAGTATTCATAGTCTTGAATAGTTAGCTTTTGCGTTGTTCTTCCAGATAGTAATCGGTCTCCTCCCTGCGGGGAATGGAACTCTGTGCTCCAAGTTTCTGGACCGACAGGGCAGCGGCAGCATGGGCCGCACGGATAGCTTCCACCAGGGTTTTTCCCTCCGCCAGTGAGACGGCCAGATGTCCGTTGAATACATCTCCCGCAGCCGTGGTATCCACCGGTTCCACGGAGAATCCCGGCACCTGTTCCCGGATGCCCTTCTCCGGGCATGATAAGAAGGCCCCCCGGGATCCCAGGGTAATGATCACTGTTCCGATCCCGCTCCCGTGCAGGATATCCGCGGCCCTGGCATTGCTTTCCATGTCACCCACCCTGATCCCGGTAAGCTTTTCCGCCTCCGTTTCATTGGGAGTGATAATGTCCACCTTCGAAAGGATCTCTGCCGGTAACTTTGCGGCAGGAGCCGGGTTCAGAATAACTTTTGTGTCCAACTCATGGCTGAGTTCCACCGCCTTCTGCACGGTGGGGAGCGGGGTCTCCAGCTGGATCAGCATCATGGAGGCCTCATCAAAGGCCTTCTCCGCATCATCCAGGTCGGACGGCAATAACTCGGCATTGGCCCCGGGAGCTACCACAATGGCATTCTCTCCTTTGTCCGAGATAGTGATCATGGCTACCCCCGACGGAGCCTTTTTCACGACCTTGATATTCTCGGTATTGATGTTGTCCAGACGATACCCTTTCAGCGCCTCGGTGCCGTAAGGATCGTCCCCCACTGCGGCAATGAATACCACGTCACCGCCTGCCCTCGCTGCGGCCACGGCCTGGTTGGCCCCCTTGCCTCCGGGAAACGTACGGAACTCACCTCCCAGGATGGTTTCCCCGGGACGGGGAATATCCGGCACCCGGATGATCAGGTCGGTATTGGAACTGCCTACTACTAATATTTTCTCCATAGGACGGTTTTTTGTAGATTTCCCGGATCAGATCACCCTTGCTGCGATGATCAGGCCCAGTCCGGTCAGAAAAAAGAGGAACATGGCGGTCAGCAGGCCCCTCAATCCCTCAGCCCTGCCAAACTCTTTCCAGATAAATACTCCCCAGAGTGCCGCAATCAGCGTGGCTCCCTGACCCAGTCCGTATGAGATGGCATACCCTGCCTGCTCGGAGGCAATGATACTGAAACTCATTCCCAGGGACCAGATCACCCCTCCCAGGATCCCGGTCAGGTGGAGCCTGGTATCTCCATTTTTGAAGTAGTCGGCATAGGTGGCCCTTTCTCCGGAAACCGGACGGTACATAAAAAACGAATTCCAGAGGAAGTTGGAAAGAAGCAACCCGATGGAAAAGAAGACCACCGCCGTGTAGGGCGTCAGCCTGCCTGCTTCGGGAACGGCAAAATCGGTCACCATGGAGGCGGCTACAAACCGGTAGAAAAAACCCATCAGGATCCCTCCCAGAACAGAGATTACGATCCCCTTGACCGTCCCTGATGCTCCTCCCCCGCTGTGCTTCCGGTATGCCACTGCATCCATGATAATGGCCAGCACCACCAGTGCCACCCCGATAAAGAGGATCAACGGGTTACCCAGCGGAGTAGCCATATAATTGACCACCACGCCGATCACCAGTGCCAGCCCTATGCCGATGGGGAAGGCCACTGCCATACCTGCAATATGGATGGCAACCACAATCAAAAGGTTGGCAATATTAAATACGGCCCCTCCCAGCATGGCAGACCCGATCGCCTTTCCGTCCGCCTGACCCACATCGGCCAGAAAACTCCTTCCCTCCTGGCCGATGCTGCCCATGGTAAAGGCCAGGATCAGTGCCAGAATCAATACTCCCAGGGAGTAGTCCCAGTAAAAGAGCTGGAAGGCCCATTTTTTGGATGCCAGTTTCTGGGTGTTGGCCCAGGAACCCCAGCAAAGCATGGTGATCACGCACATGAGCACCGCCACGAAATAGGATTGAATAATGACCATGGCAGAAGTTAGTGGTTAGTGGTTATTTTCCAGATACTCAGAGTGACCGGCCCGGCAAGTCCCGATTCCAGAAGATCGTACTCATCGTTGGGGATCGACTCCATGGGGTAGGTCCAAGCATTAGGCAGCCGGGTGACATTGGTCTTTGTCCTTCGTTCATTACCAGGCAATCTGGCGTCTCCGGCCAGCCCATTGGCCCAGGTATTGGCCACCTCCACCTCCAGAAGGTTGGCTCCCTGCTTCAATGCCCCGGTCACCTCCATCCGGAAGGGTGGTTTCCAGAGTATTCCCAGCTCCCGGCCGTTCAGGGAGACCCGCGCGGTTTCGATCACTGTCCCAAGGTCCAGGAATACTCTCCCGTCACCCTGCTGCACCTCCGGATCCCATTGCATTTCCTTCCGGTAGGTGGCGATTCCGGAGAAAAAACGGATTTCGTCCTCGGGACGTTCATTCCAGTATACCAGCGAATCAAAAACAACCTCCCCGATCCCGGCATTTTCCTCGGGAAAATGGAGGTCCCAGCTGCCCTTAAGCTCCATTGTTTTATGGGGTTTTATCTCTGTTGAGAAAGCAGGGGGCAGCTTGCTGGCATCTGGTACCAACCCTGCATCGAAAGTTTCCGGATGAAAAACCAGGAACAGCGATCCAAACTCCTCCAGCGAGATGGTGAGCCCGGAGCGTCCGTTCCCAACCGGAACGGGTTCCAGCCTGTACATTATGCCGCTGGCCGGATCCCAGAGTTCGGCCGACTTTCCTGACTGGCGGACGCGTATCGTTCCTGAAAGTGGTTCTTCGGTGGTATTACGAATGAAATAGAGATCGGCGCTTTTCCACCTCCGATGAATAAAATCGATAGCGCCAGGACCTCCGGGTCCGTCGAAAACAAGGTCTGGCATCACCTGCCTCTCCTCCATCACCTTACCCAGGCCGGCTCCCCAATAGACCCTTCCCGATCCAAAATCATTGCGGGTGACTGTTTTGCCGTCACATTCGCCCCACAAATCATCGGCCAGTTTTTGAACGTTCCGGTCCCTCTCTTCCCTGTTATGGAGCCCGTGACTGCGGTAAGGCCGGGGACCTGCCACCACAGCGCCTGCTCTGACCAGTTCAGCCACTTTTGCCAGTACCTCCGGTTGCATGTAGGACTCATCTGGCAGCACGAGCACTTCATAGGATGGACCATGAGGAAGGGTCAGTTTACCATCTTTTACCTCCAGTACATTCAGAAGAATATCCGTATTGGTGACATCATAGTCATACCCCGGTCCCAGTCCCGGTACCGGATGTTTGGCAGGGACGAAATTGGGGACCGAATCGCCATAGTAAAAAAGCAGGTCGCCCACAAACTGGCCCTGCTGAAGCATAAAGCTGCAGCGTCCAATATACTCCATGAAAGGCTTTGCCATGGGCCACCAGATCCGGTTTTCATTGACCAGGGTTCCAAATGCATATACCCAGCCGGGTTCTCCAGCTTCTTCAGGGGTATGAGGCCAGGTATGAAAAACGATCCGGTTGAGTCCCTCACAGAAAGCCCGGTCGGCTGTGGGTTTCAAATCGCCCGGACCTTCATTCCAGAGGTGGGTCCCGGTAAATGCCTCTGCCTCCACATATTTCTGATTATAGAGGTGGGAAGCGCTGGCCACCCCCTTAATCACCTGCAGAGAGTCCAGCCAGTGGCTTCCGCGTCCGGAGTTCCTGACTCTTTTCCAGAACGGGTTATTATCGGGTACATGCCAGAATTCTCCACGAGGATAGGTCAGCGAACCCGAAGACTTGATCGACTCAAAGGGGCAGTTGTGAACAGGCCAGCCAGGACCGGCCGCCTCTGCCACGAATCCGATGCCGTGTTCCTCGCAGATCCGCCGGCTCAGCGCGTAATGATTCTCAATAATCAGGTCGGAAAGGAGACGCCGGTAGTCATACAGGAACCTGCGGGTGGTAGAACCATCCCCCATGACCACTCCCTCGAGTGCCGGAAGATAGGGGATCATGCTGTATCCCATCCGCTGCTCAAATTCAGCAGCCATCAGGGGCGTCCAGAGCTGGCCCTGAATTTCATAACTGTCGGTATACAGGTAGGAAAGTCCCGATTCGCCGACGGATCGGCCCAGTGCGTTCTCGATGCGGTCGAGAAAATAGCGGATATGTCTTTCCGTAGCCCCGGCACTGAAATGATCGATCATGGGACCATGGGAGTTGGGGGTGCTGGAGATCATGGGCTGACCGGTGTTGGTACACACATAGCGCACCACCTTCCAGCTCCCCGCAGGTACTTCCCACTTCAGGGAACCTTCCTTGTTCATCCGTCTGCTCAGATCGGCCACCTCCTGCGGATCTACGGCTCCACCGGGATCATCCCTGTAGGCGATCACGCAGACATCCTTGTAGTACTTTGGGAGTCCGTCCTCTCCCCGGGGAATGATCGCACGGGTCTGTCGTCCAGGTTTGCCCGCCATATCCGGCAGCTCCGGGAACGGGAGTTTCAAAAGCTCCTCTCCGGGACCCGCCACCTGCAGTTCACTTTTGAACAGCCCCATGGTCTGATGCTCCGGGAGGGTCCATGCTCCGCCCGAGTTCCATCCGCTGGATACAATCAATCCAAGGGCAAGCTGGTTTCGCCCGGCCTCCCTGATGGCATGTGCAATGGCTTCCAGATAAGCATCCGACATGAAGGCCGGTCCGGCTGGCATCATGCGGTCTTCATCCACCACACTTCTCACATCCCAGAGATCGAATCCCCCCAGTCCCATCCGGGCTGCCTCCTCCATCTCCCGGGTGATCTCTTCCAGATCGTAATTTCCGTCCACCCAATCCCAGAATGCCCTGGGCCTTGCTTCGGGTGGCGGATTCACGAACCCCTCTCTCAGCAGAGCCATTGCGGGGAGCTCTTTGTTTGCCCCGGCATCCCTCTCTCCGCATCCCGGAAGCACGGTCAGCCCCATCTGAAACATGACCGCCGCCAGCATCCATCCTATCGTCCAATTTGACTTTACAGACTTTATATACTTTACCGACTTTACAGACTTATTCATACGTCCATTTTAGGATCCACGGATCACTGGTCCGTTCCTGGAACATGCGCAGCTTCTCTTTCAATGTTTCCACCTGTTCGCTGTAGGCCGGGTTATCCACAATATTACGGGTCTCAAAGGG
>CAZRZY010000152.1:0-8845 GCA_964604655.1 uncultured Bacteroides sp. | reverse complement strand
CAGCAGCGGGAAAATGGCAAATGCACCCACCAGGGAAAGGGGGATGGCGATAGTCGGTATCAGGGTGGCCCTGAAATCCTGAATAAAAAGGAATACGACAAAGATCACCAGTGCCAGGGCGATGAGCAGTGTGATCACAATTTCACGGATCCCCGTGGTTATGGGCAGCGTAGCGTCCAGAGCAATCCCGTACTCCATTCCTTCCGGGAAAGACTCGCTCATTTGATCCATGGCCCGGGTCACTGCATCGGACAGCTCCACCGCATTGGTGCCGGGTGACTGGTAGATGGAGATAATCACACTCTCCTTCGTATCGAATCTGGAGATGGCGTTGTAGGATTCCACTCCCAGTTCCACGGTGGCTACATCACGTACCCTCACCTGGGCCCCGTTCTCTTCGGTACGGATCACGATATTTCCGAACTCCTCCTCGGAAACAAGCCGGTCCGGCATCTGCACATTGTAGGTAAAGTCGGTGCCGGGGGGGGCTGGCTCCGCTCCGAAGCTCCCACCGGGAACGATCACATTCTGCTGGCGGATAGCATTGGTGATCTCCGGAACGGTGATGCCCAGTTGTGCCAGCCGGTCGGGCTTCACCCATATTCGCATGGAGTAATCGCTGGCCCCCAGCACATTCACCCGTCCTACCCCCTTAATCCTTGCCAGATTGTCACTGATGTTGATCAGGGCATAATTACCCAGAAAATTCTGGTCAAACCTTCCGTCGGAATAGAGAGAAAGAGCCAGAATAATGCTGTTCATGCTCTTATTGGTGTTGACACCTATCCGTTTCACTTCCTCGGGAAGCATTGGTGTGGCCGAGGAGACACGGTTCTGAACAAAGACCGTATTCATGTCGGGATCGGTTCCCACTTCAAACGTGATCTGTATGTTCATAGATCCGTCACTGGCGTTGACGGATTTCATGTAGAGCATGTTCTCTACCCCATTGATCTGCTGCTCAAGGGGTGTGGCCACTGATTGTTCTACGTTGATGGAATTAGCCCCCGTGTAGGAGGCCCTCACCTGAACCATGGGAGGGGTAATGTCAGGGTATTGCTCCATGGGGAGATTGAGAAGCGACAGAGTCCCGATGATCAGGATCAGGATGGCGATAACCATGGCCACGATCGGCCTTTTGACAAAAAAACTTCCCATGAGATGTTAAATTTCTGACCGTGGCACGGATACCTCAACCAGTTCCGGATCTACCGCCATACCGCTCCTGACCTTTTGCAATCCTTCGTAGATCACTCTCTCACCGGCATTCAGACCTGACAGAATGATCCGGAAACCGGTTCCGTAGGTGGCGCCCACTTTCACCTCACGCTCTTCCACGGTAAGATCCTCACCAACCACATAGACACTATAGGTGCCCTGGAGCTCCCGGATACATCTTTGTGGCAATAAAAGACCGTTCTCCAGCCACTCGATCACCGCACCGATCCTGGCAAACTGGCCCGGTCTCAGGATCCGGGTCGAATTGGGGAATGAAGCCCTTACCAGCAGAGTTCCTGTAGTGGGATTGACCTGCCGGTCCACAAATTCAAGCATCCCTTTTTGAGGGTAGCGGATTCCGTCGGCCAGTGTAAGAGAGAGTCCCCGGGCCGTATCAGAACGCAGAATCCGGAGGGAATCCCGATTCTCAAGAAGGGGGCGGACAATCTTCAGATATTGCGATTCGGGCATGTGGAAATCTACCATCACGGTATCGATACGGGAGACTTCATTCAGCTTATTCTCCATCATTCCCCGTCCCACAAAATCACCCGCATACGCTTCTGTCTTTCCAATAATCCCATCAATGGGAGAGAATATGCGCGTATACCCCAGTTCGATCCGGGCAGATTCCAGGGAGGCTTCTGCGGCCTTCACACTGGCAGCAGCTGCATCCCGCTGCGCGATGGCCGCATCCAGGTCGCTCCGGCTGACCGCATTCATCTCTGCCAGCGGCCGGATCCTCTTCAGGTCACTCTCCGCCTTGGTGAGCATGGTCCCGGCCTCAGCCAGCTGGCTCCTGAAACCTGCTTCTTTTGCTTCCAAAGGTTGCGGATCGATAGTGTAGAGGAGTTGACCCTTTTGGACCATTGATCCCTCCCTGAAGTGGATCCCTTCAAGGAATCCTTCCACTCTGGGACGAATGGGAATGTCAAACATGCCGAGGATTTGGCCTACGAACTCCTGAGTCACGGGTAGCTCCTGACGGATCACCTCCACTATTTTCACCTGAGGCGGAGATGGTGCCCCGGTGCTCTTCTCCTTACATCCTGATGATAGTATCACAACGATCAGGGAGAGGGAAATTCCATGTCGAATCATTGATAGTTATAATTGAAAATGAGGGTTAGTTCTTTTTTAACAGCCAAATCCGCTATTGGTTCGTTCGCTTTGAACAAATCCGCCTTCTTTATGATTGGAAGAATCCTTAAGTTAGCATTATTTTTATAATTCTGTTCAGATGAACCTGAGACAAATTGATAGAAAAGAGCTGGAAGAAATGGAGAAGGTCCCCCGGCTCAACCTGGTCAACAGTCTTCCGGGGTATAAACCGGCCAACCTGATCGGGACCCGTTCAGCGAAAGGGGTGCCGAATCTTTCCATCGTCAGCTCGGTACTGCATCTCAGCTCCTCCCCCGCCACCGTTGGATTCATGCAACGCCCCACCACCGTTCCCCGCCATACTTATGCCAACCTGACCGAAACCGGGTTCTTCACTATCAATCACGTACACCGGGATTTCATCGACAAAGCCCACTACACCTCGGCTAAGTTTGACCGGGAAGAATCGGAGTTCCTTCACTCAGGACTCACCGAGGAGTACCTGAATGGCTTCCAGGCACCTTTTGTGGGGGAGAGCCTGCTGAAAATGGCGGTCCGCTACCTTCGCAGCTATGAGATACAGGAGAGCAACACCCTCCTGGTAGTGGGATCCATTGAATCGGTCTGGCTGCCCGGGGACTTCATGACGGAGAACGGGCATCTGGATCTGAACCGGATGGATACGGTCTGCATTTCCGGGCTGAACCAGTATCACCGGGTACAACGGGTAGCCACCTATCCCTATGCCAGGCCCGGAAATATGCCACGAAACCTCGATGATGATTAAAGGGTCCGCATACCGGAGGTGAACCTGGAAAGTGCTGTCCATAGCGAACTGGAGAAATCCCGGAAGTGACCCGCTATCCGATCTCCTTCCGGCTGTGGGAATGAACGAAAAGGATGTTCCCAAGTTCGTCATAACCATCGAAGACCCGGCTTTCTTCGTGCCGGATCATTTCACTGTGAAAGCCGATAATGGTCAGTCCCGCAAAGGCGGAGTGTTTATTGATCAACGAGCGGGAGTGCAGATCGGCACTCTCCGACATGACCTGGATATTTTTGGAGGTAATGGGAAGCCTTCCCGTACGCACCAGGTCCGACAGCTTCTTCTGCACCTCTTCCTCCTC
Organism: uncultured Bacteroides sp.; assembly: GCA_964604655.1. GTDB lineage: Bacteria > Bacteroidota > Bacteroidia > Bacteroidales. The sequence goes on along the minus strand of CAZRZY010000152.1, from coordinate 5,399 downwards.
CCCCTTTTTGCAGATGTCGAAAACTGAAATCTCCGAACGGTTCCAGCTGGGATGCCCCTGTATGATAAAGCTCAAAAGGATCATCAGGTGGGAATTTTCGTAATCGCTGCTGCGGATCCAGACATGGATCCCGTTCTTGTAATTCAGGGTGCGCTTGGAGCTGCCAAAGATACAGACATCGAAACGGCCGGCATTGACCAGTGAGAAATTCTCCACGATTTCCCTCAGGTTATCGGGATGCTCGCGGTCGTATTCGAAGATGACCATATTGTTCTCCATACCGGAAATCCCAGGAAGCTGGATCGCCTGTGCCACAGCCGATGTATAGGAGGGAGAGATCATGGTATCCAGATATACCTGGCTCCCCTTTCCCTTGAAACTGAGGATCAACTTTTCGAGCTCCTCTTCCGAACGTTTCCTGCTGGCCCTGGAATAGTAATCCTCAATGAGGTGTATGTAGGTCCCGAAACCGTATTTGTAGCTCATCCAGTTCAGCAGCTGGTAGGCTCCGTGGCGTTTGAGAGAATCTCTGGATATACAGATGGCACTGGGCCTCCATTCAGATGATCCGCCGGACTTGCGTGTTTGCTGCAGGTACACCTGCAGGCTCCGGTTCAGCTGAAAAAGAGCGTTGGTAAATATGGAAACCAAACCCTTCCGGTTCCGGTGCGTGTAGTTTACATAAAGGTAAAGCAGTGCCATGATCACAATGGCCAAAATGGCAAACAACGTATCGATCTTGAACATCACCCAGATAGATGCCAGAAATCCGATCAGGGAGAGATACCACCTGGAGCGGAAAGAGGGCCGGTAGGACGGAGCGGAGCCAAAATGGTGCAGAAATGATATGAGACACAGCGATCCGTAGGTCACCATGAAAAACATACTGATGATCCCGGCCACCTTGTTCACATCTCCGATGAGGACGAATACCAGCGCAATGATCACCGTGACCAGGGTGGCATTGAATGGTTCATTGGCGGAACCTCTCCCCTTCTTGAGAAATGCGTTAAGCCAGGCCGAAGGAAACGACCTGTCCCCTGCCAGTGCCTGCAGGGTGCGCGGCGCCACCAGGATCGATCCGATAGCCGAAGAAAAGGTGGAGGCCGCCAGGCCCAGTGGAATGAACACCGCGCCCGCAATGGCAATGTCGCCCATGACCAGCTGGTTCTCCGGATCTGAAAGGGTTTCCAGACTTGCGGAGGAGGCCAGCTTGTAAACGATGAAGAAATAGACCACCATTCCGCCGAATGTGGCCAGAATGGTTCCGAGGGGAATCGATTTTCCGGGGCTTTTCAGATCGCCGGAGAGTCCCACTCCGGCTGTCATTCCTGTGAAGGCCGGAAAAATAATGGCGAAAACAATAAAAAACTGGTTCATATCACCCCTCTGGGCCGACATGAGGGAAAAGGTTTGAGCGTCGCTGTAGGCCGTCTTTCCCAGGAAAAAGAGGATCAGGGAGATGAGCAATATGGCTACCACTGCGTAAAGGGTCTTCATGCCCACTGCCGAACCCCGCTTCAGTATCAGGACAGACAGACCGATCATGGCCGGGATGCTGATCACCTGCCGTGGAAGGAAAATGTCCCACCGGTCGTTCACCCATCTGAAAAAGAATTCAAAAGCTTCAGTAAAGGCAATGATGTAGAATGCCACGCTGATTGCCTGGGAGATGAAAAGGGCAAATCCGATGGTAGCACCAATGTTCATTCCGAAGGAGCGGGAGATGATAAAATACTCTCCCCCCCCTTCCACCCTTTTGTTGGTGGCGATCTCAGAAATGGCCAGGGCCGTTGGCACAGTCACCAGATGCCCGAGGAGGATGATCCCGATCACTCCCCAGAATCCCAGGGTGCCCACTGCAAAACCAAATCGCAGGAACAGGATGGCTCCCAGGATGGTGGCCATGGCGGTAAAAAATACCGAAGTGGTTCCGAATGTTTTACTCGAAGGAGGTTCCATTTCTACTCCGATCTTTCTCTAAATATAATGGATTTCGGGTGAAAGAAGAAAATAAAAATACGGGCCGCGAGAACTCCCGTACCCTCTATAAAAATAAAGATCCCGTTCTCCCTGCCTGACGCGGTCGAGTCGCTCTTTCAACCTGGATTTGAACTTATTGTATTCCATTTCCTCCAGATTCTTCCGGATCAACCGATACTCTTTCTCCCGGGTGCCGTTCTGGGCATAGTCCTCCAGATACTCCGCCAGGGTCAGCATGGCATTGGGTGTGCAGTACCGCTTGATGAACCCGGGTACGGAAAATTACATAAAATGCTCTCCGGTCCGGCTGTCATTGATCTCGAATTGTTCCGCATGGATGTCCTGATTCTCTTTTTCTTCCGAACAGGACTTCAGTTCGGTCTTTGTTCCTCCGTCGATCTGTGACACCCGGAAACCCAGAATCTCGTCCCTGGAGAGGGTGGAGCGTTTCTGCTCCCTGTTGGATACACGGGATCCGTGACGATCCGTTGAAAGTGGCTTACACAGGTTGGGCTAAGATGCACTTTCCCTTCAGAACTTCCTCCCGATCAGATGAAACTTGATACCTTGAAGCCAGATATACCAGCCTCTCAGACAAAGCAAATGTATGTGTTGTGATTAGAATAACAAAGCCTATCTCTGCATTAATTGCTATTTTTACTCCCGTGAGGCGCTTTCCCATCCATCTGATCATCCTCTGTTCCCTGCTCTCCGGATTTCATCTTTCCGGAAGACAGCCCGGATCTCATCCTGCAATCTGGCAGCCCGGATCTCATCCTGCAACCCGGCAGCCCGGATCTCATCCTGCAACCCGGCAGCCCGGATCTCATCCTGCAACCCAACAGCCAGGTCTCTCCTACAGACTTCGAGCAGGCGAGAATTACCGGCTCAGGATCGAATTACAGCAGCATACCCAATCTGAATCGGTTTACAGCAACGAGATCAGTTTATCCAGCAGGGCAACACTGCTGTTCACGGTCGATTCTGTCACCAGCAATGAAATCTTTTTCATGACGGTCCGTTATCAGGACCTCCTGCTTTCGATGCTGGCCCCAGGAATGGATATGGATATCAATTCGGGAAGCGGACGGAATCCCAGACTCTCCTCCATGATCGATTTCCTGGAGATGAAACCGTTCAGTCTCACCATCGATCGTCGTGGCCAGTTGCATTCTCTGAAGGGATTGGATGAGCTGTTCCGATCGATGGAGGAGCCTGGAGAAGAGGAACTGGAAGCCCATCGGGTGGCCCTGGAAACCCTGTCCGAGACGTTTGGGGAAAACACGCTTAAAAGCCTTCTCGGGCTGTTCCTGACCCTCTACCCGGTCCTCCCCTCCATGTCTAACTGGACCAACGACATCACCTACTATTTCAACACCAAGCCGGTGGGAATGGTCAACCGTTACACCCTGGCGAAGCAGGATTCGGTCAGGACGATCATTCAGGGACTGGGCATGCTGCAAAGCGGGAACGCTTTCAGTGACAGCACGGGCATGGGCATTGTCAATTCGGAAGTTTCAGGCAGCCAGACTTATGATATACAGGTAGATCCGGAAAGTGGCTGGCCGATGAAATGTGTCTCCAGGCAAAGGATTATAATCGAGACCACCATCGTGGAAAGCACAATGCTGCCCCGGGGGTTGAAGATCCCTTCCTATACGGAGACCCTGCTGGAAGTAAGCGGAAAAAAAATGAATCAGAAATGAAGAAGGTATTGCGTTTTCTACTGATTATCCCGTTAATGACCACCCTGGGGTTAAAAGGTCAGCCCTATGAACATGCCGCAGGTGTCAGGGCAGGCTACTCCAGCGGGATCACCTACAAAGGATTCTTCCGCTACCAGATGACCGCCGTAGAAGCGGATATTCTGTATAACCGTCACGGATTCAGTCTCACAGGGCTATACCAATGGCACCTTGAACCGTTTCAGAACAAAAGGTGGCTTTTCTACGGAGGCGGAGGGGGTTTCGGGGGAAACTGGGCTGGCGAAGTATCCGCCGGCGTCGCACTTGTGGGAGGGGTGGAATTCGTGGTCAGGGATCTACCGCTCAATTTTAGCCTTGACTGGAAGCCCATGTTCAACCTTTTCCGGGTCACGGAACTGGATCTTCTGGATGCCGGAATTTCCATCCGGTACCGGTTCAATCTTTAAAATTTTACTTTCTCCCCAAAGTCCCATATATTTAGGAAATGATACCGACCCTGAAGGAAGTCCAGAAGGTGGTCGGGAGGATTGCGCCGCATGTCCACCAAACGCCCGTAATGACCTCCACCACGATCAGCCGGATGACTGGTGCCACTGTCAGCTTCAAGTGTGAAAACTTCCAGCGGATGGGTGCATTCAAGATCCGGGGTGCAAGCAATGCCATCCTGCAGCTTTCGGAGGAGGAACGGGCAAGGGGTGTCATCACCCATTCATCCGGCAATTTTGCTGCCGCCCTTTCGCTGGCGGCCCGCAGCCTTGGCACCAAAGCGATCATCGTCATGCCCCATTCAGCTCCGGCTGCCAAGCGGGAAGCCGTGGCAGGTTATGGCGCCCGCATCATTGATTGTGAACCTACGCTGAAAAGCAGAGAGAGTGTCTGCGAGCAATATCGATTGGAGACCGGTTCCACATTCATTCATTCTTCCAACGATATGAATGTGATCCTGGGCAACTCCACGGCTGTTTGGGAACTGGTGCAGGAAGTGGATAATCTCGATGTGGTCATCGCTCCCGTGGGAGGGGGAGGGTTGCTGGCAGGTACAGCCCTTGCGGTCAACCACCTGAACTACTACATCGAGACCATCGGGGCAGAACCATTCGGAGCGGACGATGCCTACCTGTCGCTTAAAACAGGCAAGATCCAGCCCAGTATCAATCCCAAAACCATCGCCGACGGCTTAAAAACTCAGCTTGGGGATCAGAATTTTCCAATCATTCAAAAATTCGTCAGCAAGATCATCCGGGTGGAGGAGCGTGAGATCATAGAAGCCATGCGACTGATATGGGAACGAATGAAAATTGTCATTGAACCCTCCAGCGCGGTGGCGGTTGCCGCACTCCTGCGAAACATGGCCGAATTCAGGAAACGTCATGTGGGAGTCATTCTCAGCGGCGGGAATGTGGATCTCAGCCATCTTCCCTTCTAAATAAAAAAAAGATTCGCTCGTTTAGGGAAAAAATTTGTGTATCTACGCTGATTTTTAGACGACTGGTCACATCTACCATACAGGGAGTGCTGTAAAACACTTTAAAGGGTGGATGTTGTACTTTATTTCACATATATTTGTAGGAAGAGCATTTGGAAAAGGTACATTGCTTTTCTACTTACTAACTAAAACTATTGCTTTACGGGCGGGTGAAATTTATTCACCTGCCTTTTTTTATGTGCGCCCGGCAGGGCGCAGGTACTTGGAGGTTCGAGTCCTCTATA
>CAZRZY010000151.1:7903-9094 GCA_964604655.1 uncultured Bacteroides sp. | reverse complement strand
ATTCAATACGAAAATGGTTGAATCTGAAATTTTTTCCATACCAGAGGGATATCGTCCCGTCTCGCGGGAAGCCATGGAAGAGATTATTAACAGCCTGTTTACAAAAGATTAGTCCTTCCGGTACCGTTATTATTACCTTAGAAAGTTAAAGCGCTCTGGGGAAAATGGCCAGGAAAAAAAAGAAAAACCCAATTGTCCGGTTCCTTGGTTCAGCAGTGGCATTTCTGAAAGATGACCGTTTCAGGTATACCCTGGGGATTCTTTTTATGCTGACTGCCGTCTTCCTGTTTCTGTCCCTCATTTCCTACCTGATCCACTGGAGGACCGACCAGGATTTCCAATGGGCCAAGGTCTTTTCCGGACCGGAGATACGGGTGGAGAATTCAGGTGGAAAACTGGGTGCATGGATATCCAATCTTTTGATAAATAACTGGTTTGGCCTGGCCAGTTTTCTCCTGCCCGGGATTCTTCTCATCTGGGCCCTGGCCCTCTACCGGATACACCTGATCAAAACCTGGAAGGCTGTTCGGAACAGCCTTCTGCTGACCATCCTGATTTCGATCACCCTCGGGGTTTTTTTCGGGGATGCGGAGGGCTTTCTTGGAAGCGGACCGGGAGGTCAGCATGGCTATTTCCTTGGACAATGGCTGCTGGCCACCACCGGTTATTTCGGGACCATTTTCCTGCTGGTGATCTGCTATGTATCCCTCCTGCTGTTCTCCACCGGTTTCCTTCCATGGGTCAGAAGACAGAAGATCCCCGGTATGACCGGATCCACAGGAAAGGACCAGGATGAAAACGAACGGTCCCCTGAGGAGCCCGAGTCACCCCCCGGTGCGGAATGGAATGATTCTTCCTCTCCCCCGGATACAGAGTCCGCCCAGGAAAAGCAAGAGTACCTCTCCCCGGAAAGATCCGGCGATGTAGTTCACAAAAAGGAGGATCAACCGGGTGGAGTAAACACCGGGGAGGTTTCTGGCAACAAAGATGAAGTGGAGATGACCATCGAAGATGTATCGGGCATCAATCCGGACGATCTCAATCCGGATGACGGAGCGCTGGTGGAATTCGATCCGACCCTTGATCTGCCGAAATTTCAGTACCCTCCCCTCAGTCTTCTGAAAGATTACGACCAGGGAGAGACCATGGTTACCAACGAAGAGCTGATCTCCAATAAGAACCGGATCGTAG
>CAZRZY010000151.1:1905-7893 GCA_964604655.1 uncultured Bacteroides sp. | reverse complement strand
AGGCTACCATAGGCCCCACGGTGACCCTGTATGAGATCGTTCCGGCACCGGGGATCCGTATTTCCAAGATCAAGAGCCTGGAGGACGATATTGCCCTCAGTCTTTCGGCTCTGGGAATACGCATCATCGCCCCCATTCCCGGCAAAGGCACCATAGGAATCGAGGTACCCAACCAGAACCCCCGGATTGTCTCCATGAAATCGATACTGGCCTCCAAAAAGTTCCAGGAAGCCGAAATGGAGCTGGCCATTGTCATGGGTAAGACCATCTCCAACGAAACCTTCGTTTTCGACCTCACAAAGATGCCCCACCTGCTGGTGGCGGGGGCTACAGGGCAGGGAAAATCGGTGGGTTTGAACGCCATCATCACCTCCCTGCTCTATAAAAAACATCCGGCTCAACTGAAATTCGTTCTGGTAGATCCAAAAAAAGTAGAGCTCTCCCTCTACAGCAAGATCGAGCGGCACTACCTGGCCAAACTCCCCGAATCAGAAGAAGCCATCATTACCGATACACAACAGGTTATCCATACACTGAACAGTCTCTGTGCTGAGATGGATGACCGGTACAACCTGCTGAAGAATGCCCAGGTGAGGAACATCAGGGAATACAACGGCAAATTCATCAACCGGAAGCTTAATCCGAACAAAGGCCACCGTTTCATGCCTTTCATTGTAGTGATCATTGATGAATTCGCAGACCTGATCATGACAGCCGGGAGGGAGATCGAACACCCCATTTCCAGGCTGGCCCAACTGGCCAGGGCCATCGGAATCCATCTGATCATTGCGACCCAGCGCCCGACCACCAATATCATTACCGGGGTGATCAAGGCCAATTTCCCTGCCAGGATCGCCTTCAGGGTCACTTCCATGATCGATTCCCGCACCATCCTCGACAGTCCGGGGGCAGATCAGCTCATCGGGAGGGGCGACATGCTGTTCATGAGCGGAAGTGAACCCACCCGGATCCAATGCGCTTTTATTGACGGACCCGAAATCGAGGAGGTGACCGAGTTTATTGGAAATCAAAAGGGCTACCCCAGTGCCCTGATGCTCAATCCCGTCGATGAAGAGGTAGGGGAAGGTCCGGAAGTGGACCTGGATAAAAGGGATGACAAATTCGAGGACGCAGCCCGCCTGGTGGTTCAGCACCAGCAGGGCTCCACTTCACTAATTCAGAGAAAGTTGTCGCTGGGCTACAACCGGGCAGGAAGGATTGTGGACCAACTGGAGGCGGCTGGAATCCTCGGCCCCTTTGAAGGCAGCAAGGCCCGTCAGGTCCTCGTTCAGGACGAATTCAGTTTGGAACAGATTTTGAGTGACCTCTCTTAAAAGCCATTCCCATGAAACCATCCACCAGGATCCGCATTCTATCCATACTGCTCTTCATTCCCTTGCTTTCCACCTACGGGCAGCACGATCCCAGGGCAGACCGGTACCTTCAGGCAGTCTCCGAACAATTTGACCTGAATGAGGGATACCTGATCCAGATGGATTATATCCGGGAAGATATCATGCGTGATACCTATGCAGAGGGTGAAGGGACCCTCTGGATGAAGGGGCTCCAGTATAAGATCGTGGTTGATGAGTACATTGTATACTATGATGGGAACAAGCTCTACTCTCAAAATACCGAAGCCAGGGAGGTCTATGTAAGCACCCCTGAACCGGACCAGCCGGGATATCTCCAGGCGGTCCCCATCAGGATCATCAAGTCGTATGAACAGGATTTCAAGTACCGCTACATCGGTGAGAGTCCCTTCCAGGGTAAACAGAGGATCGAAGTTCAGCTATACCCGAATGAGCTGTCGGGTCCCTATTCGATGTTGAAAATGTTCATCAATCCCCATACCATGAAGCTGGAAGGCTTCGAACTGAAGCATAAGGAGGGCATCGTTTACACGATGATCCTTAAGTCCGTGGAAGGAGGACAATCTCTGGATCCGGGGCTATTCGTTTTCAATCAGGAGAACTACCCGGATACCGAGATCATCGAACTTCTGGAGTGAACCTATTTGGGGTATTCGATCCTTGAATGATAGATGTTGGAAAGCCGGTTCTTGAAAATCTCCTTGGCTTCCGCCACATCTGCAAAGGTAAGGTCCGCCTCCGAGAACTGATCCTCCCGTATCTGGTGTTCCACGATATTCTCCACCAGTTCAGATATGGACTCAGGAGTATAGGCTTTCAGCGTCCGTGAGGCTGCTTCAACCGAATCAGCCATCATCAGGATGGCATTTTCCTTGGAGGCCGGCTTGGGACCCGGATAGGTAAATTCACTGATATCCACCTCCTCCTCCGGATTGGCATTGATAAACGAACGGTAGAAATACTGTACCGTGCTGGTCCCATGATGGGTCCGGATGAAATCGATGATCTTCCCGGGCAGTTTATGCTTCTTGCCGACCTCCACACCCCTGATCACATGATCGATGATAATACGGGCACTTGCCCGGTAGTCAATCTCGGTGTGGGGATTTTCCCTGTCATACTGGTTTTCAATAAAAAAATGTGGATTCTCCATCTTCCCGATATCGTGGTAAAGGGCACCCGCACGCACCAGCAGGGAGTTTCCCCCCACCTTCATGATCGCCTCTTCGGCCAGATTGGCTACCTGCATGGAGTGCTGGAAAGTGCCCGGTGCTTTTTCGGCCAACTGACGCAGCAGGGGCTGGTTGGTATCCGACATCTCGAACAGGGTGGCGTCGGAAAGAAAACCGAATACCCGCTCAAAAAGAAAGACCAGCGGGTAGACCGTCAGGATCAGCAATCCGTTGCCGGCCAGCCAGAGAACATTTATCCAGTTGATCTCCGACAGATTCCCCTCCTGCATGATGGAGAGCAGGATGTACACCATTGCGTAAGTCAGCAACACGAATAAAGCCGTGTAGAAAAGGGCCCCCCGCTTGTAGTAGGACCGGAGGCTAAATACGCCCACCAGGCCCGCCAGAAAGCTCATAAGGATGAACTGGTAGCTGTTGGGGACCCAGAAGCCGGCCAGAAGCAGGGTCATCATGTGCACAAAAAGGGCATACCGCGTATCGAAGAAGGTTTTCAGGAAGATGGGGACGATCACGAACGGAATAACGTAGACGCTTACTGCATCGTTGACAGAGGCGGCCTTGGTCACGCCTACCATGGTCACGATCAGCCCCAGCGTGAAAAGAGTCTGCGAGCGGCTGTTGAGAATATCTTTCCGAAGCGTGAAGATAAACCAGTAGAGGGACATAAAGATCAGACTGATCAGCAGGAACTGCCCCAGGTAGACCACCAGGTAGTTCCTTTCCACATTGGGATTGGCCTCATACTCCCTCCGGAGGGATTCAATGATCCGGAAATCCGTTCCGGAGACCAATTCCCCTTTGGCAATGATCAGCTGCCCTGCCTGCACCATTCCCTGTGTCTGGGCCAGCTCCTCCAGGCTGGCCTGCCGCACCTTGGTAGTGGTCTCCTCATCGAAAAGGACATTGGGCCTGAGATAATCGTTCAGGTTCATTCGGTCCAGGATGGCCCTGGAACCGGGGTTGACCCTCTCCACCTCGGAGGTCAGGTATTCATAGGCCGTTCGTTCGGTGAAAAGGGAAGGGTACACTCGCTCTTCAGCCAGGGCATTCCTGACCACCATGACATTCAGCTGGTTCAGTTCTTTTCCTTCCAATACCGGATGACGTTCAATCACCCCGGTAGCGTAGACCTCGGTTAAAAGATCCTCGATCACATGACCTGTGAAACTCCATGCCTCCGAGACATATGCGCCCATTCCCATGGAGGTGACCAGCCCGTTATAATCATCGGTAAAGGTGTTGATCATTTCTCTCCCTGCCAATGAGTCGTAAGCGAAATAGAGCTTCGTATTACTTTCCAGGCTGTCCCGCTCCTGTTGAAGCTGCGCTTCGGATTTGTAGATGGGAAAGTCAAAGGGTGCCACCAGGGTCTCGTGCATCCATGGGGTGTTCCTGGCATATTCGTAGCGGAACTTTCCTTCACGGGGGAACATGAAGTAAACGAGGAGAATTCCGATGAGGTAGAAAAGATAGATCTGGATATTCTTCCAGAAATTGATCATCCCCTTGACCCAGTCCATTGCGCGAAATTAGGATATCTTTTTCAACTTTCAACCCTCCCCTTGGTTTTTTGTCATAAACCCCTTTTCTTGTATCAAAGTAACGAATCATGACCGGATCCACATATACCTATGAATATCCGAGGCCCATGGTAACAGCAGATGTGGCTGTACTCCGGCTGGGCCGGATACCCGAGATCCTCCTGGTGCGAAGAAAATCCCCTCCCTTTGAAGGTATGTGGGCCCTTCCCGGAGGCTTTATGGAGATGGATGAGCGTCTGGAGGAGGCAGCGCGTCGTGAATTGCTGGAAGAAACGGCGATCAGGGCGGGAGAGCTGATCCGCTTCGAGACCTATGACAAACCCGGAAGGGATCCGCGCGGTCGCACCATCACCCAGGTTTTTGTGATGTTATGGAAAGAGGAGATGGGTCATCCGCGGGCGGGAAGCGATGCCGCCGAACTGGCCTGGTACGGACTGGACCAGCTTCCCGATCTGGCTTTCGATCACGGTCAGATCATCCGGGATGTGATCGGAATGATGAAAGAGGGCTCTAAATGATCATCCCTGCCCCAACCGTATTATTGGTCCCTTCGTCGATAATAATGATGCTCCCGGTGATCCGGTTCTCCCGGTAGGGATCGTAAAAGACCGGTTTAGAAGTCTTCACGGTAATGCGGGCGATCTCGTTCAGGCCCACCGATTGATCATCCAGGTTCTGTTCCAGGTTGTTGATATTGACCTTATACTTCAGCGAACGGATAATACCCCTGAGCTCGGAGGTGGTGTGGCGGATCACGTACTTGCCTCCCAGCACCATCGGCTTCTCGCTGAGCCAGCATACCATGACGTCAATCTCCTGTGCGGTCACAGGACGGTCTTCCGAAGGAACGATCATGTCCCCCCGGCTGATGTCTATATCGTGCGCCAGCCGGAAAGCCACCGACTGTGGTGGAAAGGCCTCTTCCAGTTCTCCTGTCATGGTATCGATGGCCTCCAGGGTGGTCTCAATCCCTGAAGGGAGAACTGTCACCTTTTCGCCGGGATGCCAGATACCACCGGCAATCCTGCCGGCATATCCGCGGTAATCGTGGAACTCTTCCCTTTGCGGCCTGATCACATACTGAACCGGGAAACGCCTGTTCTTCAGGTCGGCATCCTGGTGTATGTCGATGTTCTCCAGCATTTCCAGGAGGGTGGGCCCGTCGTACCACTCCATGATGCTGCTTCGTTCCACCACGTTGTCTCCTTTCAGTGCACTGATAGGAATGAACCGGACATCTCCGATGTTCAGATGCTCCCTGAAGGGAGTGAATTGCTCCTTAATCTGATCGAAAACCTCCTGACTGTAGTCCATCAGGTCCATTTTGTTGACGCAAATCAGGACATGAGGGATCCCCAGCAGGGTGGCGATGTAGGAATGCCGGATGGTCTGCTCCAGCACCCCGTTGCGGGCATCCACCAGGATGATAGCCAGGTTGGCTGTTGAGGCGCCGGTGACCATGTTCCTGGTATATTGCACGTGGCCGGGCGTATCGGCAATGATGAATTTCCTTTTGGGAGTCGCAAAGTACCGGTAAGCCACATCGATGGTGATACCCTGCTCTCTCTCGGCGCGTAGACCATCGGTCAGAAGGGCCAGGTTCACCTGCTCCTCGCCTCTTCTTTCACTGGCCATTTCAAGCTGTTCCATCTGGTCCTCGAAGATCGCCTTGGAATCGTAAAGCAGCCTACCGATCAGCGTGCTCTTTCCGTCATCCACACTTCCGGCGGTGGTGAACCGCAACAACTTCATATCCAGGTACCCTTTGGTCGGACTTGCATCACTTCCCATATCAATTGACTTTACAGACTTTACAGACTATTATGGACTTTACAGACTATTATGGACTTTACAGACTATTATGGACTTTACAGACTATTA
>CAZRZY010000151.1:0-1805 GCA_964604655.1 uncultured Bacteroides sp. | reverse complement strand
TGGACTTTACAGACTAAAAGTATCCTTCCTTTTTCCGGTCCTCCATGGCTGCTTCGGACCTTTTATCATCATAGCGCCCTCCCCTTTCTGTGGAGCGTGCCGCTGCCACCTCAAGGATAATATCCTCCAGAGTATTGGCCGTCGAGAGGGTAAGCCCGGTACAGCTGATATCCCCGATGGTCCTGCACCGTACATCCTTGCTCTCGTAATGCTCGGTATCCTTCAGCTGCATGAAGGGTGCCCTGGCCAGCCAGACCCCGTCGCGGTTGAACACCTCTCTCTTGTGGGTAAAATAAAGGCTGGGGATGTCGATCTTCTCCAGGTAGATATACTGCCATACATCCATCTCGGTCCAGTTGCTGAGCGGAAAGACACGGAAATGCTCTCCCATGTGTTTCCTGCCGTTGAAGATATTCCAGAGTTCGGGTCGCTGGTTCTTGGGATCCCACTGACCGAAATCATCCCGGTGGGAGAAGAAACGCTCCTTGGCCCTGGCCTTCTCCTCGTCCCTTCTTCCCCCTCCCAGGGCGGCATCAAATTTACGCTCTTCGATGGCATCCAGCAGGGTCACTGTCTGCAGGACATTCCTGCTGGCATTGACTCCGGTCTCTTCCACCACTTTGCCCGCATCGATGGTGTCCTGCACCAGGGCCACAATGATCCGCCCGCCTGTATCCTCCATCAGTTTATCCCGGAATTCCAGGGTTTCGGGGAAATTATGACCCGTATCGATATGGAGGCAGGGAAAGGGGACCACCTGCGGCCAGAATGCTTTCCGGGCCAGGTGATACATCACGATGGAATCCTTTCCCCCTGAAAAGAGAAGGGTGGGCCTTTCGAACTGTGCACCCACCTCCCTGATCACATAGATCGCCTCCGCTTCCAATTCCCTCAGGTGTGTAATGGAATAGTCACTCATGCCTGTAGTTGCTTAAAATAAGGGCAAATATAGTAAAAACCGCGGCTCGCCTGATATAAATGTTGGGTATGCCCGATCGTCGCATAGCTCGGGATAACATCTCCAGGGCTGGAATTCTTCGTAAAGCTGGAGGCTTACCCTCGTTGCTTAAATATATCGAATAGCTCGGGGTATAGCTCGGGGTATAGCTCGGGGTATAGCTCGGGGTATAGCTCGGGGCATACCCTCGTTGCTGAAATTTCTCGCTGCGCTCCGAAATTGTAGGCTTCCTCGAGCATGCCTCTTCGCTGTGACGGCCCTCCTTACACCTGAATTTCGCCCTGTGCTCCGAAATTGTAGACTTCCTCGGTCATACCTCTTCGCTGTGACGGCCCTCCTTATATCGGAATTTCTCGCTGTGTTCCGAAATTATGCTATTCCTCAGGCATGCCCCTTCGCATGGGAAGCGGCGAATTCGACCATAACCCTTCACATCAATTAGGTTCGCTTGAAAATAACCCTCGCAACGGGCAAACGGTCTGGAAACAGAATGGTAAAAGACCTAAATTATCATTTTATTATACTTATTAGGTTGATTATTCCTAATAAATATTTTCAAAGGGATGTAAATAATCTAAAAAAGCATTTGATAAGTTAATAGAATGATAATTTACCTCTTTGGGGTGCCAGAGGCTCTGATAGTTCTCGCATAGCTCGGGATATACCCTCGTTGCTGAAATTTCTCACTGCGCTCCGAAATTGTAGGCTTCCTCTGTCATACCCCATCGCGAGGCTGCATATTCTTTCGCCTGGCTGCAGTCTCTTTCGCAAGGGATATACCCTCGTTGCTGAAATTTCTCGCTGTGTTCCGAAATTATGCTATTCCTCAGGCATGCCCCTTCGCATG
>CAZRZY010000150.1:0-9355 GCA_964604655.1 uncultured Bacteroides sp. | reverse complement strand
AACGACATGTATAAGATTCCCGTGGATGTGGGTGAAGAGATCATCCATGTCCTGCCACAGAGCTATATCGTGGACAATGAAACCGGGGTAAAGACTCCGGTGGGGATGTTCGGCAAAAGGCTGGAGGCCAATTTTCATATTGTGATCGGACAGATCTCATCGGCCAGGAATATTGAAAAATGCATCAACCGGGTGGGACTGGAGGTGAAGCAGTTGGTGCTGGAACCCCTGGCATCCAGTACTGCAGTCCTGACGAATGATGAGAAGGAAGCAGGTGTGGCGCTGGTTGATATCGGCGGTGGAACCACCGATGTGGCGGTCTACTATGATGACGTGATTCGTCATACAGCGGTGATTCCCTTCGGAGGAAACGTGATCACCCGCGACATCAAGGAGGGGTGTGCCATCCTGCAGCGGCAGGCGGAATCGTTGAAGATCCAGTTTGGCTCTGCGCTGGGCGACCTGGCACAGGAAGATAAGGTGGTTACCATCCCGGGTATTTCAGGCCGCGATCCCAAAGAGATCAGTTTCCGAAGCCTGGCCTACATTATCCAGTCCCGCATGGAAGAGATCATCGATGCGGTCACCTACGAAATTGAGAATTCCGGTTATATGGATAAGCTAAGTGCCGGAATCGTCCTTACCGGAGGCGGCTCGATGCTGAAGCACCTGAACCAGCTGGTGAAGTTCAAAACCGGAATGGATGTGAGAATCGGTTTCCCCGGGGATAAACTGGTGGCTGACACTCCCGACGTGATCAATCAACCCATGTTCTCCACCTCGGTGGGTCTGTTGTTGAAAGGCCTGGAGTACTATGAGGAGATGGATGAAGAGATGGTTATTCGGCCCGAAAGGACTCTGGAAGAAGAGGAAGCAGCAGATATCAGCGAAGAGGTGGAAGCCATCAAGAAAGAACGCAAAGGGATCAGAAAAGGGAGGATCCTGGAGAACCTTAAAAATACACTGAGTGATATTTTCGATGAGAGTGATGTACGAATGTAGTAAAACCTGAATCCATGGAAGATTTAATAAATTTTGACCTGCCGCCGGAGAGATCCTCTATTATCAAGGTAATCGGTGTAGGGGGAGGAGGAAGTAATGCGGTGAACCACATGTACCGGAAAGGGATCAAGGATGTGAATTTCGTGGTGTGCAATACCGATGCACAGGCGCTGCATAATAGTCCGGTGGCAGTAAAGCTCCAGCTGGGTGACTCACTTACCGAGGGGAGGGGTGCAGGCAGCAAGGCAGAAATCGGCCGTCAGGCAGCCATGGAGAGCATTGACCGAATCAAAGAGTTGCTCGAGAGCAACACCAATATGGTCTTCATAACCGCAGGAATGGGGGGAGGAACCGGTACCGGGGCTGCTCCGGTGATAGCCAGCGCCGCAAAGGAGATGGGTATTCTGACAGTTGCCATAGTCACGATCCCGTTTCGATTCGAGGGCCCCGAGCGGATTAACCAGGCCATTGAAGGAATCAATGCGCTGAAGGATCATGTGGATTCGCTCCTGGTGATCAATAATGAGAAGCTGAGGGAGATCTACGGGAACCTGAAAGTGAGCAATGCCTTCGAAAAGGCGGATGATGTGCTGGCCATTGCTGCCAAGGGGATCGCTGAGATCATTACTGTACACGGATATATCAATGTGGATTTTGCCGATGTGCAGACAGTGATGAATAACAGTGGAGTGGCCATCATGGGATCGGCCTCCGCCTCGGGTGCTGACCGGGCCAGAAAGGCCATCGCCGATGCACTCATATCACCGTTGCTGAACAATAATGATATCACCGGGGCCAGAAGCGTGCTCCTCAACATCACCTCCGGATCGGAGGAGATCACCATGGATGAGATCTCCGAGATCACCGATTACGTGGTGGGAGCAGCCTCCCGCAATACCACCCTGATATGGGGAATGGGCAATGATGAATCACTGGGGGAATATATCAGCGTAACCATTATCGCCACCGGTTTCAAGATGAACAGCATACCGGAGCTTTACGTAGGAAAAAAGCAGAAGCACATCGTCCCCTTGAGAGATCCCGGGGCGGAGGAGCGGCGGAGTGGAAGTGAAATCAGTCCCATTCCCCATCAAAAATCGCTGGAATTCGAGACCAGGAACAAAGAGGATCCCGAAGAATATTTACTGATGGAGCAGTCGCCCGATAAACCTCAGGAAGATAAGGAGAAGAAACTGGCCGAGCGGGTGCGCCACTTGCGTGAAACCCATGAGAAACTCAGAGACAGGGGATACCTGACGGGGTCTGCTGATGATGAGATTGAACAGCTGGAAAATGTTCCGGCATATGTAAGAAAGAAGATCCTTATCGAACAGAAGAAGCACTCCGAGGACAAAGAGGTCTCCCGATATCGTCTTACCGATGACGAAGAGGGAGAGGGTGGACCCAAACTGCGTCCGGATAACAGTTATCTGCACGATAACGTTGATTGAGTTCATTTGCTGTAAAAATCAATCCTTATGAAACACTCACTTGTCATTTTCCTCTTATTTCCTCTGCTCTTTTCATGCCAGTCCGGCTCCCCGGGAGAGGGGGACCGGGAGGAAGCCGGAGGAAACCATCAGCTTTCCGGGCAGGACAGGAAGATGGAGTGGTGGAGGGAGGCCCGGTTTGGGATGTTTATCCACTGGGGGTTATATGCCATTCCGGCGGGCGAATGGGAGGGAGAGCAGATTCCGGGTATCAGTGAATGGATCATGGCACGCGCCGGGATCCCGGTGAATGAGTACGAAAAGCTGGCAGAAGAGTTCAATCCGGTGAAATACAACGCCGAAGCGTGGGTACAGCTGGCGAAGAATGCCGGAATGAAATATATCGTAATCACCTCCAAGCACCATGATGGGTTTGCCATGTTTCACTCCAAAGCCAGTGAATACAATATCGTGGATGCTACTCCCTTCGGACGTGATCCCCTGAAAGAACTGGCCGAGGCATGCAAGAGGAACGACATGCGTCTTGGATTCTACTACTCACAGGCACAGGACTGGCATGAACCCGGGGGGACATACTGGAATATTGAGCAGGGAGCACCTCACTGGGATTCCGGACTGGAGAGAGAACCTCTCATGAACTACATGGAGGATAAGGCGGTCCCCCAGGTCAGGGAGATTCTGGAGAACTACGGTGGGCTGGATATTCTCTGGTGGGATACTCCCAGGGGTATGACGGAGGAGGCAGCCCTTGCATTGAAGGAAGTGGCCGATGCGTATCCGATGATACTTCAGAATAACAGGCTCTATCGTCCCTGGCCGGGCGATTTCTCCACTCCGGAACAGCATGTGCCGCCCACCGGTCTTGAGTATGACTGGGAAGTCTGCATGACCATGAACACCAGCTGGGGATACAAGCATTATGACCAGAACTGGAAATCGGCCGAAAACCTGATCCGTATGCTTGTGGATATCGCCAGCAAGGGAGGGAACCTGCTGCTCAATGTCGGTCCCACAGCCGAGGGAGAGATCCCCGGGCCAAGCATAGAGCGCCTGGAGGCCATGGGAAAGTGGATGGAAAAGAACGGTGAGTCGATTTATGGAACAGCGGCCAGCCCGTTCTTCAAGTTACCCTGGGGGCGTTGTACCAGGCTGGACCAGGAAGGTGGAACCCTGCTTTATCTGCATGTGTTTGACTGGCCGGAAGACCGGGAATTAAAGGTGCCGGGACTGGAAGCCCGAGTCAGGAAGATCTACCTGCTTTCCGATCCGGATCTAAAACTCTCCTCCCGAAGATCGGGTCAGGACCTTTTAATTAAATTACCCGAAGAGGCACCCGATCCTGTCAATTCTGTGGTGGTCCTGGAAACCAGAGGAGCCATTATGGTTACCAGTAATATGCCCACCCTGAAGGATGGTGAGGTTGTCCTGACAGCAGAATTTGCCGATATCCACAATCCGGGATATGGCACACACGCCCAGTTGGAGGGCCAGGGCAGGGAGGCTGTCATCACCCATTGGGTGGATCCCAGGGCACGTCTTGAATGGTTGTTTCACAATCCCGTTCCGGGGACTTATTTAGTGAAGGCCATGCTCCGGTCTGAAGAGATCAACAAGCTTACATTGGAAATTGGTGACCTGAAGATCAAAACTGAGATTGGTCCTTCGGAGGAGGGATTTTTGGAGTTTGACATGGGTCAGGTGGAAATTGAAGGAACGGGCGACCAGCTCCTGGTTTTGAGGCCGGACCGCGATGAATGGAGCGGAGTGGAGCTGTCCGGAGTTGTCCTTCAAAAGAAATGAGGCGAAGAAGATTTCCGCCTCATTTACTGCTTCTCTGAACGTGTGCGACTGCTCTGAGTAGTGGGCTCCGGGATAATTCCCCTCCTCTCGGGAATTCGTTTCACGAATTACAAGTTCGTCAGTGAACTATCATCCATTCGCAAAAAGAAGGTACCTCGGTAAGATATCCCTTCGCCTGAAGAAGTGCAAGCTCGATCTATTGACCGGATGTCCCTGCGTAGGGATGTTTCGCAAGCCGCCTATACAACGTGTAAGCGTTTTTCAGCGGCTGAGAAATATCCCGTAGCTCAGTTGTAAAAGATCTCCAGCCGGTTATCCTCTACGTCGGCTGCCTCAACCAGGGCATTATAAGCCTCAAAGTTGCTTCGTGACTCCAATGAGTAACGCAACCTGGATGCGGTGGCCGGATCGACCTCGGAATCAACCGCAGGTTCCTCCCGGTCACTGACCGAAATGACAAAGACCCCGCTTTCTCCTACCAGGGGCGGGGAGACCTGGTTCAGGGGAAGGTGCATGGCAGCACCCACGATCCTTGGCTCCAGTCCCACTCCCGTGATATAGGTATTGGCAAACTTCACTTCGGTAGCCTCTCCAACATTCTCATTCTGATCGATCCCGTACTGGGTCAGGTCGGTCACATCGCTCAGCTGTTCTTCAAGCTGTTGGGAGATATTCTCGGCCTTTTTTTGTTTCCTTACCGCCAGGGTGATCTCAGGTCTCACATCTTGCAGATCGGCATAACCATTTTCCCTGGCTTCGGTGAGCACTGCTAAGATGTACTTATCGTCTGTCTGATCAAAGATGTTGCTGACACTGTTAATCTCGGCTTCATAAGCCCACTTGATAAGGGGGATGGGATCTTCAATTCCGGGAATGGATTGCTGATCTTTGGTGATGTTGGGAGCAAAGCGCGGATCCAGACCAAACTCCCTGGCCTGTTCGGTAAATTTCTCCAGATCCGTGGCTTTTCCCCTGAATTTCACAGCCCTGTTGTAGTAGTCCTGGACGGTTTCATCGGAGGCAAAGATAGTCCGTGTTATCTCGGCCAGCTGGATCTTGCGGACCCTGGGACTCTGTTCTTCGATACGGATGATGTGGGTTCCGAATGGAGTTTCAGCAGTAACCAGGTCGCCGGTTTCATTGTAAAAACAAGCATTGTTGAAAGCAGTAACCATCATCCCTTCGGTGAACCAGCCCAGGTCGCCACCGATGGCACGATTGCTTTCATCTGCAGAAAACTGCATAGCCAGCTGGTTGAATTCCCCACCATTATTAAGAACCTGCACCAGGCTGTCGGCTCGCGCTTCCATGGCCTGACGGTCGCCACCATATTCCTGCATGGAAAGAAGAATGTGTCTTGCCCGCACTGAATCAGGACGCATCTGGGAGTTGTATGCCCTGGAGAGTTTGTATGACTGCTCCAGTTTATAAGGACCGAAAATCACGTCTTCAGAGGCATTGAATACCGAATCCCTGATGATTTCAGGAATTTCTTGGTAGGTATAAAAACGGGTATCGAACGGTTCGTCCGAGGTACTGTTGATGTAGCGGGGTACTTCCTCCCCGGAAACCCGGGAAAACTCTGGTCTCACCTGAGAGATCCAGAACCTTGCATTCTCCTCATCCTTGTCACTGGGCTCTACCTCGAAGACCACATACTGGAAAGTGCGGGATGCTTCCTGCTTGTAGGTCTCCCTGTGTTCCCTGTAGTATTCCTTGAGATCTGACTCGGTAAAGGTTACCTCCTCGTCCGCTACCGATGAGAAAGGTCTGGATAGGTAGGAGAAATCGGCAGTTTTGGCGGTCTCCCTGGCATGATCTTTCAGATCCAGTGAGGAGGGTTGAAATCCTTTTTTCACCAGATTGAAATACTTCTGGTTCATCTTTTCATCGATGATCTCCTTTTCGATGAACAGCCAACGCCTTTTCTCCTGTGCGAACTGCGGATT
The DNA here is from genome assembly GCA_964604655.1 of uncultured Bacteroides sp. GTDB lineage: Bacteria > Bacteroidota > Bacteroidia > Bacteroidales. The sequence continues at coordinate 3,153 of CAZRZY010000150.1, read as the reverse complement.
ATCCAAAGCATTGAAATAGTTGGTCATGACCGTCCGGTTCAGCTGTCCTGTCTCCGGATTGGAAAACATTTGCCTGATAATGGGATGGGGTTCGGTGAGCGCGGGGTTTCCTACCGCACCCATGGCCTGGTCACCTGCGACCATAGTCTTCAGTTCATCGGTGCTCACATAGAGACCCAGATTCTGGTAGGACTGCTCCATGATCGTTTCACGGACCAGCCTTGTCCATGTTTCCTGCTGGATCTGGCGTTCCATTTCCGCATCAAGCGACTGCCCGCCCGAATTAAGCTGGTAGAATTCGCGCAAACTCTTCTGTTTTTCCAGGTAATCGTTTACACCCACGGCCTTGCCGTTGATCTCTGCGACGATTCTTTTGCCGACAGTAGGTGCTCCGGATCCCATCATATCTCCCAGAATGAATGCGAATAGAGCCAGTCCGATCACTATGGCTACCAACAATCCCGCCCTGTTCCTGATATTCTGTAATGTGGCCATTGAATAATTATGATTTTTCGGTTTTGTCCTTCAATTTTGAGCGTACGAATATAGTAATAATTAGAGGTTTGTTAAAAAGAGGAGGTTGAAAAAAGCGGTGGTCAGCTCCTGAACACCTTCAGCTCCACCTCTTCGATCCTGTTAGAGCTTACATCGGTTATGGAAATCAGGAAGTTATCGATTCTCACCGCAGTATCCCTGTCGGGTATGCTTTCGTAATGATAGATGATATATCCGGCCAGGGTGTCATACTCCTCCGATTCCGGTATTCCCAGATAGTATTTTTCGTTCAGATAGTCAATTTCAAGTCTTCCGGAGAAAAGATAGCGGTCCTCATCCACCCTCTTTTCCAGCAGATCGATGGTATCATGTTCATCCTCGATCTCTCCGAATATCTCTTCTATGATGTCCTCCGTGGTGATCACACCAGCAGTACCTCCGAATTCATCTACCACCAGGGCGATGCTCTTTCCCTGTTTGATGAAATCAGTGAGCAGATGATTCACAGGCAATGTTTCCGGAACGATGAGGATGGGTTTCAGGTGGGAACTGATCTTCTCAGGCCGGATAAACAGATCCTTGGAATTGACATAACCGATTACATGATCGATATGTTCCCGGTAGATCAGGATCCTGCTCAAACCGGTCTCGGTAAATTTCATGGCCAGATCCTCTATAGATGAATCCACTTCCAGTGCGATCACATCGGTTCTGGGAATCATACAATCCCTCACTTTCAGGCCGGAGAACTCAAGCGCATTTTTAAAGATCTTCAGGTCTCCCATCTGTTCACTGTCAGTCTTCTGTTCCGGCTGAAGGGTGGTAACGAAATGATCCAGGTCCACCTTGCTGAAAACCGGCTCCACTGCTTCATCATCGGTCGATACCCGGAGCATGTATCTCATGGCAAAGTTAGAGATGGCGATGGTCAGCAGAGTGACCGGGTAGAGTGTAATATAGAAAAAAAGGATCGAGGGACTCAGGATCCGGAGGGAGTTATTCGGATTGAGTCTGAACAGGGTTTTTGGCAGAAACTCCGCAGTAAGAAGTATGATGAGCGTAGAGATCACCGTTTGAATCAGCAGGACGGAAGCATCCGAGCCCCCGCCCAACATCCGATGAATAGGCTGCTCCAGCAGCAACGCGAAAGCCAGCCCGTAAATCACCAGGGCAATATTATTGCCCACCAGCATAGTAGCGATGTACCAGGACGGATGCTTGATGAAGTAACCTACCAGTGCTGCAAAGACCTTTTTCTGTTTCCGGTCTATCTCAATACGGAGTTTATTGGCTGTTACGAAAGCGATCTCCATTCCGGAGAAAAATGCCGAGAAGAGAATGGAGATGAGGATAAGCAGGATGAGGGTCAGGTAAGTCATCGGGGAGAATTCATTCTCATTTTCCTTCTTCTGGCATACATCAGGAAGGCAAGGATGGCGAGCAGAAAATAGTACCAGCTGTCTGCCAGACCGGTGTCCAGGCTGATATCCACACCTATGAACAGAAGGAGTCCGCCAAAAACGAACCAGATCACTTCAAATATGGTGGATAGGTTATTCTTCATCCTGCACATTGACGGTCCCGCTGGTACCCTTCAGTTTCCAGTTCGTCAGATTCTGGTGTGATTCAAATCCCCTTTTCCCGTAGAAGGTTCCGTCCTCATTCTGAATGCGGGTATATGCATCCGAGTAGATCAGCTGCTTCTCCTCATCCCAGTATAGCTCTTCGGTATGGAGGGCATCCCCGTTATCGAGACGCTGTGCTACCACATTTCCGGTGGCATACCACAACCGCTCATCCGAATAGTAAATAGTGTAATCGGCCCTGATCTCAGACTCAATCTTCATGGAATCGTCGTAAAAATAGACCTCCATTCCGTCAGGAAATTCCATGTAGGGTCTTTCAAGGTGCGGGAAGGAGAGATAGGTGGGAGCCAGGATCTGCACCTCTACCCTGGCGGAATCGCTGTAAATCACCTCTATATTAGTCCCGCTTACCTTGGGCATCAAAGCCTCATCGGTAATCAGGTTGACCCGTTCTATATCATTTTCACATCCTGTGGCGAGTACTGCCAGAATCGAAACGAAAGCCAGGAATATGAGCGGATACGACTTCACAGCCACAAAGATAAGAATAAGGCGGGATATGGTCTCGTTTACTGAAATATCTCACGGGTCTCGCGATATAACCTCATGCGTTGAAATATCTTACGGGTCTCGCGATATAACCTCACCTGCTGAGATTTCTTGCGGGTCTCGCGATATAACCTCATGTGCTGAATTGTCTCACGGGTCTCGCGATATAACCTCATGTGCTGAAATTTCTTTCGAAGCTCGGGATATAACCTCACCTGCTGAGATTTCTTGCGGGTCTCGCGATATAACCTCATGTGCTGAAATTCGCTTGCACGAATTGTAGGCGCATTCGGCCATATCCCTTCGCATAGGGAAGACAGCATCGCGCACATCCTTCCTAATGGGTCGAAGGCCTCGCGGTCATCCCTCGCAAATGGGTCGAAAGCCTCGCGGTCATCCCTCGCAAATGTGTCGAAAGCCTCGCGGTCATCCCTCGCAATGGGAACATATCCCTTGCAATGGGAAGGTGCATTCGGCCATATCCCTTCGCGTAGGGGAGGCAGCATCGTGCACATCCCTTGCA
>CAZRZY010000149.1:0-9509 GCA_964604655.1 uncultured Bacteroides sp. | reverse complement strand
TTAGGTCGTGCAAGTTCGATTCTTGTCCTGGGCACAGGTTAAAGGTGATTTGTTTATGGCAGATCATCTTTTTTTTTGTCCGGTGGCGGAACCGAGTTCTCCGCAATGGCGGAGACGAGCTCATCCCAGTTGCTCGCAGTGTTCAGGTAGTTGCCGGTTTCTGTGGCAGTCCTCTTATGTTATGGGGTATAACGCGGTTTTGTTTCGGTGATCTGCACATGAATGAAGGAGCGGAACCGGTCCAGGAAGCTGTTCATGGCGGCAGAAAGGAGGAGGCTGTCTGCCGGATGGAGTCCGCGTTGCGCGCCATGGTTTATCAGGGTTTCTTTTTTCGTTGACGGATGTAGAGGTAAGTGAACGCAATGGTCAAAACAACCGTCAGCAAGATCACTGTTCGCAATGTGGCAGAACCTGCCGCCAGGCTGTCTCCCAGCTCGGCAACGCGCAAATCATAGATTCTGCCCAGTAGTGGCTGGGCAATGGCTCCTCCCAGAAATCCGATTCCTCCCATGATGGCCAGACCCAGGGCGCCGCTTTGTGGTATATTCTCGTTGACGAAACCCAGCATCGTGGGCCAGAAGTAGGTGATACCAACTGCGAAAACCGCAGCCGCGGCGAAACTCCAATAACCGCTGGAGATGCTCAGAAGATAAAGGCCGATACCACTGAAGATTGCCGAGGCAAGCAGCACTCCGCTGGGGGAGAGGCGGTGCACTATGGGGCCTGCTACGGACCTCCCAGCAGCCATGATGCCGGAGATCCAGACCAGCAACAGGATCGAATGCAGTCCCTCTTTCTCCATCACATTTTCCAGCAGGGCGGTCATCCACTGGTTGGAACCCAATTCGGTGGCTGCCGTAAGCAGCATACAGGCAGCCATGAAAAGAAACAGGGGGGAAACTACACCCTTGAGCATATCTTTGTAGGAGAAGCCCGAGCTCACCCGTTCGGTTTCAGGGAACTTCACCCGAAGAAAGAGCAGTCCGTAGGCCAGTGTGGGCAGCAGCATGGCGGCCATCTGGATCCGCCATCCGTAGCCCAGCCTTTCCAGGAGGAAGACCAGGAGGCCTCCTATGACGATCCCTCCCGGGAACCAGACATGGAACTGATTCAGTTTTTTCGTTTTAGCATCAACGTACATGGCAGCCACCAATGGATTGGTGGATGCCTCCACGCTTCCGTTGGCAACGCCAATGAGCAGCGTGGAAAAGAAAAGGCCCCAGAATCCTCCGGAGAAGATGGTCAGCAGAATCCCTGCCACATGTCCGGTGAAGGCGATATAAATGACACGCTTCATACCAAGAACATCGACGACTGGTCCCAGAAGAATCATGGCAAGGGTAAATCCCCAGAAAGCCGTTCCGACGATCCAGCCGACCTCTTCCGAAGTGAGGTTGAATTCGGCACGCCAGGGATCGATCATTCCAGCGCGTGTTGCAAAGGTTAGGGCAGTGACTACCAACGCCGTACAACTTGCGTTGAACAGCAGAGACTTCTTGATCTGTTCCATGTGGTTTAGCTTGGAAGGTTAGTGTAGTTCACCCCCAATATACTAACTTATGGGACAAGTACCACCTCCCTTATTGGATCTTCAGGGTGATTTCCGGGTGTGCACCTGGGGCCGTATAAGCATTCAACACCCTGAAAGTTAAATTAAAAGCAGTGATCTCCTTTTCAGTTTTCACCTGAAGGGTGGTAATACCATGTGCTTTGACCGTCACTACCGAACCATTGGCATGGAGGGTGTATGGCGAGGTATTCTCAAGAATATAATCGGCATCGGAATGGTTGGTGATGGTTAGCCGTTGCACCGGGGAAGGTTTTTCTCTCTTGACCTCCAGGGATCCCTGAATAAGCGGGACGAGAAGAGAAGCATTACCCACCAGTGAATTATCGAACCAGACAGCTGTCCTCCCTGCAAAAAGAGCTTCTTGAAGGGCCTCTTCGGATTTTTCGGAGGCAAACACCAATGTAACAGGGCGGTGACCACCTTCAGGTACAGAAAAAGTCCAGTCAATCAATCCGTGTATATCGGAGTTACCCATCAGTGTAAGATCTTGGTCCAGAGCTATCTGAAGAGCCTCGTCGGAGTATGTGTGCTCGTTGTATATTTCCATACCATCCAGTAGCTGTTCCTCCAGCAATTGATAGTGCATCTCCTTCAAAGAAGCGATCCCGTCGGGTTGTTGGGATGTCCAGTGGGGATGGTTCCAGAAAACAAAGGCTCCCTGGCGTTTGGCTTCCCTGAATACTTCCATCACATCTTCCTGATTCAGCTTATTCACATCCTTTAAAAAGATAGCATTGAAGTGTCCGGGAGGCATGGCCCGTGTGATTTCGGCTCCGTTGATTACCAGCAGGTCATTATTCCTGGCATAGCGTTTGGCCAGCTCATAACTCCGGTTGCGGTCGGAATGGGGAATATCTTCCTGATGCGGCTGGTATTCAATATGATCGGTTATGGAGATAGCATCAAGCCCGTCCCTCCATGCTTCCTGGACACGGATATCCGGCCAGACACTGCCGTCGGAGAGAACGGTGTGTATATGAAAATCGCAGATCAGGGTTTGGTAACCGGGAATACCAGGGAATTCAATGATGCGGGTTCCGGCAGTTTCTCCGGAGGATTGTCCGAAAACAGTCCCTCCCGAAAAAAACAGAACGATCAGAATGTGGAATAGTTTTTTCATGTTATAAAACTACCAAAATCCAGAAATGTCCGCACCAAATTCTATTAGATTTAAGATAGAGAAAACAAAAATTTAAAGGTACATTAGCAAGACACTTTTCAGAAATATCGTCCTCCACCCGATTCAATAATTCATCCAACATGGACAGAAATGAATTGATCAATAGAGTTACTGAACCTGGATTCAATTGCGAAATACTGGTCATAGGGGGAGGGGCCACCGGACTGGGTGCTGCCCTGGAGGCAGCTTCCAGGGGGTATAAAACCCTTCTGCTGGAGCAGCATGATTTTGCCAAGGGCACCTCCAGCAGAAGCACCAAGCTGGTACATGGAGGCGTTCGCTATCTTGCCCAGGGCAATATTTCACTGGTCCTGGAGGCCCTCCGCGAAAGGGGACGGCTGAGAAAGAATGCCCCTCACCTGGTGAGGGACCAGGCCTTTATAATACCCTGTTACAAGTGGTGGTGCATTCCTTTCTACACCATCGGACTCACCCTGTATGACCTGATGGCCGGACGCCGCGGTATCGGACGATCGCTTCCCGTTTCCAGAAAAAAGACACAGCAGGCTCTGCCGGGCATCAAAAAAGAGGGACTCCGGGGTGGAGTCCGGTATTATGACGGGCAGTTTGATGACGCCCGGCTGGCCGTGAATCTCTTCCAGTCTGTACTTGATCAGGGTGGTACCGCGATCAATTACATGCCGGTGACAGCTCTTGAAATGGATGAGCATCAACAGATAACGGGGGTGAAGGCGAGGGACCTGGAGAGTGATAAGGTGGTTACCATTTCTGCAAAGGTGGTCATCAATGCCACCGGAGTGTTTGTGGACCGGATTCTGAAGATGGAAGATCCCGGTGCGAGAGAATTGGTCAAACCCAGCCAGGGGATCCATCTGGTAATGGACTCCCGGTTCCTGAACGGCAGAGAGGCGCTGATGATTCCCAAGACCTCCGATGGGAGGGTGCTGTTCGCAGTACCCTGGCATAACAGGGTGGTGGTGGGTACTACCGATGTGGAGAAGCATGAAGCACTGCTGGAACCTCTGCCAGAACCGGAAGAGGTGGATTATATCCTTGAAACGGCGGGCCGATTTATGGAAAAGCCCCCTGAAAGAGGCGATGTGAAAAGTGTATTTGCGGGATTGCGTCCACTGGCTGCTCCATCCGGTGAGGGTAAAAAGACGAAAGAGATCTCCCGCGGCCACAAGATCATGGTATCCCCGGCAGGACTGGTCACCATAACCGGAGGGAAGTGGACTACCTACCGTCAGATGGGGGAGGATGTGGTAGACCGGGCTGAGCGGACCGCCGGGTATTCAAAACGGACTTCTGTTACCCGCTCTCTTGGAATCCATGGATACCAGAAAGAAGCGGAGCGGTCCGATCCTTACTTCTGGTATGGTTCCGAGCGCGAAGAAATGGAGAAGTTAGTAACCGGGGAACCCCGGCTGGGAGAGATGATAAGTGATGAATTACATATCCGTATAGTGCAGGTGGTATGGGCAGTACGAATGGAGATGGCACGCACGCTGGAAGATTTTCTATCGCGTCGCACCCGGGCCCTCCAGCTGGATGCCAGGGAGAGCATAAGGATTGCCCCGGATGTTGCCAGGATCATGGCCCGGGAGCTGCAAAAAGGGGAAGAGTGGGAGAGAGACCAGGTCAAGAGCTTCAAACGGTTAGCCGGACAACACCTACTTTCATAAATCTCATAACCTATCACTTCTTATGAAATATATTTTAGCCATTGACCAGGGAACAACCAGCTCCCGGGCCATTGTTTTTAACAGAGCAGGAAGGATCGTGGGCAGTTCTCAAAAGGAGTTCAGACAGATTTTCCCTAAGCCGGGCTGGGTGGAGCACGATCCGGCAGAGATCTGGTCCTCCCAGCTGAGGGTCCTCCATGATGCGGTCCGAGTAGCGGGGATTCGTGCTGCGGATATCGCCGCCATCGGAATCACCAATCAGCGGGAGACTGCACTGGCGTGGGACCGGAATACCGGTGAGCCCTTGTGCAACGCCATAGTCTGGCAGGATCGACGTACGGCCGGCATATGCGATGACCTGGTCCACAAGGGACACGAGAAGATGATCAGGGAGAAGACAGGCCTGGTGGTAGATGCCTATTTTTCTGCCACCAAATGGAAGTGGATCCTGGATCACGTTCCGCTCGCAGCTGAAAAGGCGAAAAAAGGGGAACTGGCGCTGGGTACAGTCGATTCCTGGCTGGTGTGGAACCTGACCGGCGGATCAGTGCATCTGACCGATGTGACCAATGCCAGCCGGACCATGCTATTCAATATCCATCGCATGGAATGGGACAGTGAATTGATGGATCTTTTTCAGATCCCCACATCCGCACTACCCGAAGTAAAATCCTCCTCGGAGGTATATGGCCATACCCGTGAGAAGCTGTTCTCGGCGGTGATCCCCATTGCGGGAATAGCCGGAGACCAGCAGGCCGCCACCTTCGGCCAGATGTGCCTCACTCCCGGTTCGGTGAAAAACACCTACGGCACCGGTTGTTTTATCCTTTGCAATACGGGGGATGAGCCGGTCCCTTCCAGGAACAAACTGGTTACTACGGTGGCCTGGCAGATTGGCGAGCAGGTCACCTATGCCCTTGAAGGATCGATTTTTATAGGTGGAGCGGTGATCCAGTGGCTGAGGGACGGACTCCAACTGATCAGAAGGTCTTCGGAGGTGGAGAAACTGGCCGAATCGGTAAGTGATAATGGCGGAGTCTACCTGGTTCCGGCTTTTACAGGTCTGGGTGCACCCCATTGGGACCCTTATGCCCGGGGCATGATTGCCGGACTGACGCGCGGGGTAACTGCCGGACATATTGCCAGGGCGGCTCTGGAGAGCATAGCCTTTCAGGTGTACGATGTGATGCATGCCATGGAGGACGATGCAGGGATTCGGATTAAGGAACTGAAGGTCGATGGCGGTGCAGTGGTCAATGACCTGCTGATGCAAATTCAGGCCGACCTGCTGGGTATTCCGGTGACCCGCCCCGAGACCATAGAAACCACGGCCCTGGGGGCCGCCTACCTGGCAGGCCTGGCTGTGGAATACTGGAAGGGTACCGGAGAGATAGAGGAACAGTGGGCCGCGGACCGCACTTTTACCCGAAAGATTGCTCCAAAGGAGCAGGAAGATTGGTTGAAAGGATGGAGCAAGGCAGTTTCCCGTGCCGGAAAATGGGAAGAACAATAGTATTTCCAGGTTGAACGTTTCAATGGATGAAATGATGATGAATGAGATTATTGCCGAGTTTATCGGGACCTTTCTTTTAGTTCTTCTGGGAGACGGTGTGGTAGCTAACGTGGCACTCAAAGGGACCAAGGGACATGCATCGGGCTGGATCGTCATCTCCCTCGGGTGGGGACTGGCGGTATTCATTGGTGTGGCCGTGGCAGGTCCGGTCTCGGGAGCTCATATAAATCCTGCCGTCACTCTGGGCCTGGCCATTTCCGGACTTTTTTCATGGGCCAAGGTGGTACCCTTTATCCTGGCACAGTTGGCAGGTGGCGCTGCCGGGGCTTTAATCGTTTGGCTGTTTTACCGGGACCACTTTAACCATACGGACGATCCGGCTGCACAGCTGGGATGTTTCTCCACCTCACCTGCCATCCGGAACATCCCTCTCAATTTTCTCAATGAGCTGATCGGCACCTTTATCCTGATCTTTGTGATACTATACATCGCTGAACCATCCATCTCTCTCGGGGAGGTAAAAGAGGCGAAGATCGGCCTGGGAACACTGGGAGCATTGCCTGTGGCGCTGCTGGTAACTGCCATTGGCCTGTCACTTGGGGGAACCACCGGCTACGCCATTAATCCCGCCCGCGACCTGGGCCCCAGGATTATGCATTCCTTTCTGCCCATGAAGGGGAAGGGATCCAGTGACTGGCCCTATGCATGGATACCTGTGTTTGGTCCTTTTGCCGGTGCACTGGTTGCGGCAGGTCTCTACCTGCTTCATAATTTCCTGTTTCCCTGATGTGTTCCATCCGTCATTCTGTTATGGAGCCTATTGGCAGCGGTTCGGTGTATGCTGGCGATCACTTGATCTACAAAGATGTATTCAACTGGCACAGTAAGACTAATGGAGAGACCGGGGATGTTGATAACGGGTATCTTATTTTTAAAAGGACCCGGATACCCTGATTCGGGTGTGCAGATGCCAAAGGTTCGGTAATATTGATAAATGACGATGGATCCAACCCCATATTACAGATCCAAAAGATTAAATTTGTGGATTGACCAAATTATATTGACATGAAGAGAGATCTTGATCTGTTCAACCTGATTGATCATGAACACCATCGCCAGAAACGGGGAATAGAACTCATTGCATCAGAGAATTTTGTTAGTCCCCAGGTGATGGAAGCCATGGGATCCTGCCTGACCAATAAGTATGCCGAAGGATATCCGGGTCACCGTTATTACGGAGGCTGCGAGGTAATCGATGAAGTGGAGAACCTGGCTATCGAACGGCTCTGCCAGTTGTACGGGGCCGAGTATGCCAATGTGCAGCCACATTCCGGGGCACAGGCAAATATGGCCGTCTTTCTTACGGTGCTGGAGCCGGGAGATACCCTGATGGGATTGGATCTGTCCCACGGAGGGCACCTTTCTCATGGCTCACCGGTGAATAGTTCAGGGATCTTGTATCGTGCAGTCTTTTACGGCCTGGATGAGAAAAGCGGATTGATCGATTATGATTCCATGGAAGAGCAAGCCCTGAAGGAGAAGCCGAAGCTTCTCATAGGCGGGGCATCGGCCTACTCCAGGGAGTGGGATTACAAGCGGATGAGGGCCATTGCCGATAAAGTGGGAGCCATCTTCCTGGTCGATATGGCCCATCCGGCAGGACTAATCGCGGCAGGATTGCTGGAAAACCCGCTGAAATATGCTCATGTGGTTACCTCCACCACTCACAAAACACTGCGGGGCCCCAGGGGAGGGATCATTCTGATAGGTAAGGATTATGACAACCCATGGGGGAAGACCACCAAGAAAGGTGTGGTGAGGAAGATGTCCTCAATGCTGAATTCGGCCGTATTCCCCGGGATTCAGGGAGGGCCACTGGAGCACATCATTGCTGCCAAGGCAGTAGCTTTTGGTGAGGCACTTTCTGACGATTTCCGGCAATATCAGAAACAGGTCCAGGTCAATGCACGCACCATGGCAGATGCTTTTATCAAGCATGGGTACAAGGTGGTTTCCGATGGAACCGATAATCACTCGATGCTGATCGACCTGCGGTCAAAATCGGAGGAGATCACCGGGAAGCAGGTGGAAAACATCCTGGTGGAGGCTGATATCACTGTCAATAAAAATATGGTTCCCTTCGACTCCAGATCCCCGTTCCAAACCAGCGGGATCAGGGTGGGAACGCCCGCAGTCACTACCCGCGGAGTCAGGGAGGAGGTCATTCCCACCATCGTGGAGCTGATGGACCGGGTGATCATGAATATCGATGACAATCCGCTGATCGAAAAGGTCCGGTACCAAGTCAATGAGCTCATGGCCGATTACCCGATGTTTGCCTGACCTATGGAGTGGACCACCATCCTGATCGTGGTAGCTACGGGAGTGGTGGCCGGGATCATCAACACACTGGCGGCAGGGGGTTCTCTGCTGACATTACCGGTGCTGATGGCGCTGGGTCTTCCTCCCAATATGGCCAACGGGACCAACCGGATCGCCATCTTTCTCCAGAATGTGATAGGCGTGGGTGGCTTTCACCGGGAGCGGGTGATGGACTTTCCGTCCGGATTCCGGGTGGGAATTCCGGCCGCAGCAGGCGCCGTGGTTGGAGCATTCATCGCGGTGAATCTGAATGACCAGGTAATGAAGCTGGCTATTGCAGGGGTGATGATCCTGGTTTTTTTTCTCATCCTGTTGAAACCCAATCGTTGGGTCCGGAGCCACGAATCCCATCCCCCTGTCCCTTACTGGATACAGGCAGTGATCTTTTTCGGCGTGGGTATTTACGGGGGGTTTATCCAGGCAGGGGTGGGATTTTTCCTGCTGACCAGCCTGGTTCTGGGCAGCGGGTTTGAGCTGGTCAAGGCCAACGCTCTTAAGGTGTTCGTTATACTGCTCTACACCCCGGTAGCACTTCTGATATTCTTTCTGCACCGCGATGTGCATCTCTGGATGGGTCTGGTACTGGCGGTTGGAAATATGACAGGGGCATGGATCGGCACACGGATAGCCGTGAAGTGGGGGGCCGTGCTGATCAGGTATTTCGTGATGGTGGCCATTGTCGTGGCCGCCTCCAAGCTGATCTACGATGCCATTAGGGCACTATGATATAGCGGATCCAGCCGGTCTGCTTGTAATTGGCATTCTGGTCCACCGAAAACCTGCTTCTCCGTGCCGCTTCCACCACCATCGTCCAGATACAGTTGTCCTGATAGGAGGCGTTGGTCACGATAGCGCTGACCACCTTTCCATCCTGGTCTACCTGGATCTCCACCCTCACTTCGATTTTTTGTGTCACATCGCAGCCTGACATGTTCGGTTTGGGAAGATTTCCCACCGCTTTCCTGGATCCCAGGCCTCCGAAGGAGATACCGTCGCCCAGTCCGCCCCCGGTATCATAACGTTCGGCATCGGGAGTTCCGGAGGTGACTCCCTGGTTGCCGCTGCCTTCCGTAATCCCTTCCGAACCCTCTTCTTCTCCCACACCCTGATTACCGAAAGCGTTCCGGCCCATGTTGTTGATCTGTTCGGCCCTCTCGCGGCGTTCCCGTTCGATCCGTTCCTGTTCCTCCCGCTTTTCACGCTCGATGCGCTCCCGTT
>CAZRZY010000148.1:0-9693 GCA_964604655.1 uncultured Bacteroides sp. | reverse complement strand
GTCACCGTGGCACACAGCCGTACAAAGGAGCTGGAAGCTCTCTGCGCCTCAGCCGACATCCTGATAGCCGCACTCGGATCACCGGGATTCGTCAAAGAGCATATGGTAAAGGAGGGTGCCGCGGTGATCGACGTGGGAACCACGCGGGTTCCCTCCAGCGAGACCAAATCGGGTTTCCGTCTCAGGGGAGATGTGGAATTCGGGGAGGTGGCCCCCCGCTGCTCCTTTATCACACCGGTTCCGGGTGGCGTGGGGCCCATGACCAGAGTCTCCCTGCTCAGCAACACGCTGCTGGCAGCCCGGGGAGAGATCTACTTCTGATCGAGCCCATACCGTTCATTGAATCAATTCCACATGAAAAAGCTTGTCGTCTTTTGCACCTCCTTTCTGTTCTCCCTGTGGATTTCGCTACCGGCATACACCCAATCGGGGTCCCCTGAGACCAGCAGCGACAGTGCATGGCACTATATCCGGTCCCTCACCAGCCAGGAAAACTTCTGGAGTTCCGCCGGCGATTCGGTCCAGGTGGCACTGGAGCGCCTGCTGCACCATTCAGTGGAACCGTTCGACAGCGTGCGGAGCAGGCTCGAATCCTCCGATTTCGGAACGATCGGGGTGGGTATGGAAAAGATACCACTCTACGATTCCACAGAAATACGGTGGCTGAATGATTCCACTTTTATCATCGATTCGGCGGGGTGGAATCTCGACCTCCTGCAAAAGGCGGTGATCCGTTACGATTACCCGGTGGATTTCTCCAATCTGGCCTTTTCCGATTCTATCCTTGATGAGAACGGAATGCCCGACTCCACCCTGTTTATCCCCGACACTATTGCAGAGATTCAGATCGATTCGGCCGCCCTTGAAACTCTGATGATCCCCCTGCACCAGTTTCGTAATGGAAAGATTATTCCGCCGGTCAGGGCCCCCTTTGCAGAGGGAATTGAATATATAACCTCCGATTCGGGGTATATCGTTTACACGGACACCCTGCGGCGATGGGTGGCCGCACCCGGAACTCCCTTTTACGTTCTGAAGAATCCGTACCAGCTGGACTCGCTCCAGGCGGCCGTTCTCACATTGCTGGATTATAATGAATTACGCGATTCCACGCAGCTGGTGATTAACGATATGCATGGAAAGGATACCCCTCTCTGGCTGACCAGCAAACCCGGTACGCCCCGGAGGTTCTGGGTGAAGAATTACAAGAATGATTCCATAACCCTCTGGATCGGAAATCCCTCCAAGCGGGAATTGAGCCTGGTGCTGGATGACGAAATTGAGGTCAACCGCATCACCAAGGAGCCTCTGCCCCATCTTCCGGTGAAACTGCAAATGCCCACACCGTCTCTGGCCAAGGTCTCCCTGTTAAAATCAAACCCTGTTTTCTGGGTCCATGAATTTTCCAGTGCATTTACCCTGAACCAGACGCTTCTGCTGAACTGGTCGAAAGGAGGGGAGAGTTCCCTGGCAACGGTGTTTGATATCGCAGGGGGCAGCACATACAACAACAAGGATGCCAACCTTCAGTGGATCAATACCGGGAGGATCAAATACGGTACCCTGGTGACTTCTGAGAAGGGACTTCGCAAGAACGAGGATCTGATCGAACTGAATTCAAAATTCAATATGAACGCCTCGGGGAAGATCGGCTTCAGCGCCACCTTCTATATGAAAAGTCAGATTGCCAAAGGCTTCACCTACCCCAACGACTCGGTGGCTGTTTCCAGGTTCCTTAATCCTGCTTCGCTGACCGTTGGTTTGGGTGCGGATTATAAACCCTGGAAGAACACCTCTATCAACATAGCCCCCCTCTCCTATAAGAACACCTTTGTACTGGATACAGCTGCCATTGATCAGACCGCCCACGGTGTGGACCCTGACAAAAGAGCCAGGCAGGAGATGGGTACCCAGGTGGTGATCAATCATAAGGCTGTGATACTGGAGGATATGAATATCTCCAATAGGGTGAGGCTCTTTTCCAATTACCTGAATAATCCGGAGAATATCGATGTGGACTGGGAATTGATGATAGACAAAAAGATCAGCTGGTTCTTTACGATCCGGTTCAACCTCCACCTCATCTATGACGACGATGTCCGTTTTGCGGTCCTTGATTCCGATGATCAGCCTGTGCTGGATGCGGAAGGCAATCCGAAAAAGGTTCCGAAGACCCAGTTGAAAGAATTCCTGGGGCTCTCCCTGCTCTTCAAATTCTAGAAGGCCCGGTCGCCGTCCGGCTGCAGACGGTCATAAAGCTGGGTGAGCCTGGACCTGATATTTTCGTATTCCGGATCCAGCTCGTAAGCCACCTCCAGCCACTCCACCGAATCCTTCAGATGGTCCCGGGCCTGTTGTCTGGCCTCCTCGTATTGCTTCCGGTTGAGGATTTTCCGGGCCGAGTCATTGACCTCCACACCCATATTGAAGTAACAGATCCCCAGACTGTAGCTGATACCGGTCTGCTCCGGGGCAAGTTTGTAAGCTGCCTTCAGGTATTCGATCGCTTCATCGTATTGGTCCGTCTGCTTGTAGACCAGACCCAGGGTCCAGGGAAACATAGGATCGTTTGGGTGAACCTCGATGGCCTCCCGGAGGTAGCTGACAGCCTCTTCCCCCTGCTCCCTGGTAACCAGGTGGTCGACCAGATAGAGCACCATGGACCGCTCGTACCGGTATTTTTCGAGTCCTTCCACCAACACTTTCCCGGCCTTCAGAGGATCTTCCATTTCTAACAACACTTTGAAGAGAAGCAGGGAGACCTCGGAGGAGTATCCGGCCTGGTGCAATCCCTCCAGGTAGAGGGCTGCTTTCTCCCAATCAGCTGCTTCGTAAAAAGCAATGGCCGTATTGTAGATCAGATTGGTATCTGTTTTGACCGAGATGAGCGGGCTCCGGGTAACCAGCAGCGCATGCTCGAAGGAGGATGCAGCCCTGGCATACTCTTTCTTCCCGAATTGTTTTTCGCCCAGTTTCTGAAAATTATTGGCCAACCGGAAATACTTCGTGGCGATGGAAGAACGGGTTCGATTCCCCGGACCGAGTTCGAGGGCCTTTTCGTAGGCATTATAGGCTACCTGAAGCTGCTCAGGATAGAGCCCGGTCTTTTTGGTATCGTTACCTCCAAACCCTTTTTCCCAGGCGGCCTGACAAAGAGAGCCCTTGGCATAGTAGGTGAGGTGCCACCGGGAAGTCTTGTCGTTCCAGACGGCCAGTTCGACGGCCTCCTTGGCCTCTTCATACTTTTCAGATTCGATCAGTTGGAAAACCGATAGTACGCGGCTTCTCTGTGCACTGGAAACCAGCACCACGGTCGTGAACAGTACTACGGAAATGGCTATTCTCTTCATCTGAACAGGGGCATTACATTCGTTCGGGCACTTCAATTCCAAGCAGCTCCATCCCTTTCCGGATCACATTGCCGATCACATCCACAAGAAGCAGCCTCTGGGCTATCTGTTGCGTTTCCTGAGCACTCAGAATGCTGTATTCGTGGTAGAACTGGTTGAACTCCCTGGCCAAATCATACAGGTAATTGGCGATCAGGGAAGGATTGAGGAGGGAAGCGGACTCCTGAATCACCTCCGGGAAATTATACAGCAACCGAACCAGGGCGGTTTCCTTGTCATTGAGCCCTGCTCCGCTGGAGTTCCTGGAGATTCCTTCCGCCTTCCGTTTCACACTCATGATGCGCGCATAGGTATACTGTATAAACGGACCTGTATTGCCATTGAAATCGACCGACTCCCTGGGATTGAAGGTCATATTCTTTTTCGGATCGACTTTCAGGATAAAGTACTTCAATGCACCCATACCCACCTGCCTGTAGATCCGGGAACGCTCCCCTGGTGAATACTCCTCCAGTTTCCCCAGCTCATCGGACATTTGCCGGGCTGTGGTCTCCATTTCATCCATCAGGTCATCGGCATCCACCACCTTTCCCTCCCTGGATTTCATTTTTCCCTCTGGAAGTTCCACCATCCCGTAGGAGAGGTGGAATAGTCTCTCTGCCCATTCGAAACCCAGTTTGTTCAGGACAATGGATAATACCTGAAAGTGATAATTTTGCTCATTCCCAACCACATAGATATGAGAGTCGAAAGGGTATTCATGGTAGCGCTGGTGGGCGGTACCCACATCCTGCGTCATGTAGACCGAGGTTCCGTCGGATCGCAAGAGTAATTTATGGTCCAGTCCCTCCTCCTCCAGGTCAGCCCATACTGATCCGTCCTCTTTCCTGTAGAGGACTCCCTCTTTCAGACCTTTCAGAATAATCTCCTTACCCAGCTTATAGGTATCCGATTCGTAGTAGATCTTGTCGAATGAGACCCCCAGTCGCCTGTAGGTCTCATCGAATCCATCGTATACCCAGCCGTTCATCTTCGCCCAGAGCGCGGTCACCTCCTCTTCGCCAGCTTCCCATTTGCGAAGCATATCCCTGGCTTCCAGAAGTATGGGAGCTTCCTCCTCAGCCGCCTTCTTCGATTGCCCGGCCGATACCCGGGCAGCGATCTCCGACTTATACGCCTGATCGAAAAGGACATAATACTTACCTACCAGATGGTCTCCCTTCAAGCCGGAAGAGGATGGGGTCTCCCCCTCCCCCCATTTGTTCCATGCCAGCATGGACTTGCAGATGTGAATACCCCGGTCGTTCACCAGATTAACCTGCATTACCTGCCGGCCATCTGCCTGGAGGATCCTTGAGATGGAATGTCCCAGCAGGATATTCCGGATATGGCCCAGGTGGAGAGGCTTATTGGTATTGGGAGAGGAGTATTCCACCATGACATGCGGGGACCCCTTACCGGCTTCACGAAAGCCAAAAACCGGAGAAGTCAGTTCATCAGCCAGCAACCTTTTCCAGTAATCCCTGGAGATGACCAGATTCAGGAATCCTTTTATGACATTGAAGCCGGAGATCATCTCCGATCGCGCGATTAAAATCTCACCCAGCCGCTTTCCGGTCTTCTCCGGAGAGTTCCCGGAATGCCTGAGCAGGGGGAAAACCACCAGGGTGTAATCCCCTTCGAAATCTCTGCGTGTTCGCTGCACCTGCAGCTCTTCCGGTGAAATTTCCGCTTTCCAGGTTTCCCTGATCGCTTCTGAAATCAGTGAGCGTATAATCTGATCGATTCGTTGCATCGCCGTTAAATAAAGTGCAAAGTTATAAAATGGATGAAAACAAATGTAAAAAAGCCCCCCTGCGGGCGCAGGAGGGCTCTAAAACTAAACTAACCCTAAAACTAAATCTATGAAAAGAAATGTAGAAATTGAAAGAACGAAATTATCTAACTGATAATCAATTAACTTTCTACATCTATTAAACGCGTAAAACCTAAAAATGTTGCAGTATGCTGTTCAAAAAATGCATTAAAAATTGTTAATATCTTTGTAAGGTCCTGCCAAGCCTGAAAAAACGGACTTTCCAGGATCCCATGACCGATAAACGCCTTCATATCATTGCCTTTAACATACCCTACCCTGCCAATTACGGAGGGGTGATCGATATATATTATAAATTGAAGGCGCTCAGGGAGGCGGGCGTTCTGGTCACGCTTCACTGTTTTCAATATGGCCGCCAAACATCCAAAGAACTGGAGGATCTCTGCTTCCGGGTACACTACTATCCGCGAAATTCGGACTGGCGTCTCCTGTTGCGAAGAGAACCCTATATTGTTTCCTCCAGAAACGCAAAAAGCATGCCGGAAAACCTTTTGAAAGACCCATTTCCCGTACTCTTCGAAGGGCTTCATACCACCGTTCTCCTCCAGCGTTGCCAGGCGGTCCGGAAGACCACCCTGGTCCGGATGCACAATGTGGAACATGAGTACTATCGTCTGCTGTCAAGATGTGAATCCAACCTTCGAAAAAAGGCCTACCTGACTGTGGAGGCCGTCAAACTGAAGCGGTACGAGCGGATTCTGCAGAAGGCTGATCATATTCTGGCCATATCCAGACCCGATTCCGCCTATTTCGGTGAGAAGTTTGGTAATACACTTTTTATTCCCGCTTTTCACCGGTTCGACCGGGTCATGACCCAGCCGGGCAGGGGAACCTATCTGTTGTTTCATGGAAACCTGGGAGTGCCCGAAAACTCCGATATGTATCTTCAGCTGCACCGGAAAGTTCTTTCAGGACTCAATCTGCCGGTGGTGGTGGCGGGAAAGAATCCTTCCGGGAAACTGAAGAAGATCATCAGCACTCACGAACATATCCGGCTGGTGGCAGATCCTACCGATGATCAGATGGATACATTGATCCGGGATGCCCAGGTGAACCTGCTTTTCACCAGGCAGGCTACCGGGATCAAACTGAAATTACTTCATGCCCTGTTCGGGGGCAGGCACTGTGTGGCCAATTCTCCCATGGTGGATGGAAGCGGCCTGGAAACTTGCTGTACGGTGGCGGATTCCCTGGAACAACTACCTGAAATACTCCAAACACTCATGAAGAGAGAGATCCATCCAGGGTTGATTCAGGAACGAAAAAAGACCCTGAAGGACTACTCCAACAGGGCCGGTGCGGAAAAGATCCTGAGGGTGCTGGGTTAATGGGTGGGTCAAATGACGCATTTATTTTACCTGTGTCAAGAAACGGGCCAGGCGGTAGATATCGGTAAACTGGAGCTTCTCTCCGGAACGAATCAGGGTCCATGGCCCTTGCGGTCCGTCCACTGAAATCTCCGTCCCGGTTCCCTCTTCCTTATGTTCTTCGAAACCAAGGCGTTTCATGGCGTGACGGGTCCATTCCAGCACACGCTCCGGCTTTCCGGAAAGCAGAAAGCTGCCCCTGCTCTCCCTGCGGAAGATATATCGGGCCTGATGTTCATCAAAGTGGGCACCCTCCAGCCTGAACAAGGTATGAAACAGACCTGATAATCCGAGGTCCTCCGGAGCCCCTTCATGTACCCCGGGTGCGTCGATGACCCAGAGTTTATCAGCAAACGAAAAGGCCATTTCCAGATCGTGGGTGGAGAACAGTATCGATTTTCCCGCATCCCTGAACTGATGTAAAAGCCGTATCAGTTCGAACCTGTGGGGAAGGTCCAGAAACGCGGTAGGCTCATCCAGGGCCATCAGCGGAGTATCCTGTGCCAGCGCCCTGGCGATCATGACCCGTTGCCGTTCCCCGTCACTCAATTGCTCCACGCTTCGGTGTTTATAGTTTTCCATCTGGACGGAGCGGAGGGATTCCAGCACTATCTCCCGGTCGCGCCTGTTCAGTTTCCCACTCCAGCCGGTATGTGGCATCCGGCCCAACGATACCAGATCGAAGACCTTCATGGAGGGTACTCCTGAAATCAGAGAGGAGACGTAACTGACCACTCTCGCCCTGCTTCTGGGATCGTAGGAAGGAACCGGCCTTCCGGAGAGTTCAGAGGCACCTGAGAGCGGGGGGATCAATCCCAGGATGGTTCGGAGGAGGGTGCTTTTACCACTGCCGTTCCGGCCTATGAGAGCTACCATTTCGCCATCTTCGACGGTCAGCTCAAGGCCTTCCAGGAGCCGCTCATCCCTGGAATAACCCACAGCCAGGTTTTTGATATCCACCCTATGTATGCCTTGTGCAGACATTACAAGGCCTGAGTTTTCCGGTTCACCATCACCAGCCAGATGACTACCGGAATCCCTATGAGGGAGGTGACCGCGTTGATAGGCAGCATACGCTCTGTGCCCGGCAATTGGGACAGCAGGTCACTGAATACCATCACGACCATTCCGGTGAGCATGGTTGCGGGAATGAGTTTCCGGTGTCCGTTGGTCCCGAAAAGGTAGCGGGTAATGTGAGGAATGGCGATACCAATAAAGCCGATGGGTCCGCAGAAAGCAGTAATAGTACCTGCCAGGATACTGGTGGTGGTCAGGATCAGTGCCCTGAGGCGAATGACCCGCAAGCCCATGGTGGCCGCGTACTCCTCCCCCAGCATCATTCCGTCGAGTGATTTGGAATATCCCAGGGTCACAGCCAGCAGAGGTATAAGGGTCAGGGCCATCAGGCGAAGCTGGGGACCGGTCACGTTTCCAAGGCTACCCATGCTCCACACGACAAACGATTTCAGGGCCTCAGCCTCTGAGAAATACTGCAGGATACTGATAACCGCCTGGAGTCCGCTCGAGAACATGATGCCCAGGATCAGGAGGGTCATGGAATCTCTGATGCGTATGGATACCGTCAGCAGCAGGATCATGACCGCACCAGCACCCGCCCATGCCGAGACAGCCAGGCTCCAGGTGGCAATGATCCCTGTGGCTCCGGCGGTCAACACCACCAGGGCTGCTCCGAAACTGGCCCCGGAACTGATCCCCAGAACATAGGGCCCTGCCAGAGGATTCCTGAAAAGGGTCTGCATCTGCAATCCGCAGGCCGGGAGGGCAGCTCCTGCCAGCAGGGCTGTGGCCAGTCTGGGAAGCCTGAACTTCTTCAAAACGGTCAACTGGGTGTCGGTAAGTCCCTCCCCCTCCAGCAGGTGGTGAAAGATATCCCTGAATGCTACGGGAAGCGAGCCCAGTCTGATGTCCATCAGGGAAAGTACAACCAGGAGCAGTACCAGCCCAACCGGGATCCATCTACTCCTGGAAAAGAACTTCACACCTATTTCTTTAACTCCTCGACCACCTCAGCCAGCTGAAGAAGGTCCTGCTGCACTTTCTGGTAGTGAGCTTTCAGGGACCGGGCATCGGCATCGGTCTCGGGATGATTTGTTCTGAGTATCAGGTCATTTCTCAATAACACCAGTTTCCTGATCACTTCATCGACCTGCTCTTCCGGAAGTTCGTCGGAATAGTGACGGTAAGAGAAACACTCCTGCAACAGATCGAATGCCATCTTGTTGATATCCTTTTTGAGAAGCCTGATACTAGCCATGGAACCCCGGTTTTGATCTACTCAAAAGTAAGGATTTATTTTAACTTCCTGTAATAAACGAATTGATGATCAGTCAATAGATCAGGATGAAAGACCCTGATCAGGTCCTTCAGGACCAGGTCCGGCCTGACCGTGCCGGATTCCCAGTAGTCATTACCTCCGCCGGATCCCATGCGCCGGTCCCGGTTGTATACCTGCCGGTTCATCAGTACCGGCAGGTCCTGGAACCGGCGGTCGAACTCTTCCAGTTCACGGATGGAACGTGCGGCACCAGGGTTGATCCAGACATTGGCTGTGAGTGCCCTGGAGTAAACGCTTTCCAGGTCAAGCGGGATCGCCTCCCGGGAGGTATTGTCATTCCAGAGATATTCGCCCCCGGCATCTTCGATCAGTTTTGCCGCGTGGCTCTGTCCGCCCGCCATGTACCAGGTGTCCTTCCAAGGAAGCCCGGTCAGCACCCGGGGCCGTCCATAGAGATCCTCCGTGAGCGACAGCAATGAATGGTAGGCAGAATCCACTCTTCTGAATCTGTGCCCCGCTTCCTCCTCCATTCCGAAAAACTCTGCGAAGAACTTGATCCATTCTGCTTTTCCCAGGGGATCCGGCTCCAGATACTCGCCGCAGAAGACCACCTGGATTCCCATCTCCTTCAGTTTTTCAGCCACCGCCACTTCGGTACCCTCCACCCCAAAAGAAAAGACCACATCGGGACCGATCTCCACAATGCGTTCATAATCAACTCCTCCTGTTGAACCAACCTCCCTTATCCGTCCCTCCTCAATCTCCTTCCTGACCCGGGGATCGTACACGTACCCTGTTCCGGAA
>CAZRZY010000147.1:0-9758 GCA_964604655.1 uncultured Bacteroides sp. | reverse complement strand
GAATCGGCCTCGGAGGTGGTCTGCCATTCCCGGTAGAGGGAACTGTAAGTATGGCTGAAGATCAGAACTCCCGATGCAGCATCTTTTACCAGAACCTGGTGGTCTCCGTAATCGAACGGATCGATCACAACTGTTCTCGATCCGCTGTACCTGGGCTCGCTCCTGATGCCCAGAAGTGCATAGGAACTCTCACCGGAAGTGCCCGAAAAAATCAGGTCCAGTCGCAACGCACCCTCCCCGAACCAGCGGTCGAAATCCTGAGCAGAGGAACCGATGGGGTGAAAAGTGCAGAGTATGGCTACAAGGAGAAACGGAGTAACAGGCATTCTCATGTCACGGGCTTTGACGGCTAAATTATCATTTTTTTCAACCCCTCAGCGGGTGGAAAAGGAAAAGGGGCGATCCTTTACGCCTGTCCCTCTCTGGTGATTGGGAGAATCTGTCATGGAGAATTCAATGGTGGCCCCTTCCATCAGATCCCCGAATTCCAGATAATTCCGGCTGCTGGGGGTTCCGTTGACCCGCATTTGTCCGATGTATCTGTTATCCGGACTGTTCTCCGGAGCCCGGATGGTTACCTTCCTTCCATTCTCCAGCGTAAGAGTGATTTTCCTGAACAGCGGAGCTCCGATCACATATTGATCGGTGGCGGGACACACCGGATAAAAACCCATGGCGCTGAACACATACCATGCGGAGGTCTGCCCGTTATCTTCATCACCGCAGTATCCATCAGGATCAGGTGAGTAGAGCCTGTTCATGACCTCCCGCAGCCAGTACTGTGCCTTCCAGGGTGCCCCTGCATAATTATAGAGGTAGATCATATGTTGTACGGGCTGATTTCCGTGGGCATAGTTCCCCATGTTCATGACCTGCATCTCCCTGATCTCATGGATCACCTTCCCGTAATAGGACTCGTCAAAAACAGGAGGCACCTCGAACACCGAATCGAGCATGCGGATAAAGACCTCATCTCCCCCCATCAGATCCATCAGACCCTGAACATCGTGAAATACCGACCAGGTGTAGTGCCAGCTGTTTCCCTCGGTAAAAGCATCCCCCCATTTGAACGGACTGAAAGGCTCCTGAAAGCTTCCGTCTCTGTTTTTTCCACGCATCAGATTCACTCCGGGATCAAACACGTTCCTGTAATTCATGGACCGATCTGCGAAAACCTTCCATTCGTTCTCCGGTTTCCCCAGGGCTTTCCCCAGCTGGTATATGCAGAAATCGGCAAATGCATACTCCAGCGTGCGGGCCACATTCTCATTTTTACCCACATCATAGGGAACATAACCCAGCGTGTTGTAGTACTCCCCCCCAAACCTTCCCACGGAGGTCACCGGTCCTTCATTCTCCGTGTTCTTCAGAATCGCTTCATACAGGGCTTCGATGTCATACCCGCGGCCACCCTTCAGGTAGGCATCGGCAATGAGCGTGGCCGAGTTGGATCCGATCATGCAGTCCCGATGCCCGGGGCTGGCCCATTCGGGAAGCCAGCCACTCTGCCGGTAAGCATGGACCAGTCCCTCCTGGATCTTTTCATTCAGGGAGGGATACATCAGGTTGAAAAAAGGGAAGACGGCCCGGAAGGTATCCCAGAAGCCGTTGTCGGTAAACATATACCCGGGAAGCACCTTCCCGTTGTAAGGGCTGTAATGGATCACCTCTCCCTGTTCATTGAATTCGTAAAACTTGCGGGGAAAAAGCAATACCCGGTAGAGACAGGAGTAGAAGGTGCGCCTCTGTTGCTCCGATCCACCCTCCACGGTGATGCGGGAAAGCTCCCTGTTCCATGTCCGGCGTCCCTCTTTCACCAATTGGTCAAAGGTGAGGTTAGCCTGCTCCTTCAAATTTCGTTCGGCCTGTTCGATACTGATGAATGAAGATGCCACCAGGGCGGTGAGCTGATCGCCATCACTTGTCTGAAAGCCGAGGGCCGCTCCCACATGGTGGTCCTTCTTTTCGAGAATTCCCTGCAGCAGGGTATCGTTGTTCCATACAGCGGCGAATTCAAAGGGCCGGTCGAACGTGATCACAAAATAGTTCCTGAAATTGGCCGGCACCCCGCCACTGTTCTTCGTCGTATATCCTGTTACCTTCTGCCGGGAGGGATCGATATGTATATAGGAGCCCTGGTCGAATGCATCGACCAGAATCCAGGAGGAATCGCTCTTGGGAAAGGTGAAACGGAAAATGGCGGACCGCTCGGTGGGGGTCACTTCCGCCTTTACGTCGTAGTCGGCCAGATATACGCTGTAGTAGTGCGGAAGAACGGTCTCCCCTTTATGGGAGAACCAGCTGGCACGCTCCTCCTCGTTGATCTTCAGTGTACCGGTCATAGCAAACAGGGAGAACTGTCCGTAATCGTTGATCCACGGACTGGGTTGATGGGTCTGCTTGATCCCCCTGATCTTGTAGGCTTCGTAGGTATAGATCCATCCGCTGCCCATCTCACCGGTCTGCGGGGTCCAGAAATTCATGCCCCAGGGCATGGCGATGGCCGGATAAGTATTCCCGTGGGATAGAATGAATTCCGAATCGGTACCCATAAGCGGATTCACATAATCAACCGGGTTAAATGATTGCGCAATAATATTTGTGCACAGGAGAGTGGACAGTACGGCTGGTTGTATAACTCTGTATTTCATATGATTAAAGGTATTCGTTTTCGATTGATAGCCAAAGTATAAGCCGTTCGATTCCTAAAAATAATGTTTTCATATCTTTAACAAGTAAAAATCGCCCCCTATGATCGAACGTTGGATTGCATGGTACACGGATCTGCTTTCCGGGGCAGGTCTGGCAGAAAATTTGATCGTCATCATTGAAAATGCCACGTTGATCCTGTTTACCGCCGGGCTGGCCATCCTGGCCGACTTTGTGATCAAGCGGATCCTGATCAGTTCCATCGCCCGCTTGGTGAAGCGGTCAAAAAATGACTGGGACGATATATTCGTGGAACGAAAGGTCTTCAATCGTCTGGCCCACCTGGCCCCTGCCCTGATCGTATTCTATGCTCTTCAGTTTGTTTTCGACGCTCCCAGATTGGTGAAATTCCTTGAGAATGTGACCCAGGCGTACATGGTGATCCTGGTACTCCTGGTGATCGATTCCCTGGTCAATGCCCTGCACGAGATCTTTCACCGGCTTCCCGTATCGAAAGGCCGGAACATCAAGGGATACATACAGGTAGTCAAGATCATCTTCTATTTTGTCGCGGTCATTCTGATCATCTCCATCTTCAGCGGAGAAGCGCCCAAAACCCTGATTGCCAGCTTAGGGGCCATAGCCGCAGTCCTGATACTGGTCTTCCGGGACACCCTGCTGGGTTTTGTGGCCAGTATCCAGCTATCGGCCAACGAAATGGTAAATGTGGGCGACTGGATCTCCATGCCCAAATATAATGCCGACGGCGATGTGATCGATATCAGTCTGAATACCGTAAAGGTGCAGAACTGGGATAAGACCATCGCCATGATCCCCACCTACGCCCTGGTTTCCGAATCATTCAACAACTGGCGCGGGATGGAGGAGTCGGGCGGAAGACGGATCAAACGTTCCATCAACATCGATATGAAAAGCATCCATTTTCTTGACGGGGAACAGATCGGGAAACTACGGAAATACTATCTGTTGAAGGATTATATCAATGAAAAAGAGAAGGAGATCGAGGACTACAACCGTTCCCTCCAGATGGAGGTGGATGAGGTAACCAACGGCCGAAAGATGACCAACCTGGGCACATTCCGCAAGTACCTGGAAAACTACCTTCACAATCATCCCAAGATCCGCCAGGATATGACCTTTCTGGTCCGTCACCTGCAGCCTACGGAGAGAGGGATTCCCATGGAGATCTATGTATTCAGCAATGACCAGGCCTGGGCCAATTATGAGGCCATCCAGGCCGATATTTTCGATCACATACTGGCCATTATGCCCGAATTCGGACTTCGCGTATTCCAGTATCCTACAGGGGATGATTTCCATTCGCTGAGCATGAAGGACTGACTCCCTTATCAGTTGAAATCTGAAAGGTTTTTAGAGAAAATGTGTTTAAAATCATCAATGGCCCGGCGGTCTTCTTTCAAATTGTAACTACATTTGCCCTTCATCGTTAACACAGGAAATCGTTCTATGGAAGGCAATCACCCAATAGATGAACTGGACCGGAAGATCCTCTCCCTGATCACCAGGAATGCAAGAATCCCATACCTGGAGGTGGCCAGGGAATGCAAGGTTTCGGGTGCAGCTATCCACCAGCGGATCCAGCGTCTGACCAAAATAGGGATCATTACCGGTTCCGAATTCGTGATCAGCCCCAAGAGGATCGGTTTTTCTACCTGTGCTTATGTAGGGATCTTTCTGGACAGCGCTCACCTCTATCCCCGGGTGGTGGAACAGCTGAGGGAGATTTCCGAAATTACGCAGTGCCATTACATCACAGGAGGTTATTCGATCTTTATCAAGATCTTCACCCGGGACAATGAGGACCTGAAGCACGTTTTGGTGGACAAGGTTCAGGCCATTGAGGGAGTATCGCGCACGGAGACCTTCATATCACTGGAGGAGAGCTTTAACCGGCAGCTTCCCATGGAGTGATCACATTCGCTGCCGCAGCGTTTCGAACAGGATAATCCCTGCAGCCACCGACACATTCAGTGAGGAGATTTTTCCTTTCATGGGGATGGATACCAGCTGGTCAGCCTCTTTCAGCAAAACCGGATGGATCCCCTTCTCCTCCGATCCCATGACAATGCCCACCGGTCCGGAAAGATCCTGTGAATAGAGGGTCCCCTCTGCTTTCTCGCTGGCAGCAAAAATTTGAAGACCACTCTCTTTCAGGAAACGGATCACTCCCTTCAGGTCGCGGTGACGGCATACAGGGATCCGGTGCAGTGCTCCCGCCGATGTCTTGATGGCATCGGCATTCACAGCAGCATTTCCGGAGAACGGGACCACCAGGGCATGGACCCCTGCGCACTCGGCGCTCCGTGCAATGGCCCCGAAATTTCTCACATCGGAAATTCCATCCATGATCAGGATCAGCGGATCTTCCCCCCGCTCGAAGACCTGCGGAAGCAGATCGGTGATCTTTTGGTAACTGATCTCCGACAGAAAGGCGACAATTCCCTGGTGGTTCCTCCTGGTCACCCGGTTCAGTTTTTCCGTAGGGACCATCTGAACAGGGATCCGGCGCGCTCTGATCTCCCCGGTCAGTTTTTTCAGTTGCTCAGTTCCGGGACCCCTCCTGACAAGGACCTTCTCCAGTTCCTTGCCGGCCTGAAGAGCTTCGTCGACGGCATGAATGCCAAAAACCAGACGGATAACATCAGCCATCAGGAACCCATTGAGTAGACCTTTCCGCTTCGCCAGACGCGAACGGCTTCATTCCAGTACATCCGGGAATCGGTAGTCTGAACCCAGACCATGTGCTGATTAGAAAATACGTCGGGTTGGCGGTCGAACCGAAACTCCACTGCACGGCCCCTTCTGCGGGCAAGATAATACCATCGCTCGCCGTTACCCGTCATCTGGATCCTGCTGGGCGGACCTAGAAGGATGAAGATCATACCGCGGTCTGTCTTCCAGCCTTCTTTGTTGGTAGTGAAGTAGAGATTGGAATAGACGACCCGGTTGTAATAGATCCGAATCAGCTCCCTGGATCTTTCCAGGTTGTTGCCCAGGCCCAGCCAGAAATTATCAACGGCCAGCTTCCGGTTGGACTCTCTTCTGAGGTCCCGGTATTCAGCCAGTGTTGCCAGGTAGAAAAGGGGTTCCATCAGCTCATCGGGGCTCTTTACCTGTGGAAAGGATTCACCGAAATTAAACAGGGTCAACCCCTGATCGAACCGCTCATCGACCCGCATCAGGTACATCCCCTCCCGGCTCAGGTCGTAGGATGAGGTATCCTTGAGGGCTGCCATATAGCTGGTATCGGGTGTGTAATTCAGCGTATAATCGGCCGAGGCGGTAATGGGTGGCCGGGGCAGTTCGCTCTCCATAAGGAAATAACTCAGTTTGACCGAATCGACGGATGGATCCCGGTAGTTCACATCGAAACTTTCCCCGGGAATGAAGAACCGCATGAATTTGGGGTATCCTGAGAAGTTGGAAACAACCTTGAAATTCTGTGCCCCCCAGGGACTGGTCTTGTCTACGTGCAGGTACTCCAGTCCCTTGCTTCCCCGGTTCAGATCTTCCGTCTCGAGCCTCAGCAGGTAGTTTTCACCCTGCTCCACGGGTATATTCAGAGAGGCAAAGAAGGCAGGCTTGTTTTCATCCCTGGCACTTAGCCTGTAGGTTACGGATGCAGAGTCGATCACCACTCCCTCCCCGGCAGGATCATTCAGGTGGATCAGCTGGTAACGCAGGGCCAGCATGGCACGGTATTCCGCATCTTCATTGGCTTCACTGAAGCGAAGTTCGGCAGGGTATGCCCGGATAAAGAGTACCGAATAGCCGGCACTTTCGTGGAAGATCAAAAAATCGGGATGCAGGGAGAGACGGCTCGGATTGTAGAGGGAGGCCGTAAATCCGGGAGGTTCCGAAACCTGTGCCTCCCTGCTGCTGCTGCACCCGATGATCAGGAGCACCAAAATCCCTCCCGCGAATGCTATGATCCCTGTCCTTCGCATATTCCGAAATTAATCAATTAATCTTATTCTGCATTTTTTCCAGCTGCCGGGTCTGTTTCTCCCAGGAGGAGAAGGCTTCGTCATGCTTCTTTTTTAGTTGCTCATACTCTTCGTACACCTGCATGCCCTCAATGTTCTGCGGATCCATCAACATCCGGTCCATCTGGGCGATCTGTTCTTCGAGCGTTTCTATTTCATGCTCCAGCGATTTAATCCTGCTGGCGATCTTCCTCGCTTTTTTCTCCAGGGTCTTGCGCTCTACATACTGTTCCTTGCGGGACATCCCGTTGCCCGAACCGGGTTCTCCCCCTGGGGTATTCACACCGGCCGTATTAGTTCCCTCACCGGATACAGCTCTTCCTGGATGCTCCCCGGGTGATACCTTCTTTTCCCGTTTAGCGGGCCGTTTCTCCTTCCTCTCGATTTCCTTCAGGGAGGCGAGATTTCTGCGCTGCAGAAAATCATAGATCCCGCCCAGATGCTCCTTTACCCTCTTGTGCCTGAATTCAAACACTTTATCGACCAGACCGTCCAGGAACTCCCTGTCGTGCGATACCACAATAAGTGTACCATCGAATGCCAGCAGGGCATTTTTGAGTATATCTTTTGATCGCATGTCCAGGTGGTTGGTCGGCTCGTCCAGGATCAGCAGGTTAAAAGGCTGAAGAAGCATCCTGGCCATGGCCAGCCGTGAACGTTCTCCGCCGGAAAGAACCTTCACCTTCTTATCCACATCTTCCCCCTGGAACAGGAACGCCCCGAGAATATCTCGTATACGGGTACGTATCTCTCCCACCGCCGCATGATCGACCGTTTCCATGACCGTCAGACCGCCGTCCATGATCTCATCCTGGTTTTGCGCGAAATACCCCAGCTGAACATTATGTCCGATCTTCAATTGACCCTGGTAATCGAGCTCGCCCACGATGATCCGCGAAAGAGTGGTCTTACCCTCCCCGTTCCTGCCCACAAACGCCACTTTCTCTCCTCTTTCAATCTGAAGGTTTACCCCCTCCAGCACGCGGTGAGATCCGAAACTTTTCTCCAGCCCCAACGCCTCCGCTACAATGGTGCCTGAGCGAGCCGCAGGAGGAAATTTCAGATTCATCACTTTGTCATCCTCCTGTTCCACCTCAATGCGATCGAGCTTATCCAGCTGCTTGATCCTCGATTGCACCTGAACGGCCTTGGTGGCTTTGTAGCGGAACCGGTTGATAAACTGCTCGGTGTCCTGGATCAATTTCTGCTGGTTCTCGTAAGCGGCATGCTGAACGGCAATCCTTTCTTCTTTCAAACGGACGTAGTCGGAATAGGAGACTTTGTAATCATAGAGGTTCCCCAATGAGAGTTCAATGGTCCGGTTGGTGACCCGGTCAAGGAATACCCGGTCGTGAGAGATGATCAGGATCCCCCCCGGGTAGTTCCCGAGAAAATTCTCCAGCCACTGGATCGATTCGATGTCCAGGTGATTGGTAGGCTCGTCCAGCAGGATATAGTCGGGCCGCCGAAGCAGGATCTTGGCCAGCTCGATACGCATTCGCCACCCGCCGCTGAATTCGTGCACCGGACGGCCCAGATCCCCGGGCTCGAATCCCAGGCCGGTAAGTGTCTGCTCCACGTCAGCTTCCATGGTATGCCCCCCCTCCATGTCGAATTGCTCATTGGCATTGGTCAGCTCCTGAATCAGGGCCAGGTATTCAGATGAGTGATGATCCTTACGCTCCTGGAGTTCCAGCGTAATCTCGTCGATCCTTCTTTTGAGCTTCAGGATATGCTCGAATGCATCCAGGGTCTCCCTGTAGAGGGACTTCCCTTTTTTATGCTTCATTTGCTGGGGAAGATATCCGACCGATTTTCCGGTTGTCCGGACCACTTTGCCTTCATCCGGCTCCTGGTGGCCTGCGATCAGGTTCAAAATGGTGGTTTTCCCGGCACCATTCCGGCCCACCAGTCCGATCCGGTCGCCCGGATTCACCTGGAAACTGATCCCGTTAAACAGGATGAACGCTCCAAACCGTATGGTCACATTATCCACTGAAATCATACCTCTCCTCCATCAGGGGGCAAAATTAGAACAAATCGGCAATTCGTTTGTATAAAGGAGTGTTGAAACATTTACACGGACCTAAAATGAAACAGATGTTCACAGGTATTCTGATCGGCCTGGCCGCAGGCGCAGTGATCGCCCTGGTGGTCGTGTTCCTCGCCGCTCCCGCGCTTTTTATGAAAGAGACCAGCGTATCCCATGACTTTGAAACGGCAGTGGAAAAAGTCATGGAGTCGGCAGAAGCACACAACTGGAAGATTCCTCATGTACACGACCTCCAGGCCACGCTTAAAAACTTCGGGAAGGATGTCAGGTCGGTTCACGTTTTTGAACTATGCCATCCCGAATATTCCTATGAGATACTCAGCAGGAATGAAGAACGGATCGTTTCCAACCTGATGCCCTGCAGGATCGCCGTATACGAAAAGCAGGATGGTTCTGTCTGGCTCTCCAGGATGAACTCGGGAACGGTGGCCAAACCCATGACCAGGGTGGTCCGCAAGACGATGAGCGCCGCTGCTGAAGATATGGAGGAGATCATTGCAGATGTGATCCGGGAATGATACTTTTACCCGGAAAAGGGATCCGAGTTGGGTAGAAGAAAGAAATTACCCCTGCTGGAACGGGTAACCATCGAGGATATCGGAGCCGAGGGAAAATCCCTGGCCCGGGTGGACCAGATGGTGGTCTTTGTCAAAGATGCAGTACCCGGCGATGTGGCCGATCTGCAGGTCATCCGGAAGAAAGGCCGTTATATGGAGGCCCGGGCAGTCAGGTATCACAGCTATTCTGACCAGCGAACCGAACCTTTTTGCGAGCACTTCGGCATCTGTGGAGGATGCAGGTGGCAGCACCTGCCGTACGACCGTCAGCTACATTATAAGCAAAAGCAGGTGGTCGACGCATTCCGGCACATAGCCGGACTGGAGGTTCCGGAAACCCTCCCGATCCTGGCTTCCGATCCGGTTACCCGTTACCGCAATAAACTGGAATATACCTTTTCCAATCACCGCTGGCTGCTGGAAGAGGAGGTCCAATCGGACACCGCCCTGGAGCATACCAATGCGGTGGGG
>CAZRZY010000146.1:0-9788 GCA_964604655.1 uncultured Bacteroides sp. | reverse complement strand
ATTACAGGTATGAAGAGTTATAGGAATAAAAAACTAAAGTCGTAAAGTAGAATTAGAAGATTTCTATGGCTTTTTTCCTACTTTTGACTTGCTTCTTCCGAAACTTCAAAACATGAAAAAACCTAGATTAAGTTTCTGGCAGATCTGGAACATGAGCTTCGGCTTCCTCGGGATCCAGTTCGGATTTGCCCTGCAAAACGGGAATGTGAGCAGGATCTTCCAGACCCTTGGAGCAGAGATCGACCAGATCCCCATCCTCTGGATCGCCGCCCCGGTGACGGGATTGATCGTTCAACCCATTATCGGGCACATGAGCGATAATACCTGGAGCCGGCTGGGACGCAGGCGCCCCTATTTTCTGGTGGGAGCCATTCTGGCTTCCATAGCCCTGATCCTCATGCCCAACTCACCCGGACTTTGGATCGCTGTGGGAATGCTATGGATCATGGATGCCTCCATCAATATTTCCATGGAACCTTTCAGGGCCTTTGTAGGGGATATGCTACCCGATGAACAACGCACGCTGGGGTTCACCATGCAGAGTTTTTTTATCGGCATCGGGGCCTTTGTGGCCTCCTGGTTGCCATACATCCTGTCGGAATGGTTTCATATTTCCAACACGGCTCCGGAAGGTCAGATCCCACAGACGGTGAAGCTCTCCTTCTACCTGGGGGGATCCGTATTCCTCCTGGCAGTGCTGTGGACCGTCATCCGCACCAGGGAGTACACCCCGGAGGAACTGGAAAGCTTTGAGGAAGGCAAAGCAGTAGACCAAACGAAAAACTACGAGGGGGTGGAAGAGAAGCTGACTTACCTCCGGAGGGGCATCATCTGGACCCTGGCCGGAGTCCTGTTAGCCATCCCGGTCATTTATTTTCAACTGGATAAAGAGCTCTACATTCTGGCGGGCGGTCTGGGGCTGTTCGGTATTCTGCAGCTCCTTAGCTGGGTGCTCATCAACGGTCGCAGGGAGAAGAACGGGTTGGTGAGCATTATCACCGATCTCTACCGGATGCCACTGACCATGAAACAACTGGCATTGGTCCAGTTCTTTTCATGGTTTGCCCTTTTCAGCATGTGGATCTACACCACTCCTGCGGTTACCCAGCACATGTACGGAACTTCCGATACCACCAGCGAGCTTTATAACGAAGGAGCCAATCTGGTCAGCGGAATGTTTGGCTGGTACAATCTTTTTGCCGCAGTCTTCGGTCTGGCGCTACTTCCCTATCTGGCGAAGCTGACCAATCGGAAAATCACTCATTCCATCGCCCTGGTGGTAGGAGGATTCGGTCTTGCTTCCATCCTGATCATCCAGGATCCGCAAAACATGATCTTTTCCATGCTGGGGATCGGTCTGGCCTGGGCCAGTATTCTGGCCATGCCCTATGCCATTCTAACCGGTTCGTTGCCCAGGAATAAGATGGGGGTGTATATGGGGATCTTTAATTTCTTTATTGTGATCCCCCAGATACTGGCGGCCACCATATTGGGATTCATGGTCAGAACCCTGTTCGACCAACAGAGCATCTATGCCCTGTTGACCGGAGGGATCAGTCTGCTGGTGGCATCAGTCCTGGTATTGTTCGTTCAGGATATTCATCGAAATTAATGAACACATGAAGGGAGTTTACCTGGAAGATTCCTGGAGCATCATTGAGGAGGGTTTCAATCCGGCCTGCCAGGAAGATGCCGAAAGCATATTCAGCCTGGGTAACGGCCGGATGGGCCATCGTGCCAACTTTGAAGAG
The DNA here is from genome assembly GCA_964604655.1 of uncultured Bacteroides sp. Classification (GTDB taxonomy): domain Bacteria; phylum Bacteroidota; class Bacteroidia; order Bacteroidales. Next base: position 8,037 of record CAZRZY010000146.1, on the reverse strand, counting down.
TCCTATTCGGGTGAGACACTTCAGGGGAATTATCTGGCGGGTGTCTATTTTCCCGATAAAACCAGAGTGGGATGGTGGAAAAACGGGTACCCCGAGTACTTTGCCAAGGTGCTCAATGCACCCAACTGGATCGGAATAGAGGTAATTATCGACGGCCAGTCACTGGACCTGTTTAGGATGCGCCCGGCGGAATTCCGCCGGGAGCTGAACATGCGGCAGGGGTATCTGGAGCGTACCTTTTCCGTTTATATGGATGAAAAAAAACTGGAGATTTCGGCGCGCCGCTTCCTGAGCATGAAACGGGATGAAGTGGGAGCCATTCGATATGCACTTCGGTCGGTCGATTTTGCCGGCAGGGTGCAATTCACACCTTACATGGACGGTAATGTGAAAAACCGTGATTCCAATTACGGGGAGCAGTTCTGGGAGATGATGGGAACCGAAGCTTCCACAGGCAGGAGCAGTTTGATGGCCCGGACCCGCAAAAGCGGCTTTATCACCTGTATGACTATGGGGTATCAGGTGGAACGAAACGGTGAAGCTCTGAAGCCGGACCCGGAGGTGATCCGGCGCGATGATTACGTGGGCAACCGTGTGGAGCTGGAGCTGGGCGAAGGGGAGGAGCTAACCCTGTATAAATATGCTTCGGTCCTCACATCATTGAACCACCCGGAAGCGAAGATGAAAGAGAGGGGAACCGGAATCCTGGACTCGGCCATGGAGGCCGGGTTCGATACCCTGTTTGAAGAACATGCCGCGGTCTGGGAAAGCAACTGGGCCCATTCCGATATTATCATAGAGGGAGATACCGCTGCACAGCAGGCGATCCGTTTCAACATCTTTCACCTGAACCAGACCTATACCGGCAGGGACGAACGACTGAACATCGGACCCAAAGGATTTACGGGGGAAAAATACGGAGGCAGCACCTACTGGGATACGGAGGCTTATTTGATCCCCTTCTACCTGAGCACCGCTACCCAGGAGGTTTCGAGAAACCTCCTGGTCTACCGGTACAAGCATCTTCAGAAGGCCATCGAAAACGCGGAAAAGCTTGGTTTCTCAGGAGGTGCGGCACTCTATCCCATGGTGACCATGAACGGGGAGGAATGCCACAACGAGTGGGAGATCACCTTTGAGGAAATTCACCGAAACGGGGCGATCGCCTATGCCATCTATAACTACATCCGGTATACCGGCGATTTTGACTACCTGGCCGAATACGGACTGGAAGTATTAATCGGGATCTCCCGGTTCTGGCGCCAGCGGGTCAACTGGTCCGCAGAGAAAGGCCGGTATGTGATGCTGGGAGTGACCGGGCCCAATGAATACGAAAACAATATAAATAACAACTGGTATACCAGCAGGATGGCTCAATGGACCCTGAAGTATACCCTAGAAGCTCTCGATTATGTCGGAAAAACCCAACCCGGCGCCTTCGAAAAAATTAAAGAGCGCACCTCGTTCGATACTGAAAAAGAGATAATTGGTTGGAAGGAGGTGATCAAACATCTTTATTTCCCCTTCCTGGATGAGAAGCAGGTATTCCTGCAGCAGGATGGATATATGGACAAGGAGCAGATCATGGCGGCAGACCTGGATCCGGCCCAACGGCCCATTAACCAGCACTGGTCATGGGACCGAATCCTGCGCTCCTGCTTTATCAAGCAGGCGGATGTCCTGCAGGGGATCTACACCTTCGAGGATGAATATGACACAGAGACTATCCGGCGGAACTTTGAATTTTATGAGCCCAGGACTGTTCATGAGTCCTCCCTCTCCCCATGTGTCCACTCGATCCTGGCATCCCGGATCGGAGAAAGAGAGAAAGCTTATGAGCTTTACCTGCGAACATCCAGGCTTGACCTGGATGATTACAACCGGGAGGTGAGCGAGGGACTCCATATCACCAGTATGGGTGGAACCTGGATGTCGGTGGTATATGGATTCGGGGGGATGAGGATGAAGGAGGGTTTGCTGAGTTTCGAACCGAAACTGCCGGAACACTGGGGAAGTCTCTCCTTTATGATCCTTTTCCGCGGCCGCACGCTGAAGGTCTTCATCGGGAAAAAACAGATCATACTGGAGAACCTGGAAGGAGAGGAAACAACGCTATGGCTGGCAGGAAAAAAGGTACGACTTGAAAAAGGAGGCAAAACGGGGGAGGATCTGTAAAGACACCTGTCTGGTTTCGGCCTTCGAAAGCATCACCCTTATGATTGGTTCCGGCCTTCGAAAGCATCACCCTCATGTGGTGGATACGGAAAGGACCGGAGCTGAATGACGGGAGATTTATTGAAGAAGCTCTGCTTCGAGGAATCTTCGATCCAGTATTCATTTTATTGTTGCTCGCAAACCCTCGCAGCAGAGCTGCGGAGAACCGAGCCTGCGAGCTCGGCGAAGCCAATGCGCGAGCGGGATTCAATTAACTTGAGATCCGATCAGGGATGGGAGAATGTAAGCTCAGAGATCGAATCCCAGCTCCAGAAGATGCGTCCGTTCATGCAAATGAATGGCCTGAAAACCAAGCTCCTGGGAGGCCTTAATGTTATGGATATTATCGTCCACAAACAGGGTCTCCCCGGGCATGATACCGGCATCATCGATCACAAACTGCCACGCCTGCTGGTCAGGTTTATGGAAACCTATATCGAAGGAGTAATATAATTTGTCGAAAGCATCCTTCATAGGGATACCCGCAGCATCCTGATACATCTGTTCAAAGACCGGGGCGTGAAGCGGACAGGTATTGCTCAGCAAGTATAATTTATAACGCTCCTTCAACTTTTTAAGCAGGTCGGTCCTTTCAGATGGCACCCTTACCAGCATAGCGTTCCATGCTTCATCGATATCCCGGTCGGTGAGGTCGATGCCCGAGAGCCTTCTGACCTCGTTCCGGTAGTTAGCTGTATCGATCCGGCCAGTCTCATATTTATAAAAGAGATCGGTCAGCATGTTTTCAGGGTATTGCATGAATACCGCGGGTAATCCCAGCTCGTAAAAGCGTTGTTTGGTCGCATCCACATTGATGTCGAGGATCACTCCTCCCAGGTCAAGCAGTATATTGCGTATCATCGGTTCCTGTATCATCCATTTCGTATATTCGTAGGGTCCAAATATAAGAGAAAACCCTTCACCATGCGAATTGGACAGGAACATTACCGCTCCATCTGGATGGAGGAATCAACGCAAAGTATTCGTGTAATCGACCAGCGGAAACTCCCGTTCCATTTTGGAGCCCTGGACCTTAAAAGTGTGTCGGATGCCTTTCAGGCCATTGCCGAAATGGTGGTACGGGGCGCCCCACTTATTGGTGTGACGGCGGCTTATGGACTCTATCTTTCAGCATTGGGGACCAGTCAGAAAAAGTGGAAAGGACAGATCCGCCAATCAGCCGAAATGTTAAAAGGAGCGAGGCCCACAGCGGTCAACCTGAGCTATGCGGTGGATCTGGGTATGGCTGAAGCGGAGATGTCCGGGGACAGAGATACGGCCATTGCCCGGCTTCTGGATCTGGCCGGCAGGCTGGCAGAAGAGGAGGTGTTACGCTGCCGGATGATCGGGGAGCACGGACTTCCCCTGATCAGGGAGATCCATGAGCGGTCCTGCAGCACCGTGCATATTCTGACCCATTGCAATGCCGGGTGGCTGGCCTGTGTGGATTACGGGACTGCAACTTCTCCTATTTATCTGGCACATGACCAGGGCATACCGGTCCATGTGTGGGTGGATGAGACCCGGCCGAGGAACCAGGGTGCCAGGTTGACGGCCTTTGAATTGGGACAACACGGGATTCCCCATACGGTGATCGTGGATAATGCCGGCGGACACCTGATGCAACAGGGACAGGTGGACCTGGTCCTGGTGGGGAGTGACCGGACCACCCGCCACGGAGATGTGGCCAATAAGATCGGGACCTACCTGAAGGCCCTGGCTGCCCGTGACAATAATATCCCTTTCTATGTGGCCCTGCCTTCTTCCTCCATCGATTTTGAAATGAACGATCCGGGGGATATAGAGATCGAGAATAGAAATGCAGAGGAGGTGACCCATATGGAGGGCAGACTGGAAGAAGAGAATAATGTGGTGCGTGTGAGAATCCTCCCGGCAGCTTCCCGTGTGGCCAATCCAGGGTTTGATATCACTCCCGCCAGGCTGGTGACCGGACTGATCACTGAAAAGGGGATCTGTCAGGCCAGTCTTGAAGGCATTCAATCACTATTCGGAAAATAGTCCCCATGAAATGGTTCCTCCTGCTTCTTCTGAGTTCGGGCAGCCTCTCCCTCGGTTGTGCCCAATCCCTGCAGGATGGATTCATATCTCAACCGGCTGGTTACAAATCCCACCCGGCTGGTTACAAATCCCACCCGGCTGGTTACAAATCCCATTCGTCTGGCTTCAAATCTCAACCGGCTGGCATCATATCCCACCCGGCTGTCATCATACCCCACCCGGCTGTCATCATACCCCACCCGGCTGGCTACAAATCCCACTCAGTTGGATTCATATCTCACGCGGCTGGCTTCATATCTCACCCGGCTGGCTACAAATCCCACCCGGTTGGCATCATATCCCACCCGGTTGGCATCATATCCCACCCGGCTGACCTCATATCTCACCCGGTTAAATCGATCCGACTGCCACCTCAGGAGACTGACCAGGGGTCAGATCGCCGAGAGAGGGACCTGTTTGTGGAGCTGGTCTACCACAGCGGCGTTTACTGGAGCCGGACCGAATACCTGGAGGAACAGTTCAGAAAAGGGTACCGGGCCCTTGAAGGCCGCTTCGGATTTCAGACCCTGGGCAACAGTCTGTGGCATTTATATCATGACTATCCACGCTTTGGGGTGGGAGCCCATTATGCAGACCTGGTGAAAGACCGTTCCGATACGATTGTCGGGAATCCGCTCAGCGTATTTGCCTTCTACAACGCCCCCTGGGTGCAGAGGGGTCGGTTCACTTTGGCCAGTGACCTTGCGTTGGGATTGAGCTACAGCTCGCTGATTCACGATCCGGTGGAGAATCCCTATAACGATGTGATTGCCTCCCACTTGAATCTCTATTTCGATTTTAACATGAACCTGCGTATTGCGCTATCCGAACAATGGGATGTCAAAGCCGGGTACGGAGTGACCCATTACTCCAACGGCCGGATCCAGCAGCCCCAGAAAGGAGTCAACAACTGGGGCTGGCATATGGGGCTCACCTATCATCCGGTAAAGCCGAGATCTGAAATGATCCGCCCCGAACTGCCCGAATTTATCTCTCTTTCGGAGATGCAGTTTATGGCTGCAGCTGGAGTGGTGGAGCACCACAACCTGGGCCAGGAAGAGGGGGTGCACTATTTCACCTCCTCGGTTACGGCCGATTATGCCGTCACCTTCAATCCACGAATGGCCGTAACACTTGGACTGGATGCCCTCTATGATGGTTCGCTGGAAAGGGCGGTGAAGGGAGTTCCTCCTCCCGAGGTGACCATCTACCAGAAAATGTATTTCGGATCACACCTCGGGTATCATTTCCTGATCGACCGGGTAACCATCCTCTTTAATCTGGGGACCTACTTCCTGCAGCATTCCTACGACCGGGGGGCCTGGTTCATCCGTGCCGGCGGTCGTGTTCGTCTGACGGATCAGCTGCACACCCAGATCTGTATCAAGACCAAGAACGGGGTGAGGGCCGACTGGATCGAGTGGGGCCTGGTCTATTGCAGAAAAGTGCGTTAGGATCGGTGCAGATTCTCAAAATCGGAAATTGAGCGAATCGCCGGATTGCGTAACTTGCAGGCATGAGAATTCCCCTTCTTTCACTGAGCATCCTTACCGCTTTTTTTCTGGCACCTCTTTCCTGCTGGAGGAAGGATACGATCCCCGAGATCGATAAGCAGGAGATTCTTCTCTCAACGGGGTGGAAACTGGACACCTATATTTTCAGATTCAAAGACGGTCAACCTGACGTGGAGCTCGATACACTGGTTCTGAATATCATACGGACCGATACACTGGAGGATACCAGGAGTGTTTACACCAGCCGGTGGATCGTTTTTGACACCGAAAGTTATGCTGTTACTGCATTCAATTATGATCTCTACAGCAGGAATAAAGAAGATTCTGTATGGATTCGAAAGGAAACCGATCTTACCGGTGAGGGTTTTACAGAATGGGGATTGGATCAAAGGCTGCAACCCTACCTGAATCTGAACAGTGAACGACCGATCCGGATCGATCTGCTGAATGAGCAGGCCTTTGCCCTGGTGGATGCTTACCTGATCGAATCCGCACAACGCATTGCCTTTGGCAAGGATTCCATTAAATACACCTTTGGAACCTTCGACCCGAAATCGCTTTTACGGATCGATGCCATATACCGGGCAGCAGGCAGGGAGGATGGACCCAACTGGTTCCCCGCGTGGCGGTTCTGGCCTTTGTAGCCAGCGAAATGCGAGGTCATTTGGCCCCTATACTTACGATTGACCTTTTTGGATAATCGGCAGGACCTTTTGTTCAGCAGATTAGTGAGTTCTAAGCCCAAAGAAGAGGACACCCCATGAACTTTAGCCGTCTGGCTAATAAGCTAATAAGCTGAGGAGTTTAATTATTTGATGGTTTAATTCCCCGTTGCTCTGCATCAGCAAAGAGGGTCCAGTGTTCTACCCTGGGGGTTCATACCTTTTATTGGACCATAATTTTGAGAAGTCATGCTTCCGAGAAATCGCTAGGAAATCTATTTTCGGGGCATTGCATGCCCAGCGAGACAGTCTTTCAGCCTGAGAACCGGGATTTCTCTTCCTTATCTTTGGTGTTAATCTCCTGTATATTTCTGCTTGAAAGTGGGTCTGATGGCCTTCATGGGGGCTAAAAAGACATTTATTATCTGTTTGTTATACTTATTTAATTCATTAATGATAATAAATATTTTTTGACAGATGTATTTAAGAACAAAAGCACTTAAAAAGTGAATAAATAGATAAAATGCATCCTAGATGATTTTTGAAAGGTGCCCGCAATGAGCTGCGAGCTGTGAAGAACCAATAGAATTATTTGAGCTGTGAGGAACACCCTGGATGTAATGATTTTTATAAGTCACAGGGCTGCTGGAGGAATTATTGGTCAATATCTTGTGATGGAAGGACCTGAACCTTCGACAGAAGGCTCTGATATACCAAAACATGTGCAGGATATTAACATGTGCCTGATCATCTAATCATCTGAGGTTCAAATTCACCGATGCTCTGCATCGGCAAAGAGGGTCCAGTGTTCTACCCTGGGGGTTCATACCATTTATTGGGAAACATGTTGCAAAGGATTGGCCGCGTAAATTATTAATGACGACCATGAATACCCTCAATGAGAAGAACAGGCATGGTTCCAACGCTAATAAATTTACGGATTCCTCAAAATTTCAGGGATGTCCAAGAATGTCTTCTATTGCCAGAATTACGTAAATTGCGTAATATTGCAGTCCAAAAAAACAGGGACTAACCTAAACCTAATATGCCACCGCCAATGCTCCGGCAAAGGCGGCTTGTCAGGGCCCATAGCTCAGCTGGTTAGAGCACCTGACTCATAATCAGGGGGTCGCTGGTTCGAGCCCAGCTGGGCCCACTTAATAATCAACCACTTACAATTTAGTTTGTAGGTGGTTTTTTGTTTTTCGCCAGGATTGCGCCAGTTTATTGCGAGGGTTTGAAGGTAATGGTTGGTGGGAATTTGCACCATTCTTGCATCTTTTCAACCGAAGAGAAAGATCTTTCAATTAGATGTATTTCATTGACAATGTGTATATTTACAAAATATACTTAAAATGACACAACAATATATACCTAATTTGATACAACAACATAAACTTAAAATAACACAACAGTATATACGTAATTTGACACAAGGCTGTTAAGTAAAAAAGAAACAGAACCAATTAATAAACATCAAATAGAGACTATCATGGCCACGCCTGCGGAAAAACTTGCTGAATCTTTAGTCGAACTTGAGAAACTTCAAAATGAAAGTGGTATTGCTATTATCAAATCGGATGATCTAA
>CAZRZY010000145.1:0-9876 GCA_964604655.1 uncultured Bacteroides sp. | reverse complement strand
GACCGGGTTGGGACTGGCTCCCAGTACCACTGTCTTTTTGGAGATGGCCATGATCGTTACGGATCTTTAACGGTGTGTGATCGGTTTCACAACAAATATAGGGAATATTCACAAGCAGGCAAGCCCGTTCCTCAGAGTGCTCCAGGTGGGAACGCACCTATTCGATCAGTGCCACGGCATAGGCCGATACGCCCTCCTTTCGGCCGGTGAATCCGAGTCCCTCCTCGGTGGTAGCCTTGACGGAAACCCGTTCCATACCGCACTCCATGGCCGAAGCGATCTCCTCCCGCATTCTTTGGATGTAGGGCTGTATGCGCGGAGTCTGCAGACATACCGTGGAATCGATGTTGACCACCCGGTGACCTTTTTCTTTCAGCAGCTGGATGGTGCGGCGGAGCAGTTTCAGGCTGGATATGCCCCGGTATGCCGGATCGGTGTCGGGGAAGTGGCTCCCGATATCCCCCAGGGCTGCTGCTCCAAGGAGAGCGTCACAGATGGCATGGAGGAGCACATCGGCGTCGGAGTGCCCAACTGCCCCCATCTCATGGGCGATCCTGACGCCTCCCAGCCGGAAAGGAATGCCGGGTTCCATGCGGTGTACATCATAACCGAAGCCAACCCGGAAGTCCATAACGCCTTGAAAAATCAGATGAGGTTTTAAAGATACACGGAGCGCTGCCCTGTTACAGGTTCAGGTCCGCAAAATCGAACCCGAGGGTAAAGCGAAGGGTATTGGCCAGGGGACTATTCTGTCCGTTGGTAGGCACCAGGTAGGAGAAATCAAGAGCGAACACGTTCAGCCTCAGTCCTATCCCCACGGTGAAGTACTTCCGGTTGCCCTTGCTGGCATGCTCGTGGAAGTAACCGGTGCGGATGGCAAACTGATTCCTGTACCAGTACTCGGCCCCCAGGCTGTAGGCGATCTCGTGAAACTCCTCGGAGAAGACGCTGTAGGTGCCGTCGCCCTGATTCACTCCGGGAGCGTCGTAAAAGGACTGGAACATTCCCACCACTACCGAACCGGGTGCATCCTTGCCCCTGATGACCTCCAGGTCTCCCGTGGTCGTATCCAGTTCCACCACCGGCGGAGTGGGAACCAGCAATTTATTCAGGTCGGCATGGAAGGAGAGGGAATTGTAATCGTCGATGTTATAGCTGAATCGTCCTCCCAGCCGGAGGTTGGTGGGAATGGGTGTCTTTTCCGCATCGACGGTGTAGGACACCGGGGTTCCCATGTTGGTCAGACTGATCCCGGCTGCCCACTGGCCATCGCTGGCCCCCACATCGATATCGTTCTGATAATAGAACCCAAGGTCGGCCGCGAAAGAGATCCCGGGCTGGGTCTCCTGACCGTCAGCCGTATTCTGACCGCTGGTGAGGTCGGATCGTATGAAGCGAAAAGCGATCCCCCCGGAAAAGTTATCGGTAAAGAGTCTGGAATAGCCGGCATCCACCGCAAATTCATTGGGGTTGTACTGTCCGGTCACCGTCCCGGTAATATCAGTAAAGACGATGTTACCCAGGGAGAAATAGCGCAGGGAGGCACTGACCACCTGCTGATCGTCGAAACGGTAAAAACCGGTCAGATAGGCCAGGTTAATATCGGGGATCAGATTCCGCAACCAGGGTGTATAAGAGATGGAGAAACCCCCTTTGCTGTCAATGAATGCGTACTTCCCTACGTTCCAGTGCTGGGAACTCACATCGGGGGTGGTGGCCACACCCACATCACCCATGGCACCCGACCTGGAATCGGGAGCAATGGTGAGGAACGGTAAGGAGGTCTGTATGGTGTTCAGTTCGGCTCCTCCAAGTTCGCCGGAGGAGATCTGTCCGGATGCCTGCGCGGTGAGGAACAGTAATCCGGCCATCCAAACCCATAATCCTGATCTCAATGCTTTTAACATGTGATTGGTTTTGGTCTGCAAATATAACACTTTTAGTACGTAATAGGGTCTGTTTTAGTATAAAGCCCTCCGTTTTTTTAGCGGCTGATGATCAGTTTACCGCTGTTGGCTGCCACTTCCCCGTCACCGGTGGAGAGGGTCACCCGGTAGAGGTAAATCCCACCCGGCAGACGATCTCCTCCTCCGGAAGTTCCATCCCACCGGAGCGGTTCGATCCGGTAGCCCGGGGAGAATATCTGCCGGTCGATCACGCGAACCATTTCTCCCGAGAGATTGTAGATGGTCAGCAACAGGCGAAGCTCCCGGTCGGGCCGGTTATGTTCGATACTGAACCAGGTCTCCTCCACGAACGGATTGGGGAAGTTGGAGAGGCGCTCCAGCAACATCTCCTCTGAATCGAACACCACAAATTCCAGTGTTTCGCTGGCAGAGTTGTTATGGATGTCCCAGATCTTCACGGTCAGCTCATGCCTTCCCGGATCCAGGTTGCTGTAAGGATAACGGATGATCCCTGAATTGTAGCTGTTGGTACCTGCCTGGTAGAATTCATTGAGTATGACCGCATTGATCCGGTCGTCGTTGAGTATGGCGGTCAGATCGTGACCGATCCCGTTACCGGTGGTGTTGATCCCGTAGTTATCACTGACATAGGCCAGCAGGGTGGGATGGGGATCGGTTGCTCCGCCAGATACAAAGAAGGTATCGTTCATGAAGAGTTCGATTTGCGGCGGCTGGGAGTCGGTCGCATTTTCAACGCCGATGCCCCCCACCAGGAACTCCTCCGAAGACCCGTGGGCGTCGACCACGTTGTTCTCACTGTAATAACTGATTTTTCCGGGCCCGAAGGAGTAATTGATGTCCTTGGGTACGAAAAACCCGAAGGAAAAACGACCGCCGGTCACCGTGGCCTTGCCGCTGTAAAGGATGTTATTCCGGGTACGGTAACTCCAGACCGGATCATTGTCGTTGGAAAGGGTCTCGATAGTCCGCTCCTTGTCGAAGACCACCGGGTAGACTGTTCCGTTGAAATCGTTCATGAAGGCTCCGGTCTGACTCTCCAGATGTCCCGCAACGGTCACCCACTGAAATGCCGAGAGGGTGTCCCGGACCGCCCGGATGTCATACCCGTTGATGGAGTCGGTCACCACCCGGTGCTGCGGGTAGGCAAGCCTCATGGAGGGATCGCCCAGCAGGGTAAAATTCCGCTTGTTGATCCCGGCTCCGGTGTTGTTCTTGCTGTATAGGATAATGTCGCCCAGCCGGTAATTTTCCTGGTTTTCGTCCTTTTCGAATACCACTTCGTAAAACCGCTCGTTGAGCACATGGTTCGGGCCTGAGTAGACCAGGCGGGTAGTGGTAAAGAGCCCGATCCCCCCTCCGCTGGTGCTCAGCAGCACCTCTTCGCCGGCGGAGGTCTTCTCCTGGTCTTCCTTCCGGTCGTATTCGTCATACCGGCTGAATTCGCAGGTAGCAGTCATGAAGAGCGGAAGCATGCCCTGATTGCTCCAGGAGCCTATATCGTTGGTGGTGGTGATCTTTTCATGAGCCAATCCATTGGGTCCGCCGTGACCGGTATAGTTAATGATCAGGGAACCCCGGTTCACCTGGTTGTTAATGAGGCGGGTCACGTCGGGATAGCGGGGACCGGTAGCCAGTTCCTCCTGGGGATAGGCGTCCAGGTAGATTTTCTGAAGGTTGTATGCCGGATACCGTTCCTGGACATAGGAGGCCAGCTCTTCGGCCTGCCGCATGTGGATATTGGAGTCCTCATCATCTCCGATAAAGCAGATCTGGTTCCTCCACTCCCCCTGCTTTTTCGCATCACTGTACCCGGTGATCTTGTCGACCATATCGGAGGCCTCCTCCAGGTCGGAGACCGGCAACCGTCCGATCCCGATATCCAGGAGCCCGCTGTACATCGCCTCGTTGGTATCGAGCAGACCGAAGTAATCATCCGACACATAGGAGCGGGTAGGAGAGAGGGAGTTGTCGGACTGGTAAGTGAGGATCAGGTTGGGATTGTTGGCCAGCTCCGGATTACCCCGGTTGTCGTAGGAACCGTCCCCGAAAAGCAGCAGGTAACGGCAGGCGTTGTTGTTGCCATTATCTCCACCTGCAACACTGTCACCGCCCCCGCCTCCGGAACGGTCGTAGAACATCTTCATAAAGTTGCGGATGGCGGTCACGTCGGGGGTTCCGGAAGAAAACTCGTTAAAGACCTGCTGCTGAAGGACCACTGCCACATAAAGCCCGTCATTGCTTTCCCGGTGATCGGCCAGACGCTGTGCCTCTTCCAGAAATCCGGCAGGAGTGATAATCACCATATCGGGGTGCTCCAATCCGTGGAGGTTCTGGTTCTCTACCCTGCCCAGTCCCTCTTCCCCGTAGATGGGTGAAGGGAAACTGCCTCCTGTCCGGAACGCTGCAAATTCGCGGAGTTCATCGGTATCGAGCCTGAAGGTTGCGGTCGACCCGGAGAGCGTGTAGGGAATCTGCTTTGGATTTCCGGCATCGGTCACATCCCAGATGAGGGTGCTGGCGTCACTGCCCTCCAGCCTGAATTCGGCCACATTTTCCGGTCCTGCACTCCTGCTGTCCCGGAAAAGCAGCTCATCGCCCGTCATGCGTAAAAGACTCCTTGCCTGCAGGGTAATGAAGTTGAGCCACCCGTCGGAATTGGCGTCGGGACGCTCATATTCCAGGGTCACCGTCACATTGTCCTGCGAGGGAAGATAGGTGAATATCTTCCTGTTCTCGTAGGCGTAAGTGGCCGTATAGTTACTCAGGTTGGTCCCGTTGATCTCCAGAAAGCCCACCTGGTCATTGTTGGCCAGGATCCGGAAGCGGGTGGGGTCATTGGAGCGGGCGGCAGCCCGGACCGCGATCTGCAGGGGTTCATCCGGAACCCGGGAGGGAAGGGCAAAGGGATAGTTCTCCTGCAGGTTCACATTGAAGTTGTCGCCGAACCACTCTTTCCCCGAGTTAATCAGGTTGTAGGTCTCCTCTTCCAGGTGGTCCCTGAAATCGTAGGTATTGACGGTATAGCTGGGGGTGAGCGTGCTCAGCGACAGCTCCTCCGGCGGATCGGCGGTCCCCATGTCACTGGTGAGAAAATAGAATCCTCTCCAGGAGTAGGTGTGCAGATGGTGATTGAACATCTCCTCTTCGACGCTGTAGTTCCAGCTGACCGGACCCCGGGCATAGAAGAGCAGGAAATCGCCCGGACCGAAGAGTCCGTCACTGCCCTTGTCCATATATACGGGAACCGGTGAAAGATCATCCGTATGACCCTCCAGGAACATTTCGGGCAGCAATTTGGCCCCCGATCCGTACACACGGGCGGTGGCCGGGTTGGAGAGCCCGATCTCTGCCAGCTGTTCATAGGTCAGACGGTGAATGCCGCTCTGCTCCACAGCCACTCTGTACCAGTCGCCCGAAGCCAGCACCGACTGACCGGACCAATCACCGGTTACGGTGCTTTTCAGTTTGGCCAGAGCCAGCCGGGGTTCCAGGATGATCTCCAGGGAATCCACCCGTTCCAGCTTTTCCGGAGTTTTCCGGATAAAAGGCAATATCTTCAGCTGGACGTAAAAGGTACCCGCCTCCCGCACCAGTTCAGACTCCACCAGGGGGGCTTCCTGCACATGTCCGGTCCACATTCCGCTCCAGGCAGATTCCCCCGGATCGGAAACCTTCCGGACACGGACCGAGACCCGGGGCACCTTTCCCGGATGGTCCCATTTCAACTTTCTGGTATAATAGGGTAACGAATTGAGGCTATCCTCGTATAATGCATGAGTGAAGAACAGACGGTTTTGGAGTGTATCCCACTGAATCGCCACGTTTTCGACCTGTGAGGCCAGGGGCAGGGGGAGTGCCAGGAGGAGGAAAAGAACCAGCTTCTTCATCGGTTATTGGAACGAAAGCAATGTTAAATGATATCCGGACGTTTGTTTAGACGTTATACTATAACGAACCTGACAAAACATTGTTGTAGTCCATAAAGTCCATAAAGTTTGCAAAGTCTGTAAATTCTGTAACGTTGAGGGGATGTGGGAAATATAATGCAAGGGGGACAGGGAGCCTGACAGGGAGCCTGACAGGGAGCCTGGTGCTGGTGATGATCTTCATTCTCCAGGAGAAGCTGGAAGCTCAGGATCCTGCGTTTTCGCAGTTCTACGCCAATCCGCTCTACCTGAATCCGGCCATGACGGGGATCGAGGGGCCCGCCAAGGTCTATCTGGGATACCGGAACCAGTGGCCCGGTGCTACCGATCCGTTCTCCACCTATCATGCCTCTTATGATCAGTACTTTTCATTGTTGCAGGGCGGTCTGGGTTTTCATGTGATCAACGACCGGCAGGGCGGGGGTGTCTTCAACACCCTTTCGATCGATGCCCTTTATGCCTATCATTTACAGGTTACCTCGCGGCTGACCATTACCGGAGGGTTCCAGGCTTCGGCGGGTCAGCGGAGCATGAATCCCGGCGGACTTGTTCTTCCCGAGGAGCTCTACGGCGGGGGTACCACCACGCTCACCGGATACTCCAAATTGTATCCTGACTTTGCTGTGGGATTCGGTGCATTTTACCAGATCTTCTACGGGGGGATTGCCGTACACCACCTTTTCGAACCTTATACGGCACCTTCATCTGATCCGAATACGAAATTATCCAGGAGATACACTGCACATTTCGGGGCTATGATACCGGTCTATGAGAAGCGGCTGGGGACCGAAGTACTTCAGTTATCTCCCAACCTGGTATTCATGCAACAGGATATTTATCAACAATTGAACTACGGTCTGGAGATCCACTACAACAACCTCCTGGGAGGGGTCTGGTTCCGTCAGGATCTGCTCTTCTCTTTCGGGACGATGATCTTCTCTATGGGTTATGGTACCGACAAGTTCCGGATCCGTTACAGTTACGATGCCAAAATATCGGCTCCCGATGTCCATGTTCCGAGCCTGGGAGCACACGAGATTTCACTGGTGATAATTTTTGAAAACCTTTATAAATCAGCGAAACGCAGGGCAATAAAATGTCCGAGTTTTTAGTTACTTTTGGTAGAAGTTTCTAAATTGCGCACGATCAAAATTAAAACTGAAAAACGCATTAAGCCATGAAAATGATGATGAGACTGGTCCCGATCCTTGTAGCAGCCATGATGCTCTGGGGATGTGGTGGACAGGATGTTACCACCTCTGGCAAGGTTTCAACCACCACCGGATGGGCTTACAACGATCCGGAGAACGGAGGCTTTGAAGTGAAGACCGCTGCGGAACAGGAGACCGGACCCGGCCTTACATTGATCGAGGGTGGCACATACACCATGGGAAGGACCCAGGACGACATCCTTTTTGAATGGGACAATGTTCCGAGAAGAGTGACCGTCAGTTCCTTTTACATGGATGTTACCGAGGTCCGCAATGTGGACTACAGGGAGTATGTCAACTGGCTGAACCGCGTTTTCGGGATGAACAACCCGCAGGTGGTCGAGGCAGCCTTGCCCGATACACTGGTCTGGCGCGACCCCATGGCTTACAATGAACCGTATGTGGAGTATTACTACCGCCATCCCTCTTTCAACGAGTATCCGGTGGTGGGTGTGAACTGGCTGCAGGCACAGGATTACTGTATCTGGAGAACCGACAGGGTCAATGAGAAGATCCTGGTGGATATGGGTCACATCGAACTCTCCACGGATCAGCAGGATGAGCGGAACTTCAATACCGAGGCCTACATCTATGGCCTCTACACCCCCAATATCATCAATCCCATCGAGAGCCTGAATCCCAATGTGGAATCGAGACTGGTGACGGTGGAGGACGGGATCCTGCTCCCCAATTACCGGCTCCCTACCGAGGCAGAATGGGAATTTGCCGCAATTGGCCTGATCGGGAACTCGGTGGATGAACTGGTGTGGGAACGCAGGACCTATCCCTGGAACGGTCACAATGTCCGCAACGACGATCCGCGGAACATGGGGGAAATGAGGGCTAACTTCGTCAGGGGCAAAGGCGACCTGATGGGGGTAGCCGGAAGCCTGAACGATGCAGGGTCCATTACCGTGCCGGTCAGATCCTACTGGCCCAACGACTACGGCCTCTACTGCATGGCCGGGAACGTGAACGAGTGGGTTCAGGATGTATTCCGTCCCATGAGCTTCCAGGATTTCTCCGATTTCCGTCCTTTCCGGGGGAACCAGTTCGACAAGATGGTCAGGGATGCCAATGACAGCCCGGTGATCGACAGCATAGGCCGGATCAGGAGAGAGCCCATTACCGAAGCCGATGCGGCCAACCGTTTCAACTACCGCAGGTCCGACTACCGGAATTACCTGGATGGTGATAAGGAATCGGTATACTTCGACGGGGAGAAAAGCGCAGCAGACTATGACGGCTCCAACTCCATGTATGTGAATCAGGAGGATGAAAGGCTTTCCATGCTGAATGACCAGGTCAGGGTATACAAGGGAGGCTCCTGGAAGGACCGTGCCTACTGGCTCAGCCCGGGCGAACGCAGGTACCTTCTGGAAACAGAAGCCAGGGACGATCTCGGTTTCCGCTGCGCCATGACCCGTGTGGGAACCCCGACCGGGTTTTAACCGGCGAAGTTTTTGAACACATTTTTCGGGAAGCTGTCTCTCACCGGGGCAGCTTCTTCTCTTTTCGCATATGAATAATCGTTCAGCAGGCATTTCATCTCAGCAGGGTGCTTCGGACCTGGTAAGAAAGCTTCACGGTGAGTTTCTGGCCTCGGAGGGGGTCTCCACCGATTCGCGTCAGGAGTTGGGGGGAAAACTCTTTTTCGCCCTGAAAGGGGATCGGTTCGATGGGAACCTCTACGTGCCCGATGCAGTGAAGAAAGGGTGCCGGCTGGCCATTACCGGACGGAAGGAGCTGGAGGGAAGAGAAAGGGTGCTGTATGTACCTTCGGTGCTTGAATTGCTGCAGGATCTGGCCCGCTTTCACCGGTTCCGCGTATCTCCGCGAGTACTGGCCATTACCGGAAGCAACGGGAAGACCACCACCAAGGAGCTGGCCCATGCGGTCCTGTCCACCCGCTATCAAACCCTGTCCACCCGCGGAAACCTGAATAACCATATCGGGGTGCCACTCACCCTGCTCTCCCTGAAAGACGAAGAGTTGGCAGTGGTGGAGATGGGGGCCAATCACTCCGGGGAGATCGGTCAGCTTTCCAGGATCGCAGCCCCGGAAGCAGGTCTGATCACCAACGTGGGAAAAGCCCACCTGGAGGGATTCGGTTCCCTGGACGGGGTCCTGCATGCTAAAGGGGAGCTCTATGAATACCTGGCCTCCAACGGAGGTGCCGCCATCATTGACGGAAGTGACAAACTCCTGCTGGGAAAGGCATCCGCCACAGGCGTCCGGTCCCTGGTGGTGGGAGACGGGGAAGATATACCTCTCCAATGCCGTATTTCAGGACACACTCCTTTTCTGCAGCTGGAACTGGATACCGGTTCGCAACGCCTGCCCATCCCCACCCGTCTGGTAGGACCCTATAATCTCCAGAATGTTCTGCTGGCAGCTGCAGTGGGGTATTACTTTGAGGTGCCGCCCGAACAGATTGCCCGGGCCATATCCGGGTACACTCCTCAGAACCAGCGCTCACAATTAATCGAAACCGGATCCAACCGGCTGATCCTCGATTCTTACAACGCCAATCCGACCAGCATGCGGGAGGCGATCAAGGGAGTGCTGGAATTGGATCCCGATCATGCCATGTTGATCCTTGGTGATATGGCGGAGCTGGGCGAGGGGACCGAGCAAGAGCACCGCTCACTGGTGGACTGGATCAGAGAGTCGGGAATCCGGAGGGCATTGCTGGCAGGTTCCCTGTTCAGCAGAGTGGCCTCCGATGACGAGGTGTTCCGCGTATTTCCCAATACCCGCGAGCTGGAGGAGTACCTGCACGAGGTACGCCCAGCCCCGCGCAGCCCCTGC
>CAZRZY010000144.1:0-10051 GCA_964604655.1 uncultured Bacteroides sp. | reverse complement strand
TCTACGAACAGTTGGATACCATGGCGGGCCTGGCCAACATGAACAGTGTCTATGCTTCCGATGCGGGGATTATCAAGCTCAATGGTTCTGAACAGGCGCTGGCCATGAGTGTGGACGGGAATTCCAGGTATGGAAAGCTGGAAGCACGCAAAGGGGCCATGATCGCCGTTGCCGAGGCAGCCCGGAACATCATCTGTTCCGGAGCAAAGCCCTTGGCCGTAGCCGATTGCCTCAATTTCGGAGATCCTTCCGATCCATATGTGTACCACGATTTTGCCGAGAGTATCAAAGGGATTTCTGAAGTGTGCCGGAAGATGTCCATTCCTGTGCTGGCAGGAAATGTGAGCTTTCATAATCTGACCCATAACGGGGAGGATATCGCTTCGGTCATCCCCACTCCGGTGATCGGGATGGTGGGTATCCTCGATGATCACAAAGAGGTCATGACCGTGAGCTTCAGGAGAAAGGGGGATATGATCTTCCTGATCGGCCGCTCCGACAACGATATCTCGTCTTCGGAATATCTCTCTTTCATTCACCTGATTAATGAGTCGGCAGCACCCTCCTTCGATCTGGAATATGAGGTTAAACTTCAAAAGGTGATCTCAGAACTGGTAGGAAAGCGGATGGTTACTTCCGCCCACGATGTTTCGCTCGGTGGACTCTTTGTAACACTGGTGGAGTGCGGTCTGCCCGATGGACTGGGGTTCGATGTGACTTCGCCGGCTGAGATTCGCGGCGATGCTTTTCTTTTTGGTGAATCTCAAAGCCGTGTGGTGGTCAGTGTTTCTCCGGAACAGGAGACGGAGTTTCTCGATTTCATGATGGAAAGGGAGATACACTTCTCGGCGCTCGGACATGTCACCAAGGAGGAACTACGGGTGGACGACGTCTCCTTCGGATTTATCTCCGATTATGCACGCGACTTTGAAAATGCCCTGGAACGGATCCTGGGAGACTGATTCCCAAAACCATCATACTATACCCCTGATTTACCCGTTTATCCAGTAATGAAAAAAACGCTCCTGGTCATAGGTTCGCTCCTGGTCACTTTAAGTGCTGCTTCGCAGGAGGAGAGGCCAAGGAATCTTCCGGCATTCGACCTGAAAAGAATCCATTTCGGATTTACGGTGGGCTTTAACTCCATGGATCTGGGATTTGTACGGAATTACGATGCCCGGGATTTCATATTCGCAGATGTGAGCCAGTTGCTGCCAGGGTTCCAGGTAAACGCCATATCGGATCTGAGGCTGAACAGGAACTGGAACCTGAGGTTTCTTCCGGGGATCAGTTTTGGCTCCAGGAATATCTCATTTTATGAGTATGACCGTGCTACCGGAACGGGAAGCCTGGTACAGATTGCCGATGCCGACAACCCGGTGGCACTGGGTCCCAGTTTCCTCGATTTTCCCCTTCACCTGAAATACAGGTCAAAGAGGGTGAACAACTACCGTCCCTATCTGATAGGAGGGCTCAATTTCCGGTATGATATGTCTGCCAAACAGGAGTTCGACGGAGAATCCAGTGAGTATGTCAAATTCAAGCCGGCCGACCTCTACGTGGAATTCGGATTTGGTGTGGATACCTATCTTCGGTATTTTAAATTTGCTCCCGAGATCAAACTGGCGGTAGGGTTACGAAATATCTTATCCGATGAAGGAAGGCCCCCACATTTCCAGTTCGTGGAGTCCATTGACCGGGTCAACTCCTACATCGTCATGCTCAATTTCCATTTTGAATAGGGCCGGAAGTACCTGTTCTCCTGCGGAATTCTGAACAGACCACCGCTACCGAGGAGGCCACATTGAGGGATTCGGAGCCCTCGCCGCTATGCCCGAAGGGGGGAATATGCAATCTCTTTCCGATGTATCGGTCATACCTGCCGGACAGGCCCTTCGATTCATTTCCAAACAGGATCAGGGGAGCCTTTTCCCATTGGGTGATATAGATGCTCTCTCCCTGAAGGAAGGTTCCGTAAACCGGTTTCCCGAGGATCTCTTCCCGAACCAGCAGTTCTCCGATCCCCATATAATGTACCTGCACCCTGGCGATGGCTCCCATGGTGGCCTGAACTACTTTCGGATTGAACAGGTCTACCGAGTCGGGTGAACAGACCAGATGCCGGAAACCGAACCAATCGGCCGTCCGGATAACGGTACCCAGGTTCCCGGGATCGCGGATCGATTCAAATACCAGGGCCGGGGCATGGCGAAGGGTATCGAGTGAAGGCCCGGGCGGAGGCATGGTGACCATGGCCAGCACACCGGGCGGGGTGACCATGGTGGAGATTTTTTTCATTTCTGCCGGAGTAACCTGTATGATCCTGCCGGTAAAACCTGCCAGCAGGGTACCGTGTTTTTCGATCCACTCCCCGGTGGCGAACAGCTGCTCCATTCGGTGTCCTGTTTCAGGTCCCGTGCCAGTGAGTTCCTTAATCAACTTCTCCCCTTCTGCCAGATAGATCCTGTGCCGGTCCCTTTGTTTTTTCTGGTGCAGCGCGCGTAACAGCTTAATCTGGGATTGGGAGATCATCGGTAATAAGGATAAGGTGTAAATATCAGAAATATATCGGGAGCATTAAAATTCGTATTTTTGCACTTTTAGCACCTGTATTGAATAAAAGAATCCCATACTTGTTCTTCCTGGTTTTTCCGCTCGCATTGTTCTCCTGCAATGCCACCAAGTATGTACCGGAGGACGAGTATTTGTTGCATGAATATAAGATTGAGGCCGGAGATGGACAGTATGACAAGCGTGAGCTGAACGACTTTATTAAGCAAAAACCCAATCAGAAGATCCTGTTCTGGAGATTCTACCTTTCCCTCTATAATCTTTCTGATCCGGACAAGGAGAATGGTTTCAACAACTGGCTCCGGCAGATCGGCGAGCCGCCTGTGATTTATGACGAGGGATTAAAGGAGCGGTCTTCCGAACAACTTTCCCTCTACATGCGAAACAAAGGATTCTATCAGTCGGAGGTCTCCGATACTGCCATTTTTCAAAAGCGAAGGGTTAGTGTGCATTACAGGGTAACGCCAAATATTCCCTACAGGATCAGGGAGATCAACTATTTTTTTCAGGATGCCACTCTTTCCGGCCCGGTCTTGGCGGATACGGCTTCGAGCTTATTGAAGAAACAGGCACTCTTCGATGTGGACGTGCTTCAGGAGGAGCGGGCGCGCATTGAGACCCTTCTAAGGAACCAGGGATATTTCAACTTCAGCAGAGACTTCATTTACTACGATGTGGACAGCGCTCTTCAGGGCTATCAGGTCGATCTGACGCTGGCGATCCGTAACTATCCCCTGCAGGACAGCACCGGCAGGCTGATCCGGACCACCCACCCCGTTTACCAGATAAGGAATGTGTATATGGTGACCGACTTCGATGCCATGTCCCGCAATATTCCTGATTCTGCCGGGAAAGATACCCTTCAGTATGACAGCGTATTCGTGATATTCAGTGGTAAACCGAATATCCGTCCCTCCATGGTTACCCAGAAGAACTATATCATGCCCCGTTCCCTCTATGATGCATCGGATGTGCAGCGGACCTACCGGGACCTCTCTTCACTCAGTGCATTCCAGATGGTGGATATCCGGTTCAGGGAGCTGGAGGAGTTGGACCGGATGCTCGATTGTGAACTGTTTATCGCACCTGCTACGCGTCAATCCTACGCATTGAAGTTGGAGGGTACCAACTCCGGCGGAAACATCGGAGCGGCGGCAAATATCAGTTATCAGCACAAGAATCTGTTCGGCGGATCGGAACGGTTCGAACTCTCCTTTCGCGGGGCCATCGAGACCCTCAGCGAAACAAACACTGCCAGTGACTCACTGGATGGTTCCCTGGGCCTGATGCAGGAGTTCGGGGTGGATGCAAGGCTTCGGCTCCCCATTTTCCTGCTTCCGTTCCGGACCGATCAATTCATCCGCAAATACAATCCCCAGACCAATTTCCGGATCTCCTACAACTATCAGAAACGGCCCGACTACATCCGTACGATTGCCAATACATCTTTTGGTTATGAATGGCGCCAGACCAACAACCTTTCCCATCGCGTATATCCCGTGGAAGCCAGTCTGATCCTTACTCCATTCAAGTCGCAGGAATTTCAGGATTGGCTGGAGGGGAAGTATCTGTTCTACAGTTATGAGCCCCATCTCATTGTGGATACCCGTTATTCGATGATCTGGTCCAATCAGAGGCTGTTGAAAAACCAGAGTTTTCAGTCGATCCGGTTGAACCTGGAAACAGCCGGCAACCTGCTTTATTCGGGTTTCAGACTACTGGCACCCGATCCGGGAGATGAAGCGTATCAGCTGCTGGGGGTAAATTTCACACAGTATGTTAGGGCAGATATCGACCTGCGGAGCTATACCTACCTGTATAAGGATAACACTTTGGTGATAAGGGGATTTGCAGGGGTAGGGTACGCATATCTGAATTCCACTGCCATGCCGTTTGAGAAGCAGTACTTCTCTGGCGGGGCCAACAGTATCCGGGCATGGCGGGTAAAAAATCTGGGGCCGGGCTCCTATCGTGATCTGGAAGAGACCCCCTATCCCAACCAGACCGGTGATGTTAAACTGGAGGCCAATATGGAGTACCGGTTTAAATTGTTCTGGAAGCTGGAGAGTGCGCTTTTCCTGGATGTGGGGAATATCTGGTCCCTTTCGCCGGAAGATGACAGGGAAGGAGCCGGATTCGAGCTCAACCGCTTTTACAGGGAACTGGCGGTTGGCACCGGAGCAGGTGCAAGGATGGTTTTCAGCTTCTTTATTTTCCGGTTCGATCTGGGGATCCCCCTTCGCAGCCCTTATACCGTTGAAGGATCTCATTGGCTGCCCGGAAATTCAGGTATTTCCGGCAGTGATCTCACCTTCAATATTGCCATCGGGTATCCCTTCTGATTGAGTTGATAATCCCAATTATTATTCTAATTTTGTTCGCTCAAAATTACATACCCAAACCTCAAAAAATCAGATCATGTCCAATAAGATTTTAGATGTCGTAAAACCCGGTGTTGTCACCGGAAAAGATCTACAAAAAGTACTCTCCATTGCCAAGACTGAGGAATTCGCCATGCCTGCCGTCAACGTAGTGGGAACCAATACGGTGAATGCAACGATCGAAGCTGCCAGGGAAGTCAATTCTCCGGTGATCATCCAGTTCTCCAACGGCGGTGCGGTCTTTTTCGCCGGAAAAGGGCTTTCCAATGAGAACCAGAAGGCAGCTATTGCCGGTGCGGTCAGCGGTGCCAAGCACGTGCACTATATGTCTGAAGAGTACGGGGTACCCGTCATTCTCCATACCGACCATGCGGCCAAGAAGCTTCTTCCCTGGATCGATGGACTGCTGGATGCGGGTGAGCGGCATTTCGAACGGTGGGGGAAGTCTCTCTTCAGTTCCCACATGCTCGATCTTTCCGAGGAGCCCCTGGAGGAGAATATCGAAATCTGCAAACGCTACCTGGAACGGATGAGCAAGATGGGCATGACCCTGGAGATTGAACTGGGGGTGACCGGAGGCGAAGAGGATGGCGTGGACAATACGGGACTTGATAATTCCCTGCTTTACACCCAGCCCGAGGATGTGGCCTATGCCTATGAGGAGCTTTCCAAGGTTAGTGACCAGTTCACCATCGCTGCTTCTTTCGGAAACGTGCATGGTGTATACAAGCCCGGAAACGTGAAACTGACCCCCAAGATCCTGGATAATTCACAAAAGTTCGTGGAGGAGAAATACGGGTTGGGTAAAAAGCCGTTGTTCTTTGTATTCCATGGTGGATCAGGCTCTTCCCAGGAGCAGATCCGTGAAGCCATCGGTTACGGAGTGATCAAGATGAACATCGATACCGATACCCAGTGGGCCTTCTGGGACGGTGTGAGGGCGTTTGAAGCTTCCAGCCACGGTTATCTGCAGGGGCAGATCGGTAATCCGGAAGGGGAGGACAAGCCCAACAAAAAGTATTACGATCCCAGGAAATGGCTCAGGGAGGGCGAAAAATCGATGATCGAGCGCCTGAAAGTAGCATTTGACGACCTGAACTGCATCGACAGGTCCTGAGTTAGAGATGCTCGCAGGGGGATCAGGTGAAAGGGAGAGCTTCACCTCCAAGTTTGGGGTGATCGCAGCGGCGGCCGGTTCAGCCATCGGACTGGGCAACATCTGGAGGTTTCCCTATGTTTTGGGTCAGAACGGGGGAGGAGCATTCCTGCTGATCTATCTTCTGTTCATTGCAGCCATCGGACTTCCGGTAATGATGTCCGAGTTCGTGATCGGACGGTCTGCACAGCGCAACCCTGTGGGCGCTTTCAAAAAACTTGCTCCTGACCGGAAATGGCACCTTGTCGGGTTGCTGGGTGTGATATCCGCCTTTATCATTCTTGCTTTCTACACCGTGGTGGCCGGATGGACCCTGGAGTACCTGGTCCAATCGGTAAAATGGATGGCGTTGTCCGGCAGGATCGGTTTCTCGGAGATGAGCAACGATGCGCTTCGAAGTTTTTTCAGCGACCATTATGAATCCTTTGTAGGAGGGATCTGGCGGCCGTTGATCTGGTTTGCGGTAATGATGTTCTTCACCGGTTATATTGTAGCCTCTGGAGTGAAGAACGGGATCGAGAAATATGCCAAGGTACTGATGCCCGTTCTCCTGGTTTTGCTCCTGGTCCTGGTGATCAGATCGGTGACTCTGGAAGGGGCGGGTGAGGGTCTGGTTTTTCTCTTTAAACCCGATTTCTCAGCCATCGGGAGGGAGCCGCTGAAGATCATCGTTGAAGCGCTGGGTCAGGCATTTTTCTCCCTCTCCATCGGGATGGGGACCCTGATCACCTACGGTTCCTATATTCAGAAGCGGGAGAATCTGGCCAATGCGGCAGCAAACGTGGCGCTGGCAGATACATGTATTGCTGTGGTGGCTGGTATGGCTATCTTTCCGGCCGTCTTCGCTTTCGGCATCGATCCCGGCGAAGGGCCTCAACTGGTTTATATCACCCTTCCCGTGATTTTTCAGAGCATGTCGGGAGGATTGATCTGGGCATTTATCTTTTTCCTGCTTCTATGTTTCGCTGCCATTACCTCTACCATATCGGTGCTGGAGGTGATCGTGGCCTATTTCTCGGAACAGCTTCAAATGTCGCGGGTTCGTTCCGTGGTGCTAGCCGTCTTCTCGGTAGGTCTTCTGGGTATTGTTTGCACGGTTTCTTCCGATGTGTTTGATGTATTCAACGCATCACCCGATCTCCTGCTGCCCCTGGGAGGATTCTTCATTGTGGTGTTTATCGGCTGGTTCCTTTCTGCTAAGGACTCCAGGAAGGAACTATCCAGCGATGGCACTTACCGGATCAGTTACTACCGGCTCTTTATCTTTCTGGTAAAATTTGTGGCACCGCTGGCCATCGCCCTGCTGTTCGCTCTTGGAGTGTACAGCCGGCTGGTCACTATTTTCCCCTCTGTAGGCTGATCTGAACCCTTCCGGTCACATCCATCTCATGATGAGAAGAAACTTTGTCAGGGAATGGTATCTTTTGCCCCGGGGGGAACAACGTGCCTTGCTGGCGGTGGGTGTCCTGCTGTTTTGCTCCATCTTTGTCCGCCTGACCGTTTCGTTTTTACCGGAAAAACCGCCACCGGGAATGGATCGATTCAGAGAGGAGTGCCGGGCGATCAGAAAGGAGCTGCATCTTGCAGAAATGTCCGGTCAGACCGATCCTGAAGTGAAGTCCGGTCAGACCGATCCTGAAGTGAAGTCCGGTCAGACGGATCGTGAAGTGAAGTCCGGTCAGACGGATCGTGAAGAACGCTCTTTGGTCATTTCCTCCGGTGAGGCATTCTCCCGTCCCCAGGTCCCCGTGGTGGATATAAACAGGGCCGATTCCGCGGATCTTCTTCCGCTGCCGGGGATCGGTCCGGTGCTGGCGGGAAGAATCATCAAATTCAGGAATCTGCTGGGTGGTTTTGTCTTTGCAGATCAGCTGCAGCAGGTCTACGGACTGAGCCAGGAGACGTTTCTTCAGATTCGTGGAAGTCTGAGCGTTGATCCAACGGCTGTGAGAAAGATGGATCTCGACTCAGTCAGTTTCAGGGAATTGCTCAGGCATCCTTACCTGGATCTGGAACAGGTAAAATCTTTCGTACAGTACAGGGACATTGTACAGCCACCGGTAACGGTCATGCAGTTAAAGAAGAACTATATCTGGGCAGATTCGGTCATCGAACGAATAAAACCTTATCTTGTTGACTAACGCCATTTTTTTTTATAATTTGGGAAATGATAAATGGATTTGTCAAAATTCCTGGACTAATCATATAAACTGTTCGACTGCGGTCATTTTCAATCATAAATTATTCGGGTATAGTTGAAAATATGGATATGAATTTCTACATTTGCGGCTCGAAATTTAAAAAGGATTGAAATGATTGTCATTCCCATTAAAGAGGGTGAAAATATTGAGAGGGCTTTAAAAAAGTTTAAGCGCAAGTTCGAGAAGACCGGTGTAGTGAAGGAGTTGAGGAGCCGCCAGGCATTCACCAAACCTTCTATAGTGAAGCGCCAGCAGAAGCTTAAAGCCATCTATATTCAGCAGTTGCAGCAGGAGGAAGATTAGATCCCGGGCTTTTGGCAGGAGTTGAGTTGCTGCCTATGACCAGGATGGAGGATTTTCTGAAGTATCTGCAGGCCGAAAAGCGGTATGCTTCTCATACCATTCGCGCATACCAAAACGATCTATCCCAATTCCATGCTTTCTGTGTGGAGAATGAACAGGAAGGTATGGATCTTCATCCACGAACCATCCGCACATGGGTGGTTTACCTGATGGACCGGCAGTATGCCAACCGTTCGGTCCATCGCAAACTGACCTCCCTGCGTACCTATTGCAAGTATCTCATTCAGCAGGGCGAGCTTGATTCCAATCCGCTGGATCAGGTGATAAAACCGAAATTGAATAAGCGTGTTCCCACATTCGTTGAGGAAGGGCAGATGGACCGTTTATTGGAAGACTGCGATTTCGGAGATGATTTCTCCGGTATCCGGAACAGGTTGATCATGGACCTGCTCTACCAGACAGGAATGCGCCGCAGTGAACTGGTGAATCTGAAAGTCGGTTCAGTGGATGCTGAAACCATGCAGCTGAAGGTAACCGGAAAACGTTCGAAAGAGCGGATCATTCCACTGCATAAGGACCTGGTCTCCTCGCTCCGGGAATACCTGGAACTTCGCAGCCAGGTGGTCTGCGATCCCGGGGAGAACACTCTTCTGGTGACAGAACGAGGAAAGGCGGTCTATGACCAGCTGGTCTACCGGATCGTCAGGAAATACCTGGCCATGGTCACTACCCTGGGAAAAAAAAGCCCTCACGTCCTGAGACACACATTTGCCACACACATGCTCAACCACGGGGCCGATTTGCAGGCGATCAAAGAACTGCTCGGTCATGCGAACCTTTCCGCCACACAGGTGTATACCCATAACACGTTCAAGAAATTGAAGTCCATTTATAACCGTGCCCATCCCCGGGCTTAAAAAGAAGGAGGTACCTATGAATTTAAAGATGCATTCGATTCGATTTGACGCAGATCAGAAGCTGTTGGAATTTATCGACACCAAGGTCAAAAAACTGCCTGCCGTGTATGATGACATCCTGGGTGCTGAAGTATTTCTCAGACTGGATAAAGATTCCTCGGACCGGGAAAATAAATTGGTAGAGATTAAACTGGAAGTGAAGGGGCACACCGTCTTTGCCAAAAAGCAATGCAAAACATTTGAAGAGGCAACCGATCTTTCCATCGACGCTTTGAAGAAACAACTGGTGAAACGAAAGGGGAAAATCAGGAAGAAATAGTCCTTATAAAAACTTGTTAAATAGGCTGCTTCGGCAGCTTTTTTTTTGCTTTGGGAAAAAGAGAGTTGAATGTTTGGGTGGTACGCAAAATATTCATACATTTGCGAACCGATTTTGGAGGGTGTTTTTCTATGAAAGTTCTTTGTACGCCGATGTAGCTCAGTTGGTCAGAGCAGCTGATTTGTAATCAGCAGGTCGTGGGT
>CAZRZY010000143.1:6854-10059 GCA_964604655.1 uncultured Bacteroides sp. | reverse complement strand
GTCAGGCCGGGCACCGGATTGAAATCACCCATCTCATTGTTGAACAGGAAGCCCAGCCTGGGGGCACCCATTCCCGAGCCGTAGGAATACTCCAGCGTATAGGTCAGAGAGACTGCATTTCTGTGCCGGTCCACTACCGAAAGGTGGGTCGTGTGAGGGGAGTCATGAAGCTGAGTTCTTTGGGTTGTATCACTGACCGAAGCCTGATTCATATCCAGATCACTCATTCTACGGACGGCGTACTCTTTGGAAAGAAGCTTTTCCAAAGGCAGCCCGGGGTTAAAGTCAGGATCGCCCAGGTAGTGGGCCCGGTCGGAGTACCCCCTGCGCATGACTTCGGCCAGCAGATGAAAATAGGGTGCCGAGTTAAATTCGATACTGTCGTGAAGCACCTGTTCCAGCATGTTCAACATTTCGATCAGTACCACACCCCCCGAGCTGGGAGGGGCCATGGAGAAAATTTGATAATCCTTATAAGTTCCCGTGACCGGTAGCCTTTCGATGGCTTCATACGATTCCAGGTCCTCTCCGGTGATCAAACCTCCTTCTTCTCTCATATACCGGGTGATTTCCCGTGCCACCCTTCCCCGGTAAAATCCATCGTGGCCATGATCACGGATCTCGGTAAGGGTTTCTGCCAGCTCCGGCTGTTTCCAGATTTCCCCGAATCCAACGGGTTCGCCCTGATCATTCAGAAAAAACTCCCGCAGGAATTCCGTGGTCGCATGCTCATGAAAAAATCTGGCATGATCCGAAAGCGTCCATGATAGCAGGAACCCTTCCATAGCCAGGTCAATGGCCGGCTGCACCAGTCTGGCCCATGGAAGAGATCCGTATCTCTGATGGGCCAGGTACAATCCTGCCACGGTTCCGGGAACCCCCACTGATTTCAAACCGGTGTGATTCGCAGTGGCAGGCCTTCCCGATGCATCCACTCCCACAGGCAAGGTTCCCTGTTCGTCCAGGAACAGGTCCCGGGTGGCAGCTAACGGTGCTTTTTCTCTGAAATCAAAGGTGGTCACTTTCGAAGCAGTATCCATGTAGACGATGAATCCTCCACCTCCCAGATTTCCGGCCTGGGGATGCGTCACCGCCAGTGCAAAAGCAGTGGCTACGGCCGCATCGATGGCATTTCCTCCATTTTCCAGAATGGAAACACCTGCCTCGGATGCGAGCCGATTGTCGGAGACCACCATTCCATGTTCAGCATATTTCTGTGCGCCGGCAGTTATCGGCAGCATAAGAAGAAGTAAGGAAACAAGATATGGATGTTGCTTCCTTCCGGACATGGATAGTTGCATAAAACCATTTTTCAATTCAGAGTATAATAATAAAAAAAGAGGAGCCGTACAATAGTGCCCCTCTGGTAAAATTCAGGAAATGTGATGATCTAGGCGGATGCCACCAGCTCCACCTGAATTTCGATATCGTTGCTCAGCACTCTGTCCTGTACCCCTGTCTCCCATTTGACATCATATTTTTGTCTGTCAAAGACGAGTTTACCGGAAATCATATAGGTATCACCCTCTTTCCTGATGGACACATCCTCAATAGTCTCGGAATGGGTGATTCCCCGGATGGTCAGATCACCGCTGACTGCGTCTCGGCTGACTTCATTGATGACAAAACTGGCTGTGGGATAGTTCTCCACATCGAAAAAATCGGATGATTTCAGATGGCCTATCAGCCTCTCCTTTGGCCTCTCCTCGCTGTAATTATCATCGGTGGCGGTCATGCTCTGAAGGTTGATGACGAACTGGCCGTCAGAAACCATCCCCCCCTGCATGGTCAGGGAGGCAGATTGCAAATCAACCGTTCCGTAATGGGGATAGATGCCGAGCATTTCTCCTTTCCAGTTCACATTGCTCGATCCAAGGTCTACACTCACTTCTGCAACCTCACCGGTTGCGGGCTGAGTCATATCTTCGGTACTTTCGGTCTGATTTTGTTTCGGGCTGCTGCCACATGCTACCAGCAGAGTGGCGAGCAGAAAGGCCCCTGAGATGTTACGTAGTGTTTTCATATCCATATTTTTATGTGTTAATCCAAGATAACAGAAGAGGAGATCATTTGTTGTCACTTCGGATCAAATTTAAGATTTTGTTAACATCTGGTCCCTTCCTAAGAAGCAGGGTGTCCACCTATCTGACTTCTATGACATTCCTGGAAGTGTATGCAGTCAGAGAGTGGTCATATTCTATTTTGGGCTTCCAAATATGCCTTTCGATCTCAATGAAGTTGATATCTAAGCATTCAATGGCATTTTTTCAGAGACGCGGAGTGCCGCGAGCGCATTAGCCGAGCTAAAGGTCCCTTAAAGCTTGCGGCGGGGCTCTTCAATCGGGTATCCATTGGTCTTTTTAGAAACCAGCACCCATCACAATGTTGACACCGGTAGCGTTTAAAATCATCTTTAACCCTTCTGGATTAGGGCCGATCCCGATATCAGAGGCATCAACAATCCTACGACCACCGGCATCTGCGAAGTATTGCATTCGGAAATAGCAGTTTCCGCATCTGTCGGGTCTTTCTCGGCATGGAAATGGACAATCAGCTGATGAAAGATATCGCATACGAACGATGTACAATGCATAATTTGTAACCGATCTAACCGCCCCTTATCACATCAACCCATGTAACCAAATTTTTAGCATGATGAAATACGGAGTAAACAGAGTAACCCTGGTAGGGAATGTGGGTGAGGTCCCCAGGGTGTCGGAGAGGGACGGAGAGGCCTTTGTGGCCAATTTCCCCCTGGCTACTAATGAAGTGTGGAAAGACAAGGAAGGAGAGGAGATACGGCGAACCGAATGGCACCGGATCGTTGTGTGGAACAAGGCTGCGGATATCGTCAAGCAGCATGTGAACAAAGGGGATGCCTTGTACGTGGAAGGGAAGATTGCCACCAATGCATGGGATGACAAAGAAGGGAACAAGCATTACAGTACAGAGATCATCTGTGATAACTTCCTGTTCCTTTCTCCAAAAGTGAACGCTGATTTGATAGAGGAGGAGTAAAGGTCTATTTACCCCCAGGCTCTTTCAGGAGGGTTTGCATTACCTCATATCCTTATACATGGCCAGGCTGAGTGGTGTATTACCGTCAGCAGCGGTCGCATGGAAGAACCTGACAGCTAGCTACCAGGTTCTTCAGTGTAGAATGGATCGAAGATTGCCATCGGCTAAAGATTGCCATCGGCTAAAG
>CAZRZY010000143.1:0-6754 GCA_964604655.1 uncultured Bacteroides sp. | reverse complement strand
GTTGCCATCGGCTAAAGGTTGCCATCGGCTAAAGGTTGCCATCGGCTAAAGGTTGCCATCGGCTAAAGGTTGTCATCGGCTAAAGGTTGTCATCCTTTAGATTTGACTTTCGCCTGACAAACCGTAAATCTATTAGCGATAATGATGATTTTATTAGCGATAATGATGATGGTGAGAAAACGGGGTCTGGAGGGAGTAAAAAAAAAGCAAGTTCGGATCGGACGAAATAATAATCACACCACCGGAAGTCCGTTTACAAATCAGGCGGAACCGTTAGCCGACGGATTCCGGATGCTTGATTGCGACTGTTTAGGAGCACCTGTGCCGTTAGTCTAATTAGGAAAATAGAACACTGCAGGACTATCAAAAACGGTTTTCATCTCTATCCGTTTTCTTTTCCTTTCTCCAGGGTATTCAGGAATCATTTACCATTCAAAGAAAATTGGTAGATTTATTGGAATTGAATTTAGAATATGCTCCAACAACTTAAAACGGTATTGCTGGTTTGCTTTTTCTTTTCCCTTTCTGTCCATACCGCTGGCAAGGATATTGCACAGCTAGAACAGCAACTATCTATGATGCCTGACGATACTGCAAAGATCAAAATTCTGCTGGAGTTGGGCAGTCATTATTGTTATACAGAAGCAGACAAAGCGCTGCTTTACCTTCAGGAAGCGCTCATCTTATCCACCAGACTGGATTTTGTAAAGGGAGTCAGCAGGAGCTATTTCTGGCAGGGTAAAGCATTTTATTATAAGGATCAATATACTATGGCAACCCAATGTATTGAGAAAGCCCGGGTTTTATTTGAGGAGACGGAAGACTGGGACGGGATGATGATATATCAGCTTTTTTCAGGCAATATCAATGATCTCACCGGTAACTATCCTAAGGCTATCCAGAGTTACCAGAATGCCATTGAGATCAGTAAAAAAACGAATAATACCCAGAACCTGTATTTATCTTACTGCGGTCTCGGTAAAGTCCACCTGAGCCGTTCGGAACTTGATCTGGCGAAAACCTATTTCAAAGAGGCTCTTGTTCTGTCCTCAGATATCAAGGACCCGGGATTGGAAAGCATACTTTTCACTAATCTGGGGAGGACCTATGAATTCTCAAATAATTATGACTCGGCAATGGTGTTTTATGAAATGAGCCTTCAGAACAGAAAGGCCGTCGGGGGAGAAAGAGCGATAGCGAGTTCGGAATATAACATCGGAAGTTTACTGGCTAGGAGAGGTCAGTATCATGAAGCTTTGAACATGCTGGAGGCCTCACTAGAAAAGTTCCGGATATTGAGGGACGATACAGGGATCTGCGTTAATATGATCGAAATGGCCAAGGCATATTATCATACTGGCCTGACGGACAGAAGCGAACAGATTATCGGGGAAGTTCTTGCGCTTGCTGATAAGCTCAAAAATCTAAACCTGAAAAACTTTGTCTATCTGAACATGGCACCCATCATGGCGCTGTCGGGACGGTATGATATTGCCTATGAGTATATGGTGATCAACAAGGCACTTCAGGATAGTCTGGCTGAAATCAACAAGGAAAGAATCATCAGGGAGCTGGAGGTGCAGTTCCAGACGGAGAGGAAGAAAGATGAAATTCAAATACTTAAAGGTCTCAATGAGCTGCAAAAAAGAAATATTCAGTTGCTGTATGTTTCTCTATCAGGATCACTGATCATCCTTGTTCTGGTTTTTATTCTGTTTAGATATAAATCCAAAGGGCTGAAGAGGCAGAAAGAGCTTTACCGGACCGAAAAGAGCATCAGAGAGCAGGAGGCGGAGATAAGGGAAAAGGAGCAATTGCTGTTGGAAGGACAACTCGATGCCAAAAAGCGCGAACTTGCTTCCAAGGCACTTGAAATGCTTCGGGTCAATGAATCCATTGGCCATGTTATAAAGAAGCTGAAATCCTTCATGGAAGATTATTTTGATAATGAAAAACTTACCAGGAGCATCAGGAATATCGTTTTGGAGCTTGAGACCCAGCTCAAGAACAATTCATGGACAGAATTTGAGAAGGTTTTCAACAATATCCATGCTGGTTTTTATAAGAGAATACTTGCCATCTGCCCTGAACTTACTTCATCTGAGTTGAAAATCGCAGTTTTGTTAAAGCTCAACCTTAATACCAAGGAGATAGCAGCCATCACTTTCAGGTCTGAGGCAGCTATCAAATCGACCCGTTATCGTTTGAGAAGAAAACTTGGAATTAAGAACGATCAGAGTCTGATCCCTTACCTGATGCAGCTGGACTGACAGGCAGTCAGGACAAAGAAGCGCCCTGCCATTTTCTTACGGTGTACTTCCGGAGGGTATATTATCAGTCATATAACCAGATATCTCCTGATTTTGCTACTTTTTGAAACTGCCTTTAAAACCTTTTGCACCGCCGGATACAAGTCCTATCCACGCGCCTGGAGATAGATTTGATAAAAATCAAAACCCAACAAGTATGAATAAGCTGACAATCACAGTGGCAGGTTTGGCTCTGCTGCTGATTCTCTTTCCGGCGTGTGAAGAAGAACTTGTTCAGGATGACAGCCTGATCATCGTTCAATCTGGAGGCCACAGTTATTCCATTGTTTCCCCCTCTTCAGGAAGTGTTCTGCAGGATATTCAACCCAGTATTCCGCCGGTTGAGTTTGCAAGGGCGTATCTGGGTTATCAAAGCGAAAAGGTCATTCTTCTGGCCAAAGAACCTGAAGGCAGCCATGTCCGGGTGATCTATACCTGCGATCGTGAAACGGGCGACAATGTGGTCGCCATTACAACAAAGACCCAGTGGCATATTCAATCTGTCAGTGCTTCTTTGTCCTCCCCCAGGCTTGTATTCCACGGACACCCGGCTGATGGTGGTGAAAGCGAGAGCAATTTATTTTCAATAAACATGGATGGCAGTAACCTGCAGCAACTTACCCAGAACCGGGAATTGATCGAAGGGAAAGAATTATGGTGGCCGGGTGAACCGTCGTGGTCGCCGGATGGTTTACAGATTGCCTTTCGCGGAACTATGAGGACGCCCAATCCTGGTGGGATATGGTGGGGAAATGCCATCATCATCATGGATGCAACCGGCGATAACAAACAAATCCTATACAATGAGCCGGAACCCAATGCCGGGGAGCATTATGATCTTGCGTGGACCAGGGACGGTACATTTCTGGTTTTTCTGACCAATGAGGGTTACAGCAATCCATATGCTCGTGTCAAAGTACTGAATACGATCAATGGAGATATTTCCGATATCACTGACGGGCTGCTGGTAGACGGCAAACATACGACCAATATTTGTACTTCTCCGGAGACAAATCAGCTTCTGTTTAATAAGTATGAACCGGGAGGCGGAGACCTGCACGAGATTGATTATGTCATCACCGAAGATGGAGAATTCCAGCTATCGGGAGCATCCCGGTTAAAATGCAGGGTCAGTAGCGGAAAACACTTTGGGGCTCCCCGCTGGCAATGGTTCTATTCGAACTGAAAAATCCCCGGTCCGATTATTATATGTTTTAGAAAGCATTTTAAAAAAACAGTATACGATGAGAAAGTCTAAAACTTTAGCTATTTATCTGTCGGGGCTCGTTGTAGTTGGCTGCCTGATATTCCAAAGTTGTGAAAAGGAAACAAATGGTGAGAACAGTGATAAGAATAAAAGCCATATGACTGCCAGAATTGATGGACAGTCTTTCGTTTCAGAGGAGGACCAGCTTGGAGCTGTTCACGACGAGGGTTACCTGGTCATTTCCGGGGCAACCAATAATGAACAGGAGGTCATCACATTCCAGATGTTTGACTTTCCGGGGCAAACAGGTAGCTATTCCCTTGGCACTGGCGAATATGAAGCTCTTTGCTTCTATTCCGATGCGTATCATTCTTTTTATATTCTGGATGATATTTCCGGCTCAACCGGCACACTGGTTATAACAGAACTCTCTGATACGAGCATCAAAGGAACATTTCATTTTACCGGTTATACATCCAATAGCGAGGCTATTATTGAGGTTACGAAGGGCAGTTTTCTGATGCCTGTCTATGATACACCCAGATAAACTTCTATACCCGTTATCAGCATGGTGAAGGCGCTAGTGCCGTTTTCCAGCTTCTGCAGCGGATCAGCACCCATAGAGAGGAGCAGAATAAACAACTCCTCCGATCCATTAGCAGCAGCCATCAGTAAATCGTGTCCTGTGGTTGTTGGAAGGTTGATGCCCGCACAGTTATCTATCAGGTACTGGGCAATTTCTACAAGGTCATACTGGCAGGCCTTGGTGAGAGGGGTGTTGCCGTAGGTTTGTTCCCTGTAGTTCACATTCACACCTGCCCCTACAAATTCCCGGACTTTGGCCGGATCCTGATGAGTTACGGCTGAGATCCGATCATCTCCGGCCTGGGCATTGGTTACCGGAGTAAAAACCATGGAAGCAGTGAGAAATGCTCCGGCCAGCAGTAAATGATTTCGGTTCACAGATGAAAATCACGAATTTTGCTCAGTACTTTTAACGGATTGTAAGTTTATACATCTCCAAATTTCAGGAATCCGGAAATCAGTTGATGCTGTAACAATGCGTGTTTCCGTCATCGGGGTATTAATGACCTCCTGAAAGCAGCGATTCCGCGCGTCACTCATTTAAGATATAAATTATCTTGCTATTCACTATTTTAATGATTTTTTGGATAAAAAACATCTCTTAAAAAATATTTATTATCGATAGTTTACCTAAAAAGTATAGTAAACCGATAAAAAAGGTCCCTAAGGCCCTTCCTGTAATGCGAAAGGCCCTTCCTGTAATGCGAAAGGCCCTTCCTGTAATGTGAAAAACCCTTTCTGCAGTGTGAAAAGCCCTTCCGGCAGTGAAAAACCCTTCCGGCAGTGAGAAAGGCCGGCTGCAATTTGAAGGGCCCGGCCTGCAATGTGAAAAGCCCTTTCTGCAGTGTGAAAAACCCTTCCGGCAGTGAAAAACCCTTCCGGCAGTGAAAAAGGCCGGCTGCAATTTGAAGGGCCCGGCCTGCAATGTGAAGGGCCTGGCCTGCAATGTGAAGGGCCTGGTTGACAATTTTGGGGAATCACCTTATGTTATTGGGGTATTTCGCTATTAAAATCCAAGTTTTGAGCCACTTTTTTTGAGGATCTATTCATATTTCTTTCCCTGGGATCAAGACCAATATGATCCTGCACCAGCAGGCTATTCTTCTACCTTTGCGATAGCCTCCTCCACCATACGTACATGGTTTTCCAACTCAAAGCTATATTGCTGGTACTGATCCCGGGCTGCTTGAAGGTTGGCATGCGCCTGTGCCAGTTGACCCCTGAGGTAGAGGCCATATCCCTGCTGGTGCAGATATACCGGGTTATCAGGATCTGCAAGACGGACCTTTTGCATCAGTTCCATGCCTTCATTGATCTTCAGGGCATTCTGGATGAGGACCCAGGCCAGATGCCCCTTGATCTCCACGTTTTCCGGGTCGTATTGCAGGGCTGTCCGGAAATACTTCTCGGCTACCAGGTAATCGGTGTTCAGGTAGAGTTTGCCCAGGTGGTTGGCAATCTGGGACTCGTTGAGCCCCTTTTTTCTGAGGATCCGGATCAGGCGGTCGCGGTAATGTGCAGCTTCATTGTAGCGGACCCTGGAGTGCGCGCTGATGATGTACCGGCCGATCACCCCGGGGTGATCCGGATCGATGAAAGCTGCCCGGTCCAGAACTTTCTTTTCGAGCTGATGTCTGGCGGTTTTATTGAAGCAGAAACTCAGGCTGATATAGACCTGGATCAGGGACGGGTTTTCTTTATCGGGGAAAAAGTGGAGCCCGTGCTGAAACGCTCCGATTGCCTTTTGATACTCGTGTATCCTGATATGCTCCCTTGCCAGGTTAAACCAGTGGTTATAGCGGGTAGAATCGATCTCCAGTATGCGCTCCAGTACAGTGATCTGCAAGAAAGGAGTCCGGTATTCTTCGATCCCGCTAAGATATTCCAGATTGAGAGCCAGCACCAAGGAATCCCTGACAGCCCCGGTCAGAGTATCGGTAAAGGAATCCGGCAGGTCGTCAGTAAAGGAATCCCTGACAGCCCCGGTCAGAGTATCGGTAAAGGAATCCGGCAGGGTGATCTTCTGTTCCTTCGCTTCCAGTGACAGGGAGATGACCAATAAGAGCTGTGGTAATACGGT
This sequence comes from uncultured Bacteroides sp., assembly GCA_964604655.1. Classification (GTDB taxonomy): domain Bacteria; phylum Bacteroidota; class Bacteroidia; order Bacteroidales. The sequence goes on along the minus strand of CAZRZY010000143.1, from coordinate 573 downwards.
TCGTTTTATCCCATCGGTGTTTTATCCCATTGGTCCGGGTAATAGGTTTATTCGACTGTATGCAGATCCTCCCGGTAAGCCTCAATGGGCTCGCAGGAGCAGACCAGGTTTCTGTCACCGTAGGCATCGTTGATACGGCTTACTGCGGGCCAGAATTTGTTCCGGGCCACCCAGGGAAGGGGAGAGCCCGCATGTTTTCTGGAATAGGAACGTTCCCACTGCTCCTCCATGAGTACTTCCGAAGTGTGGGGTGCATGCCTCAGGACGCTCTCCTCGGCTCTGACCCTGCCTTCTTTAATTTCCATGATATCCCTGTGAATATCCATCATGGCCTCGATGAACCGGTCCAGTTCCTCCTTTGATTCGCTCTCCGTAGGCTCCATCATTAAAGTTCCGCTGACGGGGAAGGAGAGGGTAGGAGCGTGAAACCCGTAGTCCATCAAACGCTTGGCGATATCGGCTTCGCTTACTTCAGCCAGGCTGCGGAATTTCCGGCAGTCCAGAATCATCTCATGGGCGACCAAACCGCCCGAACCTTTGTAGAGGATGTCATAATGGTCTTTCAGGGAGGCC
>CAZRZY010000142.1:0-10106 GCA_964604655.1 uncultured Bacteroides sp. | reverse complement strand
CAGTATTAGATAACCGGTTCAGTATTAGATAACCGGTTCAGTATTAGATAACCGGAAAGATCAGGCCTGCCCGGCCGGCCCTCCAAATCCCACCGGCATTACCGGTCCCGAAGCAGGTTCGATATTCTTGATGGGACCATGCGCCTTCTCAAATTTTTCAATATTGTCGGTCAGCGCATGCAGCAACCTCTTGGCATGTTCGGGGGTCAGGATCACACGCGATTTCACCTGCGCCTTGGGGACTCCGGGGACCACCCGGACGAAATCGAGTACAAACTCGGAAGCGGAATGTGTGATGATAGCCAGGTTGGAATAGGTGCCCTGGGCCACTTCTTCCTTTAACTCGATCTGTATCTGATTCTTCTTGACTTTTTCTTCCATAGGTATGGCATCAGTCTTTGGTGGTTTCGGCAATCTCTTCATCGGAGGTTTCCTGCTCAGCCTGTCCGGCAGTGAGACGTTCATATTCCTCCCGGGATCCAACCACCAGATTCCGGTAAACCCTTGCTCCGGTACCTGCGGGGATCTGATGTCCGACGATTACATTCTCCTTCAGACCGTCCAGATCATCCACCTTTCCGAAAATCGCTGCCTCGTTCAGCACCTTGGTGGTTTCCTGGAAGGAGGCTGCAGAAATATAACTGTTGGTCTGAAGGGCAGCCTTGGTGATTCCCTGAAGAACCTGGGATGATGTGGCAGGAACGGCGTCCCTGCCCTCAATCAGTTTCAGGTCCTTTCTCCTGAGAACCGAGTTGTCATCACGCAGCTTGCGCGCCGTGATAATCTGCCCCGCTTTATAATCCTGGGCATCTCCCGGTTCCACAACTACCTTCTTACCGTAAATCCAGTCGTTCTCATCCATGAACTCCCACTTGTCTACGACCTGCTTTTCCAGAAACTTGGTATCCCCCGGATCGACAATCTCCACTTTGCGCATCATCTGGCGTACAATGATCTCAAAGTGCTTATCGTTGATCTTCACACCCTGCATCCGGTATACCTCCTGGACCTCATTCACAATGTACTCCTGTACTTTAGTCGGTCCTTTGATGGCCAGAATGTCAGCCGGAGTGATGGCCCCGTCGGAAAGAGGGATTCCGGCCCGGACATAGTCGTTCTCCTGCACCAGGATCTGCTTGGAGAGAGGTACCAGGTATTTCTTGACCTCGCCCGCTTTGGAGGTGATGATGATCTCACGGTTACCCCGTTTGATCTTTCCGAACTCCACCTCACCGTCGATCTCTGATACTACTGCCGGGTTGGAGGGGTTCCTGGCCTCAAACAGCTCAGTCACCCTCGGAAGTCCTCCGGTAATATCACCCGATTTGCCCACGGCTCTCGGAATCTTCACAAGGACCTCGCCAGAATACACCTTATCACCTTCGTTCACAGCGATATGGGCTCCAACCGGAAGGTTGTAGTTCTTCACCAGTTCTCCCTTGTTATCCATGATCCGGACCAGCGGGTTCTTGGTACGGTCCCTGGTCTCCACGATCACCTTCTCCTTGAAGCCGGTCTGTTCGTCCGATTCTTCCCGGAAAGTGACCCCTTCAATCACATTTTCGAAACTGACTTTACCAGAGACTTCACTAATGATCAAAGCATTATAAGGATCCCATTCGCATATCAGGTCTCCTTTCTTCACCTTGGCTCCGTCCTTGATGTAAAGTTTCGAACCATAGGGGATGGTATGGGTGGTAAGGGCAATGCCGGTATTTTCATCCACCACCCTCAGTTCGGCCAGGCGTCCAATAACGATGTCCACTTTCTGTCCGGTATCGGGATCGTTGGTGTTAACCGTCCTCAGTTCCTCGATCTCTGCAATCCCGTCATACTTGGAGATTACATTGGATTCGGAGGTGATATTGGAAGCTGTACCCCCCACGTGGAAGGTACGCAATGTCAGCTGTGTGCCCGGTTCACCGATGGATTGAGCCGCGATGACCCCCACTGACTCGCCGAACTGGACCATTTTACCGTTGGCCAGATTCCTCCCGTAACACTTGGCACAGACACCCTTCTTGGATTCGCAGGTGAGTACCGACCGGATCTCCACCTGTTCAATAGGCGATTCCTCGATGACCCTTGCAATATCCTCGGTAATCTCTTCCCCTGAATTAACGATCAGTTCTCCGGAAAGGGGATGATATACATCGTGGACAGCAGTCCGTCCCAGAACCCTTTCAGAGAGGGTCTCCACTACCTCCTCATTCTTTTTGATGGCCGAGGCCACCAGTCCGCGAAGGGTTCCGCAGTCCTGCTCCTGGATAATCACATCCTGGGAGACATCCACCAGTCTTCGGGTCAGATACCCGGCGTCGGCAGTCTTCAGGGCAGTATCGGCCAGACCCTTACGGGCACCGTGTGTGGAGATGAAGTACTCCAGCACCGAAAGTCCCTCCTTGAAATTGGATAGGATGGGGTTCTCGATGATCTCTGATCCGGTGGAACCCGACTTTTGCGGTTTGGCCATCAGACCCCGCATTCCGGAGAGCTGACGAATCTGCTCCTTGGATCCCCGGGCACCCGAATCGAGCATCATGTAGACCGGGTTGAATCCCTGCTTGTCCGAACTCAGCTGCTTCATCAGCGTCTGGGTCAGGCGGGCATTGGTATGGGTCCAAACGTCGATAATCTGGTTGTAACGCTCATTGTTAGTGATCACACCCATATTATAACTGGCGATCACATCATCGACCTGTGAGTAGCCGTCGGTCACGAAGGTCTCCTTCTCGGTGGGGATGATGACGTCATCCAGGTTGAAGGAGAGACCACCCTGAAAAGCCATGCTGTAACCCAGGTTCTTGATGTCGTCCAGGAACTGGGCGGTTTTGGCCGTCCCGGTGACCTTCAGCACCCTTCCGATAATATCCCTCAGTGATTTCTTGGTCAGCAATTCATTGATGAATCCGATCTCTTCAGGTACGCATTCATTGAATACCACCCGTCCGACGGTGGTCTCGATCAGCTCGGTCTCCCCGTTCTGGCTTCCCGGCTTCGGGATCCTTACATGAATGATCGCATGAAGATCGACCTGCCCTTCATTGTAGGCAATGGTCACCTCTTCCGGAGAGTAGAAGGTCATCCCCTCCCCTTTGACCGGATCATCTTTCATGGAACGCTTGTCCTTTGTAATATAGTAGAGGCCGAGAACCATGTCCTGCGAGGGAACCGTGATCGGTGCACCATTAGCAGGGTTGAGAATATTGTGAGAAGCCAGCATCAGTAGCTGCGCCTCCAGCACCGCGGCATTGCCCAGTGGCAGGTGTACCGCCATCTGGTCTCCGTCAAAGTCCGCGTTAAACGCCGTACATACCAACGGGTGAAGCTGAATCGCCTTCCCTTCGATCAGTTTGGGCTGGAATGCCTGGATTCCCAGACGGTGGAGAGTAGGTGCCCGGTTCAGAAGAACCGGATGTCCCTTCAGCACGTTTTCCAGGATATCCCAAACCACCGGGTCTTTACGGTCCACAATCTTTTTGGCCGATTTCACGGTCTTCACAATACCCCGTTCGATCAGTTTCCGTATAATGAAAGGCTTATAAAGCTCAGCTGCCATATCTTTCGGCAGGCCGCATTCATGGAGCTGCAGCTCTGGTCCCACCACGATCACAGAACGGGCCGAATAATCCACACGTTTACCCAGAAGGTTCTGGCGGAACCTCCCCTGCTTTCCCTTCAGGCTGTCGGAGAGTGATTTAAGCGGCCTGTTGGCATCGGTTTTCACCGCATTGGCCTTCCTGGAGTTGTCGAACAGTGAGTCTACCGCCTCCTGGAGCATCCTCTTCTCGTTACGCAGGATCACTTCGGGGGCCTTGATCTCGATCAACCGCTTCAGCCGGTTATTTCGGATGATCACCCTCCGGTAAAGATCATTCAGATCGGAGGTGGCAAAGCGCCCGCCATCCAGAGGAACCAGAGGTCTCAGTTCCGGGGGAATTACCGGAACCACCTTAACGATCATCCACTCGGGACGGTTTACGCCCTTTGAAGCGCGGAAAGCTTCCACCACCTGAAGCCGCTTCAGCGCTTCATTCTTCCGCTGCTGGGAAGTTTCAGTGCCTGCCTTGTGTCTGAGCGAATAGGAGAGCTCGTCCAGATTGAGCCTGGAGAGCAGCATGTGCAAGCCCTCTGCACCCATACCGGCAATAAATTTGTCGGGATGGTCGTCCTCCAGCATCTGATTCTCTTTGGGCAGGCTGGAAAGGATATCCAGATACTCATCCTCCGTGAGGAAATCGAGGTAGTTGACCCCGTCCGCCTGCTTGATACCCGGATTGATCACCACGTACCGTTCGTAGTAGATGATCGAATCAAGTTTTTTGGTGGGTAATCCCAGCAGGTATCCAATCTTATTGGGAAGCGAGCGAAAGTACCAGATATGCGCCACCGGCACTACCAGAGAGATATGCCCCATGCGTTCGCGGCGGACCTTTTTCTCAGTCACCTCGACACCACAGCGGTCACAGACGATCCCCTTGTAACGGATACGCTTATATTTCCCGCAATGGCATTCATAATCCTTTACCGGTCCGAAGATCCGTTCACAGAAAAGACCGTCCCTCTCGGGTTTGTATGTCCGGTAGTTGATGGTCTCCGGTTTGAGCACCTCTCCGCTGGAACGTTCGAGGATCTCTTCAGGGGAAGCAAGTCCGATGGATATCTTGCTGAAACTGCTCTTGGCTTTGGTGTCTTTCCTGAATGACATATATGATGATATTATTTGTTACAACTAATTCTAAACCAGATTCACGCTCAGTCCCAGGCCTCGCAATTCGTGCAGCAACACGTTGAGCGATTCCGGGATCCCGGGGGTCGGCATAGGTTCACCCTTGACGATGGCCTCATAGGCCTTGGCCCTTCCGATCACATCGTCCGATTTCACCGTCAGAATCTCCTGGAGGATATTAGCTGCACCGAACGCTTCCAGTGCCCAAACCTCCATCTCTCCAAAACGCTGTCCCCCGAACTGAGCCTTACCACCCAGAGGCTGCTGGGTGATCAGTGAGTAGGGACCGATGCTCCTTGCGTGCATCTTGTCCTCGACCATATGACCGAGTTTCAGCATATAGATGACACCCACGGTGGCCGGCTGGTCGAACCGTTCACCGGTACCACCGTCGAAGAGAAAGCTTTTCCCATACCTTGGAACACCTGCCTCATCGGTTAGTTCATTGATCTGGTCGATCTTGGCACCGTCAAAGATGGGTGTGGCATATTTCTGCCCCAGCTTAAGACCTGCCCATCCGAGCACCGTTTCATAGATCTGCCCCAGGTTCATCCTGGAAGGCACACCCAGCGGGTTCAAAACGATATCCATGGGCGTTCCGTCCTCCAGGAAGGGCATATCCTCCTGGCGGACGATCTTGGCCACGATCCCCTTGTTACCGTGCCGGCCGGCCATTTTGTCACCCACCGTGATCTTCCGCTTCTTGGCCACATAAACCTTGGCCATCTGGATGATCCCTGTGGGAAGCTCATCACCGCTGGTGATGCTGTGCTTCTTGCGCTTATACAGGGTGTCGATCTCCTTAAACCTGATGATATAGTTGTGCAGCAGGTCCCTGATCAGATCATTCTTATGCTTGTCAGTGGTCCATTTGGTGGGATTCACGTTGGCAAAACTCAGTTCCTGCAGCTGTTTAAGGGTGAACTTGGTCCCTTTGGGTATCACGTCCACATTGAGGAAATCCTTAACACCCTGAGAAGTCTTCCCGTTGACCAGCTCAAAAAGCTTGTCGATAAGCTGATTCTTCAGTTCCGAGATATTCCGGTTGTACTCCTCCTCGATCTTCTCCAGAATCTGCTTGGTGGCCGGTCTCGACTTCCGCTCCTTCATGGTGCGGGAGAAGAGTTTCTTGTCAATGACCACTCCATAAAGCGAAGGTCCGGCTTTCAGGGAGGCGTCCTTCACATCCCCTGCCTTATCACCGAAGATGGCCCTCAGCAGTTTCTCTTCCGGCGAAGGATCCGATTCACCCTTGGGAGTGATCTTACCGATCAGGATCTCCCCGGGGGTTACCTCTGCCCCGATACGGATCAACCCGTTCTCGTCCAGATTCTTTGTCGCCTCTTCACTTACATTGGGAATATCGGAAGTCAGCTCCTCCAGTCCCCGTTTGGTATCCCGAACCTCGAGCAGGTACTCATCCACATGAATAGAGGTAAACACATCCTCCCTCACAAGACGCTCGGAGATCACAATGGCATCCTCGAAGTTATACCCTTTCCATGGCATGAAGGCCACCATCAGGTTCCGGCCCAAAGCCAGCTCGCTCTGCTGGGTGGCATACCCCTGGGTAAGAATATCTCCTTTCTTGAGGCGCTGCCCCTTGCGAACAATGGGGTTCAGATTGACGCAGGTATTCTGGTTGGTCTTACGGAACTTGGGTAACTTATACCGCTTGATATCATCGTCAAACCGGACGAACCGCTCCTCTTCACTACGATCGTAGCGTACCACAATCTCATTGGCATCGACGAATTCGACCACTCCGTCCTCTTCGGCCCTGATCTGCAGCCTGGAATCACGTACCACATTCTGCTCTATTCCGGTACCCACAATGGGGGCTTCGGGGTAGATCAGCGGAACTGCCTGGCGCATCATGTTGGAGCCCATCAGTGCCCGGTTGGCGTCATCGTGTTCCAGGAATGGGATCAGGGACGCCGCGATGGAGGCGATCTGATTGGGTGCCACATCCATCAATACCACATCGTCTTTTCCGGCCAGCGGATAATCCGCCTCGTACCTCGCCTTCACCTTGGGATTGACAAATGAGCCATCCTCGTTCAGCGGAGCATTGGCCTGAGCGATCAGCCGGTTCTCCTCCTCTTCGGCACTCAGGTATACCACACCTTTATTGGAAATATCCACTTTCCCCTCAACGGCTTTACGATAAGGAGTTTCGATGAATCCCAGGTTACTGATGCGAGCATAAACGCACAGGGAGGAGATAAGCCCGATATTGGGCCCCTCCGGGGTCTCGATGGGACAGAGTCGCCCGTAGTGGGTATAGTGTACGTCACGTACCTCGAATCCTGCCCTTTCCCGGCTCAAACCTCCGGGACCCAGAGCCGACATACGACGCTTGTGGGTCATCTCTGCCAGCGGGTTGGTCTGGTCCATGAACTGCGAGAGCTGGTTGGTTCCGAAGAAGGAGTTGATCACGGACGAAAGTGTCTTGGAATTGATCAGGTCAGTCGGTGTAAACACCTCATTGTCACGAACGTTCATCCTTTCGCGAATGGTACGTGCCATTCGTGCCAGGCCCACGCTGAACTGGTTCATCAACTGCTCCCCAACGGTCCGCACTCTGCGGTTGCTCAGGTGGTCGATGTCATCCACATCGGTTTTAGAGTTGATCAGCTCAATCAGGTACTTGATGATCTGAATAATATCCCCGCGGGTCAGCACCCGGTTCTCCCTATCGGTTTCCAGCCCCAGTTTCTTGTTGAGCCGGTAACGCCCCACCTCACCCAGGTCGTAGCGCTTGTCGGAGAAGAACAGCTTATCGATCACATCCCTGGCAGTGGGTTCATCCGGCGGCTCGGCATTCCTCAGCTGGCGGTAAATGTGCATCACCGCTTCCTTTTCCGAGTTACAGGGGTCCTTCTGAAGGGTGTTGTAGATAATGGCGAAATCGGTAATATTGGCCGTATCCTTGTGAAGCAGGATGGTCTTGGTTCCCGATTCGATAATCTCATCGATGTGCTCATTCTCCAGGACGGTCTCCCGGTCAATGATCACTTCATTCCGCTCGATGGAAACCACCTCACCGGTATCTTCGTCCACGAAATCCTCGATCCAGCTCTTCAGCACCCTGGCAGCCAGCTTCCGTCCCACCAGTTTCTTCAGGGCGGTCTTGGAGACCTTCACCTCGTCGGCCAGTCCGAAGATCTCCAGCACATCCTTGTCACTTTCATACCCGATGGCCCGCAAAAGGGTGGTCACCGGTAATTTCTTCTTCCGGTCGATGTATGCATACATCACGTTGTTGATGTCGGTGGCAAACTCGATCCAGGATCCCCTAAAAGGGATGATCCTTGCGGAGTAAAGCTTCGTGCCGTTGGCATGCACACTCTGCCCGAAAAATACGCCGGGGGAACGGTGTAGCTGAGAGACCACCACTCTTTCGGCCCCGTTGATGATGAAGACTCCCCGTTCGGTCATATACGGTACGGTTCCCAGATAAACATCCTGGATCACTGTATCGAAATCCTCGTGTTCCGGGTCGGTGCAGTATAATTTCAGTTTCGCCTTCAGCGGCACACTGTAGGTGAGTCCGCGTTCAATACACTCATCGATGGAATACCTGGGCGGATCGATGGTATAGTCCAGGAATTCGAGCACGAAATTGTTCCTCGTGTCGGTAATCGGAAAATTCTCGTGGAATACCTGATACAACCCCTCTGCCTTCCGGTTTTCGGGAGTGGTTTCCATCTGAAAGAAATCATGGAATGACTTCAATTGAACTTCCAAAAAATCAGGATATTCCAGTTGATTTTTTATGGAAGCGAAACTAATTCTGTCTGTATTCTGATTGGATATCGACATCGCTGATTTATCCCCCAGTTTAAGGTTATAATATAATGTACAAAAGGCTTAGACCCTTGCAGAGCAAGGACCTAAACCTGTAATGGAGTTTGCGAGTGCCCGGTTATTTAAGCTCAACTTCTGCTCCGGCTTCTTCTAATTGGGTTTTAAGAGATTCTGCTTCATCCTTGCTTACACCTTCCTTGACAGGTGAGGGTGAGGAATCCACCACTGCCTTGGCTTCTTTCAGTCCAAGACCGGTCAGTTCTTTCACAAGTTTCACGATTTGCAATTTGGCCCCGCCAGGTGCCTTGAGGATCACATCAAATTCGGTCTTCTCCTCTGCAGCGGCACCATCACCATCACCGGCGGCAGGACCTGCGACAGCCACTGCAGCTGCTGCGGGTTCAATTCCGTGCTCTTCCTTGAGCACCTCGAGAAGTTCATTGACTTCCTTGACGGTCAGTTCGACCAGTTGATCAGCTATTTTTTTAATATCAGCCATTGCTACTGTGTTTTTTAATGTGTTTAGTTTTCTTTTTCTGACATTGTTTGAAGGGCTCCGGCCAGTTTGGAACCACTGGAACCGAGTGCAGATACCAGGTTAGATGCCGGTGACTGCAACAGGGCCAGCAGGTCGCCCAGAAGCTCCTCTTTGGACTTGATGTTGGAAAGGGCTTCCAGCTGTTCGTCCCCGATGTATATAGACTCCTCCACGAAGGCGGCCTTAAGGAGCGGCCTTTCCATGGATTTCCTGAACTCCTTGATCAGCCTGGCGGGGACATTCCCCGTTTCACAGAACATAATGGAGGTAGAGTCCTTTAATACATCGTAAAGGTCTTCGAACGTGCCGTCGGACTTTTCCATAGCCTTTCGGAGGAGTGTATTCTTGACAACCAGGAGGCTGATCTCCCTCTGAAAACACTTCCTTCTCAGGTTCGATGTCTGCTCGGCATTCAGCTCGGAGATATCGGTGAGATAGAAATGCTTGGTGGCATTCAGCCGTTGGGCCAGGTCCTCAATAATCACATCCTTTTCTTCTCTTCTCATGGTTACTGAGACGCTTTAGCGATTATTTCTCTTCGATTGCTTTCTGATCCACCTTTATTCCAGGACTCATCGTACTGGACAGATAGATACTTCTGATATAGGTTCCTTTGGCTGCAGTGGGCTTGAGCCTGATGATCGTCTGAATGAACTCGCGCGCATTCTCGGCGATTTTATCTGCAGTAAAGGAGACCTTACCAATAGAGGTATGCACGATACCGTACTTGTCTACTTTGAAATCGATCTTACCCATCTTCACATCGTTGACGGCTTTCCCGATTTCCATGGTCACAGTACCACTCTTGGGATTAGGCATGAGGCCCCGGGGACCCAGCACACGGCCGAGTTTCCCTACCTTTGCCATTACGGGCGGCATGGTGATGATCACATCCACATCGGTCCAGCCGTTCTGGATCTTCTCGATGTAATCATCCAGCCCCACATAATCGGCTCCGGCCTCTTTGGCCTCTTCCTCTTTCTCCGGAGTACACAGCACAAGCACCTTGATCTGTTTCCCCGTGCCATT
>CAZRZY010000141.1:0-10701 GCA_964604655.1 uncultured Bacteroides sp. | reverse complement strand
AGGTAGCAAGGGTAGGCGGTTGTAGCGGTGCGATATAAGTAGCTTGCCCTTTTTTCTAAAAAACTAACTCATGGAAGAAAAAGTTAAAGCTCCCTTCTGGAAGCCGGCACTTATTTACGGTGCCATTCTCGGATTCGTCGGAATCCTTTTTTCCCTCATCTTCTATTTTATGGACCTGACGGCGGCCAGCTGGGCGCAGTGGGTCCAGATAGCTATCAGTGTTGCAGTGCTCGCTTACCTGCTGGTGGCCTACAGGAATGAATATCTGGGCGGCTTTGCCACCTACGGTCAGATCTTTGTCATGGGTCTGGTGGCAGGGCTCATCGCCGGTATCATCAGCGCAGGTTATTCCTACATTCTTTACACCGTGATCGACCCGGGCCTGATCGACCAGATCAAACTGATGGCCGAGGAGCGAATCATGAGCAATCCCAGGATTCCGGAGAGCATGTATGAAAGTATTATGGAGCGGATGGACAGCCGGCTGACTCCCACACGAATGACCATCAACGCTTTGATCTGGGCCCGTGGTGTTCGCCATTATATCCCTGGTCATTGCCGCATTTGTAAAGAAGGAACAGACACCGGCAGGTAAAGCTGCCTAGGTGCAACACTCCCTGATGGACCTTTCAATCGTAGTTCCCTTATTGAATGAAGCGGAATCTCTTCCGGAGTTGTGTGACTGGATCCGCCGGGTGATGGACGAACACAGGCTCTCCTATGAGCTGATCCTGGTGGATGATGGCAGCAAGGATGACTCCTGGGAGGAAATTGAACGTCAGAAACTGATCCATCCCGGGATCAGGGGAGTCAAGTTCCGGCGAAATTACGGGAAATCGGCTGCACTTCATACAGGTTTTGGATTGGCCAGGGGAGAGGTGGTCTTCACCATGGATGCCGATCTTCAGGACAGTCCGGAAGAGATTCCCGAAATGCACCGCATGATCGTGGAAGAGGGATTCGATGTGGTCAGCGGGTGGAAGAAGAAACGCTACGATCCTTTCTTCTCCAAACGGGTGCCCACCAAGGTATTCAACTGGGCCGCCCGAAAAGTGAGCCGGATAAAGCTACACGATTTTAACTGCGGGCTGAAGGCCTACCGGTTGAATGTGGCACAAAGTGTGGAGATTTACGGGGATATGCACCGGTACATTCCGGTGCTGGCCAAAAGTAACGGCTTCACGAAGATCGGGGAGAAAGTGGTGCAGCACCAGGAGCGCAAATACGGGGTGACCAAATTTGGGATGGACCGGTTTGTCAAGGGATTTCTGGATCTGCTGACCGTGACGTTTCTGACCCGTTTTGCCAAGAAACCGATGCACCTCTTCGGCACTCTCGGATCATTTATGTTCCTGGTAGGGCTGGGCATTGCTGCCTATATGGGGATCGACAAACTGATCGCACTGATCCATCACGTTCCGCAGGGACTCATCGCCGACAGTGCATTCTTTTACATCGGGCTCACCAGCATGATTATCGGAACACTGCTATTTATCGGGGGATTCCTCGGAGAGCTGATCTCCCGCAGTGCGGTGGAACGTAACCTTTACGAGATTGAAAAGGAGATATAGCATGAAGATACACTTGATTTCAGGCGCGTGTGGTTTTGTCGGCAGGAATATGGTGAAACGGTTGTACCGGAACACCTCCGACTGTATCTTCATGGTCGATGATCTTTCCATCGGGACCCATCCCTCTGCCTGGATGGATTATCACGGCTCCCGTATGGTCGGAAACCTGGAAGTGATCGGGGAGGAGGAACGCCTCTATTTCTGGAAAGGCGATTTCAGGGAGCTGCTATTCCATTTACGCGGAAACCCGCGTCATATACAGGAGACGTATGGAATCGAGTTCGGTCACTTTTCGGATGTTTTTCATTTTGCGGCCATCGTGGGAGGAAGACTGAAGATCGAGGGAGATCCCATGGCCGTTGCACTGGACCTTTCCATTGATGCGGAGTTTTTCTACTGGATCTGCCAGCACCAGCCAGATAGAGTACTCTATCCCAGTTCCAGTGCTGCATATCCCATCAACCTGCAGTCGACCGGGGCAGCCATCGCATTGCGTGAATCCGATATCGATTTTACCAAAAACCTGGGAGTACCCGACATGACCTATGGCTGGTCCAAACTGACCGGGGAGTTTCTGGCCCGGATTGCCGCAAAGCACTACGGGGTTCCGGTGGTCTGCATCCGTCCCTTTTCGGGCTACGGGGAAGACCAGGACCTCTCCTACCCGGTTCCGGCCATCGCCGCAAGAGCAGCCCGCCAGGAGAATCCGTTCGAAGTATGGGGCTCCGGGAAACAGGGGAGAGACTTTGTGCATATCGACGATGTGCTGGACCTGATCTTCCTGTTGATGGACCGTGTATCGGATGGCAGCGCCTACAATATCGGTTCGGGAAAACTGACCAGCTTCCTCGAACTGATCAAGGTCTTCACCTCCATTGCAGGCTATTCACCGGAGATCCGCCCACTTCTGGATAAACCGGTGGGTGTGCATTCCCGGTACTGTGATATCTCCCTGGTGAAGAAGAAATTCGGATGGATGCCGAAGATCTCCCTGGAGGAGGGAATGGAACGGGTCTATGAGGCAGCCCTGAAGCAGATCTGATCACATGCAGAAGATCATTGCATTCGGACCCGGTCCCCGGTTCAAGGGGGGGATCGCTAATTACAACACCTCGCTGGCACGGGCACTGGACCGCCATCCCGGACTGGAGGTCCATATCGTTTCCTGGACCCAGCAATATCCGGCCATTATTCCGAGGGACTATCTCGACCGCAAGAGCAGGGAGGACAAACTGGCCGGTACAAGGATCCGGACCCACTACCTGCTGAACTATAACCGTCCCTCCACCTGGGCACGGACCGTCCGCCTGATCAGGCGGCTTGATCCCGACCTGGTCGTTATTCAATGGGCCATTGCCATTCAGGGAATCCCCCTCCGCTATCTGGCGGGAAAGCTAAGAAAGGCGGGGATCCGCGTGGTATTTGATCTCCATTTTGTGGTTCAAAAAGAGAACAGCCGGCTGGACCGCATCCTGACCCGGAGATGCATCCGGTTCAGTGACGGGTACCTCACCCATTCCCTGAAGACTTATCAAGAGCTGAGGGAGTTGTTGCCGGATCGTTCCTTTCGTCTTCTGGTCCCTGGAACGGTTGAAAACCAGCAAAACTCCGGCCAGGCACGACAGGAAGAGGCCCTGAAGACCACTGACAAACATGCAGATGCGGATCATCTGAATGGTGAGGGGATCCCGGTTGTGAAGCTGTACCATCCGGTATACGACATGTTCAAGAAGGATCCCTCCTTTGCGAAAGAGGCCTTCAAGGAGTCCCTGGGGCTCCGGAATCATGTTTTCCTGTTTTTCGGTTTTATCCGGAAATACAAGGGGCTGCATCATGTGATCGAGGCCTTTCATCTTCTCTCGAAGCGAAGGAACGACGTCTCCCTGCTGATCGTGGGTGAGCTGTTCTGGAACACCCTCGACCAGAAAAAGCTCTCCACAAGGATAAAGAACACCCTGTTCGGGATGGCCAAGAAAATCTTCCTTAACAAACAGGATGATGAGCAGAACTATCGGCCGCTGGACCTGATTACCCGCTACAAGCTGGAGGAGAAGGTGGTGGCTGTCACCGAGTTTGTACCCAATGAGGAGGTACACCGATATTTCCAGGTCAGTGATGCGATCACCCTGTTCTACCTGACGGCCACTCCGTCGGGGGTGGAGTCCATGGCCTACAACTTTGGACTTCCCATCCTGGCTACCAGGGTCGGGCATTTTCCGGAGACCATCCGTCACGGATACAACGGCTACCTGGCCGATCCGGACAACCCGGAGTCCATGGCCGAGATGATGGAAGCTGCCATTGAGTCCCCCATATCACCCGGAAATGTGTATGCCACTTCAGCCGAAATGAGCTGGGACAACTACGCTGCAGCCATCCTGGAACAGTTTGCGGATCAGAAGTGATCCGAACCACCGGCTTTTTCCCGTTTCATTGTTTCGATCCATTGAAGGATTCCGCTGGTGTCATCCGGACGGAACCAGGTGTATTGCTCTCCCCTGCGAAACCAGGTTAACTGTTTGCGGGCAAACTTGCGGGTGTTGCGCCTGATCAGGTCTACCGCCTCCTCCAGGCTCACTTCCCCGTCCAGGTGCCTGAAGAGTTCCCGGTACCCGACGGTCTTCAGGGCTGTATATTTTCTGTAAGGCAGAAGACGTTTGGCCTCCTCCAGCAGTCCCTCCTCCATCATCATGTCCACCCGCCTGTTAATTCTGTCGTACAGGGCCGCCCGCTCTATATCCAGCGAGATACGGATTATCCTGAACGGACGAACCCGGGGTGTGGCGGAGAGAAAGCTGGAATAGGGAGTGCCTGTCTGCAAAGTGACTTCCAGAGCCTTGAGTACCCTTAGAGGGTTATGCCGGTCGACCCGTTCCCAGGAGACCGGATCCTGCGATTTCAACTCCGACAGCAGGGCAGCAAGACCCTCGGATTCCAGCCTCCGGTGAAGCTTTTCCCTCAGCACGGGATCAGCGGAGGGCAAATCGTCGATTCCCTGGCAGACCGCATCGATGTAGAGTCCCGACCCCCCGACCATCAGGACTATGGAGTGTCTTTCAAAAAGTACCTGCAGCCGCTTCAATACCTGTTGCTCGAAAACAGAAGCGTTGTATCGGTCGGCCAGCGAGACTTCCTGAATAAAATGGTGAGGAACTGACTTCAGCTGATCCGGGGAGGGTACGGCCGTTCCGATACGGGTTTCCCTGTAAACCTGTCGGGAGTCGGCCGAAATAATCTCCGTCCGCAGTCTCCTGGCCAGATTGATCCCGGTGGCAGTCTTTCCGACAGCAGTCGGGCCTGCAACCACCACCAGTATGCTTTCGGGATGCCCTGTGCTTTCGGGATGCCCTGTGCTTTCGGGGTTCACTGGTCGGGAAATTCACTGTCCAGGCTGTCCGGGTCCAGATCATCCAGCCTGAAATCATCCTCTTCTTCGTCCTCGAACGCCTCTGTTCCAGGATCGAAGTCCTCCTCCAGGAGGTCCAGGGAGATTTGAGGAGGGGGCTCTCCTTTTTCCATTCCGATAAACGGAGTCTCCTTTGGAGAGGTCTGGTTCGCGATCTCCAGGAGCTCCAGGAAAAAAGCCCTTTCCGAGAAAAAATCGAACACATAGATCATCCGCTGCTGCTTTCCGGTCACATACTGATCCAGTGTGGTATCTTCCATAGTAACGGTATCGAGGCTCTGTTCGTGCTTCATGTCGACCAGCGTGATCTCCTGCTGTTTTTCCCACCTTTTACTGGTGATAAAAAAGGAAGCCAGTTGAGAGGGGTCATACCCCAGGTTCTTTTGAAGGATGTGGTGAAAATCGAGAAAGGTATCAGAGCCGTCTATCACAATATCGCGGCAGAATTTCTGGTCTTCGTCACTGATCATTCGGAATAGATAGATCATAGCTCCTGTAAAAATTGAATGGTATCGATCCCGTCCGCATAGTCCCAGGGCATGGGTTCCTGTGTCTTTCCCGGGGGGATGGCATCCGGTAATTCAGGGTGAACAGATACGATGCACTGAATCTCATCCTGCCGAAATTCCAGCTGTTCGACCACCTGACCAATTTCCGAATAGCTTTCATAAAATACAACCCCCACCGGACTGGAAATGGCCGGATCCTCTTTCAGCAGAAGAACTCCGTTATCCAGGAATGCTGCCTGGTTCATCAGGTAGATGGTTCGGTTGTAATCCACATTATTGCTGTATTTATGATGCTGAGCCAGTTGGTAGAACCTGTCCATGATTCCCAGGAATCGTTTCAGGTCGTATGGGGCGGGAATATAGAGTTTGGTGATGTTCCTGCAGCCGAGTCCGAAATAGGTAAAGATATCATGACCCAGGCCTTCCAGCTCTTCGTCCGATTCTTCTCCCGTCAGAACCGCCACCCCGTTGCGGTTCCTGCGGACCAAATGGGGAATCTCCCGGAAATAGTAGTCAAAATAGCGGGCACTGTTGTCGCTTCCGGTGGCAATTACCGCATCGATCCCTTTTACCCGGTCGTCCGTGAACTGTATGCGTCCCTTCAGGGAGGGTTCTATCTCTTCCAGGAGCCATCCGATCTTCCGGATCAGACGGTCGTCCTTGGAGGAGGGTTTCGCCAGCACCGAATGTCCGGACACCAG
Organism: uncultured Bacteroides sp.; assembly: GCA_964604655.1. Lineage (GTDB taxonomy): Bacteria > Bacteroidota > Bacteroidia > Bacteroidales. The sequence continues at coordinate 4,514 of CAZRZY010000141.1, read as the reverse complement.
CGCACTCATCAGGTCGTGAAATCCTGCCAGCGGGATATTCCCTGCCAGGATCAGTCCCACCGTACGGCTTTTCCCGCCGGAAACATCTTTTAAATCATATGGTTCCAGCCACCTCTGCAATATCTCCTTCTTCAGCATTCCGGCGATAGCTCCGAGTGCACGCCTGACATTTTCAGGGGTAAACCACGGGTTGTGGAATTGTTCCTTTTCCACCATGTCGCTGATTGCCTGAAAATGATGATGGTTCAGTTCTTCCGGTGGTCCGGTAAGGACCGCAGACTCCGGTTTTTTTTCTGCGGGTACCGGGACGAACTGATTCAGGAGCGCTCCAAGACCTGTGAGGGTCTCCAATAGTCGATGAGGGTGTGGCAACCGGCTAGTCGTTTTGCTTTCTGATCAGGTTGAGGGCAGATCCGGCTTTGAACCACTCCATCTGGTTATGGTTGAGGGAGTGATGTGCCCGGAAGGAATCGGTGGTGCCATCGCTGTGATGAAGCCTGATCTCCAGGGGTTGCTCCGGAGCCAGTTCCTTCAGACCCAGAACATCGATCAGGTCATCTTCGCGGATCAAATCATAATCAGCAGGATCTTCGAATGTTAGCGGCAGCATACCCTGCTTTTTCAGGTTGGTTTCATGGATCCGTGCGAAGGATTTCACCAGTACCACTCTGACCCCCATATACCTGGGTTCCATTGCTGCATGCTCCCTGGAGGAGCCTTCCCCGTAATTATCATCTCCCACAACGATGGTGTGGATCCCGTTGTCTTTATAGACCCTGGCCGTATCGGGAACGGTTCCATGTTCTCCGGTGAGCTGGTTGAGCACCAGGTTGGTCTGGTCGTTGGCAGCGTTGACCGCTCCGATCAACAGGTTATTGGAGATGTTGTCGAGGTGTCCCCGGAACCGAAGCCAGGGACCGGCCATGGAGATGTGATCGGTGGTACACTTGCCCTTGGCCTTGATCAACAGCCGGAGTCCGGTCAGATCATTGCCGTCCCATGGCTTGAAGGGTGTCAGCAGCTGGAGCCGGTCCGAATCGGGCTGTACCTCTACCTCGATGCCTTCTCCATCCTCTGCAGGGGGTTGGTACCCGCGGTCTTTCACATCATATCCCCTTACCGGAAATTCCAATCCTCTGGGTTCCTCCAGTTTAACCTTTTCTCCGTTATCGTTCAGGAGGGTGTCGGTGAGTGGATTAAAGGTGAGATCACCGGCCAGTGTCATAGCTGTGACGATCTCCGGTGAGGCCACAAAAGAGTGGGTATTGGGATTGCCGTCATTGCGTTTGGCAAAATTCCTGTTGAACGAGGTGATTATGGAGTTTTTCTCCTGCTTATCGGCATTATGTCTCGCCCATTGACCGATACACGGTCCGCAGGCATTGGCAAGCACCACTGCACCGATCTCCTCGAATGTCTGGATAAGTCCGTCCCGGTGGATGGTATACCTTACCATTTCAGAACCGGGAGTAACGGTAAAATCAGAGGCGGCCTTCAAACCCTGGCCCAAAGCCTGTGCGGCCACCGAAGCGGCCCTTGTAATGTCTTCGTAAGAGGAATTGGTACACGATCCGATCAATCCCACCTCCAGCTTCCGGGGCCAGTCATTTTTGATCACTTCCTTCCCGAACCGGGAGATGGGCCATGCTTTATCCGGACTGAAAGGGCCGTTGATATGGGGCTCCAGGGTCGAAAGATCAATCTCTATCACCTCGTCGAAATAGGAGTGGGGATCTTCGTACACCTCCGGATCACCTGTCAGATGCGCAGCCACCCTGTCGGCTTCTCCGGCTACAACCGCCCGTTCGGTGCCCTGAAGGTATTCTCTCATTTTATCGTCATATCCGAAAAGGGAGGTGGTGGCCCCTATTTCGGCCCCCATATTACAAATCGTCCCTTTGCCGGTACAGGAAATGGTTTTGGCCCCGTCTCCAAAATACTCCAGGATCTTTCCGGTTCCACCTTTAACGGTCAGTATCCCGGCTACTTTCAGAATCACATCCTTGGCAGAGGTCCAGCCGTTCAGCTGCCCGGTGAGTTTGACGCCTACCAGCCTGGGAAATTTCAGCTCCCATGGCATACCAGCCATCACATCCACTGCATCGGCTCCTCCAACCCCGATGGCGACCATTCCCAGTCCTCCGGCGTTCACCGTATGAGAGTCGGTCCCGATCATCATTCCGCCCGGAAAAGCGTAATTCTCCAATACCACCTGGTGAATGATCCCGGCACCCGGTTTCCAGAAACCGATGCCGTATTTGCTGGAGACACTTGCCAGGAAATCGAACACCTCCTGGTTGGTGTTGAGTGCCACCTTCAGATCCTCCTCTGCACCCATCCTGGCCTGGATCAGGTGATCACAGTGCACGGTGGAGGGGACAGCCACTTTTGATCTCCCCGCCTGCATAAACTGAAGGAGCGCCATCTGTGCAGTGGCGTCCTGCATGGCCACCCGGTCGGGTTTGAAATCCACATAATCGATCCCCCGTTTGAAATCCTGAAAGGATTGCTCGTTAAACAGATGACCGTAAAGAATTTTTTCAGTCAAAGTCAGCGGCCGCTGCAGCAATTTTCCTGCCGCCTCTATCCTTCCGGGAAAATCCCGGTAGGTCTGACGGATCATTTCTAAATCAAATACCATGAAGGAACGGTTAAACAATTGTAAATATATGCGAAAAAGGTTTGTATGGCTGACACATCAGAGGGTAGTTTGTTCAGATTTTTATAATTTTAGAGTCCCATTGACGGCGATGAAAGCAGCTATGTTTATAGAGAACGTCAGAATTGCCCTGAAATCGATCAGGACCAATCTTTTAAGAACCATCCTGACTGTTTTCATCATCGCTTTCGGGATTATGGCACTGGTAGGAATCCTGACGGCTATCGATTCGATCAAGATCAGCCTTACCGAATCCTTCAGTATGATGGGCGCCAATACCTTCACTATCGAATCGAGAAGTATCCGCGTTCAGTTAGGGAATGAAACCTACCGGAGGAAAAACCACGCGTTTATTTCTCACCGTCAGGCAAAGAAGTTCAAGGAGAATTACAAAATACCTGCCAGAGTATCGATTCACACCCGCGCCTCGGGAACTGCCATCGTGAAGTATCAATCCTATAAATCCAATCCCAACAACACGGTGATTGGAGCCGATGAGGACTATATTCACACGGCGGGTTATGAGCTCGCAAAGGGCAGGAACTTTTCTGCCAGTGAGGTAGCCGATAACGCCAATGTGGTCCTCCTCGGACATGATGTGGCCAGGCTGGCTTTCGACCGGAACCTGGATCCCCTCAACCGCTTTATCTCAGTGGGTAACGGACGGTACCGGGTCGTAGGAGTTCTGGAATCGCGCGGCTCTTCCGGAGGGATGGGGACTGACAGAGTCTGTATCATCCCCTACAGCAATGTGCGACAATATTTCTCCAGTCCACAAATGAGTTATTCGGTCAATGTTTCCCCATTCAACCCGGAGATGCTGGAAATCGCAGTATCCGAGGCTGAAGGGGTCTTCCGGAGAGTCAGGCGTCTGGAGGCTATAGACGAGAGCGACTTCAACATCACCAAAAGCGACCAGCTGGCCCAGATGCTGATTGAAAATCTGAAATATGTAACCATGGCTGCGACTATTATCGGATTGATCACCCTGGTGGGAGCGGTTATCGGTCTGATGAATATCATGCTGGTCTCGGTCACTGAACGGACCAAGGAGATAGGTACACGCAAAGCTTTGGGAGCTAAATCGGTAATGATCAAGAGGCAGTTCCTTTATGAGGCAGTGGTGATCGGTCAGCTGGGAGCCATTGTGGGTATTGCATTAGGAATAGTCATCGGGAATGGTGTATCTTTAGCCATCGGCTCCAGCTTTATTATCCCATGGAAGTGGATATTACTGGGGATCACCTTGTGTTTCGGAGTGGGAGTGGTTTCGGGGTATTTCCCGGCAGTGAAGGCATCGCGTCTGGACCCCATACAGGCACTTCGATACGAGTAATGGAGAAGTAATTCTATGGAAGACCTATATCTTAAGAAGACATTTAATTCACCGGAGGTGGAGTTTATTGCCGGGAGCGGAGAGCTTTCTGTCGAAGGAAGGTCGATCCCGGAAGATCCAGGTGAATTCTTCGAAAGGTTGATCGACTGGATCAACCAGTATTTCCTGAATCCCCATGAGACAACGGTCATGAGTATCAAGCTGGAGTACATCAACAGCGGTTCATCGAAATACATGCTCGAACTTCTCCGTATCATGAAGATCAATTTCGATGCAGGGAGGGATGTCCAGGTCAAATGGTATTTCGAGGAAGGGGATGAATCGATCGAAGAGCTCGGGATCCATTACGAGCAGACCATACAGATTCCGTTTGAGCACATAGAGTATTATTGAGGGGGGAATCAGGGGTATCCGCTCGTCGCTTAAAAACGTTTCACGTTTTACAGGCTTGCCTGCGTAATCCAGGCATACCCGCTCGTTGCTTAAAAACGTTTCACGTTTTACAGGTTTGCTTGCGTA
>CAZRZY010000140.1:0-10871 GCA_964604655.1 uncultured Bacteroides sp. | reverse complement strand
GATAAGATAGCTCTACAGGTATCTGTAGGTTGAGCGCCTTTCTGTAGCCATTCCAACGCTTTGTTGAAATCCAGTATAATGGTAGCAGGATTGGTATTGGGGTTATACTGGCCCAAAGTATCAATAAATTTACCATCACGTGGCGCCCTGCTATCAGCAACTACAATAGAGTAGATCGATTGAAATTTTCGACCCTGTCTTTGTAATCTGATTTTTGCTGGCATACTCAGTTAATTGAATTAATAAAAAAAACCTACAATTTTAGCGCCTGCAAAGGTAGTATTAATCAGATAATATGCAAAGTATTGAAGAATTAAAGCGATCTTAATCGCAGGCCAATAAAATAGGTTCTGGGTGCGGCAGGTCCGTATATATATCCGCTATCCCTGTTTTTACCCGTATCAAAATCGTTCTGATAAGCGTTGGTGATGTTTCTAACGCCTCCAAAAATCTCTATCCCGGAATCGACACGGCTGATTTTGAAAGTGTAACCCGCCTTCAGGTTCAATTCGAAGAATTCCGGAGAGGTCACATACGCATCCGTGGTCTGCTCCGGTGCCCCGGCAAAGTGTACCAGTTCCATCGGGCCCGTGTAAACCCCTGTAAGAGAAGCATTGAACTGCTCACCCGGGGTCACTGAGAATGCCATATAACCATACCGGTTGGGGGAACGGAGAAATTCGCGTTTGGGATCCTCTCCTTCAATATGTTCGATCGGTTCATCATACAGACTGGTCTGAAGAGTAAAACCGGCCTCCAGCTGCAAGATTTTGTTGTAGTTCCCCCGCAACTCCAGGGTGGCACCCTGTACCGATGCTCCCGATCCGTTTCGCTTCTCAAAAAGATCCCCGAACTGGTCCGATCCCGCCGGTTGAAGGAAAAAAGCATTATTCAGTTTAGTATAAAACCCCTCAAGTGTAAAACCGGCAATATATCTCTCTGATGCCCGGTCAAAATTCACCGAACCACTCAGACTATTGGAGCGTTCCTCCACCAGATCGGGGGAAAGGTTGATCCTGGAGATCCCTCCTCCGGCAAATGCAATATGCATATCCGAATCAAATGCCTGCGGCGCCCTGAAGCCGGTACCCCAGGTTAACCTGAACTGCGTGAATGTTTTCAGCTTGTAAAGCAGAGAAACCCGGGGACTGAAAATCACACGGTTGACCAGATTGTGTTTATCCGCCCGCAAGCCGGCCAGCAGGGTCAAACCTTTCCGTATTTCCCAATCGCTCTGCAGAAATAGTCCCAGATTCCCTGTAGTCTGATCCACCACATAATTGTAAGCAGCAATGGAATCCAGGACATCATCGTAGATATACTCCACTCCACCCGAGAATATACTGGTTCCTCCAAGGAAATCAGAAATCCGATGGTTCAACTGGGTACCAGCCTGGAGAGTGATATTGTTGGTAAACCCGTAGGGAGGTTCATACATGAAAGACTCCAGCTCGACTGTATCGTCAGGCATGATACCGGTGTAGTGCTTCCGGTCGGTATACTGCCCTGCCAGATAGGTGATGAAAGAACTGTTCTGATCATTGAAATTTATCTGGTAATCGGCACTGGCCATCAGTACATTGTGGGTCCTCTCTTCCGATTGCCCGGCGAGATGGGCAGCATCGTTGATCAATTCGCCTCCGTACCGGTATTCGGAAAGACTGCTCACACTGATCTCCAGTTTCTGATCCGGAGTAGGTTTGTAGAACAGATTGGCGCCAAAGGAGTTGTTGGCCAGCTGGGGTAACTCGGAAAACCGGTCTCCATTATGATCATATGCCTCCCTCATTCGGCGATTAATAAACACTGAAGCACCTGCATTTCGTTTATGTGTCAGCATGTTGATATTGCCAGAAAGGATATGGTCATAACTCTCACCGTTGATCAGGTTAGAGGTCAGACTAAAATCATACCCGTTTTCCAGGGGGATGCGGGTAATTACATTTACTGTGCCTCCTATGGCACTGGATCCATAGAGCGCCGATCCGCCTCCCCGGACCACCTCAATGCGGTCGACCATGTTGGCCGGAATTTGCTCCATACCGTATAACCCGGTAAGAGGACTGAATATGGGTCGTCCGTTGATAAGTATCTGGGAATAGGATCCCCCGAGCCCGTTCATGCGCAACTGCGTGTAGTTGCAGGTCTGGCAATCGGTCTCTACCCTCAGTCCGGGCTGAAACCGTAGCCCTTCCGATATGTTGCACGACTGGGTCTGGGACAACAATTTGCTGTCAATCACATTCACAATGACCGCTGCATCGGTCTTTCTCTTGAATGTTTTTGTCCCGGTCACCACTACTTCATCAATTGCCATGGACTCACTTTCCAATACAAAGTTTACTTCCAGCGAATGGCCCTCTTCAAGGGTCACTTCCTTTTTTTCCGTGCTGAATCCCATGGAAGTGGCAACGATCACATGCTTACCTGCTGGAAGATCGATCAACATGTAGTGGCCTGTAATATCGGTGGTGGTACCAATATTGGTGCCCTCCACATATACTGTGGCAAAAGGTATATGTTCACCATCACTCTGGACATCTCCGAAAATATTGGCATCTGTATGCTGACCCTTCATGGAATTGAACATGAGAAGGCCCGTTGTCATCAGCATCAACAGGGGTCGTTTTCTATTCATCACATTTTCTGTTTTATGTAAATCAACCTGCATATATTTTCACTCAGCAGAAGAACCCGCTTTCCAATCTCTGCCTCAGTGATCTTGGTGTCCTTATACTGATGTAATACATTGACCGTGCATCCAACCGAAATGGAGTGCCTGCTGCAGAAACTGAAAAAATCCTCGCTGGAACTTCGTAACCGGACGATGATGTATCGCTCTCCTGTGGCAGCCCGTGATAGCTGGACGGACTCACTGTCATCAGCCAGCACGCCGTTCTGGTTTGGTATCGGATCACCGTGCGGATCCACCGCTGGATCATCCAGAAAATCAGCAATTTTATCCGCCAGAAAATCGGAGGTCTGATGTTCCAGCATTTCCGCCTCCCGGTGAATTTCATGGAGGGAAATATCCAGAGTTTTGAAAAGAAAAGTCTCCCAGAGCCGGTGTTTTCTGACAATCCGGATGGCTTCCGTTTCTCCGGCTGCAGATAGTTTCAGTTCCTGGTACTTTTTATATTCCAGCAGTCCTTTGGCAGCAAGGTTCCGTGCCATATCGGTGGTAGCGGCCTGGCTGATGTTGAGTGCCCGGGCAACTGTTCCTGGTCTGGTATTGGCAGCAGGATCCCTTCCAAGCTGGTAAATAGTTTTCAGGTAATTCTCTTTGGATGCAGACATGTATTTAAGGTATATTAACTCATTTTTTAAGCTTGCTTAAAAGCAGTAAGAATAATAAACAAGCATAATTGCAAAGAGTTCACAGCTCTATTAATAAAAAACTGAAAACCGGCCGGGCTGTTTTGGAGATCCTCAATGGTCAATTTGCTACATTTACAGAGTATGTTTTTGATTTTCGATACCGAAACCACAGGGTTGCCGATAAGGGACAATGCACCCATTTCCGAGGTGGAAAACTGGCCCCGCGTGATACAGATTGCATGGCAGTTACATGATCAGAAAGGAGAACTCACGGAACACCACAATCTGCTGATCCGTCCGGATGGATTTGAGATCCCGTATTCCGCCTCTAAAGTCCATGGGATTTCTACTGACATGGCCCTCGAAAATGGGACCCCTGTGGCAGAGGCCCTCCAAAAATTCAATGAATCTCTGGGAAAATGCCAGTTCCTGGTTGGCCACAATATCCAGTTCGACATCAACGCCCTGGGTGCAGAATTTATCCGAAGCGGAATCGACACTCCGTTTCTGGATCGGAAAACAATCTGCACCATGGATCTTACACGAGACCACCTGAAACTGACAGGTGGCAGGGGCGGGCGGTTCAAACCGCCAAAATTGATGGAACTTTACCAGTATCTGTTCCAGGAATCGTTCCAGGAAGCCCATAATGCCTCTGCGGATGTAGAAGCCACTGCGCGCTGTTTCTTAGAGCTTCTCCGGAAAAAGATCATTCCCCCGGAATCGATCGGCATACCTCAGGAGGTATACCGGGCATTTATTGCGAAACATCAGGGGACCGTTCAAAGATACGGCCTCTCCCACCAAACAGCCGGCATCGGTGAATCCCAACCGGAACCTGAGAATGCCGCAAAAGAAGGTGAAGGAGCGGATACTGTTGACGCTGCAGCCGGGATCGCATTATCCATAAAACCCTCCGAACTGCAGCAGGTACCATTCTGTCATCTCCATGTACATACCCAGTACTCCATCCTGGATGGTGCAGCCAGTATCCCCGAGCTTCTGAAGAAAGCAATCAACGACGGGATGCAGGCCGTAGCGATCACCGACCACGGGAATATGTTCGGAGTAAAAGAGTTTCATGATGAAGCGACCCGGAGAGGGATCAAGCCTATCCTTGGCTGCGAGGCCTATATTGCCCGCCGCTCCAGATTATCCAAGAAAGACAAAAACCTGGATGCCTTCGATCATATCGTCCTGCTCGCCAAAAACAGTACCGGGTACCGGAATCTGACCACCATCATTTCATTGGGATGGACCGAAGGTTTTTACTATAAACCCCGAATCGACAGAGAACTCCTTGAGCAATACCACGAAGGGATCATCTGTCTCTCGTCTTGCCTTGGAGGTGAGATTCCTCAGGCCATCATGCATAAGTCGGTGGAAGATGCAGAGAAGATCGCACTGGCTTACAAAAAGATCTTCGGAGAGGACTTCTACCTGGAACTGATGCGCCACCGAACCGACGATCCCGGCATGAACAGGCTGGTCTTTGACGACCAGGTATTTGTGAACCGCACTCTGCTGGAGATCGGCAGGAAACATCAAATTCCCTGTGTGGCCACCAACGATGTGCACTTCGTCCAAATGGAAGATGCAGAAGCACATGACCATTTGATCTGTCTGAATACCGGCAAGGATCTGGACGATCCCACCAGGATGAGGTACACGAGGCAGGAGTGGTTCAAGACCCAGGAGGAGATGAGGGAAGTGTTCGCTGACCTCCCGGAAACACTGGAAAATACGTATCGCATTGCCGAAAAGGTGGAGCAATACGAGTTGAATTCCAAACCGGTTATGCCCTACTTCCCGCTGCCTGAAGGATTTGATAATGAAGACAAATATTTACGTCACCTGGCATACAAAGGTGCCGAAAAGCGATTCGGGGAGATCAACAAGGAGATCAGGGAACGGATCGACTTTGAGCTGGAGACTATCCAGAGGATGGGATTTCCCGGATATTTCCTCATCGTGCAGGACTTTATTGCCGCTGCCAGGGAAATGGGCGTTTCGGTGGGGCCGGGCCGGGGATCGGCAGCCGGATCAGCGGTGGCATATTGTCTGGGAATCACCGACATTGATCCCATACGTTATGACCTGCTTTTCGAACGGTTCCTGAATCCTGACAGAATCTCCATGCCTGACATCGACATCGACTTTGACGAGGACGGCAGGGACGAAGTGCTGCGATGGGTGGTGGAAAAATATGGGCACGATCGCGTGGCTCATATCGTCACCTTCGGGACCATGGCCGCCAAAATGGCCATAAGGGATGTGGCACGGATCCAGAAGTTACCGCTCCCTGAAGCAGACCGTCTGGCCAAGCTCGTGCCGGATCGCCCCGGAACCACCTTTACTAAAGCGTTCGAGGAGGTTCCTGAGCTCAGGACCGAACGAGCCTCACCCAATCCATTGATATCCAACACTCTTAGGATAGCTCAGCGACTGGAAGGATCGGTCCGCCAGACCGGACTGCATGCTTGCGGAATAATTATCGGAAGAAACAGGCTTACCGAGCATCTGCCGGTCTGCCAGTCGAAGGAATCAGACCTGCTGGTCACCCAGTTCGATGGCCACTATGTGGAAGATGTGGGAATGCTAAAGATGGATTTCCTGGGCCTCAAGACCCTTTCCATCATTAAGGATGCAATCGCCAATATCAAGGAATCCCGTGGAATCGAGGTGAATATCGACCATATTCCAATGGATGATAGCCTGACCTTCGAACTATACTCCAGAGGTGAGACCACCGGATTATTCCAGTTTGAATCACCGGGAATGAAGAAATACCTCCGGGACCTGAAGCCCAACCGGTTCGAGGATCTGATCGCCATGAATGCCCTTTACCGGCCAGGCCCCATGGAGTATATCCCCAGCTTCATCAAACGGAAGCATGGCGAGCAGCCAATCAATTACGATCTTCCCGAAATGGAGGAATACCTGAAGGATACTTATGGAATCACGGTATATCAGGAACAGGTTATGCTTCTTTCCAGGAAACTTGCAGGATTCAGCCGTGGCGAGGCAGATTCCCTTCGCAAGGCCATGGGAAAGAAGATCAAAAAAATGATGGACGAACTGAAGGTGAAGTTCGAACAGGGGTGTGAAAAAAACGGGATTTCCAAGAAAAAGATTGAAAAGATCTGGACTGATTGGGAGGCCTTTGCCCAATATGCTTTCAATAAATCTCACTCCACCTGTTATGCCTATGTCTCTTATCAGACCGCCTATCTGAAGGCGAACTATCCGCCCGAATTCATGGCAGCGGTATTAAGCAGGAATATCACCGATATAAAGAAGATCGGCATCTTCATGGATGAATGCCGCAGAATGGAGATCTCGGTACTCGGTCCCGACGTCAATGAAAGCAATGTCCGCTTTACAGTAAACGACCAGGGAGATATCCGTTTTGGACTGGGGGCCATTAAGGGAGTCGGAGAGAATGCGGTCAGGAGCATTATAGAAGAACGGCAGAAAAACGGGCCTTTCCGGGATATCTATGACTTTGTGGAGCGAAATGACCTGCGGCACCTGAACAGGAAGAATTTTGAAGGTCTGGCCGTCGCCGGAGCTCTTGATTGTTTTGCACCCTTCAGCCGGAGTCAGTACCTGGATACTATCGAGGACGAAGACCCTTCCTTTATTGAACAGCTGATCCGGTATGGCAATAAAATCCAGTATGAACGCAATACTCCCCAGCAGAATCTTTTCGGGGAGATCAGCTCGTCCACCATTCTCCGGCCTGAACCCCCCGGGGTGAACGAATGGGACGACGCCACCAAATGTAAAAGGGAAAAAGAACTGATCGGAATCTATCTGACCTCCCATCCGCTCGACCGTTTTCGTCTGGAGATCGAGTCGTTTGCCCAGAATAGTTTGCATGAAATGACCGATCTCTCCAAATTTAGTGGCAAGGATGTGGTATTCTGTGGTATGGTAAAGACAGTCCGTGAGGGTGTGGACCAGTGGAGGAACAAACCCTACCTGCTGGCCCAGCTGGAGGATTACACCGACACCTATAACCTGAGACTGAAGAATGACGATTATGTGAATTTTAAACAGTATTTCCATCCCGATGTGGCCTTACTTATCAGGGCTACAGTCAATGAGTGGAGTCCAAGGGATGAACCGGGCAGGAAGGTCTACTCCCTGAAGATAAAAACAGTACATATGCTCGCAGATGTGAGGGAAAAAATGGTTCGTTCACTCCGTATTACCCTAAAAATAGAACAACTTTCCCGTGAACTTATTGAACAGCTCGAACGTTATACCGTGGCTGAAAACGGAAAACTCCTTAAGTTTTGTGTAAAGGATCCTGAAAGCCAGACAGAGGTGAATCTCTTCTCGAGAAACAGGCATGTAAAATTAACGGATGAGTTCATGTCCTATCTTCAGGATTCACCGGGGTTTGAGTTCAGGCTTGCATGAAGTTTTTTTTGTATCTTTGAAGGCGTTGATTTAAATCGTAAAAACTGTATATCATGGCATTAGAAGCAACGGATGGCAACTTTGAAGAATTGGTACTGAAGTCGGAAAAGCCTGTAATCGTCGATTTTTGGGCCGAATGGTGCGGACCCTGCCGTATGGTTGGTCCCATTGTTGAGGAGGTAGGAGTCGATTACGAAGACAAGGTGGTCGTTGCCAAACTGGATGTGGATAGCAATCCCGGAATCACCGGAAAATACGGTATCAGAAATATTCCTACCATCTTGTTCTTCAAAAACGGGGAGGTGGCAGACAAACAGGTAGGAGCTGTTCCCAAAAGCGCTATTGTCAATAAACTGGAAGGACTCCTGTAGGATCAGGAAAACCTTCTTCCGATCACCAGTATATCATCCAGCTGATCCAGTTCCCCTTTCCAGTCTTCAATAGTCTGGTCGAGGATTATTCGTTGCTGGTCCATGGATTCTGTCTGGATCCGCAGGAGCAATTCCTTCAGGTTCCTGTACTTGAATTTCTTCATCTTGGAACCTCCAAACTGGTCGGCATATCCATCAGATAAAAGATAAACCGTATCTCCCTTCCGGACCTCCATCCGGTGATTGGTGAACTCAACCTCTCTTTTGACCGAGGAACGACCAATGGAAACTTTGTCCGCCCTGGTCTCGAGCAATTCCCTGTCCCTTATCAGATAGAGCGGATTGAAAGCCCCGGCAAATTCCAGGATTCCCTCCTTTCTGTCAAAACAAACCAGCGCAAGGTCCATCCCGTCGTAAACATCCCCGGAGTCCGTTCTCTTGTGGAGGGTTTGCACCACCTCCCTGTTTAATTGTGTTAAGATCTTTCCAGGCTCAAGGATGCCGTACTCACGGACAATCTTGGTCAGTGAGTTGTGTCCGATGATGGACATGAAAGCACCCGGCACCCCATGCCCGGTACAATCCACTGCCGAAAAGAACTCTTTATCGCCTATCTCGGTGAACCAGTAGAAATCACCGCTGACAATGTCTTTGGGTTTAAACAGGATGAATGTCCCGGGAAAAGGAGAATGCTCCGGAAGGATCGCAAACTGGATCCGCTTGGCATACCGGATACTGTCGGTTATGTCTTTGTTCTTCTGAGCCAGCTCTTCTTTCTGAGCCACCACGATAGCCGTCCGGTCCCTGACTTTTTCCTCGAGTATGGCGTTTTCCCGGCGTAACGCACGCTCACGGATCTTGATGTAGGTGAAAATGAGGATCGCGGCTGTAAAGATCGCGGCAAGGATGAAATACCAGGTGAGGTAGAAAGGCGGTCGTATCTCGAAGCTGAATGCGACCGGTTCCTCATTCCATACCCCTTCACTGCTCTTGGCTTTTACCAGGAAGGTATACTTGCCGTGCCTGAGTGCGGGATAGGTGGCACGGGTCTGGGTATCGGGCTCCCTCCATTCCGGATCGACACCCTCCAGCTGGATCTGGTAGGCCACCTCATCAGGATTGAGCGTGATAGACCGATACTTAAAAATGATGGAGTTCTGCTTATGATGTAAACGGAGTCCTTCCTTCAGCGGAATCTCGCGATGGTTCACCTCCATCCCGATGATATGCGTCAGCGGCTCGTTGCGGCTGAGTGATTCTTCGCCGGGTGTATACCGGGTGACTCCCTGAATCGTCCCAAACCAGATCAGACCGTCACGGTCCACATAAGAAGCGTTGGCCTTGGTTTCAATACCCACAAAACCACTTCCCGCCGTGAAGGAATAGATCCTCCGGTCAACGGCATGAAAGAGGTTGAGTCCTTTATTGGTCCCTATATAAAGATGACCTGTGCGTCCACAGCTGAGCTGATTAATTACATTGGCCAGTAAACCATCTTCGGTCGTATACCGTCTGATCATCTGCTGAACCTCCGGATCCCAGTGAATCAGGCCTCTTCCCTCCGTTCCGATCCACAGGTACCCAAGACTATCCTCCGCAAAGCTCCTGGGGGTAAAATCGAATCCCACCTCCAGCTGGAGGAACCGGTTATTCTCAATGACCGTCAACCCTTTGCCAACAGCACCGACCCAGATACGGTCTTTTGAATCGATAAAAAGTGCCGAGATGTTATTATCCCTCAGCCCATTCTCCTGGGAAAGCCGGGTTACACGTTCCTGACCGGTCTCGTAATAAAACAATCCGTCCAGTGTGCCAATCCAAAGGTTATCTGCGGCATCAATTTCCATGGCCGTAACACGGTAATTCCCGGTGCTTCTGTTCACCACCGGATCATACCGGTGCTGTCCAGCCTCGTTATGATAGAAAATTCCGCTGTTATCGGTGCCGATCCATACTTTCCCCTTACTGTTTTCCTTCAGGAAACCGATGCTCTCCCCGGAGAGCCACCGGTAATCGGTAAACCGGTCATCCTCTCCGGTCCGGTCAAGTATGGAGATTCCTTCGTTGGTCCCGAACCAGTAGCGCTGGTCACTGGTCTGCAATACTGCTCCCACCTGCGGATTGATCAGGCCGTCTTCCTTGAAATAGTTGACGAAATGATCTCCTTTGTAAACACAAACTCCATTTTCATGAGTCCCGATCAACACATTTCCCTCTCTGTCCTGGCTGATCGACCAGATCTTCATCCCTGGCAGCCCGTTTTCATTTGAAAACAGCCTCAGATTGTTCAGAGTGTCAACACGAGCCAAACCCCCTTCCCAGGTTCCCGCCCAGATATTGCCCTTGCGGTCCTCAAAGAGGGTACTTACCCAGTTGGATTTCAGACCGGCTTCTACCAGATCATACATCTCACTGCTATCCACCGAAGGATCATAACGGTAGAGCCCGCCATTGTGTTTCCCAAACCATGTATGTCCCCGGCTGTCCACCAGAATACAGGTGGTCAGGTAATACCTCGGTATCCCTTTCAGTAAGAGATTATCGAAGCTGTTGCCGTCTTCTTGATAGTACTTGACATTGATATCCGTAATAAAAAAGATCCTGCCTCCCTCATCCATGTGACTTCCGAATACACGGTCCGACAGGCCCCTCCCGGAATACTGCTCCAGGATCAGTTCTTCCGGAGCCGCCCCGGGATTGGTGATCCGGATCACCCCTGAACCGTCGGTAGTAAACCAGAGGTAACCGTCCATA
>CAZRZY010000139.1:0-10937 GCA_964604655.1 uncultured Bacteroides sp. | reverse complement strand
GGTGGTCAGGCTTGCCGGCGGTGTCAGCTCCGGTGAAACGACCTTTGTTGCCCTTTCCGTTCTGGCTTCTGCTGCCTGTGCCCTTTCCCGGGGAGAACCCATGGAAAGTCTCGGAGAAGTCACCCGTACGTACAGGAAGCAAACACCCCTCCGGCCGACCATTGAGGGAAGTACCATCACCGGCAGTGTGGTCTATATCGATTCCTTTCAGAACGCCATAACCAATGTATCCTCGGATCTGTTCCAGCGGGTGGGCAAAAGCCGTGATTTCGAGATTTTTGTTCAGAGCAAACACTACCGGATCGACCGGATCCGGATGAGATACAACGAAGTGCCACCGGGAGAACTGCTGGCCATCTTCAACAGCCTGAACCTGCTGGAAGTAGCCATACGGAACGGGAATGCAGCAGGGCTGTTGAAACTGAATACCAACTCGACCATCAGGATCGAATTCAATGAAAGACAACATGCACACGAAAGAAGAGAAGCTAAAGGCGTTTGAACGCCTGCTGGAGATTATGGATGAACTGAGGGAGAAGTGCCCCTGGGACCGGGAACAGACACTGGACAGCCTGCGGAATCTTACCATTGAGGAGACCTATGAACTGGCGGATGCGATCATGGACCAGGACCTGGATGAGATCCGGAAAGAGCTGGGAGACCTGATCCTCCATATCGTTTTCTACTCGAAAATCGGATCGGAGAAAAAGGCTTTTGATATTGCCGATGTCCTTGAAGGGATCAATGAGAAACTGATCTTCAGGCATCCCCATGTGTTCGGGGAGCGGAAAGTCAGCGGCGCAGGCGAAGTTGTACAGAACTGGGAAGAGCTGAAAATGAAGGAGGGACAGCGAAGTGTGCTGTCCGGAGTACCGGTTTCACTCCCGGCCATGATCAAATCTCACCGGATACAGGATAAGGCAAGAGCAGTGGGTTTCGACTGGGAAGAGAAAGCGCAGGTTTGGGACAAGGTAAGGGAAGAGTTGCAGGAGATCTCCACCGAGCTCTCAAACGGCAGCGAGAGGGAGAGCATCGAGGAGGAGATCGGGGATCTGCTCTTCTCCATTGTGAATGCAGCCAGGTTATACGATATCGAGCCTGAAACAGCGCTGGAGAAAACCAACCGGAAATTTATCCACCGGTTTACCCATCTGGAGAAGAGGGCAGTAGAAATGGGCCGGTCACTCAAAGAGATGACACTGGACGAAATGGAAGCTATCTGGCAGGAGGCCAAGAAAATCTAATCGCCCTCTTCCGGCTCCTGCTTCTCCGTTCCCTTTTCCGGCTCCTGCTTCTCCGTTCCCTCTTCCGGAGTTTCATCCGACTTGTCCACCACCTCCAGCATATCATGCTCCAGCAGCTGATTGTACCACTGGAAGACCTTCTTGATATCCGACACATAGACCCTTTCCGGATCGTAATCAGGAACCAGCTCTTCAAAATGTTCCTTTAATTCCCGGGCAGCGGATTTGTGTGAAAGGGTCTTTCCCCCGTTTGTCTGTTCATGAATCCGGAAGAAGACATCCGGGAGCGGGATCTCCTCATCCATAGTGAAGATGGAAATATCTTCCAGGGAGCTGATCCTGGCAGTGGCCGGAGCTACATGCCTCTTCCGGTCCTCCATGGATTCCACTACGATTCCGTTCCTGGCCTGAGCAATGTACCGGAAAAGCCCTCCTTTCCCTGAAATCGACAGAATGTCCTTTAATTTGATTGTTTTCATCCGTTCTAAATTCTTTAACGTATCCTATTTCTTTTTCTACCGGAACCGGATGCCCGTTAACGGAGGCCTCGCTCCCCTTTGATCTGGTCATAGGCCTGCTGCACTTTCCTGAATTTTTCGTGTGCCACTTTCTTGAAGTCTTCTCCCAGATGGCTTACTTTATCGGGATGGTATTTCATGGCCATGCGCCGGTAAGCCTTTTTTACCTCTTCATCCGATGCAGTGGGATCGATCTCCAGAATCTTGTAAGATGCGTCGGTCTGACTAACGAACATTGCCCTGATGCTCTGAAAATCAGATTCAGAAATCCCCATATATCCGGAAATCCTCAGGATAACCCCATTCTCAGCATCGCTCACTGCACCATCAGCGGAGGCGATCCCGAACAGGAAATGGAGCATTTCGAGCCGGTAGGAATAATCCAGCCGCTGGGAGAGCTGGTGGGTTACATCCCGCAAGGGGATCTCCTGCTTCAGAATATCCCTCAACATGACCACGGCCTCAGAAGCCGTATCTTCACCAAACCTCGAAACGAAATACCGTTTCACGTAATCCAGTTCACTTTTCACAACCCTGCCATCAGCCTTCATCACCGCAGCTATCAGGACCAGGAGAGAGGCTGCATAGTCGCCCCTCAGCGTTCGACCCCCGACCTGACGGGTCTGGGGTCCGGTAACGGTAGACCCCGAATCGAATATGGATCCCACCGCAAGGCCCAGGATACCGCCAATGGGTCCTCCCAGTGCCCATCCAAGTCCAAGTCCCACCCATTTTCCGAATTTTGCCATAATTATTCTGTCAACTGTTTAACAATTTCTCGTGTACATCCAGGATCTGTGGCAGAAGCATCTCCTCACCGCTGTTACGAAGCAGGTAATCGGCCATGCTTCTTTTCTTTTCTTCCTCCATCTGATGGCCCATTCTTACCCTCACCCTTGATTCACTGACACCGTCCCTTTCCATGACCCTGGCTACCCTGACTTTTTCGGATGCCATGACAAGAATAGTCCGGTCCAGGAATCTGTGACTGCCGCTCTCGAAAAGGATGGCCGCTTCCTCGGCTACATAGGGTACCTCTTCGTGACGGGAAGCCCACTCTGCGAAATCTCGCCTGACCACCGGGTGAACCAGCTTATTCAGCGACTGAAGCCGGCCGGGATCTCCGAAAACCTGCCCGGACACATAGGACCGGTCCAGCTTTCCTTCCCGGTAGGATCCTTCTCCCATCAGCCCTTTCACCTGTAACATCAGTTCGCTATCCTCTTCCATCAGCCTCCTGGCTTCCCGGTCGGCGTAATATACCGGTATTCCAAGCTTTTCAAGCACGTTGCATACCAGTGTTTTACCGCTCCCAATACCCCCGGTAACCCCAACACGCAGCATCATTTACGCGATTTGAGGAATTCCACTGATTTGGGATAGTACTTATAGCTGATCAGATAGGCAGGAGTATTGAGGATTTCCACTTCCAGAAGTCTTGCATCATCCGTAATACTTGCATAATCCACCACTGCCCTGATCAGATTGGCACTGATCCTGTCATATTTACTCAATCCCACGATACAGGTAAACTTGATTCGTGAAGGAAAGGTCTGCAGTGAGATCGTATCAGGAAGATTCACCACCTCCACCGGAATGGAAAGATTTACTTCGGTGAACCGTTCCAGTTCAATGCGGCATAACACCCTGGTCTGATCAAACTCCAGCCCATTGTAAGGCCTGATTTTTACTTTTTTGCCATAGTCCCTGGTGATCAACCCCAGATCCTTCCGCTCGGTATATACCTTTTCGAGGGTATCCACGATCACATCAGGCCCGGTTACCATCACGGTACCGGGTTCCACCAATATACCATCTCTGATCGTGAACTGATTATCCACTTCATACCAGAAATCGGGTACCACCGGGACCTGTTTCGATACGCTCCCGGCAAACCGGAAGTGGAGCGTATCAGGTTTAATATCCAGCAGTTGCAGCTCGGAGGGTAACTGGAGTGAGACCTGGTCTTTCAGGTACCTGGTGATGATGTATGCCCTGGAACTATCCTGCCCCGGCCGGTTCAGATTGAATGATGAAACTTTGAAATTGATCGGAACCGGATTACGAAAAACCTTATACTGCATAATGGCATAGCCATGCGAATTTACGGTCAGCTCCAGCTGTTCGGGCAACGCACCCACGAATACCTGGTCCTCCGGCATCTCTGTATACTCCAGGGGATAGCTGATGACCGTCGTATAGTTCTTGCTGAGAGCATTCAGGAACCAGATAAAAACAGAAATGAGCAGAAACACCGAGAACAGCAGGATCCTCTTCCTGAATTGCAGCCGCTGTCCTGTGCCGGCTTTGAGCCAACCCGATAAAAATATCCGTTCCAAACGCGCTTCTTTGCCTATTTTCTGGCAGCCGGCTGCTCACCGGGTTCCGCCGTAACAGCGGTCTTGTCCACTTTAACTACTATGTTATCTGCAATCTCCAGCGATACCGTCCGATCCTTCACGTCATTGATTTTTCCGTATATACCTCCGGTGGTGGTTACCCGGTCCCCTTTTTTCAGGGAGTTCCTGAAATTGGTTGCCTCCTTCTGCTTCTTCACCTGTGGCCGGATCATAAAAAAATAAAAGACCACAATGATCAGCAGGAGGAAAATCAGCGATTGCATTCCAGCACCGCCTCCGGGTGCTGCAGGTTGGGATAAGATTTGAAATAGTAAATTCATTTGGGTAAACTTTAAATTAGAAATGATAAAAATTCTTTTCTCTGGTCATTGAAATATTATACACCCTGTTCACTTTCAAAGATCGTTCCAACAGGACGGCCACTGAGAGCAGAACCATATAATTATTCGTTCTCACCGATCAACCCCCTTCCTTTCTTGACAATCAACTTCTCCTCTTTCAACTGTGCCATCACCTTATCGAGGACTCCGTTGATAAAAATGTTGCTCTTGGTAGTGCTGTAGAATTTCGAGATCTCCAGATACTCGTTGAGCGTCACCTTGGTGGGAATCGATGGAAAGGAGGTAAGCTCAGCAATGGCCATCTGCATAATAAGGATATCCATGAAAGCGATCCGTTCGAGATCCCAGTTGCGGGTATTCTGCTTGACATAGTCCACATATTCGTCCCTGTGAATAATGGACTCCCTGAACAACTTCACCACGTAATCGCGATCCTCCCGGTCCTTATAGAGCTCCAACAACGGTTTATCCGGTCCATCCTCCTCCTTGAACTTCCTGAATGTTTTAATAATCATACTGGTGATAAATTCCAGGTCGTCGTTCCAGTATATGCTCTGTTCCTCCAAAATGGAGGAGAGAAGCTCGCTGGGAAAAATCAGGTGGGTATAGATCCAGGTGATGAACTTCTTGTCTTCGTTATAGCCATGAACATCTGCCGCCAAATAATCTGCATACTCCTCACTCTTCAGAAGATTCTGATAAAGCTCCCTGATCAATTCCGGGTATTTGGCCCAGTTCAAATGATGTTGTTCCACAAACCGGAGGAGCCGGGTATTGCCTCTGATCTGCTCCACCAGCCTGTTGTCAATGAACCGGGTATTGGGATAAAGATCCTCTTCGGTGGGAATGCGCTTGTTCCGGGCCAGCTCTATTCTCGACTCCGCATAAAGCACCACATCAATGATCAACAGCAGCAGATAATGATACAGTTCATAGGACTTGCCAATGTTGAAGTGGAGCTCCTTCTCTGAACGCCCCATGTCTTCTTTGCCCGTTTTGTAATAAGCATAGAGCGATTGCAGCGCCTTTACCCTTAATTGTCTCCTGCTGATCATTTCTTAAAGAACCTCCGGCCATATTGTGAAACGATGCAAATTTACACTAAATTTTATTCTTTGAAACAACTGTTCGACAGCAAGTTTAGCATCGTCCTAAATAGGTGTAAAATTTGATATTGTATAAAATAATTCACATTTTTGAAGATAAACTAGGAAAACCCTAACTAAATCTGATGTAATGATTGATGAAGGAAACGTTAAATCTGACGAGGTGGTTACGGAAGCAGCAAGACGGGAAGAGATCCATTCTAAAGCTGTTAGG
This sequence comes from uncultured Bacteroides sp., assembly GCA_964604655.1. GTDB lineage: Bacteria > Bacteroidota > Bacteroidia > Bacteroidales. Next base: position 5,154 of record CAZRZY010000139.1, on the reverse strand, counting down.
GCCGGAAAAAGAACCTACTTTTTCGATGTGAAAGCGACTCGACGGAATGATTATTATCTGACAATCACAGAGAGTAAAAAGCGCTTCAACAGAGATGGAAAGTTCTTTTATGAAAAGCACAAGCTTTTCCTTTACAAGGAAGACTTCGACAAGTTCTCGGACAGCCTGAAGGAGATCATTGAGTACATCAGGGAAGCCAATCCACAACCCATTGACCCGGAAGAACACGAAACAACCGCTGCCTCGTCTGACCACAAGGAGGGACATGACGGAGAGGTCGTGAGTCAAAAAGAAGCCACGGACTTCACCAATGTGGAGTTTGAAGACCTGGGTGATGATCAGGCCTGATCTTCAGGATCCTCCTTTTTGCTTCTTTCCTTTTTTTCAAGGAAATCTTTTATTTCCTTGAATGTCAGCTTTCTTACATTGGTGACGATAAAATCATCCATCAAGAAGTTACCAAACTGGTTGCACTCTTCTATGGCCTCCATAAACACAGACTTCATGGAGTGGTGCATGGGCAGAAGCAGCAGTACCGTGGCCAGGTATCCGGAATAGCAAAGCTGTTCCAGTTCTGATTCATATTTATCCAGCACTGCTTCAAACTCGTTCCTGATCACCCTCCTCTGGGTATCACTCAGGGGAAGATTGCACCTGGACATCAGAACCAGGAAGTACCGAAGTTTATCCTCCCGTCCGCCCAATCCGGTGGATATGAATACCTGGTTCTCCTCCAACAGAGAACTCTCCAGGTGCATTCTGCTTTCACTGAGGGCCAGGAGGGCCCAGTTGCGCAGAGACTCCTCCCCGTTCCTGCAGAATGACTCGATGGCCCGGTACGATTCTGCCTTTTCCACGGTAGCCAGACGTGCCAGTATGTCTTTTTTGACCTCCTCGGAATAACCGGGCTCCGAAAGGTACCGGATATGATCCAGTGCCCAGGTGTCGTCCAGCTCATTTCGCAACTTGCTCGAGCTTTCATAATACTCCACCTGCAGATCCAAATCGATCTGCTGTTCCAGGATCTTCATCCTTCCGGATTGTCCCCCGAGGATCTCCCGGATCTTCTCATACAGGTTCTCGTGTTCTTCCATCCCTGCATATCTCTTCAATTAAATGTACGATTTTTTATTAATTTTCGGAAAACTATCCCATGCAGGTCATCTTTGATACGGAGCAAAAGGTTCAACACGCTTCGGAAGGATACACTCTTTCCATTGAGAATGTGCTCCAGGTGGGGTTTAATCTTTTCAGAAAATCGCCCGGAATCTTTATTCTGTACGGGATCATCGGTCTTTTCGTCTTCTCCAATCCGGTAAGCGGCCTACTGCTTGGAGGCCCCATCACGGTTGGCTACTATGTGGTGGCCCGGCGCCTGAAGCATGACCGCCGGGTAGAGCTGAATGATTTTTTCCGGAGTTTCGACCGGTTTATTCCTTTGCTGATCCTGCACCTGCTGATCTCAGTGGTCGTATTTCTGGGACTGCTTCTTCTGATCATCCCCGGGATTTATTTTGCAGTCAGTTATATATTTGCCCATTTCTTTGTCTGGTTCTATGATGCAGATCCCACCGAAGCGGTGAGACTCAGTAGAAGAACGGTCTCGGGGAATTTCGGGCAGATCTTCCTGCTCTGTCTGGTACTGGCAGGTATCAACCTTCTCGGCGCCATGGCTTTCGGAGTGGGCCTGCTCCTTACAGTACCGTTCTCCTATTGTGTGTTCTATGCCGCATTTGAAGATATCATCGGGATCCCTTAATCCAAACTCCTATGGAAATAACGCTGGCCATTCTCGGTGTTTTACTGGTTTTAATAGGATTTGCAGGAAGCATTCTTCCCGTGATCCCCGGTCCCCCTATCAGCTGGGTCGGCTTTCTTCTGCTCCGGTGGACCGACTATATCAATCGGGGTGCCTCCGGCTATGACCAGGTGCTCTGGATTTTGCTCTTCCTGGTGGTACTGGTCACGGTCCTGGACTATGCCGTACCGGTTATGGGCACCAAAAAATTCGGGGGTTCCAAGAGAGGAGTATGGGGAGCCACCATCGGAGTGGTGGTGGGACTCTTTTTCGGACCCCCGGGCATTATCATTGGCCCGTTCCTGGGGGCCTATATCGGTGAGATCAGTGCCGGTAAAAAAGACCGGGAAGCACTGCGTGCTGCCTGGGGATCATTTGTGGGTTTCCTTTTGGGAGTCGGAATGAAGCTAATGGTGTGCGGCGCCATCCTCTTCTTCTATATCCGCCACCTCTTCTTCTAATCCACCGAGGCTTTTACTCTCAACTTTCGACCTTCGACTTTCAACTTTCGACCTTCGACTTTCGACCTTCGACTTTCGACCTTCGACTTTCGACCTTCGATTTTCGACCTTCGACTGCTTTACAGACTCCATTGGCTTTACAGACTTTACAGACTTTAGACTTAAAGCCTTTCTGTCAGCTACGCCATGGTAGCCACCATAATGGCTTTGATGGTATGCATCCTGTTTTCAGCCTGATCAAATACGATGGAGTGTGCCGATTCGAATACCTCTTCGGTCACTTCCATGGCCTCCAGGCCGAACTTCCGGAAGATCTCCTCCCCCACCCTGGTCTCGCGGTTATGGAAAGCAGGCAGACAATGAAGAAACTTCACCGAAGAATTGTTCGTCATCTCCAACACCTCCCTGTTTACCTGATAGGGGGTCAATAACTTGATCCGGTCTTCCCAGACACTCTCCGGTTCCCCCATGGAGACCCAGACATCCGTGTAAAGAAAATCGGCCCCTTCGACCGCCTCCTTCACGTTGTCAGTGATGGAAATCACACCTCCGGTCGAACTGGCGACTTCCCGGCACTTTTTGACCAGTTCCTCCTCCGGTTGTACGGCAAAAGGAGCGGCAGCACGATAATCCATGCCCATCTTCGCTGCACCGGCCATCAGTGAGTTGGCCATATTGTTGCGTGCATCCCCCAGGTAACAGAATTTCATTTGGTCCAGCGGTTTACCGGAATGCTCCATCATGGTCATCAGATCGGCCAGTACCTGTGTGGGGTGAAACTCATCGGTGAGACCGTTCCAGACCGGCACACCAGCATGGGCGGCCAGCTCCTCCACGACGGACTGACCGAATCCGCGGTACTCGATGCCGTCATACATTCTGCCAAGCACCCTGGCAGTATCTTTCATTGATTCCTTATGTCCTATTTGAGTTCCTGACGGCCCCAGATAGGTGACCCCGGCACCCTGGTCCAGTGCAGCCACTTCAAAGGCACAACGGGTTCGGGTAGAGGTCTTCTCAAAGATCAAAGCAATATTTTTACCCTTCAGTTTCGGAATTTCTGTTCCGGCATATTTGGCCCTCTTCAGGGAGAAGCTAAGCTCCAGCAGGTAGCGGATGTCCCGGGAGGTGAAATCGAGAAGGGTCAGAAAATGCCGGTTACGCAGGTTATAGGCCATTTTATAATGCTTTTTGTAGTTTGAATGAATAAAATTTGACTGGATAAAAAAAGTGGAAATTCTTACGTATCATATTCCATGGTGATCTTGGTGCCAAAACTCTTATCTTCCAGTTTGAAAGCTTCGGTGATCACACTTTTTTCTCCTCCATGTTCGATGAATTGAAGGCATGCTTTGATTTTTGGAGCCATGTCCCCTTCACCGAACATACCCTCCTCCAGGTACCTCTTAGTATCGGCATGGTCCAGGAACTCTCTGGTCTCCTGCCCGGGGGTTCCGTAGTGAATATAAACGAACGGCACATCGGTCAGGATATAGAACTCATCAGCACCGATCCTGGCCGCCAGCAGTGATGAGGCAAGATCTTTGTCGATCACAGCCTCGGAGGGCCTGATCCTTCCTTTCTCATCCTTGTACACAGGAATTCCACCTCCACCCGACGCAATGACGATCGTCCCCTGCCGGGCCAGAGTCTCCACGACTCTTTCGTTGATGATCTCCACGGGAGCCGGTGAAGGCACCACCCTCCGGTATCCGTCCTCTCTCCTGGGATCCTCCTTGAAGACCCAATCCTTCTTTCCGGAAATCCGGTCTGCTTCCTTTCTACTGTAGATCTTCCCGATTCTTTTGGATGGATTTTCGAAGGCCGGGTCATCCTTGAGGACCTGCACCATGGTCACCAACGTGACCACCTCCTTGTAAATGCCGTGAGCATGCAACACATTTCTGAGCATCCGCTCGATCATGTATCCGATTCCTCCCTGGGAATCTGCCACGCAGATATCTACGGGCATCTGAGGAATGCCATATGCCGCTTCCCCGGCATCGCTGCGCATGAGTATGTTTCCCACCTGGGGGCCGTTGCCATGAGTGATCACCAGGTCGTAGCCGTCCTTGATCAAATGAACCAGGTTTTCCAGTGTATCGGTGGTATTCTGTTCCTGTTCGTCAATGGTTCCCACCTGATCGTCCCGAAGCAGGGCATTCCCACCCATTGCTATAACTGCGAGTTTGTTCATAAAATGATGTGGATAACTCCATGCAAAGCTAAACAAAGTAAAACCCTCTATTCATGAAAAAAAGATACTTTTATAACATTATTTCCTACTTTTGACTAAACGATTTCTCTTCACTGTGCCTTTACGAATTACCGCTGCTCTTATTCTCTTTTCGCTTCTTTTCTGGTCGGGGTGTAACCGTTCGGGCAGGATCCCCGATGTTTTGGAGGCTCATCACATGACTTATGAAATAGAATATCTGGAGGACAAGGCGGGAGACGTACCCACCCGGTTGCTGCCCGGTAAAATGGAAGCCTACTACACGGAGTATTTTGTGCTTTCAAGGATCGTTGGGTTTTTTAACCAGTTCTCTCTGGTCCAGATAGCCGACCTCCGGAAAAGGAAGGTTACCACTCTCCTCAGTTTTTTCGGCAATAAAGTCTATTATACGGGAAACCGCGGGGAACTTCCAGCGGCCATAGTGGAACCTGAATACCTGGAATTCATCTACACCGGCGATACTGCAGTGATCGGCGGATTGAAGTCCGAACGAATAGGGGTGGACACGGGAGTGGAACAGTTCAGTATCTATGCAACCAAGGAATTCTCCGTGGATCAGCCAAATATCGCCACCCCTTATCGTTCCATAGCCGATCCTCTTTCCGAATTCAGGGTCCAGCTAAGCCTTCTGAAAATGCATCTTTCCTGCTCGAAATTCA
>CAZRZY010000138.1:0-11236 GCA_964604655.1 uncultured Bacteroides sp. | reverse complement strand
GCCACCGGATGCAGGATCTGCCACCGGATGCAGGATCCGCTACAGGGGGCAGGGTTCAGAAACGAATGGTGAATTTCACTTTCAGCCGTGCTCCTGCCTCCTCCAGTCGGAAGCGGTCGTAGGGATCGCGTGCGAGGCTGTTCCAGACCAGAAACACCTCCCTGCCGGGTTGCAGGATCCACTGGAACCGCGACTGCCAGCCCATCTCTCCGGACTGGCTGTCGTACTGGATATAATTGTAGAGGGTGATATCGGGACTGAAAAGAATATTCAGGTTGAGGCGGTAGAGGTAGGCGATGAATCCTCCGGATTCCAGTTCCACATCGTTGCGGATCCATTCTCCTCCTATAAACAGGGGAACAGCCACCTGGGTCCCTGCTTTAAGTTTGATCTCATTTCTCGATCCCTCGAAGAATCCTCCTGTCCGGAGATCCAGCATTCCCCATATCCTTCTTCGCCGGGCCGATTGCAACGAAACCAGATGCCAGGTAAAGCCATAGCTGCCCTCCCCGATGACGTGGCCCTCGTAGATGGTGAAGGGCGATTCCAGTAAATCAAAGGTGGAAGTCCACCGGTAGGAGATCTGGTCACCGGAAAGAAATCGCACTTCCAGGGGAGTGACAGTCCATTCCCGGGTGAGCAGCCGCTCCTCAAAACTGGTGATATGGTCCATTCCCATTCCTCCGAGGATCTGGAGAACACCCCGGCGGGAAGGTCTTGGTCCCACAAGGAACTCTCCGTAGGACTGCCTGATCCCGGTCCGCGGGACAAAACCCAGACCGGCCTGAAAGTTTTCCTGGATGCCCATGTGTCCCGTCCGCAGATAGAGAAAATCATTGGGGTAGACAAATTCGGCTCCGTAGGCCCATTCCTTTTCCCACTCCCGAAATCCGGTCTCCCCGTTTCCGTACCAGGACTTCAGCCCGTACAGGGTCAGGGAGAGGTTTTTATCACCTCTGAAGGTGGAGGTACCCAGCCGCAGATCCATCCCGGTCAGCAGATTTCCAAAGTCCTCCCTTGCATTGCCAAAAGTGGTAATCACTCCAACCTGTGACTGGGCGCCCAGGTTACGGGAAAACCTGCTGACCAGGAAGTTGGAATTTCTCCAGCCATTTCGCTGATCCTTCATATACATGGCTCCGATGTTCCAGCGTCCGGCCTGTCCGGTTACTTTTCCTCCATACAAAACGGGAATAGGGCTTCCCGTGGAGTCCAATCCGGTCCGCCTGGAGAAAAAGGGGATGAGGCGGGTGTTCCAGGGGTTTTCGTGGTCTCCGTTAATCCCGAAGTTGAAATAGTTGGCACCGTCCAGGAAGAAGTCCCGCTTTTCCGGGTAAAACAAACTGAAACGGGTCAGGTTGATCTGTTGTTCATCCACTTCCGTCTGAGCGAAATCTGTATTGAAGGTCAGTGCCGCTTTCAGATTGGGTGTGATATTATAATAGGCTTCCAGTCCGGCATTGATCACCGGTTCGGTCCCCTCTCCGGTCCCCTCACCGTTTTCCTTTCCGGATCGCCGGTACTGAGCTCCCGTCAGTCCGTAGGGAACCAGGTCCAGCCCCACTCCCTGATGGATCCCTTCCAGGCCCTCCAGAAATCCGGCGTCGGATACCTGGAATTTGTGGGCATTCAGATTGGCAACAGGCCAGTACCCGGTCTCCTCGTTTTGCATGAAATAGCGGATAATCTTCAGCCCCCACCTGGGGCTATCCTTTTTAAATCCCAGTGTTTTGAAGGGGATGGCCATCTCCGCATCCCACCCCTTATCATGAATATGGGCGCGGCCCTGCCAGAGTCCGTCCCAGGCCTTATTGAATGCTGCTCCGTTTTCGCTCACGATGGCGTCTCCGATGGACCCCCTGGGCCCCACCTGGAACCAGAAGGCATTGCGCCCGTCCAGGTAGGTGTCCAGTATAACCTGGACCCGGTCGTCATTGCCCAGGCTAACATCTCTTGCCATCTCCTTGGCGGTAATCTGGCCGGGGTTGCAGAAACAGCGAAAGCCTATATAGAGATGAAGATCATCATACCCGAAATAGACCTCCGTCTCCTGGGAAAAGGGAGCGCCATTTAACGGTTCCCGTTGAATAAGGCCGGTCAGCGGTTGGTGTGATTGCCAGATCTCTTCCTGCAGCCTGCCGTCGATTTCGGGGGGACGGTCAAACCGGGTTATCTGAACCGTTTTCTGAGCAAAAACCGTCAAAAACAGAGCCCAGTGCAGGACAAACACAATGATAAGTCTATGAGGGTTCATAGTGATCGTGGCCCTCAAAGATAGTTAAAACCGCTGCCCCTGTGGACCAAAATCCGCCTTCTTCCTGAGCGATTCCAGGAATCCGGCACTCATCCAGATCATACCGGCGTATCCGTTTTCGGGCGAAAAGTAAAGCTCTTTCAGCTTCCGGTGGTTCCACTGACCGGGTTCAAATACCCGGGTAGGGGAGACCATTCCAGGGCGTTGTCGCTGAATCACCTACCTGCCCAGGCTGACGGGATAAGACCACCGGTTGTTTTCTTCCCTGAAAACCACATAATGGTCGACTTCGTCAAAGACACCTTCCATGCCGGCTGCCATTTCGTGTTTATTATTTACTTTTGGGTCAGTCACACACCAATTTCAGATCATAATGGAAAAAGAGAACAGAAGAGAATTCATAAAGAAAACCGGTGCTGTTGCAGCGGGAATCTCCCTGGGCGGAGCCTCATGGTCAGCGGCCAGTTACCGTCGCATCCCGGGAGCCAATGACCGGGTACAGGCGGCCGTCATAGGTTGCCTTCGCAGGGCCAATGCGCTCAGGTCGTCCTTTGCCGAACTGAAGGACAGGGTTCATATCTCCCATGTATGTGACGTGGTGGAGAGCAGGAGGGAAGCCTACGCCGCCTCCATTCAGGAGGAGATCGGGCATATGCCCGCGACGGTCAATGATTTCCGGGAGATATTGGGAAACAGGGACCTGGATGTGGTTTTTAACCTCACCCCCGATCACTGGCATGCCCCCGGTTCTTTTATGGCACTGGAGGCCGGAAAACACATCTATGTGGAGAAACCCCTCACCCACAATCCAAAGGAGGGAGAGCTGTTCCTCGATTTCCAGAAAAAGTATGACCGGGTCGTCTTCATGGGTACCCAGCAGCGATCGCAGGATACGGCCCGCAGGGTGATCAGGGAGATCCAGGAGGGGTTGATCGGCGAGGTGTACCATGTGCTGGCCCACTATACCAATTCCAGAGGATCCATCGGCAATGGGAAGGTGGTCCCAGTACCGGAAGGATTCGACTGGGACCTGTTCCAGGGTCCCGCTCCGAGACAACCCTACACGGACATCCTGTACGATTACAACTGGCACTGGTTCTGGCCCTGGGGGACCGGGGAGACCGGCAACAACGCCACCCACGAGCTGGATGTGGCACGCTGGATCCTGCAGGTGGGCCATCCTCAATCGACCGTCTGCAACGCCGGAAAATACTACTACGTGGATGACGACTGGACCATGTACGACACCATGGACGTGACCATGCATTATCCGGGAGGAAAGAGCATTCGCTGGGACGGGAAAAGCAGAACCGGGTACAGCGCCTATGGCGAAGGCCGCGGAAACGTTGCCTACGGGTCGAAGGGAAGCGTGACCATCAGTCGCAACGGATACCAGGTTTTCGATCTCGGCGGCAAGCTGGTCAGGGAAGAGAGTGAGGCCACCCAGAGCGTTACTACCGGCCTGGGCGGTGGTGGCGGAATATCGACCAAACATATCCTCAATTTCCTGGAAACTGTCCAGGGTAAAGGGACCCCCAATTCGGTTCTGGAGGAGGCCGTGAAGAGTTCTCATCTGAACCATCTGGCCAATATTGCCTACCGTTCCGGATCCTCATTGAAGGTGGATGCCTCCAGCGGACAGATACTGGATAAAGGAATCATGAAAAAGTACTGGGGTCGCCCATACGAACCGGGCTGGGAACCCCGGCTTTAGCGCATCACCGTTAGCATATGAAAAAGCATCAGCTATTTACCATCCGGGTAGCGATGATCGTGGCGCTGGGTGGATTTCTCATGGGTTTTGATGCCTCCGTGATCTCGGGTGTGGTCAAGTTCATTGAACCTCAGTTCGACCTGAACAAGATACAGCTGGGATGGTCGGTGGGAAGCCTGACCCTCATGGCTACACTCTCCATGCTGGTGGCCGGACCTCTCAGTGACCGCCTGGGTCGAAGAACCGTTCTGCGTATGGCAGCAGTACTATTTTCCGTTTCTGCAGTCGGATCAGCACTGGCGCCCAATTTTGCTGCTCTGGTGATCGCCAGGATGTTGGGTGGGATCGGGGTCGGTTCTTCGCTGATCATCGCCCCCGTCTTTATCGCAGAGATCTCCCCTCCCCAAACGAGGGGAAGGCTGGTTTCATTCAATCAGCTGAACATTGTTTTGGGAATCTCGGTTGCATTCTTTACCAACTACCTGATCCTGAAGCTGGGATCCTCGGATGCCACATGGGTTCATTCCCTGGGTGTTGCAGATTATAACTGGCGATGGATGCTGGGTTTGGAGACCCTGCCAGCCATACTCTATTTTTTCTCCCTCTTTTTTGTGCCGCGAAGCCCACGCTGGTTAATGATGAAAGGTCAAAAGCAGGAGGCCCTGGGTATTTTGAAAAGGGCCAATCCGGCCGATCAGTACCAGGAGGAGTTCCAGCGCATTGAAGAGAGCATTTCCGGAGGGACCGGCAAAAAGAGAGTCCCTGTTAAAGCACTCTTCCAGCCTGCCCTGAGGATGGTCCTTATCATTGGACTGGGGGTAGCTGTCCTTCAGCAGATCACAGGGATCAACTCGGTCTTCTTTTATGCACCCATGATCTTTGAACAGTCGGGGATCGGAACAGATGCGGCCTTCTCTCAGGCCATACTGGTGGGGCTGACCAACCTGTTTTTCACTATAGTGGCCATCCTGTTTATCGACCGGCTGGGCAGAAAAGCCCTGCTTTCCATCGGTCTGGCCGGCATCGGAATCTTCATGTTTATTCTGGCCTATGGATTTCATTCAGCTACCTACAGCCTTTCAAAAGAGGCCATAGAACAGTTGCCTGCCGAACTGGACGCTACACCCTTGTATGCGATCCAGGACCAGGTCTTTGTAAGTGATGTCTCGTACAAGAATACGTTGGAAGAACTCATCGATCCTTCCAGGGCCACTGAATATCAGTCTGAACTTATTGCTGCAGCCATTGACAGTAATCCATGGATAATTTTAATCGGCATTCTCGGTTTTGTGGCTGCTTTTGCCGTATCCATCGGTCCGGTGATGTGGGTACTTTTTTCCGAGCTCTTCCCCAACTGGATCCGCGGACTGGCCATCTCCTTTGTCGGTTTTATCAACTCACTGGTCAGCTTTTCGGTCCAGCTGATTTTCCCGTGGGAGCTTGCCACCCTTGGTACTTCAGCAACATTTTTGATCTATGGAATTTTTGGGGCAATCGGTCTGGTATTTGTCCTGATCATGGTCCCGGAAACCAAAGGGAAGTCGCTGGAAGAGCTGGAAAAGATCCTGGTCACCAGAACCTCATCCTAAACAGGGATGAGGTTCATATTCACCGTGACCTCCAGCTGCTCGGCGATATTCTTGCGAACCACCCGTGGGATCCTGATCTCATAGTCCTTTGGATTCAGCGAAAAGACAGCCATAACTGCCAGTCCCCCCGTTTGAACTTCCAGGGTTCCTTCGGTGGTGATCACCCTCGTTACTCCGTGGAGGGTCATCTCTCCCTTTGCCTCCACCTCATAGGAGCCGGTTGAAGAATAATCGACCGTTTCGTGGTTGGTTATCCTGCCGTTGAAACGGGCCTTCGGGAAAATGTGAGATTCCACATAATTCTCGTTAAAATGCTCCTGCATCAGTTTCTTTTTGAACTGGAAAGCGGTCATTTCCACAATGATCGCCATCTCTCCGGTGGCCGCATCGATCACCCCTGAGACCGTATTATTCTCTGCAGCAATCTCCTCAATGGGGGTGTAAGAGTAAAACGAGATAGTTCCATTACTGGTGAAATATTTTCCCTGCCCTGACAGGATAGTCATAAAGAAACATGACAGTAAGGTGGTGGTGATTAACGGTTTCATATACAATATTTTAATTGATTTGGAATACCCGGGAGATGTTGAATCCAAGGTGAATATCTCCATCCAGCCACCGGCCGGTAGTGTGAGCAATGAATCCCTGCTCCCTCATGGCGGTGGAATTGGTCAGTACGATCTGGAAAACATGCCCGCCGGTTTCGATATCCAATCCTACTGAGAGCGGATTGTAAATCTCCGTAGTGTAGAACTGGCCATCCGGCTTGTAAATCAGATAGTATTCTGCATTCAGGGCAATGCGGTTGGTGATCTTCAGCCTGGATCCGATTCCCACTGCCCACAAATCGGTGGGATCCAGCACCGGTTCGGGCAGATTCCGATGATAGTAGGTGGGGGTAAGCTGTATGGAGAAAAGATGGTTGAATTTACGGGCGACCAGAAGCTGCTGAACAAAGGAAAGCCGGTCGGAAAATAAATTCTCCGCCGAAGGATCGGGCCATCGGATACCATTTACATATATTCCGGAGAAGTAGGACACGGAAACCGGGATAGCCCTCCGTCCGGATGATTGCCTGAGCGGGGAGAATTTCACATATCCATCCACTGTCTTTTCAAAGGTGCCTCTGCCCAATCCTGCGGTCACCCAGTCTTTGATCCCATATTCCAGACTTAGGTGAATATGTGCCTGATCCAGACCAAAGAATTCATAGGCCCCGGAATTGACTCTTCCGAAACGGTGGGATACCCTGAACTCCAGTTGTCCTTCCGGATTTCGTTCGATGGAATGCCCGTTGACGATCCGTGTGGATTTAAAAGTGGCCGTGGTTTCTACTATCCGTTCCTCTAGCTGATCTTCCAGGAACGACTCCAAATCCTGTCCCCAGAGGGTAAGAGCCATGATCATGGCGGTAATAGAAAAAAAACTCCTGAGCATTGTCACCCCAGTTCGATGGTCAGGATATCCCCTTCCGCGACAAGAGGGTAGCTTTGAAGCGGAGCATCAGCCGGACCGTTCAGTACGGAACCGCTGGTACTGAAAACCGAGCCGTGGCAGGAACACGGGAGATGCTCATTACCGGAGTCATAGGAAACCGTACATCCCTGGTGTGTGCATTTGCTGGATAATGCAATGAAACCGTCCCCTGTATTGATCACTATCAGTGACCCTGCATATAAGAAGCCCCCTGCCGAAGCCAGGCTGCTGTTATCGGGATCTGCCAGGTCGATAGTCAGGACATTTCCGTTACCGTCACCGTTATCCGGGTCTATCGATTCCTTCTCACAGGAGGTTAGTGCGGAAGGTACAACGAATACGGCAATGGTACCCGAAGCTATGTTTCTGATCAAGTCTCTTCTTTTCATGATACTGCATATAATTTACGAATATTCAGCATAACATGAACGGATTAAACTTTGTTGGAAATTAACACTATTTTAACGGGACCGCTATTGCTGTATTCCAAATGTTACTCCTCCACCCCGAAGCGAAAGATGGTCTGGGAGATGAACGCTTCGCCCGGCCTCAGGATTGCGGAGGGAAATCCGGGTTGATTGGGACTGTCCGGAAAGTGTTGCGTCTCCAGGCAGAGGCCGGCATGCTTCACGAACTCCCGGTCGCCCGATTGAAGCGACCCGTCCAGGAAATTTCCGGTATAGAATTGCATCCCGGGTTCCGTAGTAGTTACCTCCAAAAAGCGTCCCGATCCCGGATCCATCAATTTGGCAGCCAGCACCGCTTCATCCTGCTGCCGGTCGAGGACAAAATTATGGTCGTACCCGGTGGGATCCCCGCCTACTTCTTCGATCCGATCGCCAATGACCGCGGGTTTTCGAAAATCGAATGGGGTTCCTTCCACATAGGCCAACTCTCCGGTAGGGATCAGCTGATTGTTCACCGGAGTGTATCTGGAGGCGTTGATGTAGAGAATATGTTCCAGGATGATGCCTTCGCCCGCCAGGTTAAAATAGGTGTGGTTGGTCAGGTTCACGGGGGTGGTCCTGTCGGTTTCCGCTTCATAGGTGATATAAAGCCGGTCCATCAGCAACTCATAGGTGACCCTCACGGAAAGATTGCCGGGATACCCCTCCTCTCCGTCGGGACTCAGATAGGAGAGGCGCAGGACCGCCCGTTCGTCGCATGAAATTACCTCTGCATTCCACACCTTCTTATCAAAGCCCTCGATTCCGCCGTGCAATGCATTCTCTCCGTTATTCGCCTCCAGTTCATAGGTTTCCCCCTCAATGCTGAACCGGGCATTGGCGATCCGGTTTCCGTAGCGTCCCACAATGGCGCCGAGGTAGGGATGTCCTTCCAGGTATTTTTCCAGCTGGTTGAATCCGAGGACGATATTACCAGTCCTGCCTTCCCGGTCCGGGGTGTGAATCTCCGTAATGATCCCGCCGTAATTGGTGATCTTCACCAGTAAATCCCTTTCATTGGTCATGGTGAAAAGCATGACCGAATCGCCTTCCGGGGTAAAACCGAAGAAAGACTTTTCTACCTTGCAGTTAGGATTCTTTCTTTCGATGCTGCGGTTTTCGGTATTTTTTTGCCCGCAGCCCGCGAAGATCACCGAAACCGCTGCCAGTAACAAAACAATCTTTTGAGTCTTCATTTTGTATGGGATTCAGTTGTGAATTCTAGTCGCTCACCCCGAACCATCTCATTGAACAGCCCCTCCTTGTAGACGAGCATTCCGTTCACCCAGGTATGGGTCACCATGGAGTGGAAGGTCTCTCCCTCGAAGGGTGACCAGTCACACTTGTAGTGCAGGTTTTTACGGGCCACGGTCCATTCCCGGTCCGGATCGACCAGGACCAGGTCGGCCTTGTACCCGGGCTCGATAAAACCCCTTCCCCTGATGCCGAAAAGACGGGCCGGTGCATGGCACATCTTTTCCACCACCTTCTCTATGCTGATTCTTTGATGGTGCACCATCTCCATCATCGCCACCAGGGAGTGCTGGACCATGGGTCCTCCCGAGGGGGCCTCAAAATAGGTGCCCTGTTTCTCTTCAATGGTATGGGGGGCGTGATCGGTGGCTACTACATCGATCTTATCATTGAGCAGGGCAGCCATCAGCGATTCTCTGTCATGGGAAGTTTTGACGGCGGGGTTCCACTTGATGAGCGCACCTTTTCGATCGTAATCGTCATCCGCAAACCAGAGATGATGAATGCATACTTCGGCAGTGATCCGCTTTTGTCCAAAATCGGTTCCCTGATCAAACAGCTCCAGTTCTCTTGCAGTGGAGAGGTGCAGCACATGCAGCCGGGTGCCGTGTTTCCGGGCCATTTCCACGGCAATTGAACTGGAAAGGTAACAAGCCTCTTCACTTCTGATCACAGGATGGAGACGGATCGGCAGCCGATGTCCGAATTTATCGCGCAGCTCTTTTTCGTTATCGCGTATGGTCTGCTCGTCCTCACAATGGGTGGCCACCAGGGCAGGGGACTTCCTGAAGATCTCCTCCAGCACCTTTTTGTCATCCACCAGCATATTCCCGGTGGAGGATCCCATAAAAACCTTTACCCCGCAATTCGTTCCGGGATCCAGGGCTTTTATCTCCTTCATGTTGTCATTCGTGGCGCCCAGGTAGAAGGAGTAGTTGGCCATGGAGACTTCGGAAGCCCGCTGGTACTTCTCTTCCAAACGTTCGATAGTGGTGGTTTGCGGAATGGTATTGGGCATCTCCATGTAAGAGGTGATTCCACCGGCCACCGCCGCTTTCGATTCGGTGGCTATCTCCGCTTTATGGGTCAGTCCCGGCTCACGGAAATGTACCTGGTCATCGATCACACCCGGGATCAGGTACTGCTCCCCGGCATCCACCACCTCGGCAATATCCTGGTCAACAGCAGGTTCTCCCTCTCCAACCGCGCGGATCACTCCTCCTCTGATCATGACAAATCCGTGTGTAACCGTTCCCCGGTTCACTATCCTCGCATTCCTGATCAGATAGTTATCCATAGTTTCGTCGATAGCTTCGGAACCAGCTGTTCACCTTCAACTTGATGACCCCGAAAATGGCTTCACTGATGATCTTGCTGCTCATCTTCGAAGTACCTTCCCTCCGATCGGTAAAGATAATAGGTAATTCCATCACATTAAAATCGTACTTCCAGGCTTTGAATTTCATTTCGATCTGAAATGCATACCCTTTGAACCGGATCTGTTCCAGGTTAATGGTTTCCAGCACTTCTCTCCGGTAACAGACAAAGCCGGCGGTGGCATCCCGAACCTCCATCCGGGTGATCATGCGCACGTACACGGAGGCGAAATAGGAGATCAGCACCCTGCTCATGGGCCAGTTGACCACATTCACTCCCGAGATGTAGCGTGAACCGATGGCCACATCGGCCGACAGGTGGTTGCATGCGGCAAACAGTTTGGGCAGGTCGTTGGGATCGTGCGAGAAGTCGGCATCCATTTCGCAGATGTACTGATATCCGTTCTCCAGGGCCCATTTGAATCCTGCGATGTAGGCAGTGCCAAGACCCTGTTTTCCGGCCCGCTCCAGGAGGTGCAGGCGCCCGGTATGGGATTGCTGCAGATCCCTGACCCGTTGACCGGTCCCGTCGGGCGATTGGTCATCTACGATCAACAGGTCGATCTCCAGCGGTTGCTTAAAGACCGCATCGATGATCCTGTCAATGTTCTCTATTTCATTGTATGTGGGTATAATAACCAGTCGTTCCTTCATCCCGGAGCTGTCGAAAGTCACAAAATTACACCAAATTTTCGGAGTATGGATGATGGAGGTTAAGGGAAAGTGCTATATTTGCGAGCTGTTCAGGAAAATCGTTCTTTGTAAGGTTGAAGCGGAAATCACAGATTATCAGAAGAGAAAGAAATTTCCGGAAAAATATTCACGATTTCTTTTGGATAATCCAAACTAATCCGCTTATCTTTGCATCCGCTTTTCAGAAGCAATGTTCTTAAGTGAAGACATTTTGTGAGGAAAGATTTTGCAACGAGGCGATATATGTCGTAACTTTGCATTCCGCAAATAACTGAAGAGAGTTCTTTGAAAATATTGAAGTAAGATTTAGGTAAAGAAGTCACCTGAAATTCCAAATGAATTTGAGGAGTGAAGAATCTTGAGCATATGTAAATTTTTCTACAACGAAGAGTTTGATCCTGGCTCAGGATGAACGCTAGCGGCAGGCCTAACAC
>CAZRZY010000137.1:5054-11256 GCA_964604655.1 uncultured Bacteroides sp. | reverse complement strand
TCACGAGAAATTGATTCATTTCCTTTCCTTTCCTTTAGTTTGGTAAACTAACGATGGACTTTATGGACTCTGTTGGCTTTTTCTAAAGATCCGGCGCCTTTTCAGTTCACGGATCTCTTCCTCCTGTTCGGCCAGCACAGATTTTAACTGTTCCATCTGCTGCTGCTGTTCTTTCATGGCCTCCACCAACAGGGTCACCACATCGTTGTATGAAACAGCCAGGGAACTGTCCGGTAAGACCTGTGTGGCCTCAGGAACCACACGCTCCACCTGTTGAGCCACCAGGCCGAGGCGCATATTTCCCGGACCCCGGGTCAGGGAGCTGTTCCTGTCATCCCTGTATCCAAAACGGACACCGTCCAGTTGCATGACCTTTTCAAGAGAACCTTCTATTGGTCCGGGGTTTATCAACCGGCTGGTGTCGGTGTCCACGAATTGACCCCTGGCAGACCAGAGCCATCCCTCCCCGTTCACGAAAAACACATCCCGGTAATAGTATTCATTCCAGAGATGATAGGCAGATGCCTGCCGGTAATGAATCCGTGTCCAGAGCGCTCTTCCCCAGGGACCGATATAGGAATCAAAGAGCCCCTCCCCGTATACATGAAGCCTGCTTACAGGGTTATTGGTGCCAATTCCCACGTATCCGTCGGGTTTTACCTTTAGCTGAGAATAGAGAGACAGGGCTGTAAACAACCATAGGGTCAACGCGATGCTCATGCTTTTCCTTTGCATATGCCTGTTATTTTTCGATGTCAGAAGTTGGGTAGGATGGATTCACATCCAGGTATAATTCGGCTCCCAGCGGCACGGTGAACTCGCCACTGATCTCAATCTCCTCGGTTGCCCGGAATGTAATATTCTCATTCACCATGATCCGGTCTATCTGAAGTGTATCATCTTCAACACCTCTTTCGTCCGTGGAGCGGCAGCCAAGAACAACCTTTGGCGGCACCTCCTGCAGCTGATAAATATTCAGAAAATCGATATACATGCTCGATGGAAACGGGGTGGTTCTGTCGGGCAAGCTCCAGGGAGCTATGGCCAGGTTAAAGATCACTCTTACCGGATCGACGATTCCCGGATTGAAGGAGTTGCGGACCATCTGACCGTTCACGTACCAGATGATCTTGGAGGGAGTCCACTCCACCGCATAGGTGTGATAAATATCTTTATAGTCGGGAATAAGAACGTCCAGTCCGTGACAGAGAATCTCCGGGTTCACCTCCGGGCACCGCATATCATTCAGATACTCGCAGTGGCATTCGTTATCATTGCATCCACAATAATCGATATGAAGGTTAGTTCCCATGATATGGGAGGGCTGGGTTCCAAGCATTTCAAAAATATCGATTTCAGCTGCGTTATGTCTTTCCGATGGTCCCGCCGACACGAAGGTCCAGAAGGCTGGCCAGAAACCGTATCCATGGGGGATCCGGATCCTGGCCTCTAAAAAACCGAATGCCGGGGTCCGGGTCTCCACCCATCCGGAAGTGTAATCATAACGGGACTTGTTGCAGGCATTTCCCCTCAGGTCATCACACCTGTAAGACTCCT
This sequence comes from uncultured Bacteroides sp., assembly GCA_964604655.1. Lineage (GTDB taxonomy): Bacteria > Bacteroidota > Bacteroidia > Bacteroidales. The sequence continues at coordinate 9,699 of CAZRZY010000137.1, read as the reverse complement.
TCCTCACCTGCAGGACAAGTTTTCCCTTTTCCAGATAGACGTTCACCGGTCGGTGGGTATAGACCTGGGGTTCTCCGTAATGGTCGAAATGGTGGGCCACCTTCCAGGTATCCAGGTCCAGAGAATCGAACTGTTCACGGAAGATGAGGTTCCAGTGGGGATCATTGACCGGAACCTGACCCGATAGGTGGGTGTTACGGACCAGACAGAGATTCCATGCCAGCAACAAAAGGAATAAAACATTACGAGGTACCTGCATACCCGGCAAGATAGAAAAAACCCCCCGTGCCCGTGGCATCAGAGGTGAGAAGTGTCAGGTTAATCGGTCTTATTCCATTTCACCCAGGTAACGCTCGGCGTCGAGTGCAGCCATACATCCGGTGCCTGCTGCCGTCACCGCCTGGCGATAGACCTTGTCCTGGAGATCTCCGCATGCAAACACTCCTGGAACTTTGGTTTTTGTAGTTCCGGGCCTGGTGATCACATAGCCGGTCTCGTCGGTATCCAGGAATTCCTTAAAGACTTCCGAATTGGGAGTATGACCGATTGCCAGGAAGAAACCGTCGATATCGAGCTTCACGATCTCTTCATCTGTCCAAATTCCATTGACCTTATTCTGCTCTTTGTTCTTATAGAGCTCGACCCCGGTCACTACCTGGTCTCCAACCAGCTCCTTGGTCTGGTGTTTCCAAAGGATTTCGATATTCCCTGTATTGAATACCCGTTTCTGCATGACCTTGGAAGCCCTGAATTCATCGCGGCGGACAATCATATAGACCTTCTTGCACAGCCCTGCCAGATAGGTCGCTTCCTCGCAGGCTGTATCTCCTCCCCCGACTACAGCCACCACTTTATCTTTATAGAAAAAGCCGTCGCAGGTGGCACAGGCGGAGACGCCAAAGCCCATGAACTTCTCCTCCGAATCGAGCCCCAGGTACTTGGCCGTGGCACCGGTAGCCAGGATAACTGTATCGGCTTCGATCAGAGTTTTCTCGTCTATCTCCACCAGTTTCTTCTTTCCGGAGAAGTCTACACGGGTAGCCATTCCGAAACGCACCTGGGTACCGAACCGCTCTGCCTGTTTTTTCAGATCCTCCATCATCTCGGGCCCTGTAACTCCCTCCGGATACCCCGGATAGTTCTCCACATCGGTGGTAGTGGTGAGCTGCCCTCCCATCTCCATCCCTGTGTACATCACTGGAGCCATGTTCGCACGGGCTGCATAAATGGCCGCCGTATATCCTGCCGGTCCGGATCCGAGGATCAGGCATTTTACTTGTTCGGAAACTTCCAGATCTTTCTTTTCCTGCCCGGCCTTTTCGGGCGCATTATCCATTGGTTTAAAAAGGTCCATATTCAAAATGCTGTATAAGTAAGTTAAATTGTCGATCCAGTGATCTTACACCGTAAAACCGGATAAAGGTCGTAAAAATTGAGACACTCTTCAATGATCAAAAAAAATACCAATGGGAAGGATCAGCCATTATCCCATCCATACCTGGACAATCTTGCCGGAAACACATGGATAGAACCTTCATATGATGACGGGTTGGCAGTATTGCATCTGACAGATGTTCCCCATGCCCGGCAAATTAGGACTTTCGGACATTCCCCTGCAATTCGTATACAATCTTCTGATCTTTTACCAGATATTATGAAAATATGACCAGTGACAGGATACAGGACCAGTGGCGGAATACAGGACCAGTGGCAGGATACAGGACCGGTGGCGGAATAGAGGACCAGTGGCGGAATACAGGACCAGTGGCAGGATGCAGGACCGGTGGCGGAATACAGGACCAGTGGCGGAATACAGGACCAGTGGCAGGATCTAATGAATGGGTGTACTTTCTAAAAGGCCGGAGAGGCTTTCTACAAGGCCGGAGAGGCTTTCTACAAGGCCGGAGAGGCTTTCACAGGGGCTTGCGGGCCATCAGCGAAAGCCTGAGAGCCATCAGCGAAAGCTTGAGAGCCATCAGCGAAAGCTTGAGAGCCATCAGCGAAAGCTTGAGGGACCTTTTTTATCTGGTTACTATACTTTTTAGGTTAACTATCGATAATAAATATTTTTCAAGAGATGTTTTTTATCCAAAAAAACATTCAAATAGTGAACAATAAGATAATTTAAATCTGGAATGAATGACGCGCGCTATCGGACTGGATAGGTATGCCCTGTTCTTGAATCCCGCTCGCGCATTGGCTTCGCCGAGCTCGCAGGCTCGGTTCCCCGCAGCTCTGCTGCGAGGGTTAGCGAGCACAAATAAAATTAACACTGGATGGAAGATTCCTCGAGCTCTGCTTCGAGGTTCTTGAATCAAAAATTATAAACATCAGAAAACGAAGCGAAGCGAAATCGCTGATGACGCGAGTAAAATCGCTGCTTACAAGAGATCCTCCCAAGATGCTGCAAGGCCATCTGGCATTGTTCCAGCATCCCATGATTTTCGGATCCCAAAAGTTTTGGAGATGTCCAAAAAAAGAAATCTGTTTGAATATTGATTTCGAATGACTAGATTTGACCACACTTTTTGATCGGGGTGTGGCGCAGTTGGCTAGCGCACTTGCATGGGGTGCAAGGGGTCGTACGTTCGAGTCGTATCACCCCGACCATTATTGAACGCAATCAGTTTATTATTAGCTGGTTGCGTTTTTTGCGGAATGGATCGTGTGAAACAGTCATGGGTCTCGTTCTTTTTTACACCTGAATCACGATACTATTTCCGCACACACTGCAGGATATACACACTGCACCTGGATCACGATCTTTTTTACACATGGATCACGATCTTGATTACACCAGGGTCACCATATTTTTTCCGCACACACTGCAGGATATGCACACGGCACCTGCATCGTTTTTTGTCATACCCTCGAAATATTTCGACATCTATCACACCTGTACTTTACCCAGATATACTCCTGCACACTATACCGATCCTTATTTTTCATGGAGATACTTCCTGTCAGCACTCATTCCGTTGATAAGCATTGAGAACTTCATTACAAAGTTTTTAATCAGAAAAGGCTCAAAATTGTTATCCGGATGTTTCAACTTTTTCAACTTTTTCAACTTTTTTCAAATAATTCCATAAACCCGGTATTTGACTCTCCCCACAAACCGTGAGCTTCCTTATTATTAGAAGGCCCTGTTGAATCCCGCTCGCGCATTGGCTTCGCCGAGCTCGCAGGCTCGGTTCCCCGCAGCTCTGCTGCGAGGGTTAGCGAGCACAAATAAAATTAACACTGGATCGAAGATTCCTCGAAATCGAGGTTCTTGAATAAAAGACTGTGCGGTTGTATCTTTACAGAAAATCCGCTCCGGATAGTCATGACCCTGTTGAAAAAGAGCATGTGGGTAATTTGCTGCATCTGGCTGGGATCCTGCGACCTGATGCATACAGGTCCTCCCGAAAGAAAGGTCGAATGCTTCCAGCCGGCGGAGTTCGACTATCTCGAATACTTTGAACAATGGGCCCTTGATCCCTGCTCCACTGCGTTGTGTTCCACCTACACCCAAATCTGGAAAGGGTTGTTCATGGAGCAGAACGGATTCTACACAGAAACGATGTTCAACAAGCAGATCAAGGTAACTGGCGGGAATATATTGCCAGGCGGTGACGGCGACTTCATCCAAATCGAATATAAGGTCCAAAATGATTGGGCAGTGGCTTACACAGGGGACAGGTTTGTTATTCGGCTGCATACAGGTCATGATTTTCCCCGGATTGGGTTGCCCGAAGAAGAGTACCTGAGTGCCCAACAAATACGAAAATTGCTGAATAACAAGGGATTTGACTGTCGTATCAGCGTCGTTCCCAGGACTGGTCCTCTGAAGTTCAGTTCCAGAGATGAGGCGATACAGGCACTTGTAGAAGAATCGGGTGTGGATACCCTTTGTTTCAACCGGATCTTTGTGAGTGTTCAAACCGGCACACTCACCCTGGAGGCGTTCGCCCATTACCGGGATGCAGAGAATGAATGCATTAAAGGTACTGTTGACCTGGTCACCGGTACAATACAGTTCACAGACCGGGATTGTGACCGGATCTTCGGTTACTGAACACAGAAATAATACACAGAATTATTATATTCACCTCCTCAATCCAATCCTTCATCACCTATGGAAGTACAAGAAAGAAGCTTGAACTGGCACAGGACACTGCTGCTGGTTCTGCGGTTTCTGATCGGCTGGCACCTGCTATACGAAGGCATCGCTAAGATTTACAGTACCGACTGGTCGGCATACGGCTACCTCAGCGAGGCCAGGTGGATCTTTTCAGGTATTGCCGAATGGATCGTCGCCAATCCGGGCGTCCTTCAAACCGTTGATTTTTTAAATACCTGGGGGCTGATTGCCATCGGGCTCGGCCTGATCCTGGGTCTGTTCACCAGAACAGCAGCCATCGCCGGTTTTATCCTTTTGCTGCTCTATTATCTGTTTAACCCGCCCATGATCGGAGTCATCCCGGCCGGGCCCCAGGAGGGGAACTACATGGTGGTCAACAAGACACTGATCGAAGCATTTATGCTGTTGCTGATCGCGGTGACTCCTGCCGCCAGGAACTTTGGACTAGATATGCTCATAAGAAACAGAAAAGCATCATAGAATCAGAAAAGCATCATAGAATCAGAAAAGCATCATAGA
>CAZRZY010000137.1:0-4954 GCA_964604655.1 uncultured Bacteroides sp. | reverse complement strand
AGAAAAGCATCATAGAAATAGAAAAGCATCATAGAATCAGAAAAGCATCATAGAATCAGAAAAACGTACTATGGAATCCCCGAAAGGTATTGGAAGAAGAAATATGCTCAAGGCACTGGCCGGAGTTCCGGTGATGGGCCTGTTTGGTGTTCAACTCCTTAGAAAATACAATGACTACCGGAAAAATGACATCCGGCTGGAAATCATCCGTGAACTGGGACTGGAGGACCTTTATCTCAGTGTAAGGAAGATCGCACCGAGCCAGGGCGACCTGATCCGGATCGGCATCATCGGTTTCGGGATCCGCGGTCCCCAGCTGGCCTCGGCATTGGGATTTATGACCGAGCAGCAGTTTACCAGTGCACAGAATGACGGAACCCTGGAACCACAGAGGCAGTATGGGAACCTCCATGTAGCTATTACAGGTATCTGCGATGTCTACGACCGGCATGCTGAAATCGGATTGGCAGCGGCCAGAAACGATATCTTCACAAGCGGGGATATCGCCAGGCAACATCCGGTAAAGCGATACAGGCACTATCATGAGATGCTGAACGATCCGGAGATCGATGCGGTGATGATCGCCGCACCGGACCATCATCACGCGCAGATGACCATCGATGCGGTGAATGCCGGGAAACATGTCTATTGTGAAAAAGCTCCCGTTCACCGGGAAGAGGAGATCGAACCCTGGTATGATGCCGTGAAGAACAGCGATGTGGTTTTCCAGCTGGGGCACCAGATCCCGCAGAATGCCGTTTTTCAGCAGGCAAAGGAGATCGTGGATCGCGGACTGCTGGGGGATGTCTCTCATGCAGAGACCACCACTAACAGAAATACGGTATGGGGTGCGTGGGTTAGACACCGGGATGCCCAGGGAAACCCTAAACCGGGTGATCCGCAGACAATCGACTGGCAACAGTGGCTTGGCAAAGCACCCGATGTTCCGTTCAGTGTCAGGAGGTTCTACAGCTGGGCCCGCTATTTTGACTACGATACCGGGATATACGGTCAGCTTTTTTCCCACGAGTACGACGCCATTAACCAGCTGCTCGAAATGGGGATCCCAGAAACAGTGGCTTCCTCGGGAGGACAATACTATTACACCGAATTCGGAGATATTCCGGATGTCCTCCACAGCTCGTTCGAATATCCTTCAAAAGGGCTGACGCTTACCTACAGTGCCAACCTGACCTCGGCGAAATCAAGACCCAGGACCATCTACGGCAAGGACGCATCCATGACGGTGGGGGCCCATGTGATGATGACCCCGGATGGAAACTCAGAACGGTATGCCGGCCTGCTGAACAGAGGACTGGTAAGTACCGACGTTCCCATGTTCCGGGTGATGAAAGGGAGCGATCTTTCCGATCCGGTCGATGCCATTACCTCGGCCACTTTGCAATACTACGCATCCAGAGGACTTACTTCCACCAATATAGGAGGAACTGAATATGGTGTCACCCACCTTCATGTGAAAGAGTGGATCGATACGATCCGAAACGGAGGGGTCCCCTCGGCCAATATCGAAAAGGCCTATGCGGAGGCCGTCACCCTGGTGATGGCTGATATCTCTTACAGGGAGAAGCGAATCACCCGATGGGATCCGGAACAGAAAAAGATCGTAAGGACCTGACCCCTCATTTGAAAACTACTCCTCCGGCCTGTTTGACATAGAGGTCCATCCGGTCAGCATCGATCACTCGCTTTCCGTCCAGCCGGAAGTTCTCAAAGGTCACGTTCTCGATCCGTTCCACTTCCTCCAGCAGCAGAGGAAAGGCGGGGCAGGTCATCCCGTGGCCGCATCCATCCAGTTCCAGCAGGCGGGTCTCTTTGTGCCCCGCCACCCGCATCATCCGCATCAGATACGCATTTTCCTCATAACGGCCCAGCATCTCCAGCTCCCGGTCGCCCGTGATGAGCAACAGCGGAGGTGCATCGGCCCGGACGTGGTAGAGAGGCGCCAGTTCGTCGATGACCGGCCTGGTGCCCTCGATCCCCCGCTCTTCCCTTACGGTAAAATGAGTGATGGCGTGTCCGCTGAAGGTGATCAGCCCGGCGATCCGGTCGGCGTCGATCCCATGACTCCCAAGCCACCGCTTATCGAGTCCGGTCATGCTGGCCAGGTAACCACCGGCTGAATGGCCGGACACAAAGATGCGGGCCGGATCACCGCCGTATTCCCCGATGTGCTTAAATACCCATGCCACGGCAGCGGCAGCATCCTCGATATAGACCGGTGCCCTTACATCCGGATGAAGACGGTAATTGGGGGCCGCCACCGCCACCCCTTTCCGCTGAAGGGCTTCCGGGATCTCTTTTTCGCCCGCCCGGAGGCCCCCTCCGTGGAACCAGACGATGGTGCTGAATCCGGTTTCTCCGAGCGGATGGTACAGGTCCAGCCTGCATCGCTCCCCGATGAGGCTGTCGGACATTTGCTCCGCCTTCCCGTAATAAGGAATATTGAGTTCGGTCACGTAATCCTTCTCCTGACTGAAGGCGGAAATCAACCAAGCAGTCAGAAGAAAGGTTGTAAAGATCGATTTCATAAGGTAAATTTAGATCCTTTCCACTAAAGATACGTAAATATGAAAACTGACTCACCCTTGTGGCTTCTTCTGGGACTTCTTGGCCTTGCCGGAGTACCATGCACCTCCACCGCCCAGGATGGCGAATGGATCGATCTGTTCGACGGGGAGACCCTTAACGGGTGGAGCATTCACAGCGGTTTTGCCGAATACCGGGTCGAAGATGGGGCGATTGTGGGAACCGCCGTCAAAGGAAGTCCCAACACTTTTCTATGCACCGACATGGAATACGGTAATTTTATTCTTGAATTCGAGGTACTGCTGGAGGACAATGAACTCAACTCCGGAGTCCAGTTCCGCAGTCAGGTGGCCCCGCACGAAATGACCTTCTGGTTCAGGGACGATGAGGGCAATTACCGGAAACGCACCATCCAGGAAGACCGGGTTTACGGCTACCAGGTGGAGATCTCGGCACACGCCTCGGAAGGAGCAGGGGGAGTCTATGATGAAGCGCGGCGGGCCATGATGCCCTGGTGGCCCGAAAAAGGCTCCGGCGAGAGTGAAGTATTCAAAGACAGGGAGTGGAACCATTACCGTGTGGAATGCCGGGGGGATCACATCCGGACCATAGTCAATGAAATGGTGATCTCGGATTTCAGGGACGGACTCACCCTGAAGGGCATCATCGGGCTTCAGGTGCACGATGTGGGGAACGACCCCACTCCCTACCGGGTCAGGTGGCGGAACATCCGGCTGCTGCCGCTGGATAACTAACAACTAGATAAATATCAACACCTTTTGTATCTTTACAGGATGAGATTAACCGCATTATTGAAGGTCTGAACGAGTTAAGATCACAGGTCTCCTATCTGAGGACCGTATTGGACACTTTCGTTCAGTATATGGAAAAAAGCAGGGTGGCTGAAATAGGTATGCGGTAAGCTCAAAATCCCTCCTCTTGCTCATCATCAGGAGATTCCTTTACCAGGCCATAGGTAACAAACGGGCCCCTTTCGGCCAGCACTTCTTCGATGAAATTGAGTACCGGACCCTGATCCTGGTAGAAATGGGCCCCTGCGTAAGAATGTCCTCCCCCTTCGTAGGTGATCAGCTCACAGGTACCTCCCAGCTGTTCCAGGTGCCGCGCAATGGACCGGGAGCCGAACAGCATCAGCCAGCCCGGTGAATCCGGGGGGCAGAAATGGTGCGCAGCGATGTTGTAGGGCACCAGCGGATCCTCATCTCCGTGAAACATCATAACCGGTAGCATGTTTTCCCGGGTGATCAGGTTCAGATCCATGATCGCCCCGGCCCCGGCAATCACACCGGCATAGCGGAAGCCCGCGGAAAGCACCGGTTGAAACAGCTGCATCTGCTCCCGCTCCCAGAAGGCAGCGTGCAGCACGGTTTCCGCCCCCGCACTGCTGCCGGCTATAAAAATCCGGGTGGTGTCAATTCCGAACTCCGAACTCCGGTCCATCAGATACCTGGTGGCATGCCAGAGCTGGCTGGCGGCAATCTGAATGGCCCGGATCTTTTCCGACAGGATACCGTCACAGCTGAAACTTTTATCTTCCATATAGAGGGTGTAGGAGATGGAGGCACAGGCGATCCCGTTCCCCGAAAGATAAGCGGCCAGCTTATGCCCTCCACCCCGGTTACCCCGTCCGAATCCTCCGCCGTGCACATAAATAACCAGTGGAGCCGGCTGCACCGCTGAATAATCTGATCCTGTGGCGGGAAGCATTTCTTCTGCCCATGAGTTTTTCACTGGCAGGAACAGATCCAGCTCCAGCTGAATGGAGTCGTTCTCAAAATAGGTGAAGGTTTGAAAGGGGGGGGCTTCCGGCGCGTAAACCTGAGCAGTAGAATTGGACGGGAAAATGCCTTGAATTCCCAGGATAAAGCATATTAGAAGAACTCCCGGCTGGTGTTTCCACATATGTTTCTTTTTAATCAATTGATTATTCTTCGCAAGGCAGAAGCTTCGCTGAAATATGCAGCGGTTCCAGGTTGAAAATACAGATCATCTGGAAGATGGGATCGTACTTGTAGGCGGAAAGTGCTTCCACGTCGAATAAAACGGACTCGCGGATGGTGATCACTCCCGGGCCCCTTGCCCTGACCTTCTGATTGATGATCGAATTCCCTCCCGGAATGGTATCGTTGTGCAGTTCAATATCATGGGCAGCTACAACCCCCTGCCACTGTGCCCGCTCATCAATCTCCACCTCCCAGGTATAGGCATCCACGGTCTGAGTGGTGGACTGGGGTACATCATCATTCTCAATGATCCGCTCTCCGCTAACCTGCAGGCGATGCCTGGCTTCAACGGTGGCCAGGGTGTTCTGTGCATTGATGATCCGGATATCCTGATTGAATATCAAAGCACTGGAAGTGATCTGAAGCTCATATACCCCTTCGCC
>CAZRZY010000136.1:0-11408 GCA_964604655.1 uncultured Bacteroides sp. | reverse complement strand
GTAAGGTTCCTCCGGGGGACCGGAAGTGCAGTAGGTGATCCCCTGCCTGTCCCGCTGGTGCATCATCAGACCCAGGTTATGGAAAAAGTAGAATTCCTCATCGTTCTTCTTCAGCACCGGATGTGGAGCATCGATATACGAACTGCGGTAAACCACCTGATCGGCAGTTACAATGCGCCTCGGATTTTCTATCACCAGGTTGAGACCGTCCCTATCATTGTTCACAACCACCTCTTTTTGATGGATATGAACGAGGCCGTCCGAATGCAGTGCCCTGATTTCCAGAATGTGCCCGCCGTTGTTGAAATCCCGCGAGTCCATTATCAGGGTAAAAGGAACCAGGTAGACATTCCGGACCAGTTCTCCATCCATGTAATAGTCTACCCTCCGGTAGACCTCCAAGTCTTCCGCAGCCAGCTCCACCCGCACCTCCCGGGAAAAAACCTGGCCGTCCTGGATGTTACTGATAGTGATCGGTTGGTCGACCTCTGCCATTAGAGTTGGAGAAAGAAAAACCAAAATGATGCAGGACAAAAGAATTGATTTCATGTTTTTATCTGTTGAGATTTATATTTAATAAAAGCTTCAAACGGATAGAGGATCAGAATTCTATGCGATCGATGAGATAATAGCCTTTCTCATCCCGGTTGCCGGACGACAGGCCGATCTCCACCGGACGGTCCGATCGTTCATCATAGAGCTGAATGGAAAGGGTGTATTCACCCTCCAGGCCGTTATTTAGGTCAACCCGATAGGTCTTTTCTGAGATTTCATCGGGCATCCACTCCCGGTTGCCCGAACCGGTTTCGAAAAGGAACGCCTCGTCGGGATCATCCCCGCTGACCACTTTTCCCTTCAGCAGATAGTCGTTGTAGGCGGGAGCCACTCCTTTGTTCAGCCACTCCATGGCGAAGTGAAGTTCTCCATCCTCAAAACCTGTGATGGTGAATGAAACCGGAAAGTACCAGTACCCGCAAAGGTTCAGGAGCTCATCGGTAAGCTCCGGATTGTCGCCGTGCCATTCCCCCAGATAGCCGTGGAAGCCGATATAGGTCGGATGGATGAGCTTCATGGAATTACGGAATAAGTCGGCACCACTCACCCCCAGTTCCGGGATAGGCTCCTCTCCGTTTCTTCCCTGCCAGTACCCGTCCCGTTTTACCGAGCTGTAGTGCTGGGGCTCGAATACCACCAGCCTGTCCCTGTAGACCCGCTCATAGAAATGGGGATGGCTCACCGACCATGTTTCCAGGTCATGTTCCACATACCAGCCCACCAGCGGACTGTCATCCCGTAGGGAAATTCCATGAGAAACGGCATAATCCAGAAGATCATTGACGACGGAATCGGTTTTGTTCCAGTAAAGGAGATCATCGGTGACCACAATTTGGGAGTTTGTATAGTGCTTCAGATGAAGATCCATATGGGCAATAACCTCCTCTTTGGTCGGGGGGATCCGGGTCGAGCGGTGCGTATGTCCTTCACCCCACTCCCCGATGCTCCCCACGTCCACGTACCTGATCCAGGACTTATCGTCATACCGCTCTGCAAAGGCCCTGTGAAAATTGCTCAGCTTTTCCAGATAGACGGGGTCGTCCCAATCGGGAGTCCACACGGGAGGGCCAAATTCGTCGGGAACGACACCCCTGGCCCCCGCCGCACGCACCCATGGGGGAGTGGCATACCCTACGCCGTCGATCTCCACAGGGACGGATTTGGGTGCCCCACCGGTCTCCTTGCAGGAGATGCGAAATGAGATCCCATAGCCCATGGGTACGTATTTGTCAATGACGGTATCGATCACCTCCCAGTTGTAGACCCCCTCCTCCGGCTCCAGGTAGGCCCATGCCAGCCGGAGGTAGAGATGATCCATTCCGGGAAATTCGTGCAATTCCGACTCTTCCTGGATCAAGTATTTCCCGATCCCGTTGTCCAGCATGTGATGGTACCATCCCTTATCGGGATTTTCCAGTGGACGAAGGGTGTCCCAGCGGTCCTGCAGGTCGACGGTACCCGTATTCAGGCGCGACTGGCAGGATGCCATGATTATTAATAGTAGAAGAAACAGGGAATAGAATGGTCTCTTTTTCATTTTGGTAAGTTTATGGTCATCCCGATTATAAACTGGTCAATTACCCTATGAAGTAAAAAATTAGTTATTAATATTAAGTTGCTGGTAGGTCCCATTGCCTGAAATAGAGTCCCTGGCGAACGATGGGAATGCATTTATATTCGATGTCGGCCATCTCTTCCGGACTCAGCGGTGAGAACTGGGAGGCGATCTGTACATTCTCCTCGATCTGTTCCACCGAATCGACTCCGATAATAGTGGTACTTACCGGCAGAGTCATATTATACTCCAGAGCCTCCCTGATAGTCAGGGCTCCAGGAATGGTGGTGGCCATTCTTTTCGGTTGCTGGTTCAACGGAGGTGGGGTCCAGGTTCGGAGCATCCTTCCCCGGGTAGCTACTTTCATGGAGACAATCCCCATTCCTTTCTTTTGCACCTCGGGAAGCAGATAATTTTTGAAACTCAGGTAATGTACATCAGCCCCGTTGACCGCCATCAAGATGGAATCAAATTCATACCGGTCGATAGCCTGTTTCAAAATGAGTGGTTCGAAATGTCCCGTAATGCCCAAAAACCGGACCATACCCTCCGAACGGGCCTTTCCCAGGGCCTTGAGTGCTCCGTCTGCTGAAAAGATCTGGTCCACCTGATCCTGCCGCTGTACATTATGAAGCTGCCACAGATCAAGGTGATCCACCTGCAGGTTGCGCAGGCTCTCCTCCAGAAGCCGCATGGAACCGTCGTAGCTCCGGTCGTGGGTCTTGGTTGCCAGAAACACTTCATTCTTACGGGTTTTCATCACTCTGCCGATATTCTTCTGGCTGAGGCCACTACCGTAAGAAGCGGCTGTATCGATGTAGTTGATCCCCAGATCAATAGCTCTATGCACTATTTTTTCTGCCTCCTCCTCCATTCCGGCTGTTTCGACAGTGGCCTGGCCGCCCAGACTGAGTATCCCCACTTTGTACCCGGTTTTTCCGAAGGCATGAGTGGGCATTGCAGCAAATGTTCGCGGGTTAAACGGGTGTTCGCCCTGCTGTGGCTCTGGTTCCCGGAATTCGGGTCTGATGGCTGCGGCAGCATTCCCACCGAGGGCCATTCCAGCACTTCCCGCCATCCCCACTCCCAGGAATTTTCTGCGGTTGATCTCTTTTTTCATCATTTCGTTTTTAGATTCATAAAAGGGTGTATCACACTGCCGATTGACCGGGACCGTATGAATTATATGGTTCAGAAAAATCGGAGCACCGTTACATCCCTGGCCGGAAGCGTGGCTTTCAGTGTACGGTCCGATGCACTGACGGCTCCACGGTTCACTACCTCTTCCAGGTTATTGAAAGCACCCCACTTTTCGGCCAGGGTGAACTCGGCGTTCACCGGTTCTCTTTCGGAATTGACGATCCAGAGCACCTTATAGCCATCCCCTTCATGCAGACGGGCCACCAGCCGCGGATCGGAGCAGGCCACATGCCTCTCCTTTCCCGCCCATTGGAGCAGGCTGCCGAAGAAGGCATGATCGGCATCCCGGTAGTCTGATTGGACATACCCGTAACCGGGCGATGTTCCGATCAGTCTGGTACGGCCCTGTCCGAAGCGGTTATCGATCACCGCCGGCTGTCCGTCTGCATAGATTCCTGCCACCTCACCGGTGGTTGCTTTGTAGGCCTGAAGATTCAGACCGCCGCTGATCTCCTTGCCTTCCGCCTTGAATTTCATCTCCTCCAGCAACCTGGGAGTAAACTGTACATAAGTTTCCTCGGCCCCGAAGAGTTTGGCCAGGCCCAGGTTGGGCTGGGATTCCCCGGCACGACCATGCTCATTGAAATAACCCGGACAGCTTTCGGAGATAAGCGTGCCCCCTCTTCGGACAAGTGCCTTCAGATGGCCGGCCACATATTCCGGAAGCATGATCGGGTAAGGCAGGTAGAGCACATCATACCGGTCGTCGATCTCCTCCGAATAGACAAAATCGGCCTGGATATTATTGAAAAGAAATGCCTGGTAAGCTCCGGATATTGCTTTGTAATAGAATTCCGTGCTCCCTACCAGCAGGTAGTCCTGGATCTGCGATTCCGGGACCACGATGATCCCCAGCTCCCCTTTCACCGGCCGGGCCTTCCAGAGCTCCTTTTGAGCCGGATCATTGGCCCATTTGGCCACCTGGCCTGCCATCTCCGATCGCGGTGTGGGCGATCCGTCCACCAGGTCCACTGCTTTCCAGACATTGTAGGTGCCCCGACCCAGACGGCGGATGGTACCGTACACGATCCCGTGGGCGGTAACAGGGTGGTTCTGATCGATGCTCTTGATCAGATCGACCCGCCATTTCATCAACCGGTAAGCATTCTCCTGCCGGAAAAGGATCCAGTCGATATTGTCCCCGTAGAATCCACTGTGCCTGGGGATCTGGACATCTTCCCAGTCCCGGTAGCTGAATCGCTTCCAGGCGTCGGCCAGTTTATCCAGGTCTCCGTTGTATTTTTTCTTCAGCCAGCCCCTGAATTTTTCCGCCGAAGCATCGCACCAGCAACCGCCGGCACCCCCGTTCATATTCAGCTCATTCCAGATGTCGTACCCTCCCATCCCGGGATGATCCTTGTACCGCTCCACCAGTGCCCTGAAAAAAGCTTCGCCCCGTTCCAGCACATCCTCGTTATCCAGGCAGAGTCCCGGAGCGCCACCCACCGAGCATGCTCCCGTATACCGGCTGGCCTCTTTGTTGCCCGATGCGTTTTCCAACCTTGCATGCGGATATTCCAAGAAAGCCCATTCGGGCGCCGTGCCGAAGATCTCAGCAATGATCGTGCTGATACCGTACTTGTCTGCCAGTTCCAATTGCCGGTCATAGTCGTCCCAGTCGTACACCCCCGGAGCCACTTCGATGGCCGACCACATGAACCAGTGGCGGAAGGCATTCATCCCGTCCTTTGCCGCCTGGGCGTAGTCCCGGTCCCAGTCCTCCCTGGGCGGTGCCGATTTCCTGAAATAGACGGCCCCATAAGGAATGGCTGGGAGCTGTTCAAAGAGTGCAGTCTGGGCCGGATTGCCGAATACATCGACCATATTCGGTGCGAGGGTGATACCTGCAGTGGAAGCTGCCGTTGTTCCGATAAATTCTCTGCGTGTCAACGGTGTCATCTGAGGAGGGGTTAGAATTTTACAATTTCTTAAATTCTCACCATGAAACCGTTCCAAACATATTTCAAACTGTAGCCAAAATCCTTGCAAACACCTTCATGATACCCACCTCCTTCATTTATTCAAGTGAGAGTGCTCAGGTTCGTCTGAGGGTGTTCAAGTCCATCTGAGGGTGTTCAGGTCAGTTTAACCACCATGGCATCCCTGGCAGGGACGGAGACAATCAGCTCCGGTCCGGAGGCCCTGACCGATCCTTTGCTCACCAAAACCTCATGTTGATCGAAAGCTGCACCGCTCGCCGGAAGGCTGATCCCGGCCTTCACCTCTTCTATTGCCGAGTTGATGATCCAAAGCACTTTCAAATCCCCAGCCTGGTGAAGACGGGCCACCAGCCTGAAGTCGCTGCAAGCGACATGCTGCTTTCTGCCGGTCCAGTTGAAGAGCTGGCCGAAGAACCTCCGGCTGTCCGCATCCTCCTCCTCTTCATAGATTCCGTAGCCGGGGGAGGTGCCGATCAGGCGGGTACGACCCTGGCCGAAACGATGGTCCACCATGGCAGGCGAACCATCCTCATAGGTTTCCGATACTTCTCCCTGGTCCGCTATATAGGCCTGAAGGTATACACCTCCCGACACCTTGATCCCATCGGCATTGAACGTCAGATCCTCCAGGAGGTCGGGGGTGAATTGCACCCTGTGCTCCCTGGCCCCGAACAGCTCATCCAGTCCGTAATTGGGCTGATGTTCCCCGGCACGGCCGTGATCCCCAAAGTAGGCCGGACACCCCTCGGAGATCAAAATCCCTCCCTTGCGCACGAATTCCTTCAGGTCGGCGGCCACCTTTCCCGGCAGCATGAGTGGATGCGGCAGGTAGAGCACTTCCATATCGGTGGTGCTGATCTGGTCGAAATTGACAAAATCCACCTGCAGGTTGTTGAAAAGGAAATCCTGGTAAGCTCCTGCTATGGCATGGTAGTATTGCTTTCCGCTTCCCTCCAGCAGGACACACTGGATCTGCGATTCAGGTACCACGACCATGCCGATGTCCCCCTTCACCGGCCGGGCTGTCCAGAGCTCCTCCTGCTTCGGATCGTTGGCCCACTTCGCCATTCGGGAGACCATCTCCGAACGATCTGTCGGAGATCCGTCCATGTCATAATAAGCAAAATGTCCGGTAAAAGTGCCGTTCAACAGCGGCCGCCACCGGGGGGAAAAGACTCCCGTCGCCCCGCTGGCCATATGCATCATGTGGTGCAGGTAGATATCCCCGGCCGTAGACATGCGCCCCCGGTCCATGGGGGGATTCCCATGTTTACGCCAGGTAAAACCTCCCGGAACTTCTGCTGCCCAGAAAGGCTTACCTCCCGATACAGAGCGGGTCGTGTCTGAGATCAGCCAGTGAGCCCACCGGTAGTCCGACCATTCTTCATGGTTGCAGCCCCCGGAATTCCCGTAACCGTCGACCATGGCAGCGGCCCTGAAAGCCTGGTAGGTCCCCTTTTCCAGGTCCCGGTAACTGTAACGGTGCCAGGCCCGGGAGAGGGTCTCCAGGTCCTGGTACCTGCCCTTTAGCCAGGCCCTGAATTTTTCCGCCGAGGCTTCGCAATAGCAGCCGCCCGAACTGCCGTTGGTATTCTGCTCGTTCCATACATCGTAACCGCCCATGGCCGGATGGTCCTTGTATCGCAGGATAAGGGCCTTCATAAAATCCTCCGCCATTAGGAAGACCTCCTCATTGTCAAAACAGAGGCCGGGCATACCGGCAATGGCACAGGCATCCCGGTAAAAACTGTGTATGGGTTTCCCTTTTTTATCATGCACCATGGCATGGGGATACTCGCGGAAGGCCCATTCGGGGGCGGTACCCAGTATCTCCGCTGCAATGGTTCTGATCCAGTACTTTGCCGCCAGGTCCAGCTGCCGGTCGTAGTCGTCCCAGTCATACACCCCCGGGGCCACTTCGATGGCCGACCACATGAACCAGTGTCGGAAAGCATTGATCCCGATTTTCGCAGCTTCGCGGTAATCCTGCTCCCAATCCTCCCTGGGCGGATTCGACTTCCTGAAATAGACGGCCCCGAAAGGCACCTGGGGTAATGGTATTTGCTGATTAATAGAGTCTTAATTACAGTGCATTAATCCGTTCAGACCTTCGCTTACAGATCTGGTCAAATCTTTATAAAACGGTGTAACTGTGTATCAGTCCCTCCCTCGAAGCGGAGGAAATAGAGGCCCTTTCCCAGTCCGGAAATGTCCAGCAGGGTTGGTGCATCCCTGACCTCCCTCTTCAGAACCATTGTGCCGTCGGGCCTCCAGATGCTGACGCCGTATACCCCGCCACCGGTCCTGCAGTGCAAAACCTCTCCTGCCGGGTTCGGGTAGAGTTCGGGCAGGTTTTCTCCTCCCGCCTCATCGACACCCACATTTCCAACGTTCACCGTTCCGATCCAGAAAAATCCCTCCTCATCCCTGATCGATTCAGAGAATCCCAGGTCCACCTCCCGTCCCGTATCCCCCTTGTCCCACATCCGCAATTTCAGGTCGCAGGGACCCACCGGGAAGTCTTCGGGGACCAAGAGGCTGTAGATTTCGCTATGGTTCTCTCCGGGCATCCATTCCATGTTGCCCGCATCCTCCAGTTCCAGCCTAACAACCTCCTCTCCTTTCAGGCTAAGATCCATGCCGTAGGGATGGTAGGCAGGGGCCACCCCTCTGTTCAGCCAGTTCACCTGTACCCGGAGCGTGTCTCCGGGCATGAGGGAGCCCTTCACATGAAAACTATCGACGAAATACCAGTAGCCCACCCGATTTGCCACATGCCGTGCAAAGGCCGGGTTGTCTGCCATGTAAGTCTCCGGCCAGCCCTGAAAGCTGATATAACTGGCATGCATGAGCTCGATATCTTTCAGCAGCCAGGGGGCTCCATAGGGTGCGCAGCCATTACCCTCCGGGCTGCACCAAATACCCTGCCCGATCAGATCCTTGTAGTGGTGGCATTCAATGATCACCGGCCTTTCCGGGTAGTTTTCCCCGAACAACTCCGGATGGTGAATACCCCAGGTATCAGGACTCCCCTCTTTCATCCACCACTCCACCATCATGCTCCAGTCTGCGAACCAGTATCCCATCTCCTCGAAATGAGTTTTCAGGGCCTCCGCTTCGGCATCCGATTTCCGCCAGTAGATATAATCGTCATTCACACAAAGCGGTGTAACCTTGTAACATGAGTCATAAATCCTGGCATGGGCCATCACCATGGTATCCGAGGGCCGGATGTCGGAGGAAAAGCCGGTATGCCCCTCCCCCCAGTCACCGATACTGCAGAGATCCACATATTCAAGATAGGGCTGTCCGTCGTAGCGTTCGGCCATGGCGGAGTGGAAATCGGCCAGCTTGTCCAGGAAAATGGAATCGGAAAAATCAGGCTCCCAGTGCCTCTGGTCCCAGTTGACCACCTCCATACCTTTTGCCCCTGCATCGCGGACCCATTTGGGGGTGGCATAATTGACTCCGTCCACCTCTTCCCCCACCACACCCCAACTTTCAATCCCCGTTTCTTTGGTCGTGATACACAAGGCGATCCTGTAACCCTGCGGTACATACTCCTCCACCACCTCATCGATGATACTCCAGTCATACTGATTTTCCCGGGGTTCGAAAAAGGACCAGGCCAGGCGGAGATAGAGGTACTCCAGGTTGGGAATGACGGACACGTCCTGTCCGGGACCGCCGTAATTGTTCAGGGAATTGGCGTAAAAATGATGATACCAGCCTTTATGGGGATTGTCCAGGACACGCAGGGTATCCCAGTGTTCGCGAAGGGAGGTGGAAACCTGCGCTTCAAGCGATCCTGTGCAAATGGTTACTGCCAGGAGCAGGGTGGGTATAAATATCCGGGGATACAGATGCTTGTATTCTCTCATAGTTTTCACGATTTATCTGACCCTTACTTTGCCGATGGAGATAAAGTGATCATCATCTTCCAGGGCCTCGGCCACTCCCAACAAAACCGTCCTGTTTTCCAGAGAGGGATCAGCCAGTCTGAATTTCAGATGATAGTTGCCTCGGCTCACCTCTGCCGGCAGGTCAAAAGCATAGTTCTTCTTCACTGTTTCTCCGGGCATCCATTCCATGCAGCCCGATGCCATGTGTATATCATGCTTTCCCTTCTTTCCTTCCAGCCTGAGAACCAGATCATAGTCTGTATAGGCCGGGGCCACTCCCCTGTTCAGCCACTCCACGGACAGGGAATTACCTGCGTTAGAGACGGGCTGACCAGAGGCGGGCTGACCAGAGGCGGACTGGCCGGTGGCGGACTATCTGGAAAAAGACTGGTTGCAGGAAATCAGCCAGGTGAGCGTTGCAGAAAAAATAAGGAAATGAAGACAGGTCCTGTCCATGATCCATTGATATTAGCTTAGTATTTGTTAGATCTTTAATACGGCCCGCTCGGGACTGGAAAGAACTCGCATTCCGGTCTCCATTTCGAGCTGCTTCTCCAGTCTTGCCATAGATCCCTGTGCAAGCACGAGCAAATCCACCTTTCCCATCATCTCACTCGCCGACTCCATGATCAGATGATCATGCCGATCCAGATCCCCCGACCGTGCCGATTCAAAAGCTCCTTCCGCCAGCCTTTCTCTGATCTGAACCTCTTTGCTATGAGCCTCCGCAAATGACCTGAGCAGCCGGACTGTTGGATATAGTGTGGTTTGCAGGGTTGCCAGAACCCCGATACGGGAAGCGGCAGTCACCGCCTCCTCGGCCATGGGTTCATCGATCTTCACCAGCGGAACACGGAGTTTTGTTCTGGCCTCCCGGACTACCTCCCCCACAGAGGAACAGGTGTTGAATATCAGATCGGCCCCGGATTGCGCAGCCAATCTGTAATAGCCCAGCAACCGATCCCTTGTTTCATCCCGCACCCGTCCGGCTTCAATGACCTCTCCTATTAGGGTTTCGTCCACGAGATGGAACAGCCTGACTCCCGGCAAATGTCTGGCAAACAGCACCTGTGTCGGCTCGACCATGGGTGTGGCAGTGTGAATGACAGCAACTGTTTTCATACGATGTTCATGGCCTGCTGACCGAGATCACCACCCTCCGGTAATCCCACAGTGAGGCGATCTCGTTGATATCTTTCACTTCCAGTATGATATGTATTTCCGATCCGCTGGCATCCCGCGGTATCTCAACCATCGTTTGCATCCCCGAAGGATCCGAGATATCCGGCATTCCGCTATAGGACCCCGCCTCCCGGTAACACCACCAGGAAACCTCCACCGGGTCGCCATCAGGATCTCCGGTCCCCGAGGCGTCCAGGGTGATCTCTTCGCCCGGACGTACTTCCGTAATGATGATACGGTCCGATGTATCCCCGTTGAGTACAGCAACCGGGTGGTGATTGGCCTCCTCGTAAGGCAGGATACACCAATCCATCCGGCAACGAAAATCATTGAAAAACGCCTGCCGCCACCGCCATACCGGAACGAAATTTCCTTCGTAGGTAACCCCATCCGCTGGATTGGTCCAGGTATCCTCCCCTTCGGCATAAGTATAGAAGGGATCGTTATCCACCTCATCCACCCGGACCGATTCGTGCCTCGACCAGTCGTTTTTTACTTTTTCCCTGCTGAAACGGCCGCTCCATCCTCCCCACCAGGGATGATCGATGTGAGAAAGTCCTTTGCTCACCAGGCCCAGCCACGGAATGGTTCCGCCACCTTCCAGAAATCCCCGCCCATCGAAGCGGTAGGGATAGAGTTCGCCCAGCGCGCCGTGACCGCGACAGCGCCCGGATAGCAGATGGCCGCCAACGACTGCAGCAGCGACCGGCGGGGATCGTCATGCGTCACCCCGCTCGCATGGGAGGGGGTCGCCGCGATAACCCAATCGGCGCCGGTCAACGGCAGGTCGGCGACGAAGGTGGGGTCGCTCGCATCGCCGAAAATCGCCGCAAAGCCCGCGGCGCGGGCGCGGTGGAGTTCGGACGGGTTGAAATCGACGCACAGCACGCGCCGGCCCGCTTTTCTCAACCGCTGCGCGATGGCCGATCCGAAGCGCCCATAGCCAAACACCACCGCATCGAAACGCCTTTCTGGCGCGCCGTCCTCCACCAGCGGTTCGCGCGGCGCGCCGCGCCGCTCGAAGACGCCGAGGAAGGGGTCGAGCGTCGCATAGAGCTGGTGCGAATGGGTTAT
>CAZRZY010000135.1:6220-11427 GCA_964604655.1 uncultured Bacteroides sp. | reverse complement strand
TCATCAAGCCCTCTCCATGCTCGAAAAGATGTGGCTGGAAACCCATACAGCCGGTCCGGAGATCAGGCGGTCCGTCGACCACCTGTTCAGACGGGTGATGCAGTTCACAGGTCCCCTGATGGCAAAAGGTCTGGAAGATACCGCATATTATGCCTATCACCCGTTCCTGGGACATAACGAAGTGGGGGATTCGCCCGGCTATTTCGGGATCACCACGGAGGAATTCCACCTCCGAATGATCCAACGCCAGGAGACCTCTCCGCTGGCCATGAATACCCTTTCCACCCATGATACCAAACGGGGTGAAGATGCCAGGGCAAGATTGCAGGTGCTGAGCGACCTTCCCGATTCCTGGAAGAGAGCAAGCTCCTCCTGGAGGCAAATGAACGATAGCCTGAAAGAGCGCCATGGGGATGAATGCATCCCTTCGTCGGAGGAGGAATACCTGATCTACCAGGCTCTGCTGGCCCATGCACCGATGGAGTGCCGGATAGATGATTTGTACACCAGCCGTTTCAGGGAATACCTGGTCAAGGCGCTCAGAGAGGCCAAAGAGAATACCTCCTGGAGCACACCCGACACCCGGTACGAAGACCGGGTGCTTGGTTTCGTGGAAAGAATTCTGGATCCGTCTCACACTTTCCGCTCAAGCCTGGAGGCATTCCTGGAGAAGATCACTCCCCATGGCATCATTAATTCATTGACCCAGAGCATATTGAAACTTACAGTTCCAGGTGTTCCGGATACGTATCAGGGATGCGAAACCTGGAATCTCAGTTTTGTGGATCCCGACAACCGCCAGCCTGTGGATTTCAGGATGCTTTCCCGCAACCTGGATCAGATGACAAGAAAGGCCGCCCGGGGAAAGGATCAGTTGATGTCGGGTCTCTGGACCCGCTGGGAGGACGGATGGATCAAGCAATGGATCACTCATCTGCTCCTGAAATTCAGGTTGGAACACACGGAGCTTTTCGAAAAAGGGAATTATATTCCGCTGGAGGTAAAAGGCCGTTTCAAAGAGCATGTGATTGCTTACATCCGGCGCTACCGTGACCACCACATCCTGGTGGTGCTTCCCCTCCATACGGCCGGTTTGCCGACGGATCACCGGTGGAGGAACACCCGGGTGGTGCTTCCCGGTCTCTGTCCTGTCCGGTGGGAAAACCTGCTCACCGGGGAGTCCTGGTCGCAGGATGGAAGCCTGGCTCTGAAGCAACTGTTCCGGACCGTACCGTTTGCCTGCTGCACCGCCATCCCCAACACTCCGGTCAAACGTTCCGGAATCCTGTTGCATATCACATCGCTGCCCGGAAAATTCGGGACCGGGGACTTCGGTCCGGAAGCATTCCGTTTCATCGACTTCCTTCAACGGGCTGGCCAGCGACACTGGCAGATTCTGCCCCTGAGTGTCACTTCCGCACAGTCCTCTTTCTCCCCTTACAGTTCGGAATCGGCTTTTGCCGGTGCCACCCTTTTCACCGATCCCGTGCATCTGGAAGAAACGGGATTGCTTGAACGGGGTGTGACGGAGAAGTGGCATTCGGGGAAAATGGACAGGACCGATTATCATTCAGCCGAACGGAGTAAGCGGCAAATCCTCGGAATGGCATTTGACCGGTTCCGGAAGGCTCCCCCTTCCGGAATGGAGGAACGGTATACGACCTTCATGGAACGCGAGGCTTACTGGCTGAAGGATTATTCCCTTTACAAGATCCTTAAGATTCATTTCAACGGACGTCCCTGGTTTGAATGGCCCTCTGTATATCGCAACCGGCACCAGGATGCACTCTCTGAATTCAGCCGGCTGAATGAGGGATCACTTGACCGGATCCGGTTCGAACAATTCATATTCAGCGAGCAGTGGAACCGGGTAAAATCCTATGCCAATGACCGGGGGATCGTGATTTTCGGAGATATACCCATCTATATAGACCACGACAGTGCTGATCTGTGGGCCCACCCGCAGCTGTTCAGGCTGAATGCCGATTCCTCTCTGGAGGGGGTGGCGGGAGTCCCTCCAGACTATTTCAATGAAGATGGACAGCTCTGGGGAATGCCCCTTTATAATTGGGAAGCCATGGAAAAAGATGGCTTCAGCTGGTGGATCAACAGGCTCAGAAAAAATCTGGAGTGGTTCGATCTCCTGAGAATGGATCATTTTCGCGGATTTGAAGCCTACTGGGAGGTGCTTCCCGGAGAATCGACAGCCAGGAACGGACAGTGGGTCCCCGGACCGGGCAGGATGCTGTTCGATGTCATTCGAAAGACCTTTCCCGGGATGCCCTTCGTGGCGGAGGACCTGGGTCAGATAACGCGGGAGGTTTACGAACTGAGGGATCAGTACGGATTGCCCGGCATGAAAGTATTGCAGTTCGGATTTGGGAACCATATGCCCTTTTCCCACCATTTTCCCGGGAACATTCCCTATAACAGCATTGTCTATACCGGAACCCACGACAACAATACCCTGCGCGGATGGTACCGGAAGGAGGTGGACAATGACACTCTGGAGAGGTACCGGTCCTATGCGGGCAACAAGTTGAAAGATAAAAATGTACATACGGAGATGATCCGGCTGGCCTATGGCTCCCCCGCCAGACTGGTGATCATCCCCATGCAGGACTGGCTCGGGCTGGACGAACAGAGCAGGATGAACTATCCATCCACTGTGGAAGGGAACTGGCTGTGGCGGCTGGAGGAAGAACAGATAACCAAAAAACTGGAAAAACAGATCCGGAAGCATGTCAGGCTATTCGGACGATATTGAACAACTCATGAAAAGTTACCAAGGAAAAGTACTGCCGGGTAAACCCTATCCCCTGGGTGCAACCTACGACGGAAACGGGGTCAATTTTGCCCTGTTCTCCGAAAATGCCACCGGAATCCGGTTGTGCCTTTTCAACAACGGAGAGGATCCCCGGGATTGTCAGCAGATCAGCATGGAGGAGGTTACCGACTACGTCTGGCATGTCTACCTGCCCGGTGTAGGCCCGGGCCAGCTTTACGCATACAGAGTGTACGGGAGATATCTTCCCAAGAAGGGGATCCGGTTCAATCCCCAGAAGTTGCTGATCGATCCTTACGCCAAAGCGATCCAGGGGCGTATCGATATCAAAGACAGCATGTTCGACTATTCCTTCGACAGAGATGTGAACAAAAATGTCTTCGAAAAGAGTATTACCGACAATGTCCGGGAGATGAACAAGTCGGTGGTCATCGATACCCGTTTCGACTGGGAAGGGATCGGAAAGCCGGTTATTCCCATGCATAATTCGATTATCTACGAGTTGCACCTGAAAGGATTTACCGCCAATCACCCAGGAATTCCGGAACAGGAGCGAGGCACCTACCGCGGGCTTGCCAATCCGCAGATCATCGACTATTTTAAAAATCTTGGGGTGACTGCCATTGAACTGATGCCCATTCACCATTTTGTCCATAACAAATTTTTACTCGATAAGGGTCTTTCCAATTACTGGGGTTATAACTCCATCGGCTATTTTGCTCCCCACGCAGAATACAGTTCCGCCGGCATGTCGGGAGAGCAGGTGAACGAATTCAAGGAGATGGTAAAGGCCTATCACCGGGCGGGGATAGAGGTCATCCTGGATGTGGTCTACAACCATACCGGGGAAGGCAATCACCTGGGACCCACCCTCGCCTTTCGCGGAATCGATAACCTGCATTACTACCGTATGGAAGAGAAGCACCCGCTCTACTATTCCGATTACACCGGTACCGGAAATACGCTCAACATGCTGAGCAGCCGCACCCTGCAGCTGGTTATGGACAGCCTCCGTTACTGGGCCGATGAGATGCAGGTGGACGGATTCCGGTTCGATCTGGCCTCTGCCCTGGCACGGGGACTCTATGACGTGGGAAAGCTTTCCACCTTCCTGGATACGATCCACCAGGATCCCACCATCTCGCAGCTGAAACTGATCGCAGAGCCCTGGGACCTGGGAGAGGGAGGCTACCAGGTGGGTAACTTTCCTGTGCTCTGGGCGGAGTGGAATGGTAAATACCGGGATTCCGTACGCAAATTCTGGCGCGGAGATGAAAGCCAGGTACAGGAGCTGGCCTACCGGTTGAGCGGAAGCAGCGACCTCTACATGGACAACGGGAAGCTTCCCTCCTCCAGCATCAATTTTGTCACCGCCCATGACGGATTCACTCTGCACGACCTGGTCTCTTACAACCAGAAGTATAACGAGGATAACGGAGAGGATAACAAGGACGGGGAAGATCATAACATCAGCTGGAACAGCGGTGTGGAGGGTCCCACCGACGACCCGGAGATCATCGCCCTGAGAGAGAGGAGGAAGCGAGCCTTCCTTGCCACGCTCCTGCTGAGCCAGGGTGTTCCCATGATCAGCCATGGAGATGAATACGGCAGAACGCAGAACGGGAACAACAATGCGTATTGCCAGGACAATGACATGGCATGGATGGACTGGGATTGGGACGACCGTCAGAAGAAGCTATATGAATTCACCCGCCGGATCATCTCCATCCGGAATAGCCATCCGATCACCCACCGGAGACGCTATTTCAAGAACCGCCAGATCCACGGCGAAGGGATCCAGGACATCCGGTGGCTCAATACCGATGGAATGGATATGAGCCAGGAGGAGTGGGATACCAGTTTTATCCGCTGCATGGGCATGCTGCTCAACGGCAAGTTGATGAGTGAGATGGATGAGAATGGAAGCGAGTTGCAGAAGGATGTGCTGCTGATCCTGGTCAACAGCTACTGGGAAGAGCCGATCTCCTTCACACTTCCTTACGAAGATCTCAGTCCGGAGTGGGAGGTGCTGGTCGATTCAGATCTGGAAGAGTACCCTGAATCACCTGAGCTCATACAGAATGTGTATCAGATTCAGCCCCGGTCATTTGTGTTGTTGAAGAACAAATAGCCCATGAATTAATTACTATATGACGACCCGGAATTAACCGGGATCTCATGGAAATGATCATCATATCCGCTGCCGCATTCGTGGTATCCATCCTGACCTTTTACTCGGGGTTCGGACTGGGGACTATCCTCACCCCCGTCTTTATGATCTTCTTTCCCGTTGAACTGGCCATCGCCCTGACGGGAGTGGTCCATTTCCTGAACAATCTATTCAAGATCTTCCTGGTGGGCGGGAGGGCCCACCGGCCGACGCTGATCCGGTTTGGGATCCCCGCCGTGGCAGCCGCCTTTG
>CAZRZY010000135.1:0-6210 GCA_964604655.1 uncultured Bacteroides sp. | reverse complement strand
GAGCGCTGTTCGGACTGGACTTCGGTGAGGTCGACCCCATCCCCGGCTCCACCGCCGAGGTGCGGGTGGCGCCCGTCGACCGCGAGAAGCAGGGTCCTGCTGCACCTGCCCGACTCCTCTCCTTTGTTTACCTACTCCCTGTTTGGCAATACCATGGAGGTCTATCCGGTGAAATTCATCATCTCCATCCTGCTGATCATATTTGTGGGATTCGATGTCCTTCCCACTCTGAAGAACATGCGGTTCGGCAAAGAGAAACTTCCGCTGGGAGGAGTCCTGAGCGGTTTTTTCGGTGGACTCTCCGGTCATCAGGGAGCACTCAGAAGCGCTTTCCTGATCAAGGCCGGCCTTTCCAAGGAGGCATTCATAGGGACGGCCGTGGTGGTGTCGGCTTTTGTGGATTTCACCCGACTGGGGGTCTATGCCACCCGGTTTGCCGGTGCGGGACTGACCGAGAACCTGACCCTGGTGGTCTACGCCACAGGGGCGGCAGTGGCCGGAGCCTATCTGGGCAACCGCCTTCTGAAGAAGGTCACCATTAAATCGATTCAGCTGATCATTTCCATCCTGCTGACCGGCGTTTCCATCGCCCTGGGCATGGGACTGATATGATCTAAAGCGGAAAAGGGATGCATATTCATACAAATATTCTGAAGAGCAGGTTTTCCGGGATAATCTGTTTCTATCTCTGGGCTTACCTGATCGCCTGGACTTTTTGGCTCACTCTTGTTTTGAATAACCATGGACTTCTCTCCAGGCATCTAAGGATCCTGTTTTCGAACCCCGTAAGGAGACAGGAACACCTGCACAAACCACAAAAATGACTGCATCATGAACCGAACTGTCAAACAATCTTTTCTTCCGGCCATCATCTTCCTGGGAAGGATTAAAGAAAAGCGGGTTTTCACCGATCCGCCGGTGCTGATCGGGGGCGCCCCGCGTTCAGGAACCACCCTGTTGCTCTCGGTGCTCTCAGCCCACATGGATATTTTCGCCTGTCCCAGGGAACTGGGCCTGTTCAATGAGGTCATTCGTCATAAAAATGGTACTCCCCGTCCGGCCAGGATCGACCGCCTCTACCGGACCCTCCTCACTCACCGCATTCCCGGTGATACCAGAAGATGGTGTGAAAAAAGCCCAAGCAATATCCACCATGTAGATGATATCGACTCCTATTTCAGTGGAAATTTCCGGATGATCCAGATCGTCAGGGACGGCAGGGACGTGATCCTTTCAAAACATCCGAAAAGGCCGGAAGAATATTACCTGGAGCCGAAAATCTGGGTCCGTGATGTGCAGCAGGGTATCGGTTACCTGGAACATCCCAGGGTGCTTACCATCCGCTACGAAGACCTGATTCTGGAATACGGAGACACGATCGGGAGGGTGTGTGACTTCCTGGAGATGGATCTTAGTCCTGAAATCAGGGACTGGCACAGTCATGCCACAATGACCAGGAACAAGGCTCTCTACGGAAAGATGGAAAAACTCAACAGCCAGTCTATCGGAAAGTGGAAAAGAGAGGAGTTCCGGCAACGGGTCGGCCAGCTCACCCGGATCCCTGGAGCAGTGAAACTTCTGAACAGGTTTGGGTATGGAGCTTGAAACCAAGGATATAGAAGAAATCCAGGCGAGCGATATCGTTCAGCAGACCTCTTTCTGGGCCAGGGTGAAAGACCGGCAGGGCATTCGGCCGCAGGCATTCCATTATAAATTGCCCGGAGGCCTGATCGATCCGGGCAAAAAATACACCCGGAAGATCCTGGACGATCTTCTGGTGCTGGTGCGCTACCTGAACTACTCCCGTTGTTATGCCTACGTACCCTACGGACCGAAGGATGAACCCGCTTTTGAGAACTACGGTCCCTTTCTGGAGGGGCTGTCGGAGCTGCTTCGATCCTACCTCCCGGAAAATTGTATCCTGATCCGCTACGACCTTCCCTGGGAGAACCAGTGGGCCGCTGACCGGACCTGAGAAATCATCGGACCCAAAACCTTGTTGAAACATGAAACACATGATATCCAGGCTGTCGCTGATTCTTTCCTTCACCTATTTCCTTTGGTTGACAGCGCTCCAGGGACAGCCCAAACCCTTTGTCACCCTGCCCAGCCAGCTCCACGATCCGGGATTCGCGGAATGGATCGCCCCGCATGGAGAAACCGGGGTGTTCTGCTTCCGGAAGTCACTGATGCTGGAACAGTCACCCGATCGGTTTCCGGTGCATGTATCGGCCGATGCCCGCTACAAACTCTATGTAAACGGGTACCTGGTTTCGTGGGGTCCGGCTGCAGGCGACCTCCTTATCTGGAACTATGAAAGTGTGGATCTGGCTCCTTTTCTGCAAGCGGGGGAAAACGTCGTCGCTGCAACTGTCTGGAACTGGGGAACCCTGAATCCTGCCCGGCAGATCACTATTCGGACCGCTTTCATCCTCCAGGGCGATTCGGAAACGGAATGGCCGGCCAACACCGACGGATCATGGAAAGTCCGCCGGAATGAGGGTTACCATGCACTGCCGGTGTCTACACAAACCGCCGGAGGGGGCTACATTGCAGGTCCCACCGACAGTGTCAGCATCGTTCCTGAGATGAAGGGATGGAGAACGGCTGAATATGATGATTCCGGATGGCCAGGAGCCCGCGAGATCGGAAAGGGGAATCACCAGGGACTCGACACCTGGAAAGGCACCCCCTGGAACCTCCAGGCCCGAAAGATCCCGGAGATGACCAGCCGGGTTGAGCCTTCTCCCTACCTGGTCGATGCCTCGGGCTGGCCCGCGGGCCAAATGAAATCTGCACCGGTGACGGAAAAGAGATTGAAAGAATCGCTTCCGCTGGTGATCCCGCCCCATTCGGAGGTGAAGCTTCTTCTGGACAACCGGGTACTGACCATGGGATACCCCAGGCTGAGTCTTTCCGGAGGAAAGGGAAGCCGGATCCTGTTGCGCTATCAGGAAGCCATGTTCAACGAAGATGGAAGAAAGGGCCATCGCGACCGATGGCAGGGCAAGACCATGAAGGGCTATTATGACGTCTATCTTCCCGACGGCGGAGATGAAGTGTTTGAACCCCTTTGGATCAGGGTTTTCCGTTACATTCAGCTGTCCATTCATACGGGTGACCATTCGTTGAAAATAGATGGTTTTAGCAATCTGTACACGGCTTATCCGCTCACCCAAAAAGCTAAGTTTTCCTGCGGATCTGAGGAGGTGGACCGGATCTGGGAGGCGTCGTGGCGTACTGCCAGGCTCTGTGCCCTGGAGACCTATATGGACTGCCCCTATTATGAGCAGGTTCAATACATCGGCGACAGCCGGATCCAGGCTATGATCGCCTATTATGTGGCCGGTGATCCCCGATTGGCCCGCAATGCCATTACCCAGCTGTACCATTCGATGCAGCCCATGGGACTGACCAAGAGTGCTCATCCCACCAACGGGGTACAGATCATTCCGCCCTTTTCCCTGTTGCTGATCGGCATGATCCACGATTACTATATGCACGTGGATGACCCGGGGTTTATCCGGCCCATGATGCCCGGTATCCGTTTCATCCTGGATTGGTTCACCCGTCATATCGGTGAGAACGGGATAATGGGACCGCTTCCTTTCTGGAACCATATCGACGGGGGTACCCAATTTACCGACGGATCCCCGCCCGGCATCAGTGAGGGAGGATCCTCTCACATGACATTGCTTCTGGCCTATGCCATGGACAAAGCAGTGGAACTTTTTAACGCATTCGGAATGCAGTGCGATGCAGAAAGGTTCCAAAACCTCTCTGCCGAACTGAAAGCAGCCACCATCAGGCACTGTTTCGTAGCCGAAATGGGCCTGATTGCCGAAACTCCGCGCAGGCAAGTATTCTCGCAGCATACCAACATTTTCGGCATTCTCAGCGGTGCCATTTCGAAAGAAGAGCAACAGGAGCTGGCCGGACGCATCCTTTCCGACACGACACTGATCCAGACCACCCTCTATTTCAAGTATTACCTTTTCAGGGCACTGAAAATGGCCGGACTGGGAAGAGAGGTCCCGCGGCTGTTGAACGAGTGGAGCCTGTTCCTTGACCGCGGATTCACCACTTTTCCGGAACACGGGCTGCACAGCCGCTCCGACTGCCACGCGTGGTCGGCCCATCCGCTGGTCGATCTGCTGACCATCACCTGCGGGATCGAAAGCTCGGAACCCGGTTTTTGGGAGGTGGAGATTCGTCCGTCTCCTGCCCACTTCAACAAACTGTCCGGCTCCGTCCCCCATCCCAGAGGCACCATCAGCACCAGCTACGAAGAGATGGAACCCGGACGTTGGAGCTGCCGTATCTCTCTGCCGGAGGGAGTCAGCGGCCGGTTGCTCTTCCTTGGAAAGACATTTGAGTTGTTGCCGGGAGAAAACCACATTCTGACCGGGACTTCCCAATAGTTGCTATATTTATCCTTTGACATATGACTTCCTACCCACAAAACGCCTTGCAATGAAACGCCTTTTTCAGCTCCTTATTCCTCTTTTTCTGGCAGCGGCATCTCCAAAGCTGGAGGCATCGCCCATGGCGGCCACGCAATCCCCGCTAACCGGTATGATACCGGAAATTCCTCTTCCGGAACATCCCCGTCCCGATTTTATGCGGACCCAGTGGATCAACCTGAACGGGGCCTGGTCGTTCCGGTTCGACACACTGGACGCAGGGATCGGGGAGGGCTGGTATGACCAGGAGGATTTCGACCTGCAGATCATGGTCCCGTTCCCGTGGGGATCGGCCCTTTCGAAGGTGGAGGACAGGGGAGATATCGGCTGGTACTACAGGAGCCTAAAGATACCGCAGGGTTGGAATGGCCGGGTTTTCCTGGTCATCGGGGCAAGTGACTGGCATACCTCCTGCTGGTTGGACGGCCGTGAAGCGGGAAGCCATCAGGGAGGGTATACTCCTTTTGAGTTCGACCTGACCGAACATGTGTTTCCTGGAGAATCGCACCAGCTGGTGATCCGCGTGGATGACACCCCCCATCCGTTCAAACTGGAAGGAAAGCAGGGATACGGTGAGGCGAAAGGTATCTGGCAGACCGTCTACCTGGAGCACCGCGGCGAGGTGGCCCTTTCAAAGATCCATTTCACCCCCGATATTGAAAATGAAAAGGTGGTCGTCACCGCACAGCTGGACCAGCCTGCCAGGGAGAAGCTATACCTGAATCTCTCCTTCCCCAACCAGGAGATTGGCGGGATCATCACCTCTCCTTCCATCCAGAGAAGGGCGAGCGAGGTCACCTTTGAAGTGTCCGTGCCCGCCCCCCGCCTCTGGGACCTGGACGATCCGTACCTGTATGAAGTGGAGGTGCAGTTGCACAACAACGAGACCATTCACGACCAACTCTCCACCTATTTCGGCATGCGGGAGATCGGAATCGTCGATCTTCCGGGGACGGAGATTCCCTATGTGGCCCTGAACGGAAAACCGGTATATCTGCAGATGTGTCTGGATCAGGCCTACCATCGGGAAGGGTTCTATACCTATCCCAGTGATGAATTTATGCGGGATGAGATCCTCCGCTCCAAAGAAATCGGGCTGAACGGCAACCGGATCCATATCAAGGTGGAGATTCCACGCAAACTTTACTGGGCCGATAAACTGGGACTTCTGATCATGGCAGATGTACCCAATTTCTGGGGTGAGCCCTCCGATACCGCCAGGAAAGAGTGGGAGTATGCCATGCGACAAATGATTAAGCGTGATTACAACCACCCCTCCATCTTCTCGTGGGTTCTTTTTAACGAGACCTGGGGCCTCATGACTCAGACCGGGGATCAGAGAAGGTACCTGCCGGAAACCCAGGAGTGGGTCCGGCAGATGTACCATGGAACCAAAGAGCTGGACCCGACGCGGCTGGTGGAGGATAATTCGGCCAACAGGAAGGACCACGTGGAAACTGATCTGAATACCTGGCATGCCTACCTGCCCGGTTATGCCTGGGAGGAGTTTCTGAAAGAGGTGGTTGCAAAGACCTATCCGGGATCGGAATGGAATTTCATCGGAGAGAACCGACAGACCAGAGTCCCCATGCTCAACAGCGAATGCGGGAATGTCTGGGGCTATACCGGCAGTACCGGAGATGTGGACTGGAGCTGGGATTACCACCTCATGATGAACGAATTCCGCAAGCACCCGGAGATATCCGGCTGGCTCTATACCGAGCATCATGATGTGATCAACGAATGG
>CAZRZY010000134.1:0-11544 GCA_964604655.1 uncultured Bacteroides sp. | reverse complement strand
TATCAGGTGGAAGGGGTCCCGTGGGCCAGGATGATGATCGCGGCCGAGGATGGGCCGGAGGGTTGCGTGCCGGTGGAGTTCAAAAGGGATTACGGGTACGATTTCATCACTAAGGATAAGACCGGTAATCCGTGGTATCGCGACCTGGTAAGGCTGATGCCCCATATCCACATCGTCGATAATAACGGGCCTTCCACCATTGGAGGCGGGGGTGACCCACGGCAGCCGCTGGCTCCCGATTTTTATCCCCTCCGCAAATTAAATGTTACCACCGACGGAACACCTGGGGCAGTATTGTCTGCCACTGAAAAATGGATCACCTCACCGGACAGGATCCCCCGGGTATTTGTGGAAACCGTTCCCCCGGGATACCGTTTCAGCCACTGGTCACTGACGGAGGGTAAGGCGGTCATTACCGATTCTTCGGCCCTTTCCACCACTGTCCTGCTCGATTCCGCCCAGTCAGGCGCCATCGTCCGGGCCAGCTTCGAGGAGGAGCATTACTCCCTGCAGACAGCAGTCGAGGGCCAGGGGTATGTGGAGATTGGTCCGGAGATAGAGACCTACCTTTACGGAACCGAAGTAACACTGGCGGCCGTGGCCGATACAGGATGGGTATTTGATTCGTGGGGCGGGGATATCACCGGTACAGAAAACCCGGTGACTTTTCAGATCCAGGGGAACACCTCCGCGGTGGCCACATTTAAACGTTCCTATTATTTCGTTGTTGTAGGCATAGGCGGGCAGGGGTCTGTAACCATAGAACCCGGAGGGGACAGTTTGCTTTACGGAACCGAGGTTACACTCACAGCGGAACCCGATTCGGGCTGGACGTTTATCAACTGGACAGGAACCCTGACCAGCGAGGAGAATCCCCTGGTGAAATACCTCTACGAAGACCTGAACCTTTATGCTGCATTTGACAGCCTGGGAACCTCAAACTTCGCACGATTTACATCCGGTGCCGGCGATACAAAACCTATACGGGTACAGCAGGACCCCATGAACCATTTAATCCTTCTTGATTTCAAAAAGGTTTTACAGGAGGCCCATATCAAATTATTCGATCTTCGGGGCCGGGAGGTCCTTTCGACCCGGACCGCCGGCCGGCAGGAAGTCACCCTCTCCGCGGCCGGCCTCTCTCCCGGAATCTATCTGCTGAAGGTCCTGAACGGTAAGGAAGGAGCGGAGAGCTTAAAAATCCAGCTTCACTGAACAATCAGCAGATCAGGCAATCAGAATCACCGGGATAGCAATGCCGCATGAACCGGTATCAGACCCTCTGCCACAGCTTTGATGGTACCTTTGGACTATTCAATATAAAACAGATCTTCATGTTCTTCCCAGTGGTCCGCCATTATTTCCATCTTGTTCCCTAACTGGTCCTGCACAACGGGAATCTGGACAGGGAGGCCATCTCCCTGCTTGCCGGGGAATTCCATACAGGTTCATGATCACCCGGGGTTCCGGCGATTTGTAAATGCTTTGTAAAGACATTGCAAAGAGCTGTCCGGATCGTTGCAAACCATATTGCTTATATTGACATTAGCCTGGAAACCTATCGCTTAAACCTAAATCGACTTACCATGAAACAACCACTTTTTGTTGGCATTCTGACTGTTCTTGCATTCCTGATACTCCCTGGCTGCGGTTCCGGCTCCCAGCAGGACCAGGAAGAGGGTGACTCCAGAAACCCCCTTGAATGGCCGTTTTCCAGTCATTCGATCTGGAACATGCCCATCGGATCGGATGCGGTATACGTGCATGCCGGAATCGAAAGAGCCATGTCACGGGGTATGACCATAGACGAGGACCTCATTGTGATGACCCCGGAAGCACCGATGATGGGCATCTACCGGAACGATGCGGGCTGGAACCGGGAGAGGAGCCGGTGTGAACCGGAAGGGGAATTGCTTTTTTCGGCACCCATTCCGTTCGATTACATCGTGAGCCCGGAAACCTGGGACGGACTGACGCCCAACAGCGGCCTGGCCGTGCTGATGCCCGACGGAAGGACCATCAAACAGACCCAGCCGTTTGCCCATTGCACAGCCGGGGATACTGCCACCTCCAGGTACACCGGTTTTCCCGACCAGGATCTTTATGGTGAAGGGATCTACGGTGCCCATGGAGGTTCGGGGCTTTCGGCTATCGGAGGGGCTCTCCGGCTGGGAGAACTGGTCCCTGGTTCGGGACCGATCCGTCATGTCCTGAAGGTGAATGTCTTTGCAAAGAAGAATCTTTATTACGACGGGGAAACAAAAGGATTCCGCTGGCCGGCCCGGAAAGCAGATGGTTATGCAGAAGGGAACTACTACACCGAAAGGACGCTCCCCGCAGTGGAGGAGTGCCGGATGGGGGCATTGCTGGCACTCCCACCCTGGATGGACCTGGATTCGCTTGGATTCGAGACCGAACCGGCCCGGATCCTGGCTGTGGTATTCAGGGATTACGGCGCATATATCGTCGACGACTGTGCCTGGGACGTGTACGGAATTATCACCGAATGGTCGCCTGCAGGCAGAGTTGCCGATGAATTTGAGCAAGCGTGGGGATTTTCCATCCATCCGGCAGGCAAGGACAATCCGTGGGCCCGGGATATGGACCGGATCTTCCTGAACCTGCACGTGGTGGATAACAACTCCCCTGAGACCATCGGCGGCGGAGGTGAGCCGAGAGTACCGCTTGCCCCACCCCTTGAAGTGCCTGAGATCTGATCAGGAATAATCTCCCTGCAACGATGAATTTCCCATCAACGATGAATCTGCCATGAGTCGATTATTGACCGGAAGGGTGATGATCCTTCTAACACCAGTCCTGCTTCTTACCGGGTGTAATAAAAAGGAATTTGACATTACCATTGAACTGGGTGACGATGAATTTGTGTGGGCAGGCATGATCGCCCATGGGAATCAAATGCCGTTTGATACGGTCTATGAGAGCGATTTCGGCAGGAATTATACCAATCAGGTACAGCCCCTGATCCTCACCAGTAAAGGCAGGTATGTATGGAGTGAGGATCCGTTTTATTTCAGATACACCGGCGACAGGATTCAAATTAACGACCCGGAGGGAAATGTGGTATCAGGGAAAAAGGGCACGACTCTGAGAGAAGTTCAGACCCATGTCAGAACGCAATACTTTCCTGCCAGCGGTCTGATGCCGGATACGTTGCTGATTTCAGCGCCGCAGTATAATACATGGATCGAACTGAACCTTCACCAGAATGAAGAGGATGTTCTGAATTATGCGGCTGCGATCATCGAAAACGGCATGCCGCCTGGTGTTCTGATGATCGATGATACCTGGCAGGAGGATTACGGGGTTTGGGATTTCCACCCTGGCCGGTTCGCAAATCCTGCCGGAATGATCGATCAGCTGCACGATATGGGTTTTCAAGTGATGCTGTGGGTATGCCCGTTTGTCAGCCCCGACCAGTCTCTGCTCTTCAGCAAATTGAGGCGGGAGAAGGCATTGCTGCTTCAGAAATCCGCTCCGGATGATACATGGGGAACAGTGTGGCATCCGGCAATGATCCGTTGGTGGAACGGAGTCTCGGCGGTCCTTGATTTCTCCAACCCTGCGGCCGTCGGCTGGTTCAATTACCAGCTCGACCGCCTGGTGAGTGATTATGGGATCGACGGATTCAAATTCGATGCGGCGGATTTCAAGTTTTATCCCGGGAACACCCTCAGCAAAGGCGGCTTCACCCCCCAGGAGCACTGTGAATCCTATACACAGTTCGGTTTAAGGTATCCCATGAACGAGTATCGCGCGTGCTGGAAAATGGGAGGTCAGCCCCTTGCACAGAGGCTGACAGACAAGGGACATACCTGGGAGGATTTGCAAAAACTGATTCCCAATATGATTTTGGAAGCCCTGGCTGGCTATACCTTCTCCTGCCCGGATCTGATCGGTGGCGGTCTGTTGTCGACCTTCAGCGAAGACGGCACGGTCAACCAGGAATTGATGGTAAGGTCGGCACAGTGCCACGCACTGATGCCCATGATGCAATTTTCCGTGGCTCCCTGGAGGGTTCTGGACCAGACTCATTTCGATGCTGTTCTCAAAGCGGTTGAAACACGAAAAGAGTTCACCTCAATAATCCTTGATCGGGCAGTGGAATCAGCGGAAACAGGCGAACCCATCATGGCAAATATGGAATATTACTATCCCCACCAGGGATTTGCCGCTGTAGTCGACCAGTTCATGGTCGGCCCGGATTTGATGGTCGCTCCCATGGTGGAACCCGGTACCCGAAGGACCGTGTTGCTTCCGCCAGGTACCTGGGAGGCTGATGATGGAAATGTGTATCAAGGGAGTGAGGAGGTTTCTGTGGAGGTACCTCTGGCACGGCTACCCTATTTTAAGCGTGCAATATGAGGCGTCTGAAGACCGGTTTTGTGTTCCTTTTAATGATGCCGGGGCTTTTTCATTCTGCTTCCGGCCGGACCCCTGTTCATGGGGTTGTCCAGGTATACGATATTTATGAAATCGTACTGAATGCATCCGGCAGCTATGATAATCCCTATACCGGGGTTACCTGCTGGGTACAGCTCAAAGGCCCGGATTTCGATAAACGCATCTACGTGTTCTGGGACGGGGGACAAACATTCAGGGTAAGGGTAGTTGCGACCCGGCCGGGGGAGTGGAGCTGGATCAGTGGCTCCAACCAGCCGGATGACAACGGTCTGAATGGCCGCATGGGTAACTTTACAGCAAAGGGATGGAGCGTTTCAATAACGGCACATAAATTCAGGAAGAATGAAAATTCCACAACTCTTTTTTGCGCCTCTGATCTTTTTCGCTATCACTGCGTGTAACTCCGGAACGGAATCACAGGAGATTTTCCTGGAAGAACGTTGGGATACTCTGCGGCCGCTGGCCAATCCGGACAAAGGCTGGTACCATCACATGCTCGATAACGGAGTCCATAAATACCTTGTTGGGGATGAGTCCGAAATTACCGGTCTGACCGGGCTGGACCACTTCTTCATTCGCCTGGCCTGGGGATTTTTTGAACCGGAAGAGGGAGCATATGATTGGTCATATATCGATGACATCGTTGAGAAATACATTCCCAAGGGGTACAAAGTTTCCGTGTGTGTCACCTGCAAGGAGACCGGCGGGGCACCCAATTCGGTTCCGGAAGAGATCGACGGGGTACTTTATGCCACTCCATCCTGGGTCAGAAGGGCTGGAACCAGGGGGGTGGTGCCAAAGGAATTCGGTCCCCCTGTATGGACCCCCTACTGGGATGACCCTGTTTTCATGGAAAAACTGGATCGTTTTCACCGTGCCTTTGCTGACCGTTATGACGGACAGCCCTGGCTTCGCTATATCATCATCGGAAGCATCGGTGAATGGGGAGAAGGTCATACCAACAACTCCACCAGGATCCCCCCGACAGAAGAAGAGGTCAGGGCACATATGGACCTCTACCTGAAGCACTATACCGAAACTCAGTTAGTGGTTTACGATGATCTGCTTTATTGGCACAAACCCGATTCGGTGGTCCAGACGCTTCTGGACTACGCGGTTCAGAACAACATTTCCATGGCCGATGCAAGTCCAATGGTCGAATGGTATGTGGATACCCGGCTGGACAGCTGGTCGGTGAGCCACCCCCACTTCTTTGACCGTGTGTACCGGACCATGCCCACTGTGTTCGAACTACAGCATTATCGCATCGTTAAGAGTGACGGCAACTGGCTGGGAAGCAACGGAGAAGAAGTCATTCCCGAGCACGGGGTGAGCGGCGCCGATATTTTTCGCAATTCGGTCAGACTCATCCATCCTACCTACATCAGCTTCCACGGCGATATCGGACAATGGTTGAAGGATAATCCCGATCTGACAAATGAGCTGCTCAACCTTTGCGGTTACTGGTATTTCCCGTTATCGGTACGGACGCTGAGTGCGGATAAGGACCAATTGCGGTTGTCAATCAAATGGATAAACAAAGGGGTGGCTCCGGCTTATCACCCTTATAATCTGTCGATAAAACTTGCACCAACCGGAAGTGAAGAGCAAATAAAACTGGTGGATGCAGGAGATTCGGGGAACCGGGACTGGATGCCAGGCGATACCGCCACTCAGGTTTATGAAATGGAATTACCGGCAGGGATCAGCGGAGCATGCCAGATCGCCATCCGGCTTTTTGACGAGCGTTCAGGCCGCACGGTGGAAACAGGACTGAACCAGCAATACCGCGATGCGCAAGGGTTTTATGCGCTGGGAACCATAAACTTATAATGATGAGACTCCATTCAACCGGCAGGATAATTCTGGCATGGATCGTACTAATTCCGGCCATCAACCTTCTGGCCGGTTACCTGCAGGCCCAAAGCCCCGGACGGGAGAAGCCGGAACAGGTGGCTGTATATGCTGACCCTGCCATACCCCAGGTGGAGGTGGCGTTGCAGGAGGTCAACGCTGCACTGGGCCCCGACTATGAGGCTAAAATATTAAAACCGGAGGACTTTCGCCCGCCGGCTGAGAGGGGTTTTGTCATTGCCTTGGCCCTGAAGGATTCTGATCTGGAAAATAGAATTCTGACAGCCGGCTATTCCGGAGAGGCAGAGGGGACTTTGAATCCGGAAGGATTCAGCCTGCACCTGGCCGGCAGTGACCGGAGCATGTTTATATGGGTGGAGGCTGCGGATGCCGCGGGACTTTTATACGGGGGCTATGAACTGGCCGAACAGATCAGATTATCCGGTACCGCCGGGATCCGCGAAACCAGGCAGAATCCCCACATGGCCATGAGGGGAATAAAATTCAATCTGCCGCTGGATGTTCGTACCCCCACCTACACCGACCCGGGAGAGGCCGCACAGGTCAATATACCGGTGATGTGGGACCGGGATTTCTGGACGGAATATATCGACCAGATGGCCAGGCACCGGTATAATTTCATATCTCTCTGGAATCTGCATCCTTTCCCTTCCATGGTAAAGGTGCCCGAATATCCCGATATAGCGCTGGACGATGTCATGCGTTCCACCGGATATGTAGAAAAGATATACTACCTGGGCGCCAGGGGTTTTGACAGCCCTGAGATCCTGGAGGGTGCCGAAACGGTAAGGGTGATGACCATCGGGGAGAAAATTGAACACTGGAAATTCGTCATGTCCTATGCCAGGCAAAGGAACATCAGTTTTTATATGATTACCTGGAACATTTTCGATTACGGAACCTTTGGCAAATACGGCATCACCGATGACATCAACAATCCCGTTACGCGTGACTATTTCAGAAAAAGTGTGAAGCAGATGTTCTTAACCTATCCCGATCTGGCCGGGATAGGTCTGACAACCGGGGAGAATATCCCCGGATCGACCTTCAGCGAAAAAGAGGACTGGGCGTTTGCAACTTACGGCCAGGGGGTTCTGGATGCTGTCCGGGAACAGCCCGGACGGAAGATCACCTTCATCCACCGGCAGCATGAGGCAGAGGTGAAAGAGATCGCTCATACCTTTCAACCCCTTATCGATCACACAGACATCGAATTTATATTCAGCTTTAAATACGCAAAAGCCCATTCCTACAGTTCCACTGAACAGCCTTACAAGAACGATTTTGTCGAGGTACTGGAAGGATCGGATAAGCTGAAGACCATATGGACCCTGCGTAACGATGACAACTACTACTTTCGCTGGGGGGACCCCGGATTTGTCGGTGAATTCATCCGGAATATTCCCGAAGGAGTATCCAGGGGATATTACTTCGGCTCTGACGGGTATGTCTGGGGGACCGACTTCCTGAGCAAATATCCGGGCAGTGAAGATCAGATCGATGTCGCAAAGCATTGGTACAGCTGGATGCTCTGGGGCAGGCTCGGTTATAATCCCGATCTGGGGGATGACGTACTGAAAGGCATGCTTAAAAGTGCCTATCCCGGAGTGCGTGAAGAGGTGTTGTTCCGTGCCATACAGCATGCATCCAGGATATATCCTCTGACGACGGGCTTTCACTGGGGTGCCCTGGATTTCCAGTGGTATATCGAAGCGTGCCAGAGCAGGAATCTGGAGGCGGGTACATTTAGCGGGTATCACGGTCTCAACAGCTTCATTCGTCAAAGTGTACACCCCGGATCCGGCAATATTCCCATCCGGCGATTTGTGGAGGCACAACTGGAGGGAAAAAGTCTGAAAGGAATTACTCCGTACCAGGTCAGCGAAGCCCTCCACCAACACGCCGATGCGGCATTGGAGCTACTGGATTTAATACGCTGTAAGGGGGATTTTGAGCTCTGGCAGCAGATGGAGGATATACGGGCCATGGCCAGTCTGGGGAAATACTATGCACATAAAATCGCAGCTGCCACAGAACTCGCATTTTACCGGAGGACCCATGATCCGTCGCGGTATGAGAAATGTACGGATCACCTTAAAAAGTCTGCATACTACTGGAGAGGCTACGGGGCCACCGCAGGAAGCCTCTACAATAATCCGGTCTGGTTCAACCGCGTCGGGGTGGTCGACTGGCGGATGACCTACTTCGATGTGCTTCATGAACTCCGTTTCCTGTCAGCTGAAAAAGGCATTCCTTCTGCGGAACCGGCCGGTAATGGTGAAATCCTGGAAGCGGAATCGGCCCGCACAACCATTCCTGACCGATCCGACAGAGTGAACGGGTTTACAGGCACCGGATACCTGGAGTATTCTGATTACAGTGACGGGGACCGGTACGTGGAGTGGGAATACGAAGCCAAGGAGGATGGACTATACCTGCTGGACATCCGGTATATCAATCAGCTCAGTCCCCAGATCATCGAATCCAGGATTTTCCTGGACGATGAATTTGCCGGAAATTTGGTCCTCTGGGGGACCGGATTCCGTGATGCTTGGTACTATGACCGGTCCTATCTGAAAATGAGCAAGGGGACACATCAGATACGGCTCCATCCCGATGGCCGTTTTTTGGTGGATCATCTCCGGGTTGTGCCTCTGTCAGAACTGTAAACATAAAATATTTCATGATGCAAAAATTCCTTTTCTTTTCACTATTGACCGGAATTATCGTCGCCGGATGTGATTCCGGGAATGACCAGTGGGAGGTGGTCTCACCGGACGGCCGGATATCCCTGAATGTTCATCTGACCGATACGGGTATTCTGGAGTATTCAGTCTGGCTCAGCGGGTCAGTGGTTATGGAACACTCCCCCCTGGGGATCATCCGCGAGGATGCCGACCTCTCCCGTCATCTCTCGGTGGTGGATGCATCACCGGTAAAGGTTATCGATGAAACCTACCGCCTGCAATCGGGCAAACAGTTATCGTGCCGGAATCATGCCCGGGAGATAAAGCTTTCTTTCGAAAACAGATCAGGAGAGCGTCTGGATCTCCAACTCAGGGCATACAACGACGGGGTGGCTTTCCGCTATATGTTTCCGGGGGATCCGGGAAACAGTGTGGTCGT
The DNA here is from genome assembly GCA_964604655.1 of uncultured Bacteroides sp. GTDB lineage: Bacteria > Bacteroidota > Bacteroidia > Bacteroidales. The sequence continues at coordinate 2,121 of CAZRZY010000134.1, read as the reverse complement.
CACGGCCGAGCGAACCGGTTTCAGGTTGCCAGAGGAGGGAAAGGCCTGGATGCATCCCTACGACAGAGTCTCGGGCACATCCCCAGCTTATGAAACATACTATCAGGGTCCCATGGCAGTGGGCACGCCGGCCTCCCGGGAACTAAACGGCTGGGCATTTCCGCTTCTGTTCCAGACAGACAGGGCATGGATCCTGATCTCCGAGTCGGATGTGGATGCCAACTATTGCGGCGTACACCTTGCGAAAAATCCTGAAGGGGGTCTCCACAGGGTGGAGCTTCCGGTGGAAGAGGAAGCCCTGGGCCGCTGTCCCCGTGAACCGGTGGTGGAACTGCCGGCACAGCTTCCCTGGCGGTTTATCATTGTTTCTGACCGGCTGGGGCCCGTGGTTGAATCGAACATGGTCACCCATCTTGCCAAACCCTGTCAGCTGAAAGACACCTCCTGGATCAGTCACGGCAAGGCGTCCTGGAGCTGGTGGTCGGAAGAGCTGGGGGCAAGGGATTACGGGATTCTTCAAAAATATGTGGACCTGGCAGCCGATATGGGTTGGAAATACAGTCTGGTGGATGCGGGCTGGCCCGAAATGGACGGCGGTTCGATTGAACAACTGGTGGATTATGCAGGCGGTAAGGGGATCGAATTGCTGGTCTGGTACAATTCGGGCGGACGGAGGCATACCCCCGAGCAAGCCAGGCAGAATCCAATGTACGTTCCGGAGAAACGGAGAAGAGAGTTCCGCAGGATCCATGATATGGGCATCAGCGGTATTAAGGTGGATTTTTTCAACAGCGACAAGCAGTGCATCATCGACCAGTATATGGGGATCCTCAGGGATGCGGCCGACCAGCAGCTGGTGGTGAATTTTCACGGCTGTACCCTTCCGCGGGGATGGAGAAGGACCTGGCCCAACCTGATGACCATGGAGGCGATCAAAGGGCAGGAAGCATACCGCTACAACGGTTCGTACCCGGAAGAGTCTCCCGCACACCAGGTGATTTCGGTTTTCACCCGGAATGTGGTTGGTCCCATGGACTTTACACCTGTGGGGATTTCCGACCGGCAATATCCGCATCTTACTTCATATGGTTTTGAACTGGCACAGGCAGTGGTATATGAATCGGGAATCACTCACATTTGTGACAGCCCCGAAGCTTACGCGTTGCTGCCGGGATTTGCTGCCGAATACCTCATGGAGGTGCCTGCCGCCTGGGATGAGACCCGGCTGGTCGATGGCTATCCGGGCGATTTTGCATTATTGGCGCGAAGGAAAGGGGAGCATTGGTATGTGGGCTGTATCAACGGGAAGAACGAGCCCCGCGAGATAACCTTCGGTTTTCCATTCCTGGAGAAAGCAGCCTCCCTTGAAATGATTACCGACGGGAAGGACCCGGAATCGTTAGAACGCCGGGAGGTAGAGATACAGGCAGATACGGAAATGACTGTTAAACTGTTGCCCTTCGGCGGTTTTGTGGCAATTATCCGCTGACCGGTGATGGCACGGTTGATCTGAAACCTCTTTCTGGGGGTCATTGTTGGTTCATGCTAAAAAATAACATCTGTTTAACAAATTCGGGCAAACATTTACGCTTTCATGGTGTTTACACGGTGTATATGTTTAATATATAAACACTAAAAGTTAAACAAACTAACCTGAATATCATGAAAGCGTTGAACAAGACTTTAGCAATAACAGTACTCGCTCTGTGCGGATTTTTCCTTTCGCCTACTGTTACGGCCACCGAGATACTAAAAGTTTCGACTGTTGAGAATTCATCAGTAATCCTGTTGGAAATTGACGATCCCAGTGAAAGTGAGATTAGCGTTTTATTACTCGATCAAAATAGCCATGTCATTTACCGGGATCGTGTCGATGCCGGTTCAACCTTCGAAACCAGCTATGACTTTGCCGGTACGAAGAACGGAACTTACACCCTGATTTCCGAAATGGGCAATATGAGATTTAACAGGGTGTTCTCCGTCAAAGAATCTGATGTTCGTCTGGTCGACAGCTTTTACAGTTTTTCCCCACAGATGGAGATCAGAGACAATAGAGTGGTCATAAGTTCAGAACTCCTTACTTATCGCAGTTTAAGTTAGCGGATATTTTAAAAACCATCC
>CAZRZY010000133.1:0-12063 GCA_964604655.1 uncultured Bacteroides sp. | reverse complement strand
GAGGGCTTGATGAACCTCCGGATCGGAGGACTGCGCTTTCCGGACTTTCTCCATGATCTGTCTCACCAGCAGGCGGTCCTTTTTCGTAAAGGACGAAGGATCAGTGTATATCCGGTACACGGGGCAGTGTATCATGAATTCAGCGATGGCTTCCAGCAGATGTTCATGCTGAACAGGGCTGCTTTCAAACCAGCCGGTATCCAGACTCCGCGAAACCAGCAGTTCCAGTTCGCCTTTCAGCCTGTGATGGAGGATGAATCGCTTCTTCTCCGCAAATACCTCTTCCGGCTCATCTTCCGATCCTGTCCAGTGCCTGTAGTGTTCGAAAAAGAGAGGAGCATGGTTGCTTTGGGTGAGAAGGTTGTTGACCTGGGCCAGAAAATCGTATCCCGTGGTGCCCTCCACCTTCCAGGAAGCCGGAAGTGTCTCCTCCTTTTCCAGGATCTTCTCCACCACCAGGTAGGTGTCGTTTCCGCAAAGAACCCTTAACTGATCCAGGTAGCCTGCAGGATCGTAAAGGCCATCCACATGGTCGATGCGAAGGCCGTTGAACCAGCCTTTCTCCACCCATTCCCCGATTCTGCTGTGGTAATGGGAGAATACTTCCGAATCCTCCATTCGAAGGCATATCAGCCCGTTAATGGTGAAAAACCTGCGGTAATTGATCCGTTGCTCCGTCTCTTTCCAGTGCACCGGAAGGTAGGCCAGTTTGGAAACTAACTGCTGCATCCTGCTGCTTTCGCCGTTGAACAGGTCCAGTCGCCGGTCCAGGAAAGCAGTTACCTCAGGATCCTCCTGGTACTCCCGGTGTAAAGCTTCCATTCTGTCCTCCCAGTGGGAGGGAGCCACCTGCCTGTGATAGAGATCGAGCAGAACCGCAGGGATCTCTCCCGGTTCCTTCGTACCCGGATCGTCCGAACCGGGACTTTCCATATCCGGATCGCCTGAACCGGAACTTTCCATATCCGGAACGCCAGAAGCGGGACTTTCCGGACCGGCTGCGTCTGGCCCGAGGACCACCGGATAGGCCTCCATGGAGAGGGGAAACCGGTGGGAGTAGTAGCTGAGGAAGAATCCCTGTTGATCCAGATGAAGCGAAAGCGCACGCTCCCGGATCACCTTTTCAAGGCTATTTCCGAGGAAAGGTGCCATCACCCCCCGTTGAAGATCCGCCTCGGGATGATCGGTAAACAGATCGAAATAACGTTCATATTTCGACGAAGCCCCCTTTACAAACAGGTCATACACCCAGGGATTTTCGGGAGAAAAACCCATATGATTGGGAACCACATCCTGCAACCAGCCCATTTTTCTCCGGTGAAGCGCCCGGATGAGTGACTGAAGGTCCTCTTCCGAACCGATCTCCTCATTCAATGACAGGGGGTCTGTGACATCGTAACCGTGAGTGCTTCCGGATACCGACCGGAAGACCGGTGAGGCGTAGATCGTGCGGATCCCCAGTTTTGCCAGGTATTTCAGGACTAATTCTGCATCCCTGAAAGTGAAATCCCCGTTGAATTGCAGCCGGTAGGTGGAAACAGGGTGATAGATTCCCATGAGTCGTATATGTCTTTCGCTTTATTCTGTTGCGAACATAACAATTCCCAATGGAGGAAGGACTATGTTGATGGATTGTTCTTCCCCGTGGTAGGGAACGGGATTGGAATCCACTCCGCCGAAATTGCCCGTACCGCTTCCTCCAAAGTGCGCAGCATCGCTGTTCAGGATCTCCTGCCATCGGGCATCCTGAGGAACCCCGATTCTGTAATTGTACCTGGGAACCGGGGTCATGTTGAGGATTACCAGCACTTTCTGATCCGGCTTCCTTCCCTTTCTGACGAAACTGAGGATGGAATTCTGAGAATCGCTGGCATCGATCCATTGAAACCCTTCCGGAACGAAGTCCTGCTCGTACAGGGCCGGATATCTTTTGTAGATGCCGTTCAGGTCTTTCAGATAGTTCTGTAAACCCAGATGTATGTCTACATCCAGCAGGTGCCAGTCCAGGCTCGATTCGTGGTTCCACTCATTCCACTGACCCAGTTCCATCCCCATGAAGTGCAGTTTTTTACCCGGGTGGGCGAACATGTACCCGAACAGCAACCTCAGGTTGGCAAACTTCTGCCAATGGTCGCCTGGCATCTTGTTAATCAGGCTTCCCTTGCCATGGACCACCTCATCGTGCGACAGGGAAAGCATGAAGTTTTCGTTGAACGCATACCAGATGCTGAAGGTGATCTGATTATGGTGATAGCTGCGGTGGATCGGCTCATAAGCAAAGTAGTCGAGCGTGTCGTGCATCCAGCCCATGTTCCATTTCATTCCGAAACCGAGTCCCCCGGTATAAGCCGGACGGGTAACCATCGGCCAGGCAGTAGATTCCTCAGCGATGGTTTGCACATCGGGAAATTTGGCGTAGATCGATTCGTTCAGGTCTCTCAGGAATGTAATGGCATCCAGGTTCTCCCTGCCGCCAAATTCATTGGGTATCCATTCCCCTTCCTTCCTGGAGTAATCCAGGTAGAGCATGGAGGCCACCGCATCCACTCTGATTCCGTCAATATGGTAGTGCTCCATCCAGAAGTGGGCGCTGCTGATAAGGAAGTTCCTGATCTCGTTGCGGCCGTAGTTGAAGATATAGCTGTTCCAGTCGGGATGATACCCTTTCCTGGGGTCCTGATGCTCATACAGATAGGTCCCGTCAAAGAAATGGAGGCCATGCTGGTCGCCCGGGAAATGAGAGGGAACCCAGTCGATGATCACCCCGATGTCGTTTTGATGAAGGGTGTCCACCAGGTACATGAACTCCTCCGGGGTTCCGAACCGGCTGGTCGGGGCAAAATATCCGGTCACCTGGTAGCCCCAGGAGCCGGAAAACGGGAACTCGGTGACCGGCATCAACTCCACGTGGGTATATCCCATCTCTTTGACATAGGAGGTCAGCTGATCAGCCAGTTCGGTGTAGTGAAGCGGTCTCAACCCTTCTTCCAGGGACCGGCGCCATGATTCGAGATGCAGTTCGTATACCGACATGGGGCCTGAAAGGTTGTTGTGGTCGGCCCGCTTTTTCATCCAGTCCCTGTCCTTCCAGCGGTAATCGTTTTCCCAGACAACGGAAGCGGTCTTAGGGGGATGCTCACTGAACCGAGCCAGCGGATCGGCCTTTTCCACCTCGTAATCATTGATGCTGGAGCGAATGAAATATTTGTAGTGCTCCCCCTTGCCAACTCCGGTTATGAATCCCTGCCAGATTCCCGATTCGTCGGTCCGTGACAACAGGGGGTGAGAGGTCGTGTTCCATCCGTTGAAATTGCCGATCACACTGACCGATTTGGCATTGGGAGCCCAGACGGCAAAAAGGGTCCCTTCCGTGTCTCCCTTTCGAATGGGATGAGCACCCAGTTTTTCGAAGAGGGAAAAGTGCTTCCCTTCCCTGAACAGGTAGATGTCATATTCAGAGATGAAATCGGGCATATCCGTCACGGCAGCAGCCGATTCCTTCGGTTGTGCAGGTTTACCGGAGCGTTGACCGGCCGGTTTCTTCGTTTGCGAAGTGGAAGGTTTGCCGGGGGCTTTTTTGGTCGGAGCTTGTTTCCTGCCGGATGATGTATTCTTTTTTTCAGTCATATGATATCGATTTTACAAGTTCCTCCAGGATCGTATTCAGTCCGTTCAGCGGGATGTGCAACCAGTCGGGCCGGTTGTTTAGCTCGTAGTCTGCTTCATAGATTGCTTTCTCGATGGTGTATACCGAGAGCAGATCATCCAGCTGTCTTCGCTCCTCAGGGACAAACGAAGCATTGCCGGCGGCCTTCAGGTACCCGTCGAGAAAGACATCCCTGACCGCGGCATACCACGGTTCCAGCCATGCCTCCAGCACTTCTCCCACCTCCGGATACTTCTTGCGGTATTCGATCTGCCCCATGTAGATGGCGTAATGGAAGGAGCGCAGCATTCCCGCCACATCTTTGAAAGGACAATATTTAAGGCTCCTGGCCGTCAGCGAACGGGTCGGTTCTCCTTCAAAGTCAATGATAATGAAATCTTTTCCTGTGAAGAGCACCTGTCCGAGGTGGTAATCGCCATGGACCCTGATCTTGGAGGTGTGAATCTTTTTCTTCTCCAGGGTCTGTTTGATGGTGGAGAGCAGAAATTCTTCGTGGTCGAAGATCCTGGCCAGCAGCATCTGCTGTTCCTCTTCCAGCTTCTTTTGCGCCGCTTTCATCTCCATAATGGTCCTTTTGATCAGGGTTCGGAATCCCTGGTAAAGCGATTTCTGGTAGAGAAGGGAAAAGGGTTCGGCTTTGAACTCCCGGTCGGCCTGGACAGAGGCCAGTGCTTTGTGCATCTCCGCCGTGCGCAGGCCCAGGAGGGAGATCATTTCCATGAAGAAGGGATCCACTCTTTCATGTACCATCCCGTCATCCACCACTGCTTGTGAATCGAGGATGCCCTGTCTGCTGCGGACCTTTTCGAAATAATTCTCTATGGCATTCTGGGCAAAGTCCCAGGCATTCCCCTCATTGGGCACGAAGTCGACCAAAATACCGATCGACATCTGACCCGAGCTGGCAGAGCGGTACTCCAGGGAACCGGCATAGAGAGGAAAATTGCGGAAGCTGGTGTGCTCCGTCAGTGCCTTCAGGATCTCCAGCTCCGGGTTCTTGCCAGCTTCCGGACTTCTGTACATCTTAAAAAAGAAACGATTGTCATAGAGAAGAGAGGTGTTGGACTGCTCGGCTGTCAGTACCCTGGAAGGAAGGGGAAGCTCTCCTTTTTTTACACGGGAGGTCAGTACTTTACCCGGTACCCCGGCAATTTCGCCCTCTCCTTTTTTGGTTTTACTGCGCTGGTGGATCATCTGAAGGATCGCATCCCTGAACGCCTGATGATAACTTCCGTCATAGATGATCGCTTCATGATTGTCCACTTCACCGCGGGCAATCACCGATTCAGGTTGCCGGTAAGTGATTTCCAGAAGCTCCTCGCCGAAAACCAGGGATATGGGGATGATGTAATACTCATCCTTGCCTTCAATATATTTTACCCGGGCCATCACGCCGTATGATTTCCATGTCCCCGTGGTAAAAGGAACGGTATCGATGATCTCCAGGTCCTTGGTTTTGCGGGCTTTACCCCTGAACCAGCGGTTTTTCTGAACATACTTGATCAATATCCGTCTGAGGGAGTCTATGACCGGTTCACCCATCTGGTTCCACTGCCGCTCGGTGAGGACAAACTGGTAATCCTGTGAAACGGATCCGCTTTGCTCATCCTCCCTGGGCTTTCGGAGTTCAAACCAGAAGTAGTTCTTGAACTGCATGGGAAACATGTAAATCTCCTCCCCGATGGGAGTGAAATCATTGCGGCTGAATACTTCGGTAGGGATATAGCCGGCGTATTTGTGCAAATCGAGACTTGCCTGCTGGGAGTATCTGGAAAGGTTCACAATCACCAGAATAATCTCTTCGTCCAGGGTTCGGGTGAAGGCCAGGATCTTGGAGTTCTGCGTATCGATAAATTCGATCTCACCCCGGCTGAATGCCCTGTATTGTTTCCTTTTTGCAATCACTCTCCGCATCCACCAGAGCAGGGAAGAGAGATTTTTATCATGATTCTCCACGTTGATGGATTCGAAGTGGTAGTCATGGTTGAAGATCAGGGGCAGGAAAAGCTGCTGCGGGTCGGCCGTGGAGAAACCGGCATTGCGGTCGGCCGTCCATTGCATGGGGGTTCTGACCCCGTCCCGGTCGCCCAGGTAGTAATTATCTCCCATACCGATCTCGTCGCCGTAATAAACGATGGGTGTCCCCGGGAGAGAGAACAGAAGGATGTTCATCAACTCGATATTCTTCCGGTCGTTTTCCAGCAGGGGGGCAAGGCGCCGTCTGATGCCCAGGTTGATCCGCTGTTTGGGGTCCTGTGCGAAGGATTTATACATATAATCCCGCTCCTCGTCGGTCACCATCTCCAGGGTCAGTTCATCATGATTTCGCAGGAAGATGGCCCACTGGCAATCTTCCGGGATCTTCGGTGTCTGCTCCAGAATATCCATCAGTGGGAACCGGTCCTCCATCTTCAGTGACATGTAGAGCCTGGGCATGAGCGGGAAATGGAAAGCCATATGACATTCATCCCCATCTCCGAAATAGGCGGAAGCATCATCGGGCCACTGGTTGGCTTCCGCAAGGAGCATTTTATCCTGGTGATTTTCGTCGATGTATTTGCGAAGCTTCCTCAGAAACTGGTGGGTCTCGGGAAGATTCTCGCAGTTGGTGTTATCGCGTTCGTACAGGTAGGGGACTGCGTCGAGCCGAAGCCCGTCCACCCCCATCCCGAACCAGAAATCCAGGACCTTAAATACGGCCTGGTGCACCCTTGGGTTGTCATAATTCAGATCGGGCTGGTGCGAATAGAAACGGTGCCAGAAATAGGAATGTGCCACCGGGTCCCATGACCAGTTAGAGGTTTCGAAATCCTGGAAGATGATCCGGGCTTCGCTGTAACGTTCCGTATCATCGCTCCAGACATAAAAATCGCGGTAGGCACTGCCCGGTTTTGACCTCCTTGCCCTTTCGAACCATTTGTGATCACTGGAGGTGTGATTAAGGACCAGCTCTGTGATCACCCGGATCTCCCGGTGGTGGGCCTCTCTGATAAGCCGCTTGAAATCGGCAACGGTCCCGTAGTCCTCATGGATCCGGGTGAAATCGGCAATGTCATACCCTCCGTCTTTCAGGGGTGATTCGTAGAAGGGCAAAAGCCACAGGGCATTGACGCCCAGCGATTGGAGATAGTCCAGCTTGCTGACCAGCCCTTTGAAATCACCTACGCCGTCGCCGTTACTGTCCTGAAAAGAGCGAACATGGGCCTGATAGATGACAGCATCTTTAAACCAGTTTGAATTCTCCTTTTTGCCAGTCATGCGATCTTGTTTTTTATTACATGAAATAGTCAAAGTCCCGTTCGGATCTCACTTTCCGCCTGATCCTGAAAAGGTGGGCAGGCATAACTCCCGGATCCACTTCCACATAGTTGTGTGATCCGTTCCAGAGATAGTAGGAGCCGCTGATCAGGTCATGAACCTGAAACGGAATATACGGATCCAGTCCCAGTTCATCCAGTGGAAGTGAGATCCATCCGGAATGGGTGTGGTGGGGATCCAGATTGACCACCATCAGGACCATGTTGTCCAGGTCCTCCGAGGTCTTGCTGTAGCAGAGGAGAGCTTCGTTATCGATGGGATGGAATTTCAGGGAGTGGGTGTTCTGTAGGGCCTTGTTCTCTTTTCTGATCCGGTTGATCCGGGCAATAATCTTCCGAAGGCTCCCGGACCGGTCAAGGTCCCACTGTTTGATCTCATATTTTTCAGAATCCATGTACTCTTCCCGGCCCGGTTCCAGGGGTGTTCGTTCCATCAGTTCGAAGGCGGGACCGTAGATCCCGTAATTGGAACTCAGGGTGGCTGCCAGGAAAAGCCGTTGTATATATCCGGCCCTGTTGGCTACCTGCAGGAATTCAGGCAGGATATCCGGTGTGTTGGGCCAGAAATCAGGGCGGAAAAACTCCCTGGCCCCGGATTGGATCAGCTCTTCCAGGTAGGTGGTCAGTTCGTACTTGGTATTTCGCCAGGTGAAGTAGGTGTAGGATTGGGAGAATCCCCGCTTGGCCAGCTGGTACATCACTTTGGGTCGTGTAAAGGCTTCAGAAAGGAAGATCACTCCCGGATGCTGTTTCCGGATTTCCGCGATGACCCACCCCCAGAACCTCAGGGATTTGGTATGAGGATTGTCTACCCTGAAAATGGTCACCCCCTGATCGATCCAGTACAGAAATACTTTTTTCAACTCCTCCCAGAGATTCTTCCAGTCTTCCGACTCAAAATGGAGGGGATAGATATCTTCATATTTCTTCGGAGGATTCTCGGCATATTGAAGGGTGCCGTCGGGTCGCATCCTGAACCAGTCAGGGTGCTCCTTCACCCAGGGATGATCCGGAGCACACTGAAAAGCCATATCCATGGCGATTTCGATCCCGCTCTCCCCGGCTTTTTTGATCAGTGCCCTGAACTCCTCAGGGGTGCCGAGTTCGTGGTGGATGGAGGTATGTCCTCCTTCCTCGCTTCCAATGGCCCATGGCGACCCGGGTTCTCCGGGCCTGGAAATGGTGGAGTTATTCTTTCCTTTTCGGTTGATCCTTCCGATGGGATGGATGGGAGGGAGGTAGAGCACGTCGAATCCCATATCGGCCACATAGGGGAGGTGTTCGATACAATCTCTGAAGGTTCCGTGTTTTCCTGGCTCCCGACCCAGGGATCTGGGAAACAGTTCGTACCAGCTGCTGAAATTTGCCCGCTGCCGCTCCGCAAGGACCGGCAGCTCGTCCGCGAATCTGGTCATATTTCTGTAAAGCGGCCGTTGATGCATCATTTCCGGCAAATGTCCGCCGGTCAGTTGCCCCAATCGTTCTTCCGGCCGTTCTCCGGGTTCGGATAAGAGCTGAATGTAACCGGTCAGCTCTTCCCGCTCACTGGAGGAGAGCGACTGGTCTGCATCCAGCACCGCATTGATCAGTTCTGCCCCCACCAGCAGGTCTCCTTTTTCATCCGTTCCCGCATTCATTTTCTTCTGAATATCCCGGTACCAGGTTCCGAAATGGTCTACCCAGGCGGAAAGTGTAAACGTGTACATGCCTGGTTGAGTGATCCTGAAAGAGCCGCTCCAACGGTCATTGACCTGAGGGGTCATCTCCACATGCTGCCACTCCTGTTCAGAGGGCCCTTTAAAGTGGAGCCGAGCCCTGATAAGGTCGTGCCCGTCTGAGAAGATATCCGCCTCTACCTTTACCAGGTCATCCACCACTCGTTTGGCTGGAAACTCACCCCTGTTGATCTGGGGGGTGACATTTTCGATGATCACTCGTTCTTTTCCGTTCATACCGATTGATTTGAATAGATGACTATACTGTTTCCCCTGATGGCAAACTGGTTATCCGCAGCGATGAAGTGAGGAGTCAGGGATCCGGTTCCACCCCATTTCTCCGCGGAAGAGTCCAGGATTCTGTCTAACCTGTTTCTGATCCCCGATGGAACGGTCACCGCAGTCTCCTCCGAATGGTAGTTTAAGAACGCCAGCAGCTGGTGATCCTCCTGCCATCTTTCCACCATCAGCAACATTTTCTCATGATGAACCCTGACCTGATCCTTCTGATGGGTTTTCAGAGCGGGATGATGCTTCTTCAGGCGGATCAGGTATTGATAATAATTCAGCATGGCCTGCTTTTCGCTGTTGTCCGAAAAATCCCATGACAGCCGGGACCTCAGGAAGGTCTGCTCGTCAGCCGGGTCGGGGGGATCGGCCCCGTCCCTGTAAAACATCTCAAACTCTTTTTTCCTTCCCTGCCTGACCAGCTTATTCAAATGGGGATCTTCATGGCTCACGAAATAGAGGAAAGGATTTCGCTCTCCATACTCCTCTCCCATGAAGAGCATGGGGATATTGGGGGCGATAAACATGGTGCCTGCCACCAGCTTGGCGGTTTCAAAGCCGGTCAGTTCAATAAGCCGTTCTCCCCGTCTGCGGTTTCCCACCTGGTCATGGTTCTGATTGAATATGACAAATTGTTCCCCCGGGTTCTTCTCCGTAGAGTTCCCGTAACTCTTCTCCCGGAATTGGGAGTACTGTCCGTCGAAAACGAACGCTTCCCTGATCGCCTTGGTCAGCTGAACCGGTTCTCCATAGTCCTGATAGTACCCATCCTGTTCCCCGGTTGTGAGCGTGTGGACCGCATGGTGAAAATCATCGGACCACTGGGCATCCAGACCAAATCCCCCTTTTTCACTTGAGTTAATATACCGCACATCATTCAGGTGTGACTCCGCTATCAATAGTTTCGCTATTCCCATGGAACGGGATAAATCCTCCAAATGCTCTGCCAGTTCCTGCAGAATATGCCTGGATCCCATGTCGAATATGGCATGAACGGCATCCAGACGGAGTGCATCTATATGAAAATCACGGCACCACATCAAACCATTCTGGATCACAAAATTCCGCACCTGATCACTCTGGGGACCGTCGAAGTTCAGTGGTTTTCCCCAGGGTGTGGAATAATTCCCCGAAAAATAGGGGCCGAAACTGGACACATAGGCCCCCTCCGGACCGAAGTGATTGTACACCACGTCGAGAATAACCGAAAATCCCTTTCGATGGCAGGTATCTACCAGAGCCATCAGTCCTTTTGCCCCTCCGTAGGAATCGTGCACCGCAAACGGGTAAGCTCCGTCGTATCCCCAGTTCCGCCTGCCGCTGAACTGTCCCACAGGCATGACCTCTATGGCATTGATGCCCAGCTGCGCCAGGTAATCGAGCTTCCGGATGATCCCCTCAAAGTTCCCCTGGGCGGTGAATGTGCCGGTATGCAGCTCATACTGGATCATCTCATCCAGCGGTACAGGCTGCCAGTCACCATCCGACCAATGGAAGTCATCCAGCCTGATCAGTTCCGAATCACCGTGCACTCCATCAGGCTGCGACAGGGAAGCCGGATCGGGAAAGGATTCTCCTTCATCCAGCCGGTAGCGGTACCGTTCACCCGGCTTCAACTCCTTGACGTTTGTTTCCCAGTAGCCGAATTCCATGTTTTTCATGGGAATCTCCTGCTTCCGGGAGGTAAGCAGCAGGGTGACCCGTTGGGCACCGGGGGCCCATACACGGAACTTCCAGGTATTATTCTGAAGAATTGGAAAGATAGCTTTATCAGACATTTAAGAGATTTTTTACATGAGTTGGTGGCGGTGCGGACAACGGACCGGTTTTGTCCATGTCTTCCGGGTAGGGCTCGACGTATTCAACTATTTAGCAGATCGGTTGTTTGTTCCTGCTTTTTCTGACCCATGCATTATACAACACCCGGGGAGATGACTTCATACATAATATATTCTCTGAAACTGGTCCGGGTCATTTCGCTCATCGTGGACGGTTTCTGATTTACCAGGGTATTCTACCTATTCAAACAACGGAAGCATTATTTGTTCAATCCGAGAGGAAAATTTATATCTGTACTCATTCCATGTGCGCCTTTCACCCGCTTTTCTGGATCTATCCAAACTGGATAGTTGAGACAGGTCATTTTTTTTCTCCCGGTAGTTTTATAAATTTATTAATCCACCTTCGCGTTCCGCTTCGGCGGACGATAGGGTGTGGTTAAATACCCCGGGGCTTACCCCGGAAAGAAGGGTCCAGGGTTCTACCCTGGGGTTTAATACCATTTATTTTAGAATTACGGAATAATACCTGACAAAATGATCCAAAGAAGAAAAAAAATGAGTCGATTACTATGGGTAATCACCTTCCTGTTTATGACCGGCATTACCCCTTCAAATCTTTTAGCTACCGGAGGGGACCGGACTTCCGGGGACACTCTGAAGCCGGTCAGTGAATGGCAATCTCCCCCGGAAGATATTCTGGATTTGATGTATGCTCCTCAGCTTCCCTGGACCTGGACCGCCCCCAACGGGGAGTATATGGTCCTTGCCGATCCCATTCTCTATCCCACTTTGGATGAACTGGCCGCACCCATGCACAAACTGGCCGGTATGCGCGTCAACCCGGCCAACAATGGTCCCCACGGAAGACATGGAGCCACCACTCCCCGCCTGGTCACGGTGGAAGATGGTAGCGAGTTGCTCCTGGGTCTCCCGGAGGATGCCGAACTAATGGACCTGGAATGGACTGTGGACGGCCAGCGATTCGCCATGGTGGTCGCCCATTCCGATCATATGGGTTTATGGGTAGGATCGGTGGACGGTCAGATAAGAAAGCTGGAGGATATGGCATTGAATCCGCTGCTGGGGTCCCCGGTGCAGTGGCTGCCTGATCAGAAGCGGCTGCTTGTCAGGTGTATACCAGAGCGAGGGGCTTCTCCTGAACCTCCGGGAACACCTGCTGGTCCCATGATCCTTGAAGGAGAAGGGGCGACGGCAAGGTCCACCTATGAAGCACGGAACCTGCTGGAGACAGCCCACGATGATGCCCTTTTCGACTACTACACCATCTCCGAACT
>CAZRZY010000132.1:10792-12106 GCA_964604655.1 uncultured Bacteroides sp. | reverse complement strand
TTAACAATCAAATGTTTATAAAACTAGTCGACTTTTCGGAGTGGACTCATAATATGAATAATTCAACAAGTTATTCAAGTGCAACAGATTTTACAGATGCAGATAATAATTGGACGAGTGGCGAATATGATAATACAGCAAAGGACAATGGGGCTTTAGATGCACACTGGGGTGCAATTATGACCTACGATTATTTTCAAAATGTTCATGGAAGAGATAGTTATGATGATGCTGGAACTGCAATTGAAAGTTATGTGTTCTTCTTTCTGTTTCTCTTCTAGAAAAAGGTGCGGAAAAACATCGAGAAATACAAAATAAAATGCCCGACAAATTTGCTTATTCCGTTTATTATCAGTATTTTAAAAGTGAAATAAAAAACGCCAGTGAAAAAGGTGGTAACCTCCTGGCGTTTTAAAAAAAGAAAAAATGAAACCACAACAGTAATTGTTCGGCGGCAGCGCCGACTTTGTACATACTTGACAATCAAGTAAGTACAAATATAATCCTGGACTGTTGTGTCTACGTTAAATTTAGTGCGAAAAATCCTTTTTTCAAAATCTCCCCTGTCGCCTAATCCTCAACCATTTACTGAAAAACTAAATTCCAGGCGGAATCGCTGGTATGCTGGCAGAGATTTCAGAAGGCTTAATCAGTTTCATTTGCGTTTATATTTATTGTCAGTCAAACAGGTTGTTATTAAAAGTAGCTATGATTGTCCCAAGAATAATGTGCCTTTTAAGGTATATGGCATAAAGGGGACGTATATCGATAAAAAATTCAGAGGATAGATATAACATGTCTCATTATTAACATATTCGATGTGAAATTGGAATTTCTTTGTCCCTCAAGGGGTATAAAATGCCTCAAAAGACAATTAAGTATATGGTAAACTGACAATAAACATCCTTTTCCATGAATAGCAGATTGATCTGGGGCATTATCAAACGGTTTTCGACGAAAAATACCTTGTGTTTTACATTTCAGGATGTGGTGAAGGAGTTTCCGGAGAAAAATCCTGTTCATCTTGGCAGGATACTATCCGGTATGGTCAATGAGGGCATATTAGGTAAAATCTCCCAGGGTATTTACCATATTATTCCTTTGAATTCAAATCCTGATACCTATGTACCTGATGGAACGCAGGTAGCAAAATATATGGCGAAGAATGCAGCATATTATATTGGGTATGCCTCGGCGATGAGGATCCATGGGCTTTTACCGAAGTGCAGGTCCAGCCACAGATCAGAGCCCAGTGGCCAATCAGAGCCCAGTGGCCAATCAGAGCCCAGTGGCCAATCAGAGCCCAGTGGCCAA
>CAZRZY010000132.1:0-10692 GCA_964604655.1 uncultured Bacteroides sp. | reverse complement strand
ATCAGAGCAGAACCACCCATCTGAGCAGAACCACCCATCTGAGCAGAGCCACACATCAGAGCAGAACCACACATCAGAGCAGAACCACACATCAGAGCAGAACCACCCATCTGAGCAGAACCACCCATCTGAGCAGAGCCACACATCAGAGCAGAACCACACATCAGAGCAGAGCCACCCATCTGAGCAGAGCCACCCATCTGAGCAGAACCACCCATCTGAGCAGAGCCACCCATCTGAGCAGAACCACACATCAGAGCAGAACCACACATCAGAGCAGAACCACCCATCTATTCCCAGGGACCAATCTGAAATCAGGGAATATGTGGTTACCAATCAGCGGATCAAGCCGGCCATAAAGAGTTACGCCGGTATTAGGTGTCAATTCATCCACCACGATGTCTCCAGGTTCTTCGGATATAGCAGCCTCTGGATAAATACCTTTGAAAGGGCGATGGTAAGCGATCTAGAGAAAACCCTTGTGGATATCGCCACAAAACCACAGTATGGAGGGGGTATTGTGCAGATCGGGAATGCCATTTTTAAAGCGAAAGATCGCATAAACTCTGACAAACTGTTTTATTATTTAGCGAGGAACGGAAAGAAGTCTGCAAAAAAACGATTCCTCTACCTTAGCGATTTACTGGGACTGGAGTGGTCTGCTGAACATGATAGGATGATGGCAGAATTGGGATCAGGCATTACTTTATTGGATCCGGAAGCACCAGATCAGGGAAGAAAGAGAATAAAATTTGGTCTGAGGGTCAACATGGATTCTGACCTAATAGGGCGAGAAATAGAGACTTAGAGCGCACCAAAATTGAAGCTCAAACAGAAAAGAGGAAAAGCAGTTTAAAGAGGTAATTCGTGGCTCTGCTGCCTATTAAACAAATTATGGATCGAAGAATGGCCGAGCTATAAGTTCCTCGGAGCTTGCTCCGAGGAGCTTCAATTACGCCGATCTGGTCGGGAAACATCCTCCGCGCCAGGTAATCGTTAACATTGAGCTCAAACTCCCCTGCCATTCTCCGGGACTCTCTCACACCCATCAGGGGGGCGGCGGTGACATGCCGGATGTTTTCACAACCCGGAGGCCACCAGCAAGAGCACTTATAGTCCCAGCCTTTCTTTATATACTGCTGCGGCACTTCCCGTAGGTCCGCCCCCTGCGAACACCAGATCATACCCCTCTTCAACAGGGATCCTGCGATTGAAATGATAGCTCTCTCGCTCCAAAGGATCGGTCAGGTTTTCTGCATGTACCTGGTTGAACCGGAAACCGTTCAGGCCGGTGAAACCTCCCAGTAAGGATATTTTTCTGAAAAAGTTTCTTCTTGTACCCATCTGATTACCATCAATTAATCGATTTGCTTACAGTTTGATTCAGAATTCTACTACTCCAGACTGTATCCATCCCGGTATTCCCGGTGTATGTGAGCTTCAGCTTCCGGGTCATCCACGAATTGTTCATGGTAAGGATCCCATCTCACCGGGCGACCCAGACGATAGGCAATGTTGCCCAGGTTGCAGGTGGTACAGCTGCTGTGGCCGGTTTCCATAGGGACCTGCGGATCCCGCCGGGACCGGATAGCGTCGATAAAATCTTTCTGGTGGGGATGGTCACTGGCATCGTCCTTCGAAATGGTGGGAGCAAGTTCCGGTGAGGAGCCCTGGAAATAGCCTCTGGCCACTTCGATCCATCCGTCATTGCCCCAGAATTTGACCCCCTTGGTCTTTCGGTCGTCAAATGGCTCCTCGGTCATGACCACACCGTTGTCATAGAGATAGGTGAGGTGCGGAGTATTTCCGTACCCGGCTGGAATGATCTCAATGGGTCCTTTCCCGTCAATTTTCATTCCCCACTGGGCGATATCGAACATGTGGGCTCCCCAGTCGGTCGTGAAACCTCCACCCATCTCCCGGTACCACCGCCAGGCTGCCCAGAGCTGCTCTTTTTTTGGGGGATCCAGAGAAATGGGAGGGTTTAATTGATGATTGTAGTGTACATAGGGATTGGGTCCTAGCCACAGGTCCCAGTTGAGGTCTGCAGGAATTTTCTCCCTGGGGAGGTCATAAACCGTTGGAGGATCTCCCACATACGCATTGATCTTCTGGATCCTGCCGATGGTGCCTTCCTGTACCAGTCGGATCGCATGCTGAAAATTGGGATCGGAGCGCTGCTGGCTGCCTACGGCCAGGATCCGGTTGTGGTCCCTGACTGCCAGTCTCAGCGCCTGGACTTCACGAATAGTGAACGTTAACGGCTTATTCAGGTAGACGTCCTTGCCGGCCTCAATGGCATGGATGGCATTTAAGGCATGCTAGTGGTCGGGCATGACGATGACCACTGCATCAATATCGGTCCGGCTCAGCAGATCGTGGTAGTTTTCATCGGTCTTTATCTCCGGTTTTCTTTTACTGTCCGAATAGCAGTCCGAGACCAGCTTCTCGAAGCGTTTTCGTTTGATCCCGTAGACATCGCTTGCAGCCAGTACCTCTACTCCTTCGATGCCGAGAAATGCTTTAACCAGATTGATTCCCCGGCGTCCCACTCCGATAAATCCGAGACGTACGGTGTCGTTAGGTGATCTTCCGGATACATAAAGGTGGGGTACGAGGGTTACCCCTGTGACTCCGGCCACCGATCTTTTCAAAAAATGTCTGCGTTCCATTTGATGTATTTTGTGGTGATGGTGGTGCGGGGTATTTAAGAAACCCTGTTGTACAAATTCAATTGCATTTGTTTGGAATAAGTGATTGTACAGAAAAGGCGATACACTTAATAGGCATTTCGCGCCGCTGAGCGAATCTGAATATAGTTTGCAATGACTTTGCCCTGCGGCAGCCGGCCGAGTATGCGCATTTTCTCATTTCTTTGAATCAGATACTCCACGAAACCTTTTGAAACGATGAATGCAATGAAGACTGTGATTGGCAGGACCGCCGTTGTTCTATTTCTGGCGGCAGCTGCTGGGCCCGTCCTGGCCCAGTATGAGGTGAAGGTCTACGAAAAGGGGATTGATTTTCCCACCTATCCCATCCATGAGCCGGACCCGAATCCTATGTTTTTTAAAGGGGAGAGCTACCAGGGTGCCTCCAAGGTCATTTACCCCTATCCGCTCATTGATAATTTGTCCAATGATCGAACCGATAAGGAGTGGCTGGGGGTATTTCTGGAGAACGAATACATCAAGGCCTGCGTGACCCCGGAGATCGGGGGCAAGCTTTACTGGGCCGAGGACAAGTCCAACGGCTACAATTTTTTTTACAAAAACAATGTGGTCAAACCTGCCAATATCGGGATGCTGGGCGCATGGGTGTCCGGAGGGATTGAGTGGAACGTTTTGCACCACCACCGGGCATCCACCTACATGCCCCTGCCCTATAAAATGACCGAGAATGCCGACGGCAGCAAGACGGTCTGGGTCGGGGAGACCGAACCGCGGCAACGGATGCGCTGGATCATCGGACTGACAGCCTTTCCGGGTAAATCCTATCTGGAGGCGGAGGTCAAAATATTCAACCGCACGCCGCATACGCATTCCTTTCTTTACTGGGCCAATGTCTCCACTCATGCCAATAAAGATTACCAGGTCTATTTTCCACCCAATGCGGATTTCGGTGTGGACCATTCGAAGGTATCCTTCACCCACTGGCCCGTATCCCATGAAAAATACAGAGGAGTGGACCATTACGCCAGCGGGGTGGATGTGAGCCGCTGGATTAATCATCCCAGACCGGTCTCCATCTTCTGCCATGAACTGAGTGATGATTTTATGGGGGGATATGACCACGGCCAGGAAGTCGGAACAGTCCACGTAGCAAATCACCAGGTGGTCCGGGGTGCGAAATTATTTGAATGGGGACCCAGCGAGCTGGGTAAAATGTGGGACAAGGTGCTGACCGAAAAGGACGGACCCTATATCGAAATCATGGTGGGAGCCTGGTCCGATAACCAGCCCGATTACAGCTGGATCAGGCCATACGAGGTGAAGACCCACAAACAGTACTGGTATCCCATCAAGGATATCGGCGGCATTCTGAACGCCAATCTGAACGGTGCAGTGAACCTGGAAGTCAGGGACGGGGAGGCCTTTTTCGGTTTCTCCGTAACCCAGGAATTTTCCGAAGCAACCGTGGTAATGTCCATTGACGGGAAACCGGTCTTTGAAAAGCAGGTGGATGTGGATCCTGCCAATGCATGGACCGGAACGGCAGAGGTCCCGGACGGGACAAGCGAGACCGATATCCGGGTAGCACTGCTCAACTGTGTAGGGGAGGAGCTGGTAGCTTACCAGCCTGTAAAGAAGGAGTATCAGGAGAAGCTGCCGCCGGTGGTCAGGCCTCCGGGTGATCCGGCGGACTACCAAAGTGTGGAGGAGCTCTATCTGGCCGGACTGCGCCTGCTGCAGTTCTATAATCCGGTGCTGGACGCGGAACCCTATTTCCTGGAAGCACTGAAAAGGGATCCGGGGAACTCCGATGTGCACACCATTATGGGGAAACAGGCACTCATGAAGGGTGAGTTTGACAAAGCGGCCGGCCATTTTCGGAAAGCCATCGCCAGGTTGTCGAAAGATTACACCAGGCCGGAGAACTGTGAAGCCTATTACGAACTGGGGCAGGTACTTAAGTTCCAGGAATCCCTTGAAAATGCGGTGGATACCATCTACAGGGCCACATGGGATTATTCCTTCCATTCACCCGGGTACCACTCTCTGGCAGAAATCAGCACCGCGAAAGGTAATTTCCTCAGGGCACTCGAGCAGATCGACCGCTCCCTTTCCACCAATGCCCCTGATCTGCGGGCCCGCAACCTGAAAGCAGCCATTTACCGGCATCTGGGCAATCAGGAGTCGGCTATGGAGGTGGCCCTGTCGGTATTGGAGGAGGACCCTTTAAACCTGAGGGCTGCCCACGAATGGTTTCTTGCCTCGGCGGCTTCCGGGAACGGGAAAGCTTTACTCCTTGAGGATTTGGAAGCCGGAATGACCGGAGATCACGAAGATTACCTCGAGATCGCGGTCGATTATCTGAACTGCGGTCTCTACAAAGACGGCATAAAGGTGCTCGAACGGTTCAAAGAGCAGATCGCCGGGGGGGAGACCGATCCCATGGTCTGGTATTATCTGGGATTTCTGAACGAGAGAACGGGCAATCTTTCGGAAGCAGCAGTCTTTTACGACAAGGCTGCCTCGCTCCCAACCGATTACTGTTTCCCCTTCAGGCTGGAATCCCTGAAGGTGTTTGATGCTGCCCTGCAGAGCAATCCCGACGATGCAAAGGCATACTATTACAGAGGGGCCCTGTTGTATGACAAACAGCCTGAAGCGGCTATGAAACAATGGCAGAAGGCAGTAGAACTGGATCCGGAGCTGGCCATCGCCCACCGGAATCTGGGCTGGGGGTATTACAGGGCCAAAGACGACATCGGAAAAGCCATCGATCACTATGAAGCGGCTCTGGCCGTGAAGAAAGACGATCCCATGTACTATTACGAACTGGATAAGCTCTATGAGCTGAACGGGACCGATCCGGAGGTACGGCTGGCGATGCTGGAGCCCAACCATGGGACGGTCATGAAAAGGAACGACTCGTTCCTGAGGGAGATCATGGTACTGAATCTGAACGGCAAATATGCAGATGCGGTGGAATATCTTAGCAACCACCATTTCCATATCCGGGAAGGCGACATGAAGATCCGGGATATCAATGTCAATGCACACCTGCTGCTGGGTATGCAATACCTGGAAGAAAGTGAATCTGAAAAGGCCCTCGAGCAATTCCAGCTGGCCAATACCTTTCCGGACAATCAGCAGGTCGGACGTACGATGAACGACCACCGGATTCCGCAGATCTACTATTATATAGCCAGGGCCTACGAGGCCATGGGAAAGCGCAGGAGCGCGAAGGAACACTACCGGGAATGTGCCGGTCAGGACATTGGTAATTCACCATACGCCTACTACCAGGGCCTGGCTTGTTTGCAACTGAAGGAAGAAGACAGGGCCGCCGCTATTTTCAATGAACTGGTGGCCGACGGGGAAAAGGTTCTCGAACAGGGGGTGCAAAAAGATGTGTTCGCCAAGTTCGGGGAATCGGTCTCCGGGGAGGCGGTCCGCTCCGGTGCCCATCTGAAGATCGGCCTGGGATTTCTGGGAATGGAAGAGACAGGGCAGGCACGAGACCATCTCTCGAAAGCGGTGGAATTGGATGCCAGCAACCTGTGGGCAACGGTGGTCCTGGAGAATCTGGAAAACCAGTTGGCAGGCAATTAAGACCGAACAGGTCAGAATTTGTCTGAGCTGGACTGATCTGAGTTGATCCGGCTTCAGTTGACCTGAACTGAACTGAACTGAACCGTAATGCCCTGAGGTGGCCTGAATGAATAAAATTTGACAGAGCTGAACAAAACTGGCCTGAATGAAAAAAACAACCTGATCTGAATGAAACCCGAACGGATGGATATATACAAGTGCAGAGCCGGGCAACTGGCGACGGCACTCCTTCTTTTCGCAACCCTGCTCACCGCGGCTCTGCTGACCTCCTGCGGCAGGCAGGGTCAGGATGGCCAGGAAGGAACGGAGGGGGAGATGCCCAATTTCATCTTCATTGCGCTTGATGATCTGAATATCTACAACACCCTCCTCGGGAACATGCCGGGAAATTTTCTGGAGATGGTTTATCCGGATCCGGAAACACGCTCCGGAGTGATCGAACGACTGACACCCCATATCGAGGAACTGGCAGACGAGTCTTTTACCTTCACTTCTGCCTTCTGCCCGTTCCCGCTGTGCGGTCCTTCCCGTACGGCCCTCTTCACCGGGGTGCCGCCTCATGTGTCCGGATATTATTTTCACGACAAAGCTTTCCGTGGATATGAGACCCTTACTGATGCAGTGACCCTTCCCCAATACCTGAAAGACAATGGATACTATACCAGTGGAATCGGCAAGGTGTTCCATAAATCGTATGCCTATCTCGACCGGGGGTATTTTTCAGACTGGCCCGACAGGCTCTATTCCTGGGACGACTGGGTGGAAGTGTATACAGGTACGGGAAGGTCCCATGAGTCGGATGTGCAGTTCGAGGAGTACATATCCGAATACTGGCCCGATACCGATGATCCCGGCCGTCGTTACACGCGGTTCGGCGTTACCACCGTACCCAGGGAAGAGTCGAAAGATTACCGGAATGCCAGGCACATTTCCGATCTGATCCTGCATGGAAGATCCGTGATCAAGAATATGCACGGTCAAACACGGGAGATTACCGTTCCGGAGGATAAACCCTATTTTCTTGCCTGCGGATTATTCGCCCCGCACCTTCCCTGGGTCGTACCGCAGGAGTTTCATGATCTTTTTCCCCGGAGCGAGATGGCCATCAGCGGGCAGCTGATGGAATGGGTGCAAACCGACCTGGAGGACCTGTCTGCTTCAGGAAAGCGGATGACCAGCAGAACGGGGTTCACCCGATTGGTCGAACGCGGACTTGAGGTAGAGGGTGAAGGAGGAGATGTGCATGCCTGGAAAGCATATTTCCAGGCTTACCTGGCCACGGTAGCTTACTCCGACCGGAATGTGGGGTTGTTGCTGGATGCCATCCGCCGTAATCCTGAGCGAGAGAATACGGTAGTGATTCTCTGGAGCGATCACGGCTATCATGTTGGGGACAAGAACCGCACAGGGAAGACCACCCTGTGGGAAGCTGCCAACCATTGCAATCTGGTCATCCACCTGCCCTGGGCGGAAGAGAAGGGAGTGGAGATCGACCGGCCGGTTAGTCTTCAGGAGCTCTACCCCACGCTGGTGGCCCTTGCAGGCTTATCCCGCCCCTCCCATATCCACGGATACGACCTGACCCCATTGCTTCAGGATCCCTCGATCCGGTGGGAAATGCCGGTACTGAACACTAACGGAGAAGGGGATCATGCCCTCCGGACAGGAGAGTACCGATATCTGAAGTACAGCAACGGAGACCAGGAGCTCTATGATCTTAAAGAAGATCCTTTTGAGTACAGAAATCTGGCAGGGGAGATGGCCTGCCATTCCGTGCTGGATTCCCTGGATGCCATGCTGGAGACAACACTGGAGAGGAAGCCGCAGGAGTACATGCGTCCCGGGTCATCGGAAGAGGTTCAACCATGACTGGTCAGTCCGTTTCGATCCGGGGTTGGAAAATGCCTTCAGCGCAGTTCTGTTTTGAAGCATATTTCTTTCGATATAAGCGGAATGTGGATATATTTAAGGCCTCTGAAAAAGAAGAAGTTCATTTTTGAAAGTAGTCGGTAGTTTTGAGAAATCTTTTAATGGATTATACTTTGGGAAAAAGCAGATGTACTGCCCGGATGGCCTTCCTGGTGGTGATTTGCTGCAATGTAAACGGCTGGTCCCAGTTGCCGCTTCATCCGGATCGTGGCATGGTAGTGCAGGTTGGTGAAGGGGAAGGAATTCCGGAGAACCTCCCGGATGCAGTGGGAACCATAGAAGTAGGGTACACATGGCAGGAGCTCGAAAAGGGGGAGGACCGTTACGAGTTTGCGGAGCTGGAGGGAGAACTGAAGGAGATCGCTGAAAAAGGGTGGAAAGTATTTATCAAAGTCAAGACCAGCAGCCACCCCGATTACCTTTTCAGCATGGTTCCTTACCTGGAGGAGAGCACAGGGGAGGGGTTTCAAGACCATAGCGACGGTTACGGGGTACCCATGTTCTGGCATTCCGGATACAGAGACAGATATGCCAGGTTGCTTTATAACCTGGGGCTTCACCTTCGACGGTTGGAGGAGGGGGAAAGTGTGCTGGGGATTATCCCGGACCTGGGATTTATACTCAGTGATCATATTTCAACCTTTGCAGAGCTGGCAAAGGATACCTCCAACTGGATCCTGCCTGGTAACACCAGGACCGAGGATCTGGTGTTCTGGACAGATGGGACCTGGTCCGGGCAACTGGAGTATCTGCACGAAGTCCATCGCCGCGCAGGCTCCGGGGTGGGGTGGATGTACCAGCGAAGCACCGGCATTCAGCCTGGCAATCCCCAGGAACTGAAAATGGCAAATATATTTGTGAATCAGTGCAAAAATGGTGAGGCTTTTGGATATGCCTGGTCACAGGCGGACAGGTCCGCAATGGAAGGGAACGAAGCCCAGTTTTTTCATTGGAGCGTGCTATATAATTTACAAAGCGGCGCCAGCTTCATGTCGGTTCCTGAAAAATATACAAAGGATACCTCATACATGGAGGATATAAAACTTTTCAATAAATATGCAGGATCCGTTTCCCAGCCGGATACCACTCCGGGAATCTGGATCGCTTTCCGGGAAGGTGACCGGATGAAGGGTGATTTTGCCATCGGAATAGAGCGCAATACCGCCCTGCCCAGCAAACCCCTCAAGCAGACCGGCCAGGGAAAATATGGACTCTGGGGAAGGAAAATTGAACCCATGTCCACCATACGCCTCAAAATGGATAAAGATTTTCTGGAAAGCCTCCATCCGAAACTGAAAATATCCATCCGGGTATGGTACCTGGATGACGACCGTTCGGTGTTCCGGGTCCATGCCTTTAACGGCATTCATCCCATCCAGAAAACCGGATCGGGAGAATGGAAAATGGCTGAGATCAGGCGGCGGCCGCTGATCCAAAGCCAGATGGTGGACCTGGTTTCGCTGAACGGGCCGCTGACGGTCCACATGATAGAGATAGCGCGTTATGGTTACTGACAAAGGTGGTCCAAAAAAAGAAACAGGTTTTCATGCTGGTCGTCAAACATTTTTGTTGTTATGTAAACATTTTGCAAGTACTTTGAACAGTTACTGAAACGGGAATTGACGGAACGTTATGATATATTTATTGCAACCTAAGTTCTGTAGCATCATATGAACCTTATCATCATTTCTAAAACCTTGTTTCTTCACAACTAACTAATCCTTTAAATTATGAAAAGAAAAATTACCAGTTTGTTAATGTTCATTCTCCTGAGCCTCCTTCTCGGGCCGGTACAGCTTTTTGCGCAGGGCAATGTGCTGTTTCTGGTGGGGGAAGCCGACCTGAATGCATCGGATGCACACATCCAGATGCTGATGGAGAAGAAGGGCTACACTGTTACCGTCGTTCAGGATGATCTGTCCGATCCGGCAGTGGATGTCGTCGGGCAGGATGTGATCCTGATCTCCTCTACAGTCAACTCCGGCGATGTCGCGGATTTCAGTACCGTGGACCTTCCTATCGCGGTATGGGAACAGGGCGACTACGATGATTATGGGATGACCTCCTCTCAGGGGAACCAATCACCCGAGGAGAACCTGATCACCATCGTGGATGATACCCATGTAATTGCCACAGGACTTTCGGCGGGAGATATACTGATCAGTATGGACGGCGGCATGGCAGTCGGAGTTCCTTCCGGCACAGCCGATATTATCGCTGTATTGACCGACGACGATACCCAGGCTGCCTGGTTCCTTTATGAGCAGGGAGACACGCTCGATCTTTCACAGGCCGACAATGAGAACTTCCCGGCCGACAGCCTGGCCCCCGCCATGCGGATCGGATTGCCGTTCAACAATCCCACTTTTGAATCGGCCACTCCGGAAGCCACTGCTGTTCTGATGAACACCCTTGATTATATGCTGGACGGGGCAATCGACGCCAACCTCCTGGTACTTGATCTGGTAACGTATGACACTCTGGA
>CAZRZY010000131.1:0-12325 GCA_964604655.1 uncultured Bacteroides sp. | reverse complement strand
GGTCAGGACATTTTTGCACACGTGCATTTGGTCAAGGGCGAACGGAGTTACCTGGCCGATCTGGCCAGCAACCTGCTCTGACCGGTGTTCAATCCAACGATATGGAACGACGCTTATTCATTATCAGACACGGAAAGTCCAGCTGGGATTACGAGAGACTGGAGGATCCGTTCCGCCCTCTGGCTGAAAGAGGTATCCGTGATGCGGGGGCCATGGCCACAAGATTCAGGGAGACAGGCCGCATTCCGGAGCAGCTCTTTACGAGTGATGCCACCCGTGCTCTGAGTACCGCCCTGATCATGTCCGGGATATGGGAACTTCCTGCCCCGGCACTGCAGGTCCATCAGCCGCTCTATCTGGCATCCTCTTCCGAGATCCATCAGGTCATTGCCACCGCTTCTCCGGAAGTGACCGGCCTGGCCATATTCGGACACAATCCCTCCTTCACCGATTTTGCCAACCTCTTTCTCGCGGATCCCCTGGAGAATCTGCCTACCGCCGGGGTGGTCATGGTGACCTTTGACTGCGACCGGTGGAAGGATATCGGCCGAAGCACTGTTCAGAAGACATTTTTGGATTATCCGAAACGGAAGAATGGATGAGTGATATACCCCTGACCGAAGTAACCTGCGCCCTGATCATTCAGAAGGATAGAATGCTGGTCGCACAGCGAAGCGAACAGATGCCCCATCCCCTGAAATGGGAGTTTCCGGGAGGAAAGCTCAGGAAAGGCGAAACACCCGAGGAATGCATCAGAAGGGAGATCAGGGAGGAACTGGGTGTGGAGATTACGGTAGTGGATTCCCTGCCCTCCATGAAGCACCACTACCCCAATCATACCATCCGTCTACTGCCTTTTGTCTGCCTTATCAGGAAAGGAAAACTGACCCTCAGAGAACACAAGGCGCACCGGTGGGTCAGCTTCGCCGATCTGGACAAGATAGACTGGCTGGAGGCCGATGTGGGGGTGGTGCATGAATGGACCCGGTCGCTGAGCTGTCGAATGCAAACCTTTAGTAGAGCTGCCGCCCGATCCAGTCAGCCACATCCTTCAGGAAATTAGCCATCGGCTTTCCGAACTCCTGCCACTCTTCTCCACCCACCTGCGTTCCCACGAATACGAGGAACAGGAGATAGATCGACAGCAAAAGAAAGGCTTTCATCCGGGTGAAATATTTCCCGGTCAGCATGATCAGCAGGGCCAGCACAGTGGCCAGCAGGAGAAAGACCCACACTTCCTTGGTAAAGGAGAGCACCTGCCGGGGGAGGACCATGCTTTGACCCTGAATGACCGTAAACAGGAAGACCGGTAAACCTAAGGCAAAAGCTATATCGAAAATATTGCTTCCCAGGGCATTGCTCACAGCATCGTCATAATTCCCTTTCCGGGCGTCCCTGACCGAAATGATCGTATCCGGTACCGAGGTGGCGGCGGCGGAGAGCACCACGGCTACAAAGATGAGCGGGATCCCCGTCTCATGTCCGAACTGATCGGTGGCATATACCAGCAACCATGTGCCGAAGGTCATCACCAGGGTGCTGAGGCCCAGCAGCAACCAGGCCAGCCAGGTGGAAATATGGGTTCCATTGAGCACCAGGTGGGTAATGTTCAGGGTGAAGATTCGCTGCAGGGTGGAGCTTCGAATTTTTTCGACAGGGGATTTGAATCCGGGATCGGGACCCCGGTAGTTTTTGGTAATACCGAATAACAGACCCAGATAAAGCAGGTAGATCACCACCAGGACCATGCCGTGAACGGCTTTCAATTCACCGCTGAACAGAAAATGGACAAATACCAGCTGCGAAATAAGCAGTACGATGCTCTCCCTGAGAAGGACCCCTTTCCGGAGAGTGATCTTTCTGCCTTTACCGGCTGAAAAAAGCATCAGGACCGCCAGAGCCGGTATAATCAACAGGTTGAACAGTGCACTCCCCGAAGTCACGCCAAGTCCGCCCGAAAACCCGTCGGCATCTCTCAGGTAGAACAGGAAGAACAGGGTGGTCAGGAATTCAGGCATGGAGCTGGCCACGGCATTCAGGGTGGCACCTTTGATTCCGGGGGGCAGTTGTCTGCCCAGGAAATCGGATGCAACTTCAAATCCGTGCGAGGATCGCCAGATGACCAGGCAACTGGCAGCCATGAGTATGATTGAAAATGCGATCAATCTATGAATCGTGATTGGAAGACCGGAGCACAAGCATCAGCAGGTCGTCCAGGAAATTGTTCTCAAACTCCATCAGGACCCGCTGGAAAAACCGGCTGATACGTTTTTTGGTGAGCAGTCCCATGTACCCAAGCCACGTGCCGCCGAACCAGATGGGGAGGATATAGAGGTGATACTCCCGTCCCTGAAAATCGATCTTCCCTGCCCGGATAATCTCCTCCGGCTGCCCGCTCTTCTCCTTCATCCCGAACTGCTCCATGATTTCCTCCAGACCCTGCATTTCTTCATGGGAAACCAATCCTGAGCTTTCTGTCTCGAAAAATGCGTGGGAGATATCCAGGAAAGAGAAGTCAAAGAAACGGGTGGTGAACGAGGTAACCCGCCTGCCAAACTGCGTGGCATCGGTGATCGCTCCTTTTGCCATATCATTCTTGATGGGATCGAAGGCCGCGGCCAGGTTAAAAGGGATGTAACTGACCATATAAATAAAGGAACCAAGAGCCACCGCCCCTGCCATGTAGAGAATGAGACTGCCGGCCCAAAGGAAGAGAGAGCCGGGTGCCACACCGGCCAGGAGCCTGGCCAGGGGAATGGCAAGCGCAACCGCAGTTGTCACATAAAACACCATCAGGGTTATCCGCTGCACCTGATAAATATGGCTGTATATCCTCCTTCTGTTCATTTGACCGGGAACGGCGTTGCAAAGGTATCAATTTCCATTCGGATCATTCCAGATAAAGAAGCCGGGGACTTCTGGTCAATGCCTCTCCGATGACCGCGGCCTGCAGATCCGGGTCCTGTCCGTTCAATTCCCCTAACACCCGTTCGGCATGGTCGGGATTGACCGCCATCAGGAGTCCTCCCGAGGTCTGTGCGTCATGGGCCAGCATTTTGAGGGTGTAATCCATCTGACGCAGAAAATGGGTATGGCCGCTGGTAAATTCCAGATTCCTGAAAGTCGCTCCGGGGATACTGCCTTTTTCGAAGATCCGGTAGGCCCCCGGTAACAGTGGCATGCCCGCGGTCCGGATCCGGATGCTGACACCGCTGGCTTCCGCCATCTTCATGGCATGGCCGGCAAGACCGAATCCGGTAATATCGGTCATTCCTCTGACCCCGTATCTGCTGGCCACATCGGTGGCATGACGGTTGAGTAATTTCATGTTCTCCAGTGCCCGCCGGTACTCCTCCTCCCCGGCAAGTCCGGTTCGCATGCCTGAGACCAGGGCACCGCTTCCCAGAGGCTTGGTCAGGATCAGCTGGTCGCCGGGCCGGACCCCTGCATTGGTGATCAGTTGACCGGGATGTACGGTCCCCACCACGGCAAGTCCGTATTTCGGCGGATGGTCATCAATGGTATGTCCGCCGATGATCAGAGCTCCGGCTTCACGGACCTTTTCGTTGCCCCCACTGAGTATTTCGCTGAATGCTTCCAGGGGCAGGTGCTCCCGGGAGAACATCATCAGATTGAGTGCGATCAGGGGCCTGCCTCCCATGGCATAAATATCCGATAAAGCATTGGCGGCAGCGATCTCTCCGAATTCATGAGGATCGGAGCAGACAGGCGGGAAGAAATCGGTAGTGAAGATGAGGGCGGTTTCGGGATTGATGCGGTAGACGCCCGCGTCGTCATGGGTGTCCACATTCACCAGCAGGTTGGGATCGCTGACAGCGGGCAGTTTTTTTAACAGTTCACCCAGTATTCCTGCCGGCAATTTGGCAGAACATCCGCCATATTCCACAGTGGTCAGGAGGTCTATTTTTTCCTTCATGGATAGACCACATGTCCGGTGGAGGCAAGAGTCTCGGCGATCACCATCATATTGGAGATCATTCCCACCCCCAGATCATACTGTATCCCGAAGTGATCGACGCATGTCCCGCACAGAATGATCCGGGTACCCAGCTCTTCCAGTTCGCACAGGGAGGCACAGACCGGCGATTGTTTCATGGCCAGCTTCACCCCGCTGTTGTAAAGAACCACATGAGTCGGCAGTTTCTCCTGAAGTTTCAGCGTGTCCATAAGCGTTTCCATGAGCGATTGTCCGAGCTCATCGTCTCCGGAACCCATATACTCACCCCGGATACAAACCACGTATTCAACCGAACCGGTCGATGTTGTGCAATATCCTGCCGGGTCGGTCTGCTCCAGATCTTTCTCCGGCCTGGGGGTGACCACCGTATGGACAGCTCCTTCGGTGGTTACTTTCGGTTCCACTCCCTGATCCCTCAGGTAGGTCACCATGTTAAGCAGGGAGGTATCATTGTCGGTGGTCAGTGCTACCTCTTCACCCGGTCCCGTCTCCTGAAGAGCCTCCTTCAGCATGATCAGCGGATGAGGACATTTAAGCCCGGTGGTATCCACAGTTTTCATCTCTTTCATGATCCGCAAAATTAATGAAAAGCGGGGGATCTCCTTCAGTTTTTTATATATTGTGAGACCTATGACGGATCCCGGGATGTCCGAAGAACAAAAATCGCAGCTGGATCCACAGAAGTGGGTGGAAAGGCACGGGGACTACCTTTTCAATTATGCAGTGGTCCGCATCAACGACCGGGAGAAGGCGGAGGATCTGGTACAGGAGACCTTTCTGTCGGCCCTGAAAGCGGCGGAGAATTTCAAGGGGAAGAGCAGCGAGCGGACCTGGCTGATTTCCATTCTGAAGCGTAAGATTATCGATACCTACCGGAAACGGGGTACTTCCAGGGAATCCTCCGTGGAGGATTTTGGAAAGGGTGCCGCCGATCGCGATTTTTTTGAGTATGAAGTTCCGATTCCCGGACACTGGAACGAAGAGATGCGGCCACACTCCAGATCGCTGCTTCCGGAAGGGGGCCTGGAGGAAGCGGAGCTAATGCGCATTATTGAGGCCTGCATTGCCGCATTACCGCCTAATCTGGCAGCCGCTTTCGTTATGAAACTGATCGATGAAGCCGAATCGGAGGATATCTGTAAGGAATTGGGCATCACACCGTCCAACCTCTGGGTCATGTTACATCGCGCGCGCCTGAAAATGCGCAAGTGCGTGGAAGCCAGATGGACCGGATGAAAGATATGAACCATATGAACCATATGAACCATATAGAAGATATGAACCATATGAACCATATGAACCATATAGAAGATATGAACCATATGAACCATATGAACCATATGAACCATATAAAACATATGGAAGATGTTTAGGAAGTTGAAAAACAGGATCATGGTTTTCATGAGCCGGCAGATGATCGCCTGCGACGAGGCCAGTTACCTGGTTTCGTATCGCCAGGAGAACCGGCTGACCATCCGTCAGTGGTGGAAATTGCAGGTACATCTGCTTTCCTGCTATCTCTGCAGACGCTATGCCAGCCAGGTGGAAGGCCTGCAGAAAGCCATGGATCAGTACCGCGAGTGCACGCTGCACGGAAGCTGTGAGCACCATCTGGACGAAGGAGCAGCCGGGCATATGCAGCAGATGATTGCCAGAGAAATGGATACCCGGTAGATTTTTTTTCGGGGAGGGTGTAAGGAATGGGATTCACCCCCGACTGATCCATCAGAAAAAATAATCATCTAAAAATTAAAAATCACTTAAAATTAAAATCATCCAAAACTTGTATCATGAAAACAAACAAAAAGATCTTAAAATCCGCAACTCTGGCCGCCGGTGCGCTGGCACTTGCAGCCACTCCCACTTTCGGTTCCAATCTTCTTTCTTATAACGACCTGGGCACAGGCGCACAGGTACGGAGCCACCTGATCGATATGAATTCAGAGCAGGCCAGGGAGGCTGAATCGGTTGCCTATAAATTCGGCGAGCTGAAATGCGGGGAAGGCAAATGCGGAGAAGGCAAATGCGGTGAGGACGGAAAATCCGCTGAAAAGAAAGAGGCCAAAAAGTCGGAGGCCAAGTCGGAGGCCAAGTCGGAGGCCAAGTCCGATGCCAAGTCCAAGAAATCGGCAGAGGCAAAGCAAGCGGCCAAATCAGAAAGTAAATCCAGTGAAGCCAAGTGTGGGGAAGGTAAATGTGGATAAGCCGGTTTGGCTGCAGGAGGTCATCTCTTCGGGGATGACCTCTGTTTTTATACTTTTTCTCCCATTGTGACCCCGGCACTGGGTTGCCCGGGATCATCTCCCGGCTGCTGAATTTCGCTGACACACCTCTCTGGTTACTTTGAATCCCGCTCGCGCATTGGCTTCGCCGGGCTCGCAGGCTCGGTTCCCCGCAGCTCTGCTGCGAGGGTTAGCCAGTGCAAATAAATTGACACTGGATCGAAGATTCTTCGAAGCTTTGCTTCAAGGTTCTTCAATGAATGAAGAGATGAACGCATCAGAATTAGAAAAAAACAGGAAGAAAAAATGGTTGGTATAGGTTTACGGCGTGACATCGCTGACGAGATCCTGGAGAACAGGGAACTGACTCCCGATTTCCTGGAATTTGCCCCCGAGAACTGGATGGGCATGGGCGGATACTGGAACCGCATCCGTAAAAGGGCGGCAGAAAAATATCCGGTCACCTGTCACGGTCTGTCCCTCTCCCTGGGAAGTCCGGAGGAGCTGGACTGGGAGTTCATACGGGAGTTGAAAGAGTTCCTGGATGAGAACAGGGTGCAGATCTATTCGGAGCATCTGAGCTACACCAAGAGTAACAATGCGCATCTGTACGACCTGCTTCCCATTCCCTTTCGAATGGATGCCGTCGAACATGTGGCGGACCGTATCAGGCGGGTGCAGGATTACCTGGGCAGGACGCTGGCTATTGAGAATGTTTCCTACTATACCCCGGTGGCGGCCGAGATGACAGAGATTGATTTCATCAGCGAGATCCTCGACCGTGCGGACTGCCAACTTCTGCTGGATGTGAACAATGTGTATGTGAATGCATTTAATCATGGCTACGATGCCAGGGAGTTCATTGGTCAGCTTCCACTGGACAAAGTGGCATATATCCATATGGCCGGTCACGAACAGGTAGAGCCCGATCTGATCATCGATACCCACGGTCAGCCCATCATCGATCCTGTTTATGATCTGTTCGAATGGACCATCCAACGGATGGAACCGGTACCGGTACTCCTTGAAAGGGACTATAATTTTGAAGAGCTGGACCAGCTGCAATCCGAGCTTCAACAGCTGAAGCAACTGGTCGCAAAACACTGGAGGCAACCCCATGAAACTGCGTGAAGATACCGTCCGGATCCAGCATCTGCTGGGTGAATACTGCCGTACCGGTGAGATGACCGAACTGCCGGGGATTACCCCGGACAGGGTGCATCACTATCGCAGGCTTGTATACCATGTGGTGAAGGGAACCATGGATACGGCATTCCCCATTACCCGTTCGGCGCTGGATGAAGATACCTGGGATTCACTGGTCAGGGAGTTCTTTGCCAGCCGTCAGGCCCGGTCACCGCAGGTGTGGAAGCTCCCGTTTGAATTTTACCG
Source organism: uncultured Bacteroides sp. (assembly GCA_964604655.1). Taxonomy (GTDB): domain Bacteria; phylum Bacteroidota; class Bacteroidia; order Bacteroidales. The sequence goes on along the minus strand of CAZRZY010000131.1, from coordinate 4,732 downwards.
GTTCCATGAGGAGCGGGGCAGCGGTGACCGTCTTGGAAAGCCCTACCTGGATGACCTGCTTTACTTCGAATGGATCGAAATCGAAGTGCATACCATGCCTGACCGCGATTTCCCGGCGTTTCGTTCCGAAGGAGATCTGTTTCATGATTCTCTGGCCTTTAATCCGGAACATGAAGTCATTCGCCTGGAGTATCCGGTACATCTCTATCCGGCCGAACAATGTTCATCGATGAAAGGGGAGTATTACGCCATCGTATTCCGGATTCCCGAAAGCGGAAGTGTCCGATTCCTGGATCTGTCGCCGCTGTATATCTATCTGGTCAGCCGCATGGAAGAGGAAAAAATCCCACTCATCGGTCTGATGGACGATCTTTCCGGGAGGACGGGAGTACCTCATGACCAACTCCGGCAATCGCTGGAGAAATTTTTTACGGACCTGTTCCGTCACCAACTGATCGTTGGATATCTGAAACAATAACCTAAAATCTGACTTACTGATGAACGCTTTTTACAACCGATTTGTAAAAGGAGCGGAAAAGTTACGCGATCTGCCGCTCCTGTTGTTCCGCCTGATGCTGGCCTACGGGTTTTATGAACCGGCCATGAGCAAAGTGAACAACCTGAGCGGAGTGGCAGAATGGTTCGGTAGCATGAACTATCCGCTGCCGGGGGTCAGTGCGGCCCTGGCCATGGTTACCGAGCTGGCCGGTGTGATCCTCCTTGCCCTGGGTTTGGGCACCAGGTTGATCGCCGTTCCGCTGATGTTCGTGATGGTGGTGGCCGCCCTCACCGTTCACCTGCCAAACGGGTTTGCCGCAGGAGATAACGGATTGGAGATCCCCCTCTACTATTTTCTCATGCTGTTTGCCCTGATGGTGTCCGGATCCGGAAAAATCAGCGCCGACCATCTTCTGGGAAGAAAGCCGTAACTATTCATCCAGATCATACAGAGGAGGGCGCTTCAGGTGAAATTCCGTGGCTTCCTGGTAAGCAGCAGCCACTGAAAGGAGTTTTCCCTCATCGAACAGGTTGCCCAGGAAGGTGATGCTCACCGGTGATCCCGATTCATCAAATCCGTTGGGAAGCACCACCGCCGGATGACCGGTCAGGTTGGTGATCAGAAGCTGGTTCCCTCCTTCCAGAGAGGGGGCTGCCACCACATCGAAATCCATCAGTTTTTCATGGATGTGTTGTATCAGTTCGTGCCGGATGCGGTTGGCCTGGATATACTCCACCGCGGTAATATAGCGGGCTGTACGGAAAATGTTGGGCCATGCAAACCGGTGCTGCCTCACCATCAGGGAGTCCCGGTTACTCCGTGTGAGTTCGTCAAAGGCCGCGGCAGCCTCCGCTTCCAGGATGATGGATAGGGCACTGACCGGGAAGAGTTCATCTTCCAGTTTGACGGGGATCAGCCGTGCTCCCATCTTCCGGAGTCTGTCCAGGGAGGCTCGGTCGAACGCGGCTTCCGGGTAATCGGATTCAAAAGCACTCTGGAGATAGCCGATCCTGAGTTCGGAGGGGTCGGCAGGTCCGGAGTAACGGTACCCTGCCTCCAGCAGGCTTTCGTCTGCAGGATCAGCACCATGAATGGCATCGAATACAATGGCACAGTCCCCGGCACTGCGGCAGATCGGTCCTGCCTTGTCCATGCTCCAGCTGAGTGCCATGGCCCCTGAACGGGTCACCCGCCCGTAGGTAGGCCTGAGTCCCGTAGTTCCACACCGGGTCGATGGGGAGACGATGGAGCCCCACGTCTCCGTCCCGATGGCAAATGGCAAAAGGCCGGCAGCAGTGGCGGAGGCTGAACCTGCCGAAGACCCGCTTGATCCTTCTTCAAGGTTCCACGGGTTACGCGTCGTATCTGCATACCAGACATCACCCATGGCCAGTGCCCCCAGTGTGGTTTTCGCCACCAGGATCGCTCCCGCATCTTCCAGCTTGGTGATCACTCCGGCCTTTTTCTCAAGCTCCTGCTCCCTGAACGGGACAGCGCCCCAGGTGGTTTTATAACCGGGGAAGGAGAACAGGTCTTTGGCTCCATAGGGAATGCCGTGAAGGATTCCGCGATCATTCCCTGCGGCCAGCTCTGCATCCAGCATCTTTGACTGTTCCAGGGCATACTCCTCCGTGATGGAAACGATACAGTGGAGGGTCGCATCATGTTTCCGGAGGCGATCCAGGAAAAACTGGGTCAGTGCCAGGCAGGAGATCTCACCTGAATGGATCAGTGCGGAGAGCTCCGGTATGGACATGAATGCCAGGTCGTTTTTATGTACCGGTTTAATCACACCTTCGGGGATGGCAAACTGATTGGGCGGAGCAACCGGTGGCAGCTGAAACCCGGCAGGAAGCACATTGAACTGAAGTGCAGGGGGGATGTCATTAGGGAGAGAAAAGGCCCGGATGCTTCGGTACGCATCGATCAGGTCCGTCAGCCCCGAATCGATCATCCGCTGCTCCAGGGAATCGAAATGGAGATCCATGGGATTCATGGCATGATAGGTGGAATCGAGCTCCACGATCACTGCAGGTTCTTTTTCCGGCCCGGTCTTTGGTTGCTGACATTGAGAAAAAATAAAAGCTGCGGTTAAAAGTGCCGGCAGCCGCCTGAAGATATTACGATATTCCATGGAGGGTCCATTTGGTGAAATAGAGGTAAGATAGCAAAAATCAAAATATTTATAATTTTGTGTCCAAATAAACGGGTACCGCGATATGATGCTATCCAACCAATCGGAGGCAGGTGATTTTATTCGGTCCATGATCCATTACTGCCCCGATCCCATGTGGGTTTCCGACTCCAGGGGGGTGATCATGGAGATCAATCAGGGTCTGAAGGATCTCTTTCAGGTGAGGGAGGAAGAGCTGGTCGGAAAGTACAATATACTGGAGGATAATGTTCTGGCCGATCAGGGGCTCCTTTCCAAGGTGCAGCGTGTTTTCAAAGAGGGGAAGGAGGTGGACTTTGTGATTGACTACGATTCTGACAAGGTCATGAATACCCGGGTACAGAACAAAGTCTTTCGCATACTGCACAGTTTCATAAGGCCGGTTAAAGGTCCGTCCGGTGAGGTCATCCATGCCATCTGCCAGCACAGGGACATCACCGAGCAGGTACTGGCCGACCGCCAGCTGCAGCTGAACGAAAAAAAGTACAAGGCACTCTTTCTGCTGGCAGGGGATGCGGCATTCGTCATGAAAAGGGACCGGTTCATCGACTGCAATGAGAGGGCGGAGAAACTTTTCAAACTGTCCAGGAAGGAGTTGATCGAAAAACATCCCTGGGAAGTCTCTCCCGAATACCAGCCCGATGGAAGTTTATCCAGGGAGCTTGCCGGAAGGCTTATGGACCAGACCCTCGAAGGTCTGACACCCCAATTCGAGTGGATTCACAAGACCGGAACCGGGGAACCGATCGATGTGGAAGTCACTCTGAGCATTGTGGACGAGGAACAGGAGATCTTCCATGCAGTTCTCAGGGATATCTCCAAACGGAAAAAGGCAGAGAAGGAGTTGAAGGATGCACTGGAGCAACTGAAGGAAGCCATGGCCACCAGGAACAAGGTATTTGCCATTATCGGCCATGATCTGCGCACACCTTTCGGGGCCCTGATGGGAATCTCAGAGCTTGCCGTTGAAAGCCTGGAGCAGATGGACAAGTCCCAGCTCAGGAACTACCTGGATATTATCCAGGAGACCAGCCGCCAGACCTATGATCTGCTGAACAACCTGCTGGAATGGTCCAAAGTACAGACCGGACACATCCAGCTGAACCCCCAGGAATTCGCCCTGGGAAGCCTGCTGAATGAAGTGGCTCAGCTACTCAGAAGCTCCCTGGAAAAGAAAGATCAGGAGCTCCATATACAGGTGCCGGAAGAGTTCGAGCTGGTGGCCGATCCCCAAATGGTACAAACCATCATCCGAAACCTGATCTCCAATGCCATCAAGTATACCCCCGCCGGGGGCCGGATTACCGTCCGGGCCGGGCGGAACGACTCCCATGTGGATATTTCCGTCTCCGATACTGGTACCGGTATGAGCGAGGAGGAGATCCGGCAGTTATTCAACGAAGAGATGACCATATCGAAATCCGGTACCGACATGGAGAAAGGAACCGGACTGGGTCTCCTCCTTTGCCAGGAGTTCACCAGGCTACACCAGGGCGAGATCCAGGTGAATAGCCGCCCCGGTGAAGGAAGCACCTTCCTGATCCGCTTACCTGCAGGGAGATAACAATACCTGCATGGAGTTACAATACCTGCATGGAGTTGCAATACCTGCATGGAGTTAGAATACCTGCATGGAGTTAGAATACCTGCATGGAGTTGCAATACCTGCATGGAGTTGCAATTTTCTCTCCATATTTTGCAGTCTCCGTTCCAGGCAGTATATTTGCAGCCTCTTTCGGGAGCTTAGCTCAGTTGGTTCAGAGCACCTGCCTTACAAGCAGGGGGTCGCTGGTTCGAGCCCAGCAGGGCCCACCCTGATTATCAAGCACTTACAGCATTTCGCTGTAAGTGCTTTTTTAGTTGCATACAAATTTCTATCCCAATTTATTTGAATATTGAGGGCTGGCAAGGCACTCTTTGCCGAAGCCCTATCTCGGCTGGCGAGGCACCCTGTGCCGAAGCCCTATCTCGGCTGGCGAGGCACCCTGTGCCGAAGCCCTACCTCGGCTGGCAAGGCACTCTTTGCCGAAGCCCTATCTCGGCTGGCGAGGCACCCTGTG
>CAZRZY010000130.1:0-12505 GCA_964604655.1 uncultured Bacteroides sp. | reverse complement strand
ATATCCCGGAGGAAGGAATTGGGATCAGGCTTGAGAACACCCTGCTGGTCACCGGGGAGGAGCCGGTGGATTTGATGGAGGATATTCCCATGGATCCGGATGAAATTGAATCGTTGATGCAAAAATAGAGATATGCAGAAAACAATGACATACAACGGGACCGGAATAGTATATGATGATCAGGGAGAAGGGACCTGTGTGGTGCTGTTGCATGGTTACCTGGAGTCGGGACCGATCTGGGAGCATTTTGCAGATCGTTTCAGAACGCACTTCAGGGTAATTATTCCGGACCTGCCGGGTCACGGCCAATCAGGAATCTGGGGAAAGGTCCACACGATGGATGATCTGGCAGAGGTGGTTCAGTCCATTCTCGACCGGGAGGGTATTCATCGTGTTTTCCTTGTGGGGCACTCCATGGGCGGCTATGTGACCATGGCTTTTGCCGAGCTCTACCGGGAGCGTCTGCTGGGTTACTGCCTGTTCCATTCCACCTGTTTTGCAGACAATGAAGAGAAAAAGAGGAACCGGGAACGGGAGATCAGTCTTATTCTCTGTCACAAAAAGCGTCAGATCGTTAATGTGAATATTCCCAAGGGATTCGCCACTTCCAACGCAACAGCCTTCAGGAAGCAGATTGACAGGGCCAAACAACTGGCCATGGAATGTCCGGATGAGGGGATCATGGCACTGCTGAACGGGATGAAGGAACGGCCCGACAGGACGCATGTCCTGAAAGATGCCGGATTACCGGTCTTGCTCATTGGAGGGGAGAAGGACAACTATATTCCCGGGGAGGTATTAAACCGTATGCTGGAAATGGCCCCTTATGCCGAGAGCGTCTGTCTGCGGGAAAGTGGCCACATGGGCTTCGTGGAGGAACCGGCAGCCGCTGCTGCCGCATTGACGGAGATTCTGAAAAGAGTTGAAAAAGAAGGGCCCGCCGGGGAATGACCTCATAGAAGTGAAAGTGGCGGCGGGCCCGGGTTGTATTGCTGATACTACCCCACATTCCTATGATAGGGCCTGCCCCGGTTGGGGTTCCTGCGAAATTCATTCCCCTGTTCCCATCGATCTCTTCTGAACATCCTGCGTTGTTCCAGCTTCATCAGCTGTTCATCTGTTAGCATTTTTTTGACTTCTACCTGGTGCGCCACCTGTTCTTTTCTCATTTTGTTCATCAGGCCGGTCTCGTCGTCAATCACCTTGTTAAGGGCCTTCATATCCACCTCTTCCTCGGAGAGAAGGGTACGCTGGCGGGCTTTCAGTTCGACCATTCTGGTTTTCATGGGTTTCATCGCCTTATAGTGGTCCACGCGAAGTTCCTGCAACTGCTCCTGTTGTTGCTCTGAAAGATCGAGGCCCTGTATGCCGGCAATGCTTTGTGGTCTGTCCATTCCGCGGCCGGGACGCTGTGCATTCAGTGTGATCATAAAGACCATGATGCCCAAGATAGCCACACCTGCTTTTAACCAATGATTTTTCATCTTTTTGAAATTTTTATTAATAGGTACTCCAGACTTTTAATTCCACGTGATAGCAATCTGACCTTTGGATTCATGCCAGTGCAAAAGGTTTAAAAGCTCCCGGTCTCAGAGTTTGGAAATCGTGTCGATGGCCACCTGGAGGGTGTGGTCGATATCTGCAATGATGGGATAAAACCCTTCATTATCAATAATGTTCCTGGCCACGTAGGCTTTGATTGTCTGGTGAAGGATTTCCTCTGAAGTCTCGATGTCCTCCCTGTCAGGTTCCAGTCCTTTTTCTTCGCAGTAGGACACGAACTGTGGAAGGAGATTTTGATCATCAAGGTGTTTCTCCAGTGCACTGACATTGGAGAATTGTTCCAGGACAGGTCTGTGAATGTCCGTGTAGAAGAAGGCAAACCGGTACATCAATCCCATGCTCCGGGCTCTGCCAAAGTAATCGGACATTCCTGTCGTGTCGTAGGGAACAAAGATATCGGGCATGATCCCGCCTCCTCCGTATACCGTTTTACCTCCGGGGGTGATAAATTTCTGAGAGTCATCGAACCTGATGCTATCGGCATATTCCAGTTCACCTCGCTCCACGCGATCCCTGAAATCGTGATAGTAATCCTCTTTTCCATTCTCGTAGGGACGCTGTATGCTGCGTCCGGTGGGAGTAAAATAACGTGCAACGGTCAGGCGAAGGGCCGATCCGTCCTCGAATCGCATCTCCTCCTGAACCAGGCCCTTCCCAAAGGAGCGCCTGCCTATCACCAATCCCCGGTCGTTGTCCTGGATAGCTCCGGCCAGGATTTCGCTGGCGGAAGCGCTGGACTCATCGATCAGAACCACTACCTTATCATCTTTCAGGATCCCCCTGGAAGTAGCATAATCATTTTCTCTCGGACGGGTGCGGCCTTCCATGTAAACGATCAGCTGACCCTCCTGGAGGAACTGGTCGGCGATCATGGTGGCAGCCTCCATGATCCCTCCACCGTTGTTGCGGAGATCAATGATCAGTTTCTCCGACTTCCGGGCCTTCAGCGTCTCCACTGCTTCCATGAACTCCCGGAGGGTGGTGCGCGCAAATTGGCTGATCTTGATGTATCCGGTGTTCTCATTCACCATGTAGGCCACATCTACACTGTAGATGGGAATATCATCCCTGGTAATTTCGAATTCCAGCACATCGGGCTCTCCCCTGCGGTAAATCGAAACTTTCACCTGGGTATTCCTGGGCCCTTTGAGCATCTTCACGATATCGTTGCTGGGCATCTCCACTCCGGCCACCAGTGAATCGTCCACCGTGATGATCCGGTCACCGGGCATGATTCCCACCATCTCCGACGGACCGTTGGGAATAGTATTAATAATGGCCACTGTATCCTCTGCCATGTTAAAGGTAACACCGATTCCGCTGAAGTTTCCCACCAGCGGTTCTGCAAAGCTTTGAAAATCAGTAGATGGAATATACATTGAATGGGGATCCAGACTCTCAACCAGTGCAGGCATGACCGATTCATTGAGGCTTGTCATGCTCACGGTATCCACATATTCGTTGAGGATATACTGCATGGCAGAACTGATCTTGTTCCCTCTGGGATGGAGAGAGAATCCGGAACCGGAATTCAGCCCGGGACGGATGGAAAACTTCTGTTTGTTGACCTCGTCGGTGACAATGCTTCGGATCCGTGATCCTGCGATCCAGTTCCCGAGCAAAATTCCGGTCACCAGTGCCACACTGATAATGACCGGAAGAAATATGACGATTCTTTCTCTTTTACGCTTCATGGGTCTTCCTCCTCTTCAGGGTCCTGCAGGTCAGTTCCCTGCTTCGTTGATATGGACCAGTTCAATTCCTGCCCTTTTTAAAAGGTCCAGTCCGTCCGTAATCCGGTACTGCTCCTCATAGACTACCCTGGCAATTCCTGCCTGGATGATCAGTTTTGAGCACTCCATGCAGGGAGAAGTGGTGATGTAGAGGGTGGCGCCTTCGCTGCTGTTGTTGGATTTGGCTACCTTGGTGATGGCATTTGCTTCCGCATGCAGTACATATGCTTTGGTGGCGCCTGCATCATCTTCACATTCATTCTCAAATCCCGAAGGCGTGCCGTTGTAGCCGTCAGAAATGATCATTTTGTCCTTCACCAGGAGTGCCCCCACTTGTTTTCTTCTGCAATACGAGTTGGTGGCCCATATTCTGGCCATTTTCAGGTAACGTTTGTCAATGGACAATTGTTTGTCTGCATCGATCGCCATGCTTTCAGCCATCCGGATCAAAGATTGTGCCCAGGGCCGGGATCGAACCGGCACGATATTGCTATCACTGGTGTTTGAGACCAGCGCGTCTACCAATTCCGCCACCTGGGCTGTTATTTGCAATACAACGTCTTAAATAAAAGGCCTTCATTCATTTTAAATACAAGGCCCTCCGGAGCGCAGCGAAGTTAATGCTTTTCAGCTTTAAAGACAAGAATCGCACCCTTCTCCGCCCTGCATGTTGTGAAATATCTTTTGGGAATCGATCCATTGCTAATTTTGTAAGATACTACACCGCTAAAATCCCTTTCAAATGGATCATTCATACAAAGACAGTGTCATTCAGGTGCTGAACCGTCTCAAGATCGACAATGTGAATCCCGGAGCCTGTACCGGGCTGCATTGGCTGGAAACCAAAGGGGAAGTGACCGACTCGGTCTCGCCCATTGACGGGGAGACTATCGCCAGGGTCACCAATGCCACTATTGGGGACTATGAATCTGTTATCCAGACTGCCGGGGAGGCATTCGGGACATGGAAAATGATCCCTGCCCCCAAGCGTGGTGAGGTGGTTCGTCAGATCGGAATGGCCCTCAGGGAGGCGAAGGACGATCTTGGATTTCTGGTTAGCCTGGAAATGGGAAAGATCTACCAGGAAGGGCTCGGTGAAGTACAGGAGATGATCGATATCTGCGACTTTGCCGTGGGACAGTCCCGGCAGCTTTACGGTTTCACCATGCAGTCGGAACGGCCTCTTCACCGGATGTACGACCAGTATCATCCCCTGGGGATTGTGGGTCTGATCACCTCCTTCAATTTCCCGGTGGCTGTCTGGGCATGGAATGCCATGATAGCAGCTGTGGCCGGAAATGTGGTCGTCTGGAAGCCGAGCTCCAAGACCCCGTTAACAGCGATCGCTGTACAGCACATTATCCGGAGTGTCCTGGAAAAGAATGATGTCCCTGAAGGGGTATTCAGCATGGTGGTAGCCCGGTCCTCGGTCATGGGGAACAATTTCGCGGCCGACAGCAGAATTCCGCTCTTCTCAGTGACCGGTTCCACCCGCGTGGGACAAAAGATCGCAGGCATTGTAGGGGAGAGGCTTGGCCGAACCATTATGGAATTGGGTGGAAATAATGCGGTCATCGTCTCCAGTTCCGCGGACCTGGATATGGCCATTCCCGCCATTGTATTCGGAGCGGTGGGTACTGCAGGCCAGCGCTGCACTACCACCCGCAGGGTGATCCTCCATGAAAAGGTGTATGATGAAGTCAAAGCCAGGCTGGTTCAGGCCTACAAACAGATTTCCAAACGTATCGGCAATCCCCTGGACGAGCAGAACCTGGTGGGACCTTTAGTTGACGGGGCTGCAGTGGCGCTGCTGACCCATGCACTGGAGAAAGTCAGCGAAGAGGGTGGAAAGGTCCTCTTCGGAGGAGAAGTCCTGGGGGGTCCCGGATTGGAGTCAGGAACCTATGTAGTACCGGCTATTGCCGAAGCTGAGAACAGCTTTGAGATCGTTCAGGAAGAGACCTTCGCTCCTCTGTTGTATCTGATCAAATACCGCAGGATCGAAGAAGCCATAGCCCTGAATAACCATGTACCACAGGGCCTTTCATCCGCCATCTTTACCCTGAATGTAAGGGAAGCCGAATTGTTTCTTTCCGGTGCCGGCTCAGATTGCGGGATCGCCAACGTGAACATCGGAACCTCCGGAGCGGAGATAGGAGGCGCCTTTGGCGGGGAGAAGGATACCGGCGGCGGAAGAGAGTCAGGCTCCGATGCCTGGAAAAGCTACATGCGCCGGCAGACCAACACGATCAATTACAGTACCGAATTACCGCTGGCACAGGGCATCAGGTTTGATCTATAGAGCCAGATACCCATTTGCCATATCGCATCTGAACCTTACGCTGCGCATGAGGAGACTACATTGCCCGGGTAAGGATCTTGGAGACGGTCAGGTTCCGGGCGGCCGCGGCGATTCCATCGGCATCCATTCCACATTCCCTGTAGAGTTCCTCCCGGGTACCATGGTCGATGAACCGGTCGGGGATCCCAAGCCGGATGATCTTAGCCTTGTAGCTGTTGTCATTGGCATATTCAATCACGGCACTTCCCATCCCACCGATTACGGAGGCATCTTCCACGGTAATTATTTTGTCAAATTTTGAAAAGACCGTTTTCAGTAAAAGGTTGTCGACCGGTTTCAGAAACCGCAGATCGAAATGTGCAGCACTGATGTGGTCTTTCTCCAGGATAGTGATCGCCTTGGCGGCCTCATTGCCGATGGGCCCGAGGGTCAGGATAGCCAGATCGGATCCCTCTTTCAACTGTCTTCCCTTACCTATTTCCAGCTCCCGGAACGGTTGTTTCCAGTCGATCATCTCTCCCCTTCCTCTCGGGTAACGGATCACAAATGGTCCTCTGGGATGGAGTTGGGCGGTATACATCAGGTTCCGCATCTCCACCTCATTCATGGGCGAAGAGATGACCATTCCCGGGATGCACCGGAAGTAGGAGAGGTCATAAGCCCCGTGATGAGTGGCCCCATCCGAACCGACCAGTCCGGCCCGGTCGAGACAGAAGACCACGGGCAGGTTCTGCAGCGCCACATCGTGGATCACCTGATCGTAGGACCGTTGCATAAAGGAGGAGTAGATGTTGCAGAATGGGATCATCCCGGTGGTTGCCAGTCCAGCCGAAAAGGTAACTGCATGTTGTTCGGCAATGCCCACATCATATGTACGGTCGGGCATCTCATCCATCATGATCTTTAAGGAGGAACCGGTGGGCATGGCAGGCGTGATCCCCACAATCTTCTTATTGTCGCGGGCCAGCTCCAGGACAGTTTCCCCGAATACATCCTGGTACCTGGGCGGGAGCGGCTTGTCGGATGATTTCAGGAACTCCCCGGTAAACCGGTTGAATTTCCCGGGGGAGTGAAAGGCCGTCTGATTCTTTTCGGCCATGGCAAACCCCTTTCCTTTCTGGGTGATCACATGGAGCAGCTTGGGCCCGGGTATCTCCTTCATATCCTTCAGGATCTCTGAAAGATGCAGTACATCATGACCGTCCACCGGCCCGAAATACCTGAAATTGAACGATTCAAACAGGTTACTTTGTTTCAGCACGATCGATTTCATGGCATTTTCGATCTTCTGAGCATATTTGCGGGCGTTGGGAGTGATCTTATCCAGGTATCCCAGCAGGTTCCAGACATCATTTTTAACCGTGTTGTAGGCTTTTGATGTGGTGATGTCCAGCAGGTAATCCTTCATGGCACCCACGCTGGGATCGATGGATATATGGTTGTCGTTCAGGATCACCAGGAGGTTCTTGTGGGTGTGGCCGGCATTATTCAACGCTTCAAATGCCATCCCCGCTGACAGGGCCCCGTCTCCGATTACTGCTACCACCTGGCGGTCTCCCTCCTGCCTGTAATCGTTTCCGGCAGCCATCCCGAGAGCCGCCGAAATGGAGGTGGAAGAGTGTCCTACCCCGAATGCATCATATTCGCTTTCGGAAGGTTTGGGGAATCCGCTGATTCCGCCGTATTTCCGGTTGGTATGGAAGTTGTCGCGCCGTCCGGTAAGGATCTTGTGTCCGTAAGCCTGATGACCCACATCCCAGATGATCTGGTCATAGGGTGCATGGTACACATGGTGAAGAGCCACGGTCAGCTCCACCACACCCAGGCTGGCGCCGAAGTGTCCGGGGTTGGAGGAGACGATTTCTATGATATATCTTCTGAGTTCATCACTGAGCTGACGGAGCTGTTCCGGAACCAGCGATTTCATATCCTTTGGACTGTTTATGGTCCTTAACAGCCCGTATTCCTCCGAGTGATCTGCCATCCTTAGAAAAAGTCTCATACAAAGTTATAAATAAATTGCTTTGTTAATATCTTGGGGGTCGGGCATGATAATTAGGAGTGATTCCCGCCTGTTTTTTATGTAATTTTCTTCGATTGAACCGTTCTGTAATTATGATGAGGAAGATCTTTTATTTGGCTTTTGCAGCAGCCATCCTTGGTTCCTGTGTTCCGGCAAGCGAGTTTTCACAGCTTTCGAAAAAGAGAAATTCCCTACAGTCAGAGCGCGACGGCCTGATGGCTGAGAATGAGCAACTGACTGTGGAGAACAGGGAAATGTTTGCCAGGATCGACCAGGTGGAGGAGCAGCGGGAACAATTCATCCAGGACAGTATTCGTATCTACAACCAACTGGAGGAGGTGCAGAAGGAAATGGCAGCGCTGGAGCGTCAGTATACGGACCTGCAATCGACCCATGAAGCCCTGCTAAGGGGAAATGCCCGGGAGACCCGCCGCCTGCTGAACGAATTACAATCGACCCAGGAGGACCTGAACCGGAAGCAGGCGATGCTCAAAGAGCTGGAAACAAGTGTCGCGGGTCAGCGTCAGGATGTGAACCGGTTGCAGGCCGAACTGGAAACGCGCAATGCCCGCCTCATGGAGATGGAGGAGATGCTTTACGAGAAGGACCGGGTGCTGGATGAACTGAGGCAGAAAGTGGCCGATGCGCTGCTCGGTTTTGAAGGACAGGGTCTTTCCGTAACGCGTAAAGACGGGAAGGTCTATGTGTCCCTCGAGGAGAAGCTCCTGTTCAAATCAGGAAGTACGGTGGTGGATCCCAACGGTGTGAAAGCGCTGAAGCAACTGGCAGTTGTTCTGGCCAACAATACCGATATCAATATTATGATCGAAGGGCATACCGATGATGTTCCCTTCCGCAGAGGTTCCTCCATCAAGGATAACTGGGACCTGAGCGTATTGAGGGCCACCTCTATTGTACGCATACTGCTGGATGGTTCGGGCATCGATCCTATCCGGTTCACGGTGGCCGGAAGGGGAGAGTTCCTGCCGGTGGATCCTGCTGATACCCCTGAAGCCCGAAGGAAGAATCGCCGCACCGAGATCATCCTCTCACCCGATCTGTCGGAGGTGTTCGAGATCCTGGAATTGTAGGGTCTTCCTTCCTGCAGGTTCGTATGCAGAATACATGCGGCTCCTTTGCGATAGAGTACCCTGCCTAACGCTGAAGCAGGCCGGTCCATCCGCTTGCGGCTGCACCAATAACTAAGAGTTCCACTGGCAGGAAAAATCTGGAGGCACCCAGCGGACCGGTTGCCACTGCCAGGTAACCGATCATCAGCATGAGAAAGATTCGAAACGGCCAGTGGGCCGAATTGGCGCGGAACAAAGAGTCATATCGAGGACCCGGACCCCTTAGCAGGTAGATCAGAAATCCACCCATCTTCATTAGTTTTCCCAGGAAAATCAATCCCAGGATGATGACGAGTCCCCAGCCCTGCATTCGGAGGAACTGAAGTGCTCCTTTCAGACCGTCCCGGCTGATATGCTGAAGAAAACCAGATGAATCGTGTTCTTCCATGTGAAAGAAGGTCATCAGGTCAAACCTTCCGGGATCCAGGAAATATCGGAGAATCCCCTTCAGGTGGAAATTCGCGAACCGAAAAGGTTGGTCAAGAATCACGCTCCTGACCCCCTTCTGGAGGCATTGATTTTTCTCCCTGTATGTGTCAGTGTGCTCACACACCTCATATAACGAATCCACCTTCTGCGAGGCAGCTGCAAAGCCCTCGGTTACCATCAGAAAATACCTCAGGTTGTAGTTGACCAGGTTGGCTGTCTGAATGCTCGAATACTGCGGCGAACCTGTACGGATCTCATTCCGGAAGCTGTAGATTCCGATCCATAAAAGCGGCAGCAGGGCAGCAATGATCAGGGCACGCTGACGGGTACGGATATAGAGGAACATGGAGATGGGAACGGTGATGATGACAAAGGGGTAGAGCACCGGCTTGGTGGCCATTCCTGATACCAGCAGGAGGTTAAACAGCCAGACGCAACGGATTTGACCGGACTTCCCGGATCCGTAATCTCCGAAATAGACATAAACACACCACGCCAGTCCCACCAGGATCAGCTGGAAAGGTATCTCGGCCATGATCCTGCTGGAGTAGATGAACTGGGCGGGGGTGAGTAAAAGAAGCAGCAAGGCAAAATACCCGGCCATTCTGATCCCCCCTGTTCCAGCCGTTTTTTTCTCTCTATGGATCTGACTGGAAAAGATCCGTGAGACAAGCAGCATGGAACCGATGGAAAGCAGCGCCTGGAGAATGAACAGAATCAGAGGAAAACGGTGGGCCAAGGTGAATCCCAGGAAGATGGGATAGAGGGGAGGGCGTCGGGTATAAAGTTCTTCACGGACAGGTTCCCTCAGGTCGCCTCCATAAAGAATTCCCTCCTGAACAAGATTTCGGGAAGCTTGCAGGTACTCCTGAGAATCGCTCAGCGGGGCCGGAGGCCGGATCTGTGAACTCCAGAGAAAAACCAGGTGCAACAGAGGCACCAGGATCAGTATTGGAAGCAGAGGGGAGGATGGAAAGGATTTAAAGGCCAAAGCTAGATGGTCATGATATCTTCCTCTTTGGCCTCAATCACTTTTTCGATCTTCTCGTTGAATTCATCAGTGAGTTTCTGGATCTCTTCTTCGGCCGATTTGGCTTCATCTTCCGAAAGTCCGTCTTTCTGCATCATTTTGTACTCTTCGTTGGCATCACGGCGGCTGTTGCGAATACTTACCCGGGCATTTTCACCCTCATTCCTCACCTGTTTGACCAGGTCGCGTCTTCGCTCTTCGGTCAGCTGAGGGATGGTCAGGCGAATTACCTCGCCGTTGTTGGCCGGAGTGATTCCCACATTCGAGTTCATGATGGCCCGTTCGATGGGATCGATCATGTTTTTCTCCCATGGCTGGATCATAATGGTCTTGGCATCGGGAGTACTGATGTTGGAGACCTGGCTTAACGGGGTCGGGGTTCCGTAATACTCGACCACAATGCCGTCGAGGATATGCACATTCGCCTTACCGGCCCTGATCCGCAACAGCTCGTCTTCCAGATGCTGCAGGGCCTTTTCCATGTGTTCCCTGGCCATGTCATATACCAGTTGGACTTCTTCGTTCATGATCGGAAGGAATAGGTTAAGCGTGCCTAATTTATTTAAATTTTAACTAATGTTCCAACTTTTTCCCCTGAAATAAGCCTTTTCAGGTTTCCTTTCTTGTTCATATTGAAGACGATAATGGGGAGTTCATTTTCCTTGCACATAATAAAAGCGGTCAGGTCGAGAATACGCAGCTCTTTTTTCAACGCCTCCTGGAATGTGATCTCGTCATACTTTTCTGCGTCAGGGTCCTTTTCGGGATCACTCGTATATACGCCATCCACACGGGTCCCTTTCAGCATGATATCCGCTTCCATCTCCACCGCCCGGAGAGTGGAAGCCGTATCTGTGGTGAAATAGGGATTACCCGTTCCACTCACGAAAATGACGATTTCGTTTTTTCCCAGTGCCTCCAACACACTTGGCTTGTAATAGAACTCGGCTACAGGTTCCATCCGGATGGCTGTGAAGAGCCTCGACCTGGCCCCTTTTGCTTCGAAGGCGGACTGGAGGGCCAGCCCGTTGATCACAGTGGCCATCATTCCCATATAATCACCCTTCACCCGGTCGAAACCAGATTCGACCCCGGAGATGCCCCTGAAGATATTTCCCCCACCAATAACAATTCCTACCTGGGTTCCCATCTGTGTAATCTCGATCACCTCCTCCACATAATCTTCGAGGCGTTTGGGGTCAATTCCATGGGAGCGTCCGGCCATCAAGGCCTCTCCGCTCAACTTTAGTAAAACTCTTTTGTAGGGTTTCATCCGGTCACAGGTTCATTTGGAACGAATGTACAAACAAAAAAGCTGCTCCGCAATGAAGTGGAGCAGCTTATATTCGGTTCGAAGTATTACCCGGCAGGCTCTCTATTTTACAGAAAATCTTTTGAATCCAGTAACCTTCAGATCCTTATCAGCTTCCTTGATATATTGTCCAACTGTTTTCTTGGAATCCTTGGTGAATTCCTGGTTCAGAAGCGTGTTCTCTTTCAGGAATTTACCAACCATCCCTTCGGCGATACGGTCCACGATGTTTTCAGGTTTGCCTTCCTCAAGTGCCTTCTCGCGTCCAATCTTACGCTCCTTTTCAATCACGTCGGCCGGTACATCGGCTTTGTCTATGGCTACAGGAGACATGGCAGCAATCTGCATGGCCACATCCTTGGCTACCTGCTCGTCAACATCCGCTTTATTAAAACCTACGAGGGTGGCGAGGTTGTTGCTGAAGTGGTTGTAAGCCTGAACCTTTTCGGCTTCGATAGAGCCAAAATAGGTCAATTCAAGCTTCTCGCCGATGGATCCCGATTGCTCGGTGACTTTTTCCGCTACAGTCTTTCCATCCATAGGAAGCGCCTTCAGTGATTCCAGGTCGGCAGGCTTCTCAGATACTGCCAGGTCCAGAATCGATCGTGCAAAATTCACAAAAGCCTCGTTCTTGGCCACGAAGTCAGTTTCGCAGTTCAGCGAAATAACAGCTCCGTAATTGCCCGAGACCTTTGCCTGAACATTGCCTTCTCCTGCTTCACGATCTGCCCGCTTACTGGCAATGGCCTGTCCCTTCTTACGGATGATCTCCACTGCTTTTTCGAAGTCACCTTCGGCCTCCTGGAGCGCTTTTTTACAATCCATCATGCCGGCGCCGGTCGACTTTCTCAGTTTTTGTACATCAGCAGCTTTAATATCAGCCATTTCTATTTCTTTCTTTTAGTACGGTTATAAATCGTTCATTCGGTCACTCACTTTTCTGGGAAGTTTCGGCCTCAGTTTTCACCTCTTCCGGAGCCGCT
>CAZRZY010000129.1:0-12573 GCA_964604655.1 uncultured Bacteroides sp. | reverse complement strand
CAGATTGCAGCCCCGCACCTGCGCATGGTCGAAGCGGCCTTCCACTTCAAAACTACCGTGTGGGTGACGTCTTCCCAGATCGCTGGTCGCAATGAAGGCACAACTGTAGAGGTTGGCCAGGTCGATGATGTTGATGCCGCCGGACCGGCCCTCCTCCAGAAGGGTGAGCGGATCATTGGGATCCCGGATAAATACCTCCATCCAGGGAGGCGACCGGAAGACCCCCTCCCCCTTTGAGTAGGCCTGTGACAGCATTTCGGTCATCCCGTACTCGGAATGGATCGGCCTCACACGGAAGGCTTTCGATAGCTCGGAATGAAGTTCACTGCGGATCATCTCTCTCCGCCTGCCCTTCATTCCCCCGGTTTCCATGATGGTTACCCGGGGCCCCAGCTCCATGGGAAACTGCTCTGCCAGGTCCAGAAGAGCAAAACTGACCCCCAGCAACAGCGTGTGCTGATTGTCTGCATGGCGTTTCCGGAGGATCTTGGCCAGCTCTTCCAGATTATCCAGGTAGAATCCGCTCTCCGGATTTCCGGTGAGCCGGATCAGGTGATTGGTCATATAGATCAGTGAAGAACCGCTTCGCTCCAGGTAGGAGGGCAATAGGGCAAGCATGCAGAGTTTTGCCGGATCCCCGTAGGATTGGCGGAATATCCGGGTAAAGCTTTCCCGGTAAAGTGCGGCACTGACCAGATGATGTTTTGAGCGGTCAGATGCGGGAGTTTCGGTGGTCCCGCTGCTTTCGAAGGTTATTTCCTTTTCATATCCTTCGGCGATGACCCGGTGGCTCCTGAAAAACTCCACCGGGAGAAAAGGGATCTGCTCGATGGAGGAGACCCTGCCCGGATCGGTTCCCAGCCTTTCCAGAAATTCCCTGTAAACCGGAACGCGGGCAGCCTGGAATAGAAAGACCTCCAGGGCCGTCTCCCTGAAGGTCTTTTGATTATGGATCCCGAGTATTCTCTGTTCCAGATCAGTATTCATAGCTTTTTCATCCCTGACCGCTCCATTTTTTATTCTCAGTGATGCCAGTGATGTAACCTGTCATTTATCCCTTTATCGCCTTGATGCCCGGAAGCACTTTGCCCTCGATGTACTCCAGCATGGCACCGCCACCGGTGGAGACATAACTCACCTTTTCGGCAAGGCCGAATTTGTTGACTGCCGCCACCGAGTCGCCTCCGCCCACCAGGCTGAAGGCATCTTTACCGGTTGATTCTGCAATGGCCTCGGCGATACTTACAGTTCCTTTCTGGAAGTTGGGCATCTCAAATACACCCATAGGACCGTTCCAGAGGATGGTTTTCGAGTTCATGATTACTTCGCTGAACGCTTTGATGGTCCCCGGCCCGATATCGAGTCCCATGTATCCTTCCTTGCCCCGGTCAATGGAAGCGGATTCGGTGGTTGCCTCATTGTCGAATTTATCAGCCAGCACTTGGTCCACCGGCAAAAGGAGGTTAACCCCCTTCTCCTTTGCTTTCCTCACAAGATCACGCGCTATATCGAGCTTGTCCTCCTCACAAAGCGAGTTGCCGATTTCGCCTCCGCGTGCCTTCACAAAGGTATAGGTCATCCCGCCCCCGATAATCAGGTTATCCACCCGGTCGAGCAGGTTTTCAATGACCTGGATCTTATCGGAGACCTTCGCGCCACCCATGATAGCCGTGAACGGCTTTTCCGAGTCGAGGAGTACCTTGTCCATCGCCTCGATCTCCTTATTGATCAGGAAGCCGAACATCTTGGCATCTTCCCCGAAAAAATCAGCAATGACCGCCGTGGAAGCATGGGCCCGGTGTGCGGTTCCGAAGGCATCATTCACGTAAACATCGGCATAAGTGGAGAGTTGTTGGGCAAATGCCCTGGTAGCAGCTTTCTCCTCATCGGTCTTGATCTTGTTTTCGGCCGTATGAAACCGGAGGTTCTCCAGCAGCAGAACCTGTCCCGGCTGCAGTGATGCAGCTTTGGAGGCGGCCTCTTCACCCACACAATCCCCTGCAAACAGAATCTCTTTCCCCAGATGGTCTGAAAGCACCGGAATCACATGCTTCAGGGAGAATTTCTCTTCCGGTCCCGATTTAGGTCTTCCCAGATGGGACATAAGGATGGCAGACCCACCGTCTGCCAGCACCTTTTTGATGGTGTGAAGGGCACCGCGGATACGGGTATCATCGGTCACCTGGTAGTCGGAATTCAGGGGCACATTAAAGTCTACCCTTATGATCGCTTTCTTTCCTTTAAAATTGTAATTGTCAATTGTTTGCATCGAAATATGAATTAAGTGAATGAAAACAGTTCCGGAACGGAATTCCAAAGGTAAAAAAGAAATTCTACATTTACAGGGAGGATATGGCATGTTGTTTAAAGAGATCATCGGACAGCCGGAGGTAAAGAACAAACTCCTTCAACTGGTGCAGGGAGACAGGATTCCTCATGCATTGATGCTGTTCGGGCCTTCAGGCACCGGCAAACTCGCCCTGGCTGTGGCCACCGCTCAGTATCTTTCATGCCAGGAACGTACAACGGAGGACTCCTGCGGGAGCTGCCCCTCATGCATCAAGTTCGGAAAGCTCGTCCACCCCGATCTTCATTTCGTGGTACCTGTGCTGAAAGCGGGATTGGTCACTAAAGATCCGGTCACCTCCCTGTTTCTGAAGGAGTGGCGAAGCACGTTTTTATCCAACTGGTACCTGTCCGAAAACCAGTGGTACGAGGCCATAGGTGCTGAGAACAAACAGGGGGTGATTAACACGGAAGAGAGTCAGCAATTGATCGGGAAACTGGGGTACAAACCCTACGAGTCGGCCTACCGGATGGTGGTGATCTGGCTTCCCGAAAAGATGAATCAGCCCGCAGCCAACAAGCTGCTGAAGCTGGTGGAGGAACCCCCTGAGAATACGGTGATCCTGATGGCCTCGGAAGATACGGGCCGGATCCTTCCGACCATTCTCAGCCGCACCCAGCTGATGCATGTGCCGCCACTGACTCAGGAAATGATCAGGGAAGGCCTCCGGCACGAAGACGCAGCCGATGTGCAACTACTGGAGGATGCCGTACGAAGGTCCAATGGAGATTTCAACGTGGCACTCAGGACGCTGAAGGAGGATGAACAGGAGTTGCACTATTTCGAGCTTTTTACCGGACTTATGCGGTTATGTTACAGGCGGGATATTATCCAGATCAATGATTGGGTAGAGCAGGTTTCCGGATTGGGCCGTGAGCGTCAGAAGCAGTTGATCGATCACTCCCTGAGGCTATTGCGGGAGAGTTTCATTGTTCGGCAGGATGAAGAAGCATTGACCTACATGAGTCGAAAGGAACAGGAATTTGCAGAAAAGTTCAGCCCCTTCATACACCATGGGAATATGGAAGGACTGGTGAAGGCTTTCAGTGAGGCCGGGAACCATATAGAGGCCAATGGAAACCCGCGTATCGTACTGATGGATATGGCCATAGGGGTGATCAGGCTCCTGATGCAGAAGGCTGCCGAACAGGTATAAAACCGCGTTTTGAAATAGAACGCTGAAAATCTATCTTTGCAGGATGGAAAGCCTGAAGGCGAGAGGATGCTGCCATCAGAGGCAGCTGGAGATCAACGGGGAGAATTCCGATCGGATCGATCACTATTTCAGTACCTGTGCCATGCTTGATTCCTTCAACTGGCTCAGGGAAGTCTCTGAAATGGATATTCCCGAAGTGGTAGAAGTGCGGTTTAAAAATACCCGCAAGGGATTCTACAGCAATGTCAACGGACTCCGGCTGAAACGGGGTGATATTATTGCCGTGGAATCCTCTCCCGGACACGATATCGGTATCGTAACACTTGCCGGTGAGATCCTGGATCGCCAGATTCCCAAGACCCGCTTTAACGGGAATGCAGAGGATCTCCGGAAGGTTTACCGGAAAGCCAAGGAGGTGGATATCGAAAAATGGCGCACCGCCGTTGAAAAAGAGGTGGATACCATGCTTCAAAGCAGGAAACTGGCTGCCAGCCTGGGTCTCGATATGAAGATCGGGGATGTGGAATACCAGGGGGACAATACCAAAGCTATCTTCTATTACATTGCCGACGAACGGGTCGATTTCAGGGAACTGATCAAGGTGCTGGCGGATACTTTCCGGATCCGTGTGGAGATGAGGCAGATCGGAGCACGTCAGGAGGCAGGCAAGATCGGAGGAATCGGGACCTGCGGAAGGGAGCTCTGCTGTTCCACCTTCATTACCAACTTTGTTTCGGTAAGCACCCATTCGGCCCGGATTCAGGAGGTGGCGCTCAATCCTCAGAAGCTGGCAGGACAGTGTGGCAAGCTCAAATGTTGTCTGAATTACGAGATGGCCGGATACGAAGATGCCCGGAAGCGATTTCCGGAAACCGGGGTGATCCTCAAAACCGGTAAGGGAATTGCCCATCATCTGAAAACCGATGTATACCGGGGGATCATGTGGTACGGGTTTGAAGGGAGCGGATCGCCATCCCTGGTTCCGGTTCCTGTTGAACGGGTAAAGGAGGTGATGGCCATGAACAGGAAGGGACAAGAACCTGAAAACCTGATCGAATTCGATTCTGTCGACTCGAACCCCTCCCTGGAGTATACCGATGCGGCCGGTCAGGGCAGCCTGACCCGGTTCGAAAAAGAAACATCCAAAAGAAAGAAAAAGAAGAAGCGCCGTCCGCCTCGTGCGCAACGGGACAAGTCATGAAACACCCCACTCTTGCATGGTTCATTGTATTAGGACTGGCACCGGTATCTTGCGATCCTGCAATGGTCTACGACCAATACCAGCACGTGGAGGATGGATTATGGCGATGGGATGACCGGAAGACCTTCACCCTGGAGGTGGAGGACACCGTTTCGATGCATAACATTTATCTCCATGTGCGGCATACGGTGGAGTATCCAATGAGCAACCTCTACATGTTCGTGCATCTGGAAGGTCCGTCGGGTCAGCAGAAGACCGACACGGTACAGATGATCCTGGCGCGGCCAGGCGGGGAATGGACCGGAAGCGGAAGCGGCCACCTGAAAGAACTGAGCCTTTTATACAGGAAACAGACGAAATTCAGCCAGGCCGGGCCCTACCGGTTCACCCTGGAGCAGGGAATGAGAACGCCGGAACTTCCGGTGACCGATGTGGGGATCAGAGTCGAAAGAATCAATCCGGATTAAGTTGGGGAAGAATAAGCTAAGGAGGTTTCAGGAACTGGAGACCTTTGATCAGGTTTTTCAACCCCCTTTCGAGGAGGTTTTCTCAAAAGATTATTTCCTGAAGGGCAGATGGTCGAAGGAAGTATTTGGTAATGACAATGCTATGGTACTGGAGCTGGGCTGCGGTAAAGGAGAATACACGGTCGGACTGGCAAGAAGACACCCCGAAAAGAATTTCATGGGGATCGACATTAAGGGGGCACGGATTTGGAAAGGGGCGAAAACTGCCCGGGAGGAGCATATGGGAAATGTGGCTTTTCTTCGTACACGTATCGATTTCATCGGATCATTTTTCGACAGGGACGAGGTGGAGGAAATTTGGATCACCTTCCCCGATCCCCAGGAAAAGAGGCGAAGACAGAAGAAGCGGCTGACGGGCTCGCTTTTCCTGAACAAGTATCGCCGGTTTTTGCAGGATGACGGGGCAGTCCACCTGAAAACGGATAATAAGGGACTCTACCGGTATTCCCTGGAACTGGTCAGGTTCAATAATCTGCCGGTGGAGCGGTTTACGGAAGACCTGTACGGGGAGGACTGGGACGATGAAGCACTGCGGATTCAGACCTGCTATGAATCAAAATTCTGCCGGGAGGGTGCCCCCATCCGCTATCTGAAATTCAGACTTCCCGCCGGACAGGAGATCAAGGAAATCGCCGATGAACCCTATTGATCCTTTCTTTGCCCGCGTCTATGAAGTGGTCCGTCAGATCCCCCGCGGACGAGTCACCTCATACGGTGCCATTGCCCGCTATCTGGGCGCCTCCGGGGCTGCACGGATGGTCGGCTGGGCCATGAACCAGTCGCATACTCAGGAGGAATTTGTCCCTGCTCATCGGGTGGTGAACAGGAACGGTTTGCTTACCGGAAAGCACCATTTTGAGGGCCCTCTCGTGATGCAGGAGCTCCTCGAAAATGAAGGAGCCATCATAGAGAAGGACCAAATTTTGAATTTTAAAGAGATGTTCTGGGATCCCCGCGACCAGGAGTCGCCGGAATTAATCTAAATAAAAATGGTTATCTTTGATATTTCATTTAAACAGATCCATTCGTGTTACAGGAAAAAGACGAAATACTGGAAGTTCTGGACCGGATCCGCCACCCCGAGACCAAAAACGGGATTGTATCCATGGGAATGGTGAGTGATGTCCAATACAGGGAAGGGGAGCTTTGGATCGGTCTGAATTTCACAAAGCCGAACGATCCGTTCATTCAGTCCATTAAAAAGGCTGTTATGCGCGCTCTAAACACCGCTTTTGGCGAGGATACCCTGAAGCCGGGACATATCCAGGTTCAGATTCCGGAACCACCCGAAGAGAGCGAAGTACTGACCGGAGTAAAACACATCGTAGCCATTGCTTCAGGAAAAGGCGGGGTTGGAAAGTCGACCATTGCTGCCAACCTGGCCGTGGCATTGGCCCAGTCGGGCCGGAAGGTGGGGCTGATCGATGCGGACGTTTATGGGCCCTCCATTCCCAAGATGTTTAATAAAGAGGGGGAGCGACCCGCCGGGCGATCGGAAGAAGGGACCGAATGGATCATTCCCATAGAGAATTACGGGGTTAAAATGCTTTCGGTGAGCTTCTTCGTGAGGCCTGAAGATGCGGTGGTCTGGAGGGGGCCCATGGCAACCAGCGCATTGAAACAGCTGATTTCCCAGGGGGACTGGGGGGAACTGGATTATCTGCTGATCGACCTTCCTCCGGGTACAGGTGATGTACATCTGACCATGGTGCAGGAGGTCCCTGTAACAGGGGTGGTGATCGTCAGCACCCCGCAGGAGGTGGCCCTGGCCGATGTGGTGAAGGGGATCCATATGTTCACCGGAGAAAAGATCAATGTTCCGGTACTGGGACTGGTAGAGAATATGTCCTGGTTTACGCCCGACGAGTTGCCCGATAACCGGTACTATATTTTTGGAAAAGAGGGGTGTAAGAATCTGGCCGATCAGATGGGTATTCCATTGCTGGGGCAGATCCCCATTGTACAGGGAATCAGAGAATCAGGGGATGCGGGCCGTCCGGCTGCCCTGGAGGCCGGTACACCCATGGGCGAAGCTTTCCAAAAACTGGCAGATGCCGTGGAGGAGGCCGTCAGGGTTCGGAACGAACGCCGGGCTCCCACCAAGCGGGTGGAGGTTAAGATCCGATAAACTAATTTAATAATCATACGGGTATGGAAGAGATAAAATCACGGGTGGAAAAGGCGTTGGAGAAGATACGCCCCTATCTCGTGGCCGATGGTGGAGATATCTCCATCGTGGATATCACCGATGACATGGTGGTCAGAGTGGAGATGAAAGGAGCCTGCAATGGTTGTCCATTCAGTATGCAAACGTTGAAAGCAGGGGTAGAGATGGCCGTTCGGAATGAAGTGCCGGAGATCCGGGAGGTGGTGGATATCCATTCCATGTGAGATTTCTCAGGTACAGACGAAATAAGTTTTTTCAAAACCAGTTATCTATTATAATTGCATTGTTTCGTCTGAACTCGTTGTTTCGTCTGAATACCATAGCCCGGGTCATTGTCCCGATCATGCTATGCTGCATGGTGGTTTCATGCAGCGTGGAAAAGAATACGTCTCTCAGCCGGAATTATCACAACCTGGTTTCCCACTACAACATCTATTTTAACGGTCACGAAAGCTATAAAAAGGGGATTGACCGGGCCCGGGAGTCCGTTCAGCTGAACTTCAACAATATGCTGCCTGTTTTCCTCTATCAGGAGGAGTCGGTGAACACCGCAGTAACCGGTGATATGAAAAGGGCCATCGACAAGGCCACCAAGGTGATCGCCTTCCACTCCATCACTACCAAACCGAAGGTCAAGGAAGGGGACCAATCGGCTAAAGACAGAGTTTTTTTTGAGAAGAACGAGTACAATAAATGGGTAGATGACTCCTACTTGCTGATGGGGAAGGCATACATGTATCAAGGGGAGTATTTCATGGCCACCGAAACATTCAAGCATATCCTGGTCACCTTCCCTGCCGAACCGATCCGGTTTCTGGCCATGACCTGGCTGGCAAGGGCCTACATAATGATCGACGAGATCAGGGAAGCGGAACGGATCCTGACCACACTGGCCGATGAAACGGCCTTTCCCGAGGAGTATCTGGTCCCTTACCACACCACCTGGGCCCAATACCACATCGCCAGGGAAGCTTATGACCGGGCAGCCGAGAACCTGGAGACAGCTCTTGAGCGGAAAGGAGTGGATAAGGAGGATAAGATCAGGTATACCTATATCCTGGCTCAGCTGTATAAAGAGAGCGGGGAGAATGAACTGGCCCTCAAGCGCTACCAGAGAGTAACCCGTTACAATCCACCTTATGAAATGGCCTTCAGTGCCAGGGTAAATATGGCCGAGGTCTTTGAATCGGGAAGCGGGAACAGCGAAGATTTGAAGAAGCTGCTGAACAGAATGTTAAGGGACAGTAAGAACACGGAGTACAGGGACCAGATCTATTTTGCTCTGGGAAATATCGCCATGGAGGAAGGAAACAGGGTGCAGGCCATTGAATACTACCAGCTGTCTGTCTCTACCAGCGTGCAGAATAATTTTCAGAAGGGGAGTTCGTCATTGACCCTGGCCAAATTGTTCTATGAAGAGCCCGACTATATTCTTTCGGCCGCATACTACGATTCGGCCGTTTCTTTTCTGGATGAGGATTATCCGGGATATCGGGGACTGGCCACACTTTCGGCAAGCCTGAGCGGACTGGTGGGCCACGTGCGCACCTTCGAGCTGGAGGATAGTGTCCAGATGCTGGCGGCACTCCCTGAACCGGAAAGACTTGCCATCATCGACGGGATCATCGAAGAGGTGCGCCAGCGGGAAGAAGAGGCCAGACTGGCCGAGCAGGAGGCGATGCAGAACAGGGCCTTTAACCAGACCATGATGAGCAATAATCCGCAGGGAGGCAACACCGGTCAGGAGGGAGGGAAGTGGTATTTTTATAATCTGAATGCTAAAAGTTTTGGTCAGCCCGAGTTCAGGATGAAGTGGGGGCAACGCACACTGGAGGATCACTGGAGACGGAGCAACAAACAGATCATTTCCAGCGGAGGAGATGCCGGCGGAACAGAAGGTGACACAACTGAGGCCGGCGATGGGACGGTCATCTTTGATAATAAATCCAGGGAGTTCTACCTGGCGCAGATTCCGTTGACCGACTCAGCCATGGAACAGTCCCACCTGCAGCTCGAAGACGCCCTCTTCCAGATGGGTCAGATCTACCGGGAGAACCTGCTCGACTACGATGAAGCGATCGAAGCTTTTTCGGAGCTTTTGGAGCGCTATCCCGATACACGTCACGGACCCCCGGTCCACTATTATCTCTACGATCTATATAACAGCACCCGGGAAACCTCATCGGCAGAGTATCACAAACAGGAACTGATCTCCCGCTATCCCCGGTCGCATTTCGCCATGCTGCTGAACAATCCCAACTATCTTCAGGAGCTAGAACAGGAGGAGAAAAGGGTAGAACGCTACTACGAAGGAGTATATGAAAGTTACAGGGAAGGGGATCACAAAGAGGTGATCATCAGGGCCGATACCGCGATGAATCGTTTCGAAGGCGATCCGCTGGTTCCGAAATTCCTTTACATTAAAGCGCTCTCCACCGGTGCCCTCCTTGGAAGGGAAGAGATGAAGGCGGTCCTGGACACCCTTATCTCAAGGTATCCTGCCACGGAGGAGGGGACACAGGCACAGGAACTGGTCAGTTTCATGTTCGTAGAGTTTCCGGAGATCAGGGAGGCGGCTGAGGTCCAGGAGGCTGAAGAGACCTATACCGGATATGATCCCGGGCAGGAACACTATTTCCTGCTGGCCCTTAGCGAAGGGGTGAACGTGAACCAAGTCAGTTTTGACTTGTTAAACTATAATCTGGACAATTTTAACCCGTATGACCTCCAGATCGAGCGCCTGGAACTGACCGATTCTTACCAGATGCTTGTAGTACAGAGTTTTACCAGTGCGGAAGCTGCCGAAAGGTATCTTCGTGTGATGGAAGGTGACAGGGATCAAATCCTGTCGGGTATCGGTCCTTCCGCATACCGGATGATGACCATTTCCCTGGACAACTTCACCATTCTTTCTGAGAAGAAATTACATAATCCCTACTACATATTCTACCGGAAGGAATACCGAAACGAGGAAGAATGAGCCGAAAGATCAACATACTATGGACCGACGATGAGATGGATCTCCTGAAGCCGTATGTGCTTTTTCTTGAGGAGCGGTCCTACAGCATCACCACTGCCACCAATGGGACTGATGCTCTGAAGCTGGTTCAGGAGAACGATTTTGACCTGATCTTCCTGGATGAGAATATGCCGGGGCTCTCAGGCCTGGAAACGCTGGATCAGATCAAAAGCATCACTCCTTCCACCCCCGTGGTCATGATCACCAAGAACGAGGAGGAAGATATCATGGATGAAGCGTTGGGCAGCAAGATCTCCGACTACCTGATCAAACCGGTGAATCCCAAGCAGATCCTGCTGACCATTAAAAAAAATATCGACACCAGGCGGTTGATCAGCGAGAAGGCCACTTCCAGTTATCAGAGCCAGTTCAGTCAGCTGGGGATGCAGATCAACAGTGCCCGCACTTTTGGTGAGTGGAAGGAGATCTATTCCAGGCTCATTTATTGGGAAAAGGAACTGGACGCCAGCAGTACGGCAGGTATGGATGATGTGTTGAGGTTGCAGAAGGGGGAGGCAAATAAAGAATTTGCCCGTTTCGTGAGGCAGAATTACCCCAGGTGGTTTTCCGAACGGAAAGAGGAGGCCCCTTTGATGTCGACCACACTGTTCAGGGAGAAAGTGTTTCCATTGCTTGAGGAGCACCAGGTGGTGGTGGTAATCGTGGACAATCTGCGATACGACCAGTGGAAGATTATTGAGGAGGTTATTTCGGAGCTGTTTCATTCCGAGGATGAGGAGTTGTTTCTGAGCATCCTTCCCACATCGACCCAGTATGCCAGAAATGCCATGTTTGCCGGCATGATGCCCCTTCAGATACAGGAGAAGTATCCCCGCATGTGGCAGGATGAATGGGAGGAAGGGGGAAAGAATGCATTCGAGGAGGAACTTTGCAAGGCCCAGATGCAACGTCTGGGGATATCCTCTTCGCTGAACTATGAAAAGATCAGTAACCAGCGCTCGGGCAAGAAGCTGGTGGAGAACTACCGCGACCTGCTTCATTATGATTTGAATGTCCTGGTGTATAATTTTGTGGATATGCTCTCCCATGCAAGGACGGAAATCGAAATGATCCGGGAGCTGGCTTTCGATGAATCATCCTACCGGTCGCTGGTCCACAGCTGGTTCCAGCACTCCTACCTGTATGAATTGCTTAAACAGTTGAACGGACATGACCTGAAACTGGTCATTACTACCGACCACGGCTCGGTAAGGGTGAACAATCCGGTGAAGGTGATCGGTGACAGGAAGACCTCGGTCAATCTAAGGTACAAACAGGGAAAAAATCTAAACTTCAACCCCAAGGAGGTCTTCGAGATTCACTCGCCCGAGTCGGTCCTGCTTCCCCGATCCAATCTCAGCACCAGTTACATTTTTGCCATGAACAACGATTTCATGGTTTATCCCAACAATTACAATCATTTTGTAAAACTGTACCGGAACACTTTTCAGCATGGAGGTATCTCATTGGAGGAGATGATGATCCCGGTGGCCCAGCTTTCACCCAACCGATAAAATGAATTGCATCCCTATTCCTTCACTCGACCGGATCGACCTGGCGGCCATTACGTTCCTGAAAGCAGTGGGAGATGTCCCGGTCATAGCCCTTTCGGGGGAGATGGGGGCTGGCAAGACCACCTTTATTCAGGCCGTATGCCGCACTCTGGGGGTAGGTACGGAAGTGACCAGTCCCACTTTTGCCCTGATCAATGAATACTTTACCGGAGATGGAAAGTCGGTCTTTCATTTCGACCTCTACAGGATCGAAGATCCGGAGGAGCTATATGACATGGGATACGAAGAGTATTTCTATTCCGGCCAGCGCTGTTTCATCGAATGGCCTGAAAGAGCCCGTCATCTGGTCCCTGCAGATGCATTCCAGGCAGAGATCAGGGTGAAGTCCGACGGTACCCGGGAAGTTTGCTTCTGAGCAATCCGATACGTTCCAGTATATACCCCAATATTTCTCTCTGGTTTTCTCCAGGATTGTCCGGGCGCTGATTCCAGGATTGTCCGGGCGTTGATTCCAGGATTGTCCGGGCGTTGATTCCAGGTTATGGAAAAGTGCCATGCTCAGAAAAATGATGAGCCTTTCATCGTTAGGTATTTCTGCTTGGAAAGGGTATTTCTGCTTGAAAAAGGTCTGAATCGGGTCTG
>CAZRZY010000128.1:0-12624 GCA_964604655.1 uncultured Bacteroides sp. | reverse complement strand
GCTCGTTGCTTAAAAACGTTTCACGTTTTACAGGCTTGCGTTCGTAATCCAGGGAATACCCGATCGTTGCTTAAAAACGTTTCACGTTTTATAGGCTTCCTCGCGGGCATCCCTGTAAAAAAGAAGGCTGCCCTTTCAAGGCAGCCTTCTAAATCTTTACAGGTTATTGTAGATCAGTTTGTCAGCCGTTGTCAACGGATTTCATGTGCTGGATGAGACGAATCACGCTGTAGGAATATCCCATCTCGTTATCGTACCAGCTGACCACTTTCACGAAGTTTTCGTTCAGACCGATACCGGCTCCGGCATCGAAATAGGAAGTGCAGAGTTCTCCGAGGAAGTCATTGGAAACAACTGCTTCTTCGGTATATCCGAGTACACCTTTGAGTTCTCCTTCACTGGCTTTTTTCATCGCTGCGCATACTTCCTCATAAGAAGCTCCCTTTTCCAGGCGGCAGGTCAGGTCCACTACGGATACGTTGGGGGTGGGAATACGGAATGCCATTCCGGTCAGTTTTCCGTTCAGTTCCGGAATCACCTTACCCACAGCCTTTGCCGCACCGGTAGAGGAGGGGATAATGTTCTGGCTGGCACCGCGACCGCCTCTCCAGTCCTTATTGGAAGGACCGTCCACCGTTTTCTGGGTGGCTGTGGTGGCATGGACGGTGGTCATCAATCCTTCCAGGATCCCAAAACTGTCATTGAGGACCTTGGCAATGGGAGCCAGGCAGTTGGTGGTACAGGACGCGTTGGAGACAAAATTCATGTCACTGCTGTATTTCTCATGGTTGACACCCATGACGAACATGGGAGTGTCGTCTTTGGAGGGTGCGGACATGATTACTTTTTTTGCTCCTGCATCCAGGTGGCCCTGGGCTTTCTCCTTGGTAAGAAAGATTCCGGTGCATTCCACGACGTATTCGGCACCCACCTCATCCCATTTGAGGTTTGCAGGATCCTTTTCGGAGGTAACTCGTATTGCAGATCCGTTTACTACCAGTTGGCCATCCTTAACCTCTACGGTTCCGTTAAAGCGACCGTGGGTGGAGTCATATTTGAGCATGTAGGCAATGTAGTCCAATTCGATCAGATCGTTGATTCCGACTACCTCCATATCAGGAGTGTCAGCTGCGATGCGGAATACCAGTCTTCCAATTCGGCCAAATCCATTAATTCCAACTTTTATTTTTCCCATGATTTCTGTGTTAAATGATTATAACGATTTCTGTTTTTTTTTCTTATCAGGAGTGCGAATGTACAAAATAAATGGTAATCGTCAAAGTGCCGATCGGGGGGAATAACAGAATTAAACTATTCTTAAAAAGGCTGATAGGGCATGGACTCCCTTTGGGCTTTTCGTTCTTCACGTCGTTCTCTCCAGGTTTTGGCCCTGGCTGCTTCGCTGATGTCTACGATCCTGCCAAACCGGTAACCGATCATCAGGTTGAAGAAGAGGAAATTGTTCTTTTCCGTGGCCATTATGGGGATCTCACGCGGATAAACGGTCAGACCGATTCCCGCCTCCAGGGCATGGATCACCCCATCCTTCTGGCCGTACTCAAAACTCAGTCCTGTCTTTCCGGTCAGCCCTGGAACCACTTTCAGCTCATTGAAACCCATGAAAAAGGGACCTCTTCCCCCAATCTGGGTCTGATGAATGGCTGCATCAAATTTCATATACTCCATGTCGGTGGCTTCCCCGATGGAGGAAAAGGTGTATACCTCGTAGTAGATCGGTTTGAGGAAGCCCACCGAAACCCCTCCGCTGTAAAACATGCGCACAGAGATCCCTGTTCTGTCAATTTTCCGGAAAAGCTCTTTTTGCCAGCCCGCCAGTCCCTTGATTTCCCAGAAAAGATTGGATTTGCCATACACATACCGGTGGGTGGTGTAATCATAGGCAATCGTGGTCTTCACTTCCTTTGGATGTTTCACGTAAGAGAAATCACCATCCAGGATCAACTGATTTCGGGCATTCCTCCAGAATCCATACCGGTAGTTGACCCCAAAACCATTGGAAGTAAGAAATCCTCCGAAGGTATTCTCGTCCCTGAAAAGAACCCTCTTCTGTTCATCGATCTCTCCTTGGGAAAAGAGGGAAGTTCCGCCACTAAAAAGCCACAACAATATGAAGAGATATCTTCTCATATGCGTAGATATACGGCACATTTACAAAGAAACGAAAATAGCCGGGGATTGTTGATAACCGGGCAAAAAAAAAGATCTACCGCGGGTAAATCTTCCAACACTGATAATGAGGCAGAGACCGGGTCAGGTGGCCGGCTCCTCGGTCTGTTCGGTATCGGCCTGGCTGTAGGCAGGGCAGACTTGCTTGTTGCATGCACTAAACAGGAGGCCCACCGTAAACAAAATAATGATCAGGATCGATGCTCTTTTCATGGCTGCTATGTTTTGTCCGGTACTGATTGTTACAAATATAGTTTAATCATTCATACAAAAAAATTACCTGTCAAGGGTAGAAATTCACAAAATTTCAGATTCTTTTACGTATGGCTCTATTGTTTGGTTATTCTAAAAAGCCCTGTTTTTTCAAAACTTTAAGCAACTCCTTGGAAAACAACTCGTTGTCTGTTTTTTTATAACGGACATCGGTAAATACCTGAGCCAGGGTCTCCTTTTTATTCTCTTTGACGAACTCCCGGTTTACTGTGAGTAACTCCTTCTCGCTGTAATAGGTATTGATATCATCCACGGTATAATCCCGGTACTTGTCCCTGTGAATAACCGCATGGAGGGGTAACCGGTCGGTCAATCCGGGGTTCTCTGCAGGGTATCCCGCAGTGACAGTGGTCACCGGGACCACACCTTTGGGTAGTTCCAGCACATCAATGATCTTTTCGGCCGTGTAGGTGGTGGTTCCCAGATAGCAGATACCCAGTCCCTCGTCTTCAGCCGCCACGCAGACATTTTGAGCAACCAGCAGTGCATCGATGGCTGCCGTCATGAAAGAGAGGAAGTTGTCATATCCCGGCTCAGCGTTCCTCAGCCTGCACCACTTGTTGAAGCGGTTGAAATCCGCACAGAAGGTGAGTACTGCAGGCGCCTCTGTTACCATGCTCTGGTTGAAGTGCAGGGGCAAAAGCTCCTTTTTCACCTCCTGATCGGTGGTGACCACTATGGAATAAACCTGCATGTTACCCGTGGTGGAGGCACGTATGCCCGCCTCCAGGATGGCGTTCATCAACGGCTCGGGAATGGGTCGGTTTTGATATTTACGGATCGATCTGTGTTGTAGAATAGCCTCTATCATAGCCCTGGTTTTGCTGTAAAAGTAGTGATTAATGCGTATTTTCACAGGTCAGTTTTATCAACCTCAAATCTGATCACATCATGCATCGCACAAACGCTTTCACCGGAGTAACAGCTATTCTGTTTTTCATTCTACTGGGTTCCAGTGTTGTACTTAGAGCGAAGGAGAGGGCAACTGCCGAAAAAGATGCCTGCAACATTGATTCCGCCCTGTTTTGCGGACTAACATGGCGAGGCATCGGTCCGGCCATGACCTCCGGCCGGATCGCTGATTTTGCAGTCAATCCCGAAAATCACAATGAGTGGTATGTCGCTGTGGCCTCGGGAAGTGTCTGGAAAACCACCAATAACGGAACCACTTTCACGCCGGTTTTTGATAGTTATGGTTCCTATTCCATGGGGTTTATCGCCATGGATCCCACCAATCCCAATGTACTCTGGCTGGGAACAGGTGAGAACAACCATCAGCGTGCCCTGGGTTATGGTGATGGTGTTTACCGCTCCGAGGACGGCGGAGAATCCTGGACCCACATGGGTCTGAAAGATTCCAGGCATATCGGGGGGATCGTCATTGATCCCGGAGATCCCGATGTGGTGTTAGTGGCCGCCGAAGGCTCCGCTTGGGGACCCGGGAGCGACCGGGGGCTCTACAAAACCACCGACGGAGGGAAAACCTGGAGAAAAGTGCTGGAGATCAGTGAAGAGACCGGGGTGAACAACGTGGTGATGGATCCGGTGGATCCCAATTTGTTGTATGCCACCAGCGAACAGCGCAGAAGGCACGTATTCACCAAGATCGGAGGGGGTCCCGAGTCGGCCGTCTACCGGTCCACTGATGGAGGGGAAACCTGGGAAAAGATCATGAAAGGCCTGCCCTCTGTACATATCGGAGGGATGGGCATCGCCGTATCACCGGTGGACCGGAATGTGGTCTACCTGATCGTGGAAGCGGCCGAAGGGAAGGGGGGATTTTTCCGCTCTGAAAACAGGGGTGCTTCCTGGAAAAGGATGAGCGACTACCATTCCAGCGGACAGTACTACAATGAGATCTACTGTGATCCGGTGGATGTGAACAAGGTCTACTCCATGGAGACCCGTTCCAAAGTCACCCTGGATTGCGGAAAGACCTGGAAGACCCTGAGTCTGGATAACCGTCACGTGGATGACCATGCGCTCTGGATCGATCCGGACGATACCGGTCACTTTCTGATCGGGGGTGACGGAGGGGTGTATGAGACCTTTGACAGCGGGGTGACCTACCAGTTCAAGACCAATCTGCCGGTCACTCAGTTCTACCGGGTGGGCCTGGACAATACCTTCCCGTTTTACAGAGTATACGGAGGCACCCAGGATAACAATACCCTGGGAGGACCTTCCATGAATAAAAGTTCGGCCGGGGTGACCAGCGAAGAGTGGAAAGCGATCAAAGGCGGGGACGGATTCTGGGTGGCGGTGGACCCGACCGATCCGAATATCGTCTACTGCGAGTCCCAGTACGGGAATGCCCACCGGCACGACCGGCGCAGCGGTGAGGGGATCTCCATCAAGCCCAGACCGCGGAAAGGGGAGGAAACCTACAAGTGGAACTGGAACGCTCCCCTGGCCCTCAGCCACCACTCCCACACCCGGGTCTACATGATGGCCAACAAACTGTTCCGTTCCGACGACCGGGGCAACTCCTGGGAGGTGATCAGCGGGGACCTTACCTCGGAGACCGACCGCAACAGCTGGCCGGTAATGGAACATTACTGGAGCTGGGATGCGGTGGTAAAGGATGTCTCCACCAGCCTCTGGGGGACCGGGGTCTCCTTTTCGGAATCCCGCCTGGATGAGAACCTGCTTTTTACCGGGACCGACGACGGGGTAGTCGCCGTGACGGAAGACGGGGGTCAGAATTGGCGTAAGATACGACAGTTCCCGGGTGTTCCCGAGTATACCTATGTGAGCGACCTGCTGGCCGACCGGTTCGATTCAGAGGTGCTCTACGCCACCTTCGATAACCGGAAACGGGACGATTTCACTCCCTATGTCCTGAAGAGTTCCGACCGGGGAAACAGCTGGGTTTCCATTGCCGGCAACCTGCCGGAGGATGAGACGGTCCACACCATCGAGCAGGATCCGGAAGTGCCGGGACTGTTGTTCGCAGGCACCGAATTCGGGGTATATGTTACCCTGGACGGGGGCGAAACCTGGAGCGGGCTGCCATCGGGAATGCCCACCATCAGCGTGAAGGATATGGCGATACAGGAGCGGGAGAACGACCTGGTGGTGGCCACCTTCGGAAGGGGATTCTATATCCTGGACGACTACACCCCGCTCAGGGAGATGGCCAGGGATCAGGCCCTTACAGAGAAAGAGGCCCACATCTTCCCGGTGGAGGAGGCGCTGATGTATATCCAGACCGGAGGGAAATACGGCCAGGGCTCCAGCTTCTACAAGTCTCCCAACCCGCCTTTCGGAGCCACCTTCACCTACTACCTGAAAGAGGTGCCAAAGACACTGAAAGAACAACGGAGAGAAACGGAGAAGGAGCTTTTCAAGGAGAAGCAACCGATTCCGCAACCCGGCCGTGAACGACTCCGGGAAGAAGAGGCCGAGGAAGCTCCTTACCTGGTCTTCGCCATCCGCGATGCCTCGGGCAACGGGATCCGCAAGCTCTACAAGAAGGCTTCCAAAGGGATCAACCGCATCTCCTGGGACCTGCGCTTCTCTTCGACCAATCCGGTGACTTTATCCTCCCCGGGCGGCAGTGGTTCATCGGGCAGCGGAGGATCTTTCGGCAGCGCAGGCTCTTCCGGAGGAGAAAAGGTGACTTCCTCCGAGCCCGGGCTGCTGGCCATGCCGGACACCTACAGCGTGGAGCTGCATATGGTGGCCAGGGGAGAGGTGACACAGCTTGCCGAACCGGTGGAATTCAATGCCACCCTCCTGAAGCATGCCACCCTGCCGGCCAAAGATCCCGCAGCCCTGGTGGCCTTCCAGAGGGAGGTTTCAGAGCTGTCGCGGGTGATGACCGGAGCCCGGCAGCTGGCCCGGGAGCAGCAGTTGAAACTGGGTGCCATTCGCCAGGCCATCAAACAGACCCCCGGAACCGGCCAAGAACTGTTCCTGAAGGTGAAGGAGCTGGAAGCCGGACTGGAGGAAGTGCTATTCACCATGGAGGGTCCGGACGCCAGGGCTAGCTGGGAGGAGCTGCCCCCCATGCCCATGCCCCTGAACCGCCGGCTCAGCGCCATGATCTACACCCACTGGTCCTCCACCTCGGATCTGACCCGGACCGAAACCGACCAGTTGGAGATCCTCCGCGAGGAGTTCCCGCCGGTACTGGGCCAACTGGAGCAGATCGTGCTGGAGATATCACAGGTGGAAGATCGTCTGGAGGAATTGCAAGCCCCGTGGACCCCGGGAAGGGTGCCTGTATTCAACTAAGCCGATACTGAAAGGTGAAGGGGAAGGCTAATTCCATTCTTCTGGCATGAGCCCATACTTTTCGAGGAATTCATCGGTCCGCTCCAGGATGTCCTCACCGAAATACCCGGAATACTTTTTACTGGACTCATCCAGGAAATGTTTCTTACCATCGAGTATGACATACTCTATGTCATTACCAAGTTCTTTAGCCTTTTCCAGGAAGAAGAATATGGAGTAAATACGGACCGTACAATCCTCCCTTCCATGAAATCCCAGGGTGGGTGGCATTCCCGGTTTCAAGTTGTGAAAAGGGCTAATAGACCAGATTTCATTCCGTCTGTTTCCCAACAGGTTATCACACCATGCCTCGATGGTATTGACTGTACCTGAGTAGACGAGAATGGCGGCAGGTCTGGCTGAGATGGACAGATCATCAGAAGATTCATTCACCGTATTGCATAGTGAGGTTGACAGCGCCAGTTGTCCTCCGACCGAATGTCCGGCCACAATGATTCGCTCCGGATCCGTCATAAATGTATCTCCATTCTTTTTCAGCCAGCGCACTGCTGACCGGGCATCTTTGGTACATTCCACAGGAGTGATCTCAGGATGGGGATAACTTCCATCCTCATTGATGGAAAGACGGTACTGAAAAGAGGCTGTCACATATCCTCTCCGGGCAAATCTGCGGCAGGCTTCGTGAAAACTCGAAGGAGAGCCATAGGCCCACCCGCCCCCATGAAAGAAAACCACTGCCGGACGCAACGTCTCCTTGTGTGATCCATCCGGAATAAACAGATCCACATACAACTGTATTCCGTCAATTGTTTTGTATACCATCTGTTTCTCGATGAAACTCCGATTTTCCGGTATCTGCTCCTGGGCTGTGACCTCCGGGAAAGTCACCAGGATCAGTATTGCCAGGATTGGTTGAATGGGTTTCATATTTGTGGTTTGTAGATTATTGGATTTCGGTGCTCTTATGCCTTATGCAGAATCTAAAGAAAGAATGACAGAAATGGAATTTACGAAAATTACTGAATATGGAAGAATCTGCTGTTCAGATCGCGCAGGTTCAGTTAATCATGAGATTTTGCAACCAAAGGCTTCAGTGGTGTTTGAAGAGCCAGTGAAAGTGGAAAGGGGAGAAGTGGGCCACCTCCGCCAGCGTCTGCAGGGAGTGTTCTTCGTTCAGGTGTGCTTCGATGTATTCCACCACCCGGTTGATCCGGTGGATGTATTCGCTACGTGATTGTTGCTGGATGTTCATGTTGGGTCGGTGTTCATTACATAGTCGATGGGTCAGGATCCCATCAAATGCGATGATAGTGTAAATATGGGGGATCGCTTTGACCAATCTTGCGATCCGCAGTATAAAATTGGTTGGACTTACCTCAATATTTCTGATTTTTTTGATTTTTCTGCATGCCCGTTTACCCTGAGTATTCAATCGCGGAGCGTTTCTGCTGGGAAAGGGCATAAAGCGGACTTAAACGGGCATAAAGCGGACTTAAACGGGCATGAAGCGGGCATGAAACGGGCATGAAGCGGGCATGAACGGGCATGAACGGGCATGAACGGGCATGAACGGGCATGAACGGGCATGAAACGGGCTTAAACGGGCTTAAACGGGCGGGAAAGCCGGTAGATGCGGCGATTCCGTTCCGTTCAGACGGGAAGAGGGATATATATTATCTGTTTATTATATAAATTCAGTGCTTTACAGATATTTTTTATTTTCAGAGGGATGTAAATTAGAATAAAAAACATTTAAAAGGTTAACAAAAGGATAATATACATCTTTCACACTTTTCAATTCTACTGAAAGGTCGATAAATGCGCGGAATGTGCCGGTCCTTATCTTTTAGAGGATGACCAAGCATGTCTCCTATGCCGGAATCAGGGGTGCTTCAAAGTCAACGGATTATTAGGTTACCGAAAATTCCGGGGCACGTCCAAAAACTTGGGGAGTCAGTTTTTTTTAAAGAAACTTGACATGAATGTTATATAAATCTATTTCTTGTGTTAGAAATATATAACATATTGAACAATGAAAAAAGCGATTTTCACGGTGGTACTGGCCGCAGTGGTCATCATATCACTGATCTTCTGGATGGTGAATCCGGCAACATCGTATGATTTTCAGGAACTGCTTATGATCCTCGGACTGGTCCTGGTGGTGGGTTTTGCCCTATTCCTGGCTTTCAGGCGGATGAGGGATGCCAGGAAGCAGCTTCCCGGGGAGGATGAGATGTCTAAAAAGATAATGCGCAGAGGGGCGGCCACCGCCTATTATGTATCCCTCTATCTCTGGCTTTTGATCATGATATTCGAAGAACGGATCGGAATGGAAAGAAGCAGTCTCATCGGGGCAGGTATCCTTGGAATGGCCATTATCTGGGTCCTGAGCTGGATCTATCAGCGCTATATTCGAAGAAGGTATGACTGATTCCGCGAACTTTGCATCTGATCTGTCATGAAGAACCGGATCAGAGAGCTCAGAGCCAGGGATCAGCTCACACAGCTGGAGCTGGCCCGCAGGGTGGGGGTGAGAAGAGAGACCATTGTATTCCTGGAGCAGGGGAAGTATAATCCCTCACTGAAGTTGGCCTATGACATTTCCCGGGTATTTGATCTTCCAATCGAAGAGGTATTCGTTTTAGATTGATCCTGGGAAAAACTTTCCAGACGGCCACTTCCTTTTTGCCAGCCGGCTACCGGAACTCGATCCCCAGCTGATCGGCGATCTCCTTCATCTCTTTGTGGACTCCGGGAATCACATCGATCCCTTCCCGGCTGATCCGCTCTTCGTTCTCCCGTTCGGGATCGCCGGGGATCAGCACCCGCTCCTGTCCTTTGGCAGGTTTGGCGGCCCGGAAGGTCTCGATCCAGCGGTCCATCTGTGCTTTGAATTCCTCCGGCTTCTGGAAGGCATCGATGCGCATGGCGCCGAAAAAGTGCCCGGTCCCTTCGCCCACTTTCTCCTCCTTCACCGGCAGGTAGGCTACCGAGGGAGGACAGAAGGGGCCGAAATTGGCCCCGGAGAGTACTGCGGAGAAGATGTCCACAACGGCACTCAGGCAGTACCCTTTATGGCTGCCCTGTTCGCGGGTGCCACCCAGGGTAACCATGGATCCCCCCTGTTTGATGATGTCGGGATCGGTGGACGGAACTCCATCAGCATCCTGGACGTAACCCACAGGTACTTTCTCTCCCTTTTTGGCGGCCACCGCAAGTTTGCCCCGGGCAATGGGGGTGGTGGAGAAATCGGCCACGAACGGCGGATGTTTGCCGGCCGGTACCGAAACGGAAATCGGATTGGTCCCCAGCATCTGCGAGATGGAAAAGGTAGGGGCTACCAGCGGATTGGCAATGGTCATGCTGATGCCGATCATGTCATGTTCCAGGGCCATCATGGAATAGTAGCCGGCGATGCCGTAATGGTTGGAGCCCCTGGTGGAGACCCAGCCGGTACCCGCAGCCTTCGCTTTTTCGATGGCAATCTGCATCGACTTGGTGGCTGCGATCATGCCGATGGCACCGTCGCCCTCCACCACGGCAGTGCTGGGTGATTCATGGACGATCCTGACATCGGGTCTGACAGTGATCCGCCCTGCCTGCCAGAGCTGGAAATAATCTTTGATCCGGATCATACCATGGCTGGAATAACCCCGGAGTTCGGCGGCAATAAAGACATCCGTGGCCATCCTGGCATCCTCCGGGCTGCAGCCCATCTTTTCAAATACGGACCTGGTGAATTGCTCCAGGTAGTCGACTGGGTAGATCATAAATGAGGTCTTGTGCTAAATGAGGTCTTGTGCTAAATGAGGTCTTATGCTAAATGAGGTCTTGTGCTAAATAAGGTCTTATGCTAAATGAGGTCTTGTGCTAAATAAGGTCTTATGCTTTTTTATTGAATTTACGGGTACGTCCCTGGGCGGTGGCCATGATCACCATATCGTCGATATTCACATGGGCAGGGCGGGTGACCGCGAAAACGATCGCTTCTGCAATGTCTTCTGCATGCAGGGGAGTGTAGCCTTCGTAGACCCGGGAGGCCTTTTCATCGTCTCCCTTGAAGCGGACCAGGCTGAATTCGGTCTCCACCGCACCCGGGTTGATGGCTGTGACCTTGATACCCTGATCCACCAGGTCGAGACGCATGGCCTGAGTAAGCCCGTCCACCGCAAATTTGGTGGCGTTATATACGTTCCCTTTTTCATACGCCTCCTTCCCGGCAATGGACCCGATGTTGATGATATGTCCGCTTCCCCGTTCCACCATTCCGGGAGTGATATGCCGGGTGATGTAGAGCAGGCCTTTCAGGTTGGTATCGATCATCTGGTCCCAGTCATGGACGTCCCCCTCCTGGATCGTGGCAAGTCCGGCCGCCAGTCCGGCGTTATTGACCAGGATATCCACATGGGTCCATTTTCCTTTCAATTTTCGGCACGCTTCCCGGACCGCATCCTGCTCTCTGATATCGAAAGCCAGAGAAAGAACGTCTGTGTTGGTGCGCTGCCGGATATCGGCCTCCAGCTCTTCGAGCCGTTTCATTCTGCGGCCGGTGATGATCACGTCAAATCCTTGTTCTGCCAGTGCGAGAGCGGTGGCTTTCCCTATACCTGCTGTTGCCCCTGTGATCAGTGAGATCCTGTTCATATAAAAGGGTTTTCAGCAAAAGTAAACATTCTGAGGATATGATCAATTCACTATATTTGCTCCTAAAATTTGATCCCCTATGAACCAGAATGAAGCTCAACTGAAAGAACGGGCCCTTTCATATCTTACTCGTGATGAGGTGTATTCGATACACTCCATGTTGGGCCGGGAACCCAACGGATTCGAGATGAATATGTTTGCCACCATGTGGTCGGAACACATCTCTTATAAAAGTTCGATCAAGTGGATTCAGGAGATGCCTTTTTTTGAAAACGAGGTAGAGGTTCCTGCGGGTGAAGAGAATGCAGGGGTTATAAAGATCAACGAGGAACTGGCCTGCGTGATCAAGATGGAGTCCCATAACCATCCCATTGCAGTGGACCCCCGTCAGGGTGCTGTGGGGGTGGGGAACGTGAACCGCGACCTGATATCCATGGGGGCAGAACCCCTGTGCCAGTTGAATATCCTTCGATTTGGAGATCCGCGGGACAAAAGGATCCGCGATATGGTCAATGCGGTGATCACCGCACTGGGTAGTTATTCCAATAATTTCGGTGTACCGGTAGTGGGTGGCGAGATCCTCTTCGACAGCAGCTACAATTTCAATCCCCTGGTGAATCTGATGGCGGTGGGGGTGGTTCCGCACGACCAATTGATCAGGGCCTCCTTTTCCAGTTCCTCCCAGGTAGTAGTCCTGCTGGGAAAAAAGACTTCCGGAAAGGGAGTGCATGGGGCCGGATTTGCTTCACGGGCCCTGAAGAACAAAGGCCAGATAGTCCCCGAATCGCAGGTGGCTGATCCGGCAAGCGGAAAGATACTGATGGACTGCCTGGTGGAGCTCAACCGGGAAGGACTGATTGCAGCCATGCAGGATGTGGGCGCCGGCGGGGTTTTGTGCGCTGCATCTGAAATGGCATTTCGTGGAAAAAAGGGAGTGAAGCTTCAGCTGGATCAGATCCCTGTGGCCCGTGAAGATATTGATTCGCTTGGGATTCTTCTTTCACAGACCCAGGAACAGATGTTGCTGGGTGTCGAGCACTCCTCTCTGGAAAGGCTGCAGGAAGTGAGCGCCCGCTGGGGACTGGAGTGCCATATGATCGGGAAGGTCATGGATAATGACCGGATTCATGTCCTGAAAGAAGAAGAACTGCTGGGGGATCTTCCCGTGAACCTTCTGGTACGGGGTGGAGGGGCCCCGGTCTATATCAGGGATCTGAAACCCCGCGGCAAGAAAGCCAGGACGGTGTCAGCCGAAGAGGTTCCCATGCCGGGAAACCTGAA
>CAZRZY010000127.1:9383-12681 GCA_964604655.1 uncultured Bacteroides sp. | reverse complement strand
TCACCTGCCATATGGGCTGCGCCGGCTGGGACGACCGGGTGGCCGGGGTGTTCCGGGACCTGGCCGAAGAATACGGACTGAAGATCGATCCGGGCGAGCTGGGGGTGGAACGCTTCCCTCCCATGGAAAAGGCCGCCACCTCCGGGGAGCGGATCCGGCGGTTCATTCAGGGACTGCACCAGCTGGAGCAAGGAAAAACCTACCTGTTTGTGGAACACCCGGCCATGGCCACCACAGAAATGGAAGGAGTGGGACATGAGGGATACGAGGATGTGGGTACCGACCGGCAGATGGTAACCGACCTATTTACCAGCAGGGAGGTGATGAAGACCGTCGAGGAACTGGGTATCGAGCTGGTATCCTACGCGGACCTGGTACAATAAACCAATGAAATTCAACAGGATCATCAGCACAGGATGGCTTGCCCTGATACTCTGGCCAAGCTGCGGTCCTCCACCAAAAGAGAAGGAAGTGAGCGAATCAGAAGGAAAGATCGTCGTCTACCAGGTATTTACCCGGCTCTTCGGAAACACCGAAACCACCAACAAACCCTGGGGAACCCCGGAGGAGAACGGAGTGGGAAAGTTCAATGATTTCACCGGCACCGCACTGAAGGAGATCCGGAATCTGGGAGTCACCCATCTCTGGTACACCGGGGTGCTGCACCACGCCATGGTGACCGATTACAGTGAGTTCGGCATTCCCGGGGATGACCCGGATGTGGTCAAGGGCAGGGCCGGTTCGCCCTATTCCGTCAAGGACTACTACAATGTGAATCCTGATCTGGCGGTGGATCCTTCCAAAAGGCTGAATGAATTTGAAGAGCTCATCGACCGGACCCACCGGCATGGGCTGAAGGTGGTCATCGATATCGTCCCCAACCATGTGGCCAGGGTGTACCATTCCGTGACCAATCCTGAAGGAGTGGAAGACTTCGGAGCATCGGACGATACCACCATGGCGTACCGGCGCGACAACAACTTCTACTACATCACCGGGGAGCCGTTCCGGGTCCCTGAGTGGCGCGAAGGCTACCTTCCCCTGGGAGGAGAACCCCATCCGAAAGCCGACGGGCGGTTCCATGAGGTTCCTGCCAAATGGACCGGTAACGGATCGCGCAGTCCTCAGCCAGATATGAACGACTGGTATGAGGCAGTGAAGGTCAACTTCGGGGTAAGGCCCGACGGTACCAGGGATTTCGACACCCTGCCTCCGGGGTACGAAAATGAACCGTTTCAGATGCATCACGCTTTCTGGAAAGAACGGGAGGTTCCCGATTCCTGGAAAAAGTTCCGGGACATCGCCCTCTACTGGATAGGGAAAGGAGTGGACGGGTTCCGGTACGATATGGCCGAGATGGTGCCGGTGGAGTTCTGGAGCTATCTGAACAGTGCCATAAAGACCACACGGCCCGATGCCTTCCTTCTGGCGGAGATATACCGGCCGCACATCTACCGGGACTATATCCACCTGGGGAAAATGGACTACCTCTACGACAAGGTGGAATTGTATGATACCCTGAAAGTGATCATGCAGAGCCGCGGAAGTACCGACCGGATCGTGCCCATCCAGGAAGGGCTGAAGGATATCGAACACCACATGCTCCACTTCCTGGAAAACCACGACGAGCAGCGGATCGCCAGTAACGGTTTCGCCGGGAGCGCTGCCCCGGGGAAGCCCGCCATGGTGGTATCGGCCACCATCTCCACCTCCCCCACCATGGTCTATTTCGGACAGGAAGTGGGAGAACCGGGTGACGGGAATCCCGGTTTCGGTTCACAGACCCGCACCACGATCTTCGACTACTGGGGAGTCCCTCACCACCAGCGGTGGATGAACGGCGGAGCCTTCGACGGAGGGCAGCTGACGGAGGAGGAGAAGGAGCTCAGGGAGTTCTACCGCCGCCTTCTGAACTTCACCCTGGAATCCCCGGCGCTGACCGGGGAGTACCGGGAGATCCACAGCCACAATCGTTCAGAGACCGAATGGTACAACGACCGGGTCTTCTCCTACCTTCGCTGGAAAGGGGAAGAGCGGCTGATAATCGTTGTCAATTTCGATACCCGGGAGCGGTT
The DNA here is from genome assembly GCA_964604655.1 of uncultured Bacteroides sp. Lineage (GTDB taxonomy): Bacteria > Bacteroidota > Bacteroidia > Bacteroidales. The sequence continues at coordinate 10,606 of CAZRZY010000127.1, read as the reverse complement.
TGGTTTTGATCTGCAGCTTCCACCGGAGATCATCCGGGAGTGGGGCATGGAGGATGGCAACTACCGTATGGAAGATCAGCTCTCGGGTCAACCGTCCGGAAAGGAGTTTTTATTGCGGGTGAAAGAAGGGACCGGCCGGGTCCGGGTGGACCTGGAGCCTCTGGAATCGTTCATTCTGGCTCTGGAAAGTGGAAGCAGCGCCCTGAACCGTTGATTTGGATCCTTCTGCATATACCGGCCGCATCCATTTCCGTTTCGTACTGACCATTTCCCTGGTCTCCGCACTGGGCGGATTACTGTTTGGTTACGACTGGGTGGTCATAGGCGGTGCCAAACCATTCTATGAGCGTTTTTTTCAGATCACTCAACAACCGGGAATTCAGGGCTGGGCCATGAGCTCCGCACTGATCGGATGTGTAGGCGGGGCTATTACCGCCGGATGGCTCAGTGAATCGTTCGGGAGGAGAAGAAGCCTTACCGTGGCAGCTTTTCTCTTTACGGCCAGTGCGCTGGGAACCGGATGGAGCAACACTATCGAACTGTTCTTCCTTTACCGGATAGTGGGTGGTTTCGGAATCGGAATTGCATCCACCGTGTCTCCCATGTATATCGCCGAAGTTACCCCTGCCAGGCACCGTGGTGCTCTGGTCTCTCTGAACCAGCTGACCATTGTGACGGGGATTCTGGTAGCGCAGATCGTCAACTATCTGATTGCCGGGAAGGTACCGGAACAAGCCACCGACGACTACATCCGCAATTCATGGAACGGACAGTGGGGCTGGAGGTGGATGTTCTGGGCGGAAACGATTCCGGCAGCTCTTTTCCTGATGGCGTCGTTCTTCATTCCGGAGAGTCCGAGATGGCTGATCCGGTCTTCCAGGACTGCCCGGGCATCCCGGATCCTGCAAAAGATCGGCGGACAGGCATATTCTAAATGGACGCTATCCCGGATCACCAGGCAGCAGGCTGAGAAACCGTCCCTGTTGAAGCTCGAAAGACCGCACTGGCACACCCGTGTATGGGTCAACGGCACAGAGGCAGGAAGCCAAAACAGTCTGGCCACACCGCATCAGTACCCTCTGACCGGGTTGCTCAGGGAGGGGGAGAACTTGATTTCCATCCGGGTGGATAACCTGATCGGGGAGGTGGACGTGGGAATCAACTCCCACAGCATCTCGGACCACGCCCAGTCCAACTGGAACGGAATCGTTGGTGAAATGGCA
>CAZRZY010000127.1:0-9373 GCA_964604655.1 uncultured Bacteroides sp. | reverse complement strand
GCAGGAAGCCAAAACAGTCTGCTGAATTACATGCAAAGCAAGCACTTTGACCCGGAGGTTGTTCTGGAAAAGGAACTTCTGACCCGGATAGTCCAATAAAAAATTGGCCACCTGTCGGCATTCTGGGACCTGTTGCCCGCCCTGTGCGAGGTGGCGGGCGCGGAGATCACTCAAAGATTAAAGCAGATCACGGATCGTTCCTATTTCTCAAAAACAAACCACTTTTTTATATGTTTTATGTGTATATTTACACATAATTGATATATAATAAGTGATAATGGAGATCAAGCGAGACCTCATAGATCAGTTAAAGCAATGGCAATATAGCAAAGACAGAAAACCTGTTCTTCTGAAAGGGGCGAGGCAAACAGGGAAGACCTGGATTATGAGGGAGTTCGGTAACCAATGCTTCGATGATGTGGCGGTATTTAATTTTGATAGAACAGTGGAACTTGCTGAAGTATTCAACAGGACCAGGGACGTCCGCCGAATTCTAAAGGATCTTGCTCTCTTTTCCAGTGTTCCGATTATTCCAGAGAAGACATTGATCATCTTTGATGAAATCCAGGAATGTGAGGGCGCTTTAAACAGTTTGAAGTATTTCTGTGAAGACGCCCCTGAATACCATATCGTTGCCGCAGGTTCGCTTCTGGGTGTAACCATAAAAAAGAAGCGTATGTCGGTACCTGTGGGCAAAGTGGAAATAATGAATATGAGACCTGTTTCATTCAAAGAATTTCTCCATACTGCGGATGAAAAAATTCATGATATAGTCGATGATATCTCCCGAATTGAACCTTTGCCAAAACTGGTCTACAATAGATTACATGAAGAATACAGAAGATACCAGTTGTGCGGGGGAATGCCCGAAGCAGCTGTTTCACTTCTTGATAACAGAGGAATGGACAGGGTTGAAGATGTATTGCAAAACATCCTGAATCTTTATACCCTGGATTTCTCGAAGTATGCCGATACTGCTCAATTAGCCCGGATTAATAGCATCTGGAATTCATTGCCTTCTCAACTAGCTAAAGAAAACAGAAAATTCATCTATAAAGTAGTGAAGACCGGGGCAAGAGCACGTGAATACGAAAATGCCCTGCTCTGGCTGGAAGAAGCCGGGCTTGTGTACCGTGTTTATCTGGTATCCAAACCAGTTATTCCGCTCAGCGCCTACCGCGATGTGTCGGCTTTTAAGCTATATGCTTTTGATTGCGGAATCCTTAGAAGATTGTCAAAAATCTCGCCGGAAATTATGCTTTCAGGTCATATAGGATTTACAGAGTTTAAAGGGGCTCTGGCAGAAAATGCCATATTGCAATCGCTTGAACCGCTATTCGATGAAAATCCTCATTATTGGAGTTCCGGGAACAAAGCTGAGATTGACTATCTGATACAGACAGCCTCACAGATCATTCCAGTGGAGGTTAAATCTGAAAGCCGTGTGACTGGTAAAAGCTTATCGGTGTACCATAAAAAATACGCTCCGCCCATCAGAATCAGATTTTCATTGAATAACCTCCGCCGGGAGAACGGCTTCATCAATATTCCTCTCTTCCTGTCCGATTGGACGAAAAGAATCATTGAATTACATTCAGCTTCATCTTCTCCAGAAACAACATCTCGGCAATAAACTGCCAGTCGAAGGTAATTGACTGGTTGGCCAGGTGGTTGTGGTGGTCCTGGTCCAGAATATATCCGGCAGGTTTCTCCAGGATCCTGGTTTCTCCGAACACCTCTTCCAGCCGCTCCCGCCGATTCTGGAAAGTGATGGGGAGCTGATGGATCTCCTCCAGGGCTTCCCGCTCCTCTGCCGGTGTGGAGGAACGGTCAAAAGCTGCAAGTGCCAGAAGTGCCTCCGGGGCGAACCGTGCCATCCGGTTCACCTGCCGGTAAATCTCCAGCCTGTGGTGGTTTCTTTCGGCTTTTTGCACCAGTGCATCGATCCTTTCTGCTACGGTATCACAAATGGCTGCCATCTGCTCCGCCTCGGCCAGGCGTCCCTCATACCGTTCGCTCCACTCCCCTTTCCGGTCCGGGTCCGGCAGGTCGATGACGGCCTCCTCCAGGGGACGCTCCATCTTGCTCAATGCCCTGCGGTCACCCTCCTTCAACAGTGCATTATTCCAGAAAGCCACCGGCTCCTCCAGCATATCGATAAAAGCGTAAGCGGGTTCGGCCACACGGTGGGAGAATTCCCGGTGCTGGTAGACGGCCTTGACCTCCTCCCTGCTGCGGCGGTCCCCGGCCCAGGCGTACTCGGCAAAGGCCAGGATCCCCCGCTTATACAACTCAAAGTGAGGCGAATCATCATCCCAGAGCGTTAGCAGGAGTCCCTGCAGTCCGCTCTCCATGGAGCTGAGGGCGAAGCTCCGGATATTCTCCATATTGCTTTCGTTCTGGGGCATCAGCACCCAGCGGGTCTGACCGGCGGTTGCCCCCATGACCTGCAGCCCGTGGTCCCGGAACCACTCCATGGCCTTCAGATTGCCCTCGGTCCCGGGATGGCTGTAGTTCCAACGCATGTAGATGCAGTTCTTCGGGAACCGGTCGAGGAACTGCAATAAGGAGGCCTCGTTCTCCTCCCACAGGCGGTGCACCGCTTCCCGGTCCATGCCCGGATCGAACATGGCCCTGTATACCCCGGCATGTTTCAGGGGCATGTCGTCCCAGAATATGGGAACACGGCCGTGTTCCTCTGCAAACCGGCATACGCTGTCGAGCCAGATCAGCTGGAGCTCCAGGGGTGACTTGCCGCTGCCCCTTCCCGTGGTGTGCACTTCATCCCCTCCCACATGCAGGAACCGTCCGTTCGGTGTCGCTTCCAGCGCATCCCGGTAGAGGTCGAACTGTACCCGGTAGGTCCCGGGATCCAGGGGATTGAAGGCCCAGTCGCTCCCCGGATCATCCCGGAGATCGTGGAATTCTTCATGCTTGAGAACGAAGGAGGCGTGTCCCAGTCCCTGGATCAGGGGGCTTATTTCGATATTCCGTTCAGCAGCATACTCGCTGAGCTCCTTCCAGGTCTCTATACTCAGTGCATCGGCCGAAGCCACTTCCGGCCGCCGCCGGTACTCCAGCTTGTCCTCCATCTCGGCGATGATCCCGTTCACCTTATAGGAGGCGAGCCAGTCCACCAGATCGAAGTAGTATTCCAGTTTTTCCCGGTGATGCTTCATATCCAGGTGTATAGCCCTGTAATGCAGACCCGGATAATCGATTATCCGGCATGCCGGCAGGGGGACCTCCTGTTCTCTTGCATCTTCCATCAGCTGTCCCAGGGTCATGAAGCCGTAAAACAGTCCTGCATGGTCTTTGCCGATAATGGTCACCCTGCGACGGGAGATCTCCAGGATATACCCCTCAGAAGGCAACTCCAGGGTGGTGTCAATGCGGCCGGTTATGGGTGCTCCGGAGCCGCCCTCTGCCCTTTGCAGCCCGTTCAGCGCCCTTCCGGCCATCACCAGTTCCACTCCTTCCATAAGGGAGTACCGGGTCAGATCCTCCGCCTCCAGCTGGCTGGATCCGGAGATTTCGAACTGGCGGGGAGAGGGCACGATCCTGAACTCGCCATGCGGATGGGATCCAGGGCCGCAGGAATGTAAGGTTATGATCAAGAGTGGCAGTAAGGTGGCTGGAAATCGTTTCATATCTTCCTGAGTTTTTGTGTGGCTGCATTCAATAAAGTAAACCAAACATCCAAAGAGGTATTATCCCCCCTGAACCAGATTCAATGTCATCCTGAAGCACGTATGCATCTTCCAATTCACGGATCTGTTTAGCGGTTTTTCGCTTTCCCCCTACTTCGAAGGTATAGTTCCCATTTACCAGAAAATCACCTTTATCCGGATGTGTCACCTGGTGAACCACATTGACCTGGTTAAGAAAGAAAGTTTCTCTGACATTTCCGATATTGACCTCTCCTTCGGAGAGTGCATATAAAAGGTCGGCGTTCTGAAGGTAGAGTTTTTCAGGTTTGTTCAGATAATTGATGCCGTGGGTGTCCTTTCCCAGCCATGTGGTTATCTTCGCTTTTTCAAGGTAGAACAGATACCTGAGCAGGGTTTCCCAGGTGACCCCTATCTGCCTCGAAAGGCTGCTGATATTGGGTTTATAGGGCACCAGCCTGGCAATCACCGAAAGTAGTTTCTTCAGGTTCAGGACAGACCTGAAGTCAATCTGGTAAATGGCTGGAACATCGCTTTCGAGCACCACATTCAGGATACTCCGGAGCCTTTCCTGGTAAGAGTCCGGATCCTTTTTGAAAAACGGATAGTACCCTGACTCCAGGTATTCTTTCCACAGTTTGATCGGCTTGATCTCTCTGATCTCCCTGATCATATCGAGAGAGATCTCCCTGTGATCCCTGAGGATATCTTGCAGGGAAAGGACCGGCAGTTCAAGACTGTAATTAAGCACGGCAAACTCTCTCAACGATAATCCTGGCAGATGATATAGCAGCAAACGGCGGCTAAGATCATGTGATCCCTAATAGACCTCCAATACCGATGAACTGGTAAATACTACCTTCAGGGAGTGGTGATGGTCATAGATCAGCTTGAGGTCGCGGGACCAGTGCCTGTATTTATGCACTTCATCCAGGGCCAGGTAGATGGCCTCTTCCGCAAATCCATAGGAGTTTCCCGGATCTTTCTGTCCGATATTTCACGCAACCGTTGCATTACCTGGATAATCAAGAACGAAATTACGTAACTTTTACTTCTCCATCATGAAAAAACAGCACAATTTTATAAGGTCGATCATAAAAATGGTGCGATTTTCATCTGCTGGCCGTCCTTAAACCCGGTGGAGATACTGCCGGTGGTATTTGAGTGCGTTGCGCTTCACCTCTCCGGTGACATACTTTACGTGCCGGCTCAGGAAAGAGAGGACGAACTCCACATCATGCCTGGAGTATTCGCGCATGACCCATCCCACGGCGGTCTTGGCAAAGCGCTCATTCCGGCGGATCAGAATGTCGGAGGAACGGGATATCTCCTTCCCGTAATCGGTGATTTGTTTCACCTGTGCGAAAGGCACCAGGGAGGCCCGTGCCTTCCAGAGGTAGGGATCGCGGTTCCAGCGCTTCAATCTCCAGAGCACCTTTTCATCCCCCGATTCGATCAGAGGGGTAAGGACCTTCACACAGAGCCAGTCGGTGGTATTCCAGTCAAAAATGAGCCGCTCGTCGAACCAGTCGGAGATCATGCCCATCATCATGGAATTCTTATGCTTCCTGAGCCAGAAAAGCTGCATGTACAGAATGGCTGCCAGCTTCTCTTCCGCGTAACTTCCTTTCATCAGCCGGTTCACCAGCCCCACCTGGCGGTTCAGGGAGAGCTCCACCAGGTCCCCTGTCCGGTCCATCTTCAGAAGGATATTACGGATATCGGGAGTCCCGACCCCCAGGAAAGGGATCTCCTGTTTCAGGTAGCTTTGCCACCACATGGCCTTCTTGGGGTCGGATCGCCTGTGCAGACTATCGATAATCGATTCCCGTGTCGGATGCATAACGAGCTGTTCCTCTCTGCTAAAATAGCCAAATCATGCCAACATACGAAATCATCCCCTGAACCATACCTTTTAAAGAAATTCGGTAAACTCGATCTCCACCATGGACTCGGGCCGAATCAGGGCAGCTACCTCTACCATGGAGGTGGCCGGCATGATTTCTCCAAAAAACTCCCCGTGGGCCCGGCCCACCTGATCCAGGCTGGTTACGATCGTTTCCAAAAGATAGGAAAAATTTGGTGTTGCCGGGCACCAACAGGGGGAATAATCCGTTATGTGAAGGTAATGCAACCAATCTGGCCCAAGGAGTGTTTACCTAAAAGTGAAAACGATCAAACTACCCCCCCTTCTGAAACTGTCGCTGCTGTTATGGATCGTATCGGTCCCGCTTACCGCCCAGCGTGGCAGCTTCCTGGACCATCTGCGGATCGGATTCGGAGCAGGTGCCAATGCCGCCCAGATCATCGACCTGGAACCGTACAATGTTTTCGAGGACCTCAGCGGGAATGTATATGAGAACAGGTATTCGGGATTGCTGCAGAATATAGGGAACCAGTACTTTGTGCAGGTGGAATGGTACAACGACTGGATCATCCTGCTGCTGAAACCGGGCACCTATACCTACCGCTTCAGCAAGACCGGCGAGGTAATATTCACCGGTGAGACCGTGGAACAGGTCACCCCCTACCTGCTGAGGTATCTGACCATTCCCCTGGAGATCCGGTACCATCTGGATCTTCAGCGATTCCGGCCCTATGCGGGCCTGCATGCGGGATACAGCCATTTGCTGGGTTCCCACGATCCCTCCAACCAGACCTTCATTCATCCGAAATTCACCGCAGGAGCGGCAGCAGGCACCTATATCGATCTGCGGTATTTGATCCTGGACCTTCATGTGGGATACCATGCCGGAATGCACAATATCGCGCGGAAAAGCGACCGGTTTGCCAGCGGTAACGGGACCACCTTTGCCCAGGATGACCTGTTGCTCAATGACCTGCAGATCAACCTCTCCATCCTGTTCTCGCTCCAGAAACAGAAGCAATACAGTAACGTGGAGTGTTTCTACGAGTAGTCAACCAATCCGAACCGCCATGTCCAGAACGATCCTGATCATTACCGGCCTTCTTTCTGCCCTGTTTACCGGATGCGAGCTAAACCAGAAGGAGATCAAGCCGGAAGATGGCTTCCTGAAAATATACAATCACCCCGAAGAGAACCTGTCGTTCTACCCGGAGAGTGTCCTGGAACTGCCGGGCGGCGGCTACCTGTTTATCTCTGCCGTGAAGGATGAAAACTCCGAGGTCGAATATCCATACACCCAGATGGTGCGGACCGGAAAGACCGGCAGTGTGGAGTGGACCATGACATACGACTGGCTCGCTCCCGCCTCCAGGCTTTTCACCCGGGGAAGTGCCATAGGCTTTGTGGCCATGAATCAGCAGTTCGAAGCATCCGTGGTGATGGTGGATCCGGGCTCCGGTGCAGTGACGAATATTCATTCGCTGGACATGACCATGCCGCTCTATGCGTTTACAGACAGCGGTGGCGACCTGGTGGTACTGGGATACGACTTTGTGACCCGCTCTTCCTGGATCTCCCGCTACAACAGCTCCTTTACCCTTCAGCGAAGCAACAAGCTCCCCATCAATACCGATCTGGAATACCTGATCCAGCGCCATCTGAATAAGACCGGACAGGACTACCCGTTCTATATCGGTGAGTACAGCAACAATTCGGGTACGGGGTATTTTGTGAACTGCTTTTACAACTACACGCTGCGGAGCGTCTTCATGGATATCTCCTCCCTCCAAGCCACCGGGGATATTTACTCCTTTCAGATTGAAGAGGGTATCAGTTCGCTGATCCAGAAATCGGGGACACGTTTCGGACTGACCAGCTACTACGAAGGCAACAATTACGTTCTTCCGGAGGTGGAACTGGATGTACTCTCCAGCCAGAATATCAAGGATCTTCCCGGAACACCGCTCTATGAGCTTACCTTCAAGGCCCGGGTCATCGCAGAAAGCTACCCGGGGGAGTCGGGCGAATACGCGCTGTTCGCTTCACAGACCGATGCCAGTTCCCTGGTCATCTACCAGTACGAAATGGGTTCGGACAGTCTGGTGAATACCCACTACCGGACCTTTGACGAACGGGTCGATGTTTCAGGCCTGATACCAACCGAAGATGGCGGAGTAGCCGTACTGGCAGGCATTCACATCCTGGGAAAATACCAGCGTCCGCTGCTGATCAAGTTTCCGGAAGAGACCTTCCGGGTGGAGGAAGATTAGGCGATCTCCCCATAGAAAGTGAAGCAATCAGAGCTTGAGGAAACGAGTCTGATATCCCTTCCCCCGGTGGATCAGCTGCAGCAGGTAGGTCCCCTCTCTCAGGCCGGACATGTCCATGGAGAACACATTGGGTCCGTAGTGCCCCTCCCTGCGGATCGATTTCACCCTTCTTCCCGAAGGATCGATCACATGAAGCTCCATACTTCCACGCTCTCCAAGCAAAACCTGTATCCGGGCCGTATCGGTCACCGGATTCGGATAGAGGTGAAGGGAGGAGGAATCCCTTCCGGGGGTGATTGGCGGGACTCCCGTGGTGGCCACAATGGGAATCTTCTGGTCCACCCATGGGGCAAAACCTGTTTTTACCAGTGCCTCGTTATCCCCTTCGAACCAATCCTGGATAATAGAGGTATAAATCTGCCGGTAGTCGATATTGAAAACCAGGTTCCCGCGCTGCAGATCCCCCTCCTTCAGTCCGGGATTCACCCCATAGATCCCGCTGTTCAGTTTGGTGCCGAACACGAAAACCGGGGTGGCGGTCCCGTGATCGGTCCCGTAGCTGTCGTTGGAGTAAGCCCTGCGGCCAAACTCCGTGAAAGTAATGGAGAGCACCCGCTGATCGATGCCTCTTTGCTTTAAATCATTATAGAAGTCCTGGACGGCCGTGGACATGTTGTAGAGAAGTGCCGCATGCAATCCCAGGCTGGAATCGTTCCGGTCCACCTGCTCTCCGTGGGTGTCAAATCCGCCGATGCGGCAGAGGAAGATCCGGGTCTTTACACCGCCCGCCAGCAGGCGCGCAATCAGTTTCAGCTGACTGGCCAGGTTGTTGGCCCTTCCCGGCGAGGCATAGGGGTAGCCGTTCCGGTAGTCGATGGCCGATTCGCCGGCAGCCTCGTAGACCTCCTTTAAACGTCCGGCATATTCATTGGATTTTTTCTCGAACTCCATGATATACCGGAGCTCGTCCCCTGCATGACTGTCAGGAAAGAGGATGGGGGGATCGACTCCCACGCTGGAGATCAGCTGATAGAACTGGCCGGGGCTTCCGATATTGAGGCCGATGGGTATCCCGTTCTCCCTGTGGAATGCCAGCGACAGTGTGCCGCTCAGTTCGATACCGATGGGGTCCGGCATCGACTGGCTGGGATAACTATCGGGATACCCGGGATACACATTGTCCAGATAGCGGCCCATCCAGCCGGAGTTGTACTGGTTCTCACCCGACTCATCCCCGCCCATGAAGACCACATCCCGGCCCCTGAAATGGGACAGGTTCATATCGGGGTATCCCACATTCTGAATGATGGCCACCTTGTCTTCGTCATACATCTCCTTGAAAGAGAGCATATCGGGATGGAGCCCCACCCGGGCGTTCTCCTCCACCGAAGGATCCACCTCCATGTAGCTCCGGGTGCCGTCGGGACGGATGGCGATATTGGGACGCAGATTATAGTATTCGTCGAAGTCCTCTATTGAAGGGGTTCCACCAACATAGCTGCTTGGGAAACTCCATTTCCAATCAACAACATACTACTCATCATCAATATGAGAGTTCCCGCAAGGTA
>CAZRZY010000126.1:0-12985 GCA_964604655.1 uncultured Bacteroides sp. | reverse complement strand
GGCTGGATTCTGCCCACCTCGGATCCCATTCGCAAAATTTCCATCGTTCCCCGTGGCATGAGCCTTGGTCATACCTTCCAGTTGCCAGAGCGCGACAAGCACCTGCATTTCAAAAAGGCCATGGAGGACCGGCTGCGAGTTCTGCTTGGAGGGCGGGCAGCCGAAGAGCTTTTTCTCAATGACATCAGCTCAGGCGCCGCCGGCGACTTCAAATCAGCTTCTCATCTTGCCCGCAATATGGTCTGCCTCTGGGGTATGAGTGAAGAGATCGGCAACCTGCACATCGATCTTGGCGAAGACCATCCTTTCCTGGGACGCGCCAAGACCTGGCCGGCACTGCGGTTTTCCTGGCCTCCAGCGCTTCCGATTTCGTGAACGGGCAGGTGGTGTATGTGGACGGAGGGATCCTGGCCACCATCGGAAAGCCTTCCAATGAAAAATAAACAACCGCTTAACCACCTTCAAATTAATTCACATGAAACGATTCCGTGCAATCTGGATCCTGCTGCCCATGGCTTTTGCAGGATGTCAGGGTGAAAAGGAAGTCTGGCTGGAAATCGGCAATCCTCTGGAATTCCAGAGGGACGATGCCCGGCTGAAACTCACCCGGGAAGAGGTCGCTGCATGGACCACCATACCCGGCAGCAAGGTTCCCATAATCACGGATTCAACCGGTACCCCCATCCCATGCCAGGCCGATGACCTGGATGGAGACGGAACCTGGGATGAACTGTTTGCCCTCCCGGACCTGGGTCCGGGCTCTTCGATGAGGGTGAAGCTCTCGTTCATTCCTCCGGGAGAAGTTCCATCCTTTACAGTCCGCACGAACCTGAGGCTGGGAGCATACCAACCCGGTTACCCTGAACTGGATATTGGGGAGCGCCTTCAGGGGATCACCTACCATAACCACAGCAAAACCGGCGAGGTATACCAGATGGAAGGACCGGCCTGGGAGAATGACCTGGTGGGATTCAGGAATTACCTGGACCAGCGCAACGGAATGGATATCTTCGGAAAGACTACCCGGGAGATGGTGCTGGACAGTGTCGGTCTTGCAGGCGGACCCAGCTACCATGAACCTGACTGGTGGGGTATGGATGTGCTGAAGGTGGGAACCAGCCTTGGTTCCGGTGCCATAGCCTACCGGCTGAACGACTCCCTTTACCGGGTAGGTGATACCGGATCCGGAACCTATGTCCCTCTCATGGAGGGTCCGCTCCATAGCAGCTTCCATCTTCAATTCACCGGTTGGAAACTGGGAGGAAATGAAGCGGAGGTAATCCATACCATAGAAATCGTGGCCGGGCGACACTTTTATGAGAGCAGGGTAACCTGCCAGACCGTTGCCGGACCATTAGAACTGGTCCCGGGTATCGTCAATATGAAAAGCGACTCCCTTTTCCTGCTGGAGCTCCATGAGGACTATACCGGTCTCATGACCCATGACTACCAGGCAGAGGACACCACCCTGCTGGCCATGGCACTTGTGGTTCCTTCAGCATTGCTTCAGGAGACAGGTCAGACAAACGATTCCGGGGAGGGGATCACCCAGACCTATTTCGCAGCCCTGAAGGCAGCACCCGGAAACACCATCCCATTTCGGTTCTATGCATTCTGGGAGAGGGAGGATCCCCGCTGGGCTTCTCATGAAGAGGTAATCGGCTATCTGAAAAAGGACGCGGAGAGATGGGCTTCACCGGTCACCGTGCAACGGAGAGAATAACCTTACCATGAAGAGATGTATTCTCAGGATTACGGTTCGTAACGTGCTTATTTACTGCGTAAAAAATGCCTGGTTACTTCTCCAGGTTCGTATCGCCGGAGACATTATTCGCAAAAACATTGTCGGTTAGTGTGGGGGATGCGGAGTTATCTATCCAGATCCCGTAGGTCTCAGAATTTTCGATCTGACAGTTGCTGATCTCCGGAACTCCCGGTGTGTCGTTCTTGACACTGATATTTCCGGAATTGCTGGTATATCCTCCACCATACTCGACCACGCAGTGATCCAGGAGGGTGGCTCCGCCGATTCCATCATAGAAAAAGATTCCGTTCCAATCCCCTGCAACCTCGAAACCGGATGCCGCCCCGGATGTGAAGGTGATCATGTTCCCCGGATCTCCATCGGCGATCAGATTGCCCGATTTATTGGAACCGTAACCCACCCATAGCGCTGATCCACTGGTAAATTTCAGGACAGTGCCAGGTTCGATGGTCAATGTGGCCCCCGCATTACTGCCCAGGTAGTGATTCCCATTAAGGATGTAGGGAACGCTTTGTTTCACCCAGGTTACACTCGGCTGTTCCATATCATCCCTTTGCAAAAAGATTCCGGGACCGGTGAGGAATTCATTGTCCCCTCCAAGGGTGTGTGCCCAGTTGCTGAAGATCTCAAGCGGATAACGTCCGTTCCCTTCAAATGTGTTGTTGTTGAATTCTTTGAACGAGGCATCATCCCGAAGTGAAACACCTATATACTGAGAGTTGCTGATGCTGGAATGGGTAATGGACACGGATGAACCATCCACATAAACCATTCCGTAGGTTTCCGCATACCCTCCCCCGAATTCAAGATCGGTGTAGGCGATCGACGAGGAGTTACCGGCACCATCATAGAAACCAATGAAATCCCAGTCACCCGGGGTCCGGGATCCCTCCGGCGAAGCAGACGTAATCAGAATCCGTTCTGATTCAGTTCCTTCGGATACCATGGTTCCGAACTTACCGTTACCGTATCCCACATAAATAGAAGCTCCACTGCCCATAGCCACCACCACTCCGGGCTCCAGAGTCAGCCTGGCGGCAGTGACCGATCCGATGTAGAGGGTGCCGGTGATCACATAGGGACATGTTTGCCTGACCCAGGTGGCATCGGCCTGTTCCAGGTCATCTCTTTGAACAAGGATCCCCCGGTCGGTAGCAATGGTGTTCCCCGAACCGATGGTATGGGCATAGTTCCCGTAAATGCTGATAGGATAGGAATTGTTCTCCTGAAGCGTATTTCCGGTGAAGGACTTAAACGAGGCTTTAGCATCCAGTGAAATCCCGAACGCGCCGGAATATCGGATGGTCGAATTCTCAATGGTTACCGAACTCTCCGAAAGAAAGATCGAACCATAGCTGTCATTATAGCCGCCCCCGTATTCCACCACACAGTACTGCATGCTGGAGGCGGAAGAAGTACCTTCGTAAAATCCGATCATATCCCAGTCCCCGGACGTTTTGGTACTGGCTGCAGAAGTGAAGGTGATCGGTTTATCGGATGTTCCGTTGGCGATCAGCGTTGCACCTGCAGCGCCACTGCCGTAGCCAAAATAGAGCCCCCTTCCGGCGGCAAACTGGATCACCGCTCCCGGCTCGATGGTAATGGTGGCTCCTTCCACATAGACATCGGAGGTGATCAGGTGGGTGGCCTCGATCCAGGTCTCATCCCCGGAAATAGTACCGGAATGCTCCACGATGGAAGAAGGGAGCACGGTAATAGTTTCGGTCACTTCATCCGTATTACCGTCCGCATCGGTGACGGTAAGCGTCACATTGTAGCTTCCTTCCTGGGAGTAGGTGTACGCAGGATTAGCCTCGGTAGAGACACTGTTATCACCAAAAGCCCAGTCAAAGGCCGCTGCGTTCTCCGAACAGGATGAATTAAAGGCAGTCGGCACGCCCGCCTCGATCACTTCGGGTACCAGGAAGCATGCAAGCGGAGCGTCGGGGTCTTCCTTTTTACAAGCAGTCGTCAGTATTACGGAAAGGAAAATTACGGAAAGCGTTAGTATCTGATTCTTCATGGTTAAGTTGTAAGTTAAATGTTCATTTATCTGAAATGTTCTCCGGCCAACGAAAGCTTAATACAAATCATTGCAGCTGTTTGTTGGTATGGTGACTGGATTTTAACATTTTTATGATTCTTCTCCCTTCCTAACAATATGCTTTTATCTTTAAAGCTTTATAATTACATTTGAAGTGCAATCGATTGTGCAAAACTATGGACAGAATTGATGTGATCTTAAAAATGAGGGAGACCGGGGCGGTTCCCCTCTTCTATCACCCCGACCCGGCTGTGGTCAGGGAGGTGATTTCGGCCTGTTATCGCGGGGGGATGAAAGTCTTTGAATTCACCAACCGGGGAGAATTTGCCCATGAGACCTTTGCCGAACTTTCCAAATGGTCCCGAAGGTCTTTGCCCGATCTGGTTCTGGGAGTAGGAACAGTAGTGGAGCCCGGCACCTGTTCCCTATACATGCAGTTGGGAGCCCGCTTCATTGTTTCCCCTCTGCTCAACGAGGAGATGGCCAGGACCTGCAACAGGAGAAAGGTCCTCTGGATTCCTGGCTGTGCTACGGCCAGCGAGATCGGTCGGGCAGAGGAACTGGGCGCCGAAGTGGTCAAGCTCTTTCCGGGGCCCACTGTCGGAGGAACGAAATTTCTGAAAGCTTTCCTGGGTCCGTGTCCATGGTCCAAGATCATGCCCTCGGGAGGAGTATCTCCCACGGAGGAAAATCTCTCCGCCTGGTTCGGGGCCGGTGCCTTCTGTGTGGGGATGGGATCCCAGCTGATCACCAAAGAGATTCTGGCCTCCGGTGCGTATGACGAACTTGAGGAAACCTCCAGGAAGGCAGTGGAGTGTATCCGTCAGATAAGGAGCAAACAGCTATCATAATGGTCAGGAGATTCATCGTTATATTCCCGCTACTGGCACTCCTGATGGGGTGCGGCAGGCCACAACAGGGAATGGTGCTGAAACTGGCACACGGTCTGGATCCTTCTCACCCTGTGCACAGTGCCATGGTATATATGGCGGACCGTTGCAAGGAGATTTCGGAAGGGGAGCTGACTATTGAGATCTACCCCAGCGGTCAGCTGGGCTCCGAACAACAGTGTGTGGAGCTGCTCCAGATCGGAAGCCTGGCTATCACTAAGGTATCGGCGGCGGTGATGGAGAGTTTTACGGAAGATTTCAAAGTATTGGGGCTGCCCTATGTTTTCCGCTCCAAGGAACACTCCTTTAAAGTACTGGACGGAGAGATCGGTCAGGAACTTCTGCTCAGTACCGAACCTTTCTGGATACGGGGACTTTGCTTCTATGATGCAGGAAGCCGGAGTTTTTACACCATTGACACACCCATTGAACGCCCCGATGATCTGAGTGGATTAAAAATCAGAGTGATGAAGAGTATCACCGCCATGGAGATGGTGAAAGCTCAGGGCGGTTCCCCCACGCCTATCTCCTGGGGTGAGTTGTACACAGCCCTTCAGAGCGGAGTGGTGGACGGGGCGGAGAACAACCCTCCCAGTTTCTACACCAGTCACCATTATGAAGTGTGTAAATACTACAGTCTGAATGAGCATACCATGGTCCCTGATGTGCTGATCATCAGTCAGAAAGTATGGGAAAAGCTGAATGAGCAGGAGCGGATATGGCTGCAGCAGGCTGCCGATGAATCGGTTCCGGTTCAGCGGAAACTCTGGGCGGAATCGGAAAAGGAGTCTCTGAAAATTGTCCAGGAGGCGGGAGTGACCATAAGCTACCCGGATAAAGAGCCTTTCGCCCGAAAAGTGCTGCCGCTTCTGGAATCCTACAGAGAAAACGAAAAGCTCTACGGACTGATCACCCGGATCCGCAATATAACAGTGGAATAGCAGCAATTGGATGAAGGGAGAAGGGGGAATCGGCCTTCAGATTTGCAGCCGGAAATGGATAAGAAAACCATGAAATTCAAAGAACGATTGAACAGGATTCTGGAGATCACGCTGATCGTCCTGATGTCGGTCCTGGTGATCGATGTCCTGTGGCAGGTTTTCAGCCGCTACCTGCTCTCCTCACCCAGTTCCTTTACCGATGAACTTGCAGGGTATCTGCTGATCTGGGTGGGAGTGCTGGGAGGAGCCTATGTGGCCGGAAGAAGGGAACACCTGGCCATCGATATTTGGATACAACGCTCCAAACCGAAACGGCAGCGGCAACTGAGGATGATCATATACTCCTCCATTTTCCTTTTTGCTCTCTTTGTCATGGTTATCGGAGGCGCTATCCTGATGTATACGAGGTTTGTGCTTGAAGTGAAATCTGCCGCTCTTCAGCTGCCCCTCGGCTATGTGTATGTGGTCCTGCCCGTCAGCGGTATGATCATTATGTATTACGAGGTCCTGCATATGCTGGAATTGCGAAAATCGTCCACCAGTAAACCCGATTGATCCCATGGAAGTCCTGATCCTGGTACTGAGCTTTGTCGTTTTGCTTGCCATCGGCGTACCCATCGCATTCAGCATTGGCCTGGCAGGTATACTTACCATGCTGATGTCCATTGATTCCATCCCTGCATTTACCACCTTTGCACACCGGATGGCCACCGGACTGGACAGTTTTGCCCTGCTGGCCATCCCCTTCTTCGTGCTGGCCGGCAGTATCATGAACAGCGGGGGGATCGCCAAGCGGCTCATCGATTTTGCCCGGGTACTGGTGGGTAAACTTCCTGCCGGTCTGTCTTTTGTCAATGTGATCGCCAATATGCTGTTCGGGGCGATTTCAGGTTCGGCGGCGGCGGCCTCTTCGGCCATCGGCAGCATCATGGCCCCGGAGATGAAAAAAGAAGGCTACGATGAGAATTACAGTGCAGCGGTCAATATTACTTCGGCCACCACCGGCCTTACCATCCCGCCGAGCAACATTCTGATCATCTATTCGCTCGCCAGCGGCGGGGCCTCCATTACTGCCCTATTCCTGGCCGGTTATGTACCCGGTATCCTGACGGGTCTGGGCATCATGCTGGTGGCCATGTTCATGATGATACTCAAGAACAACGGGATCAAGGGCATGCTCCGGGTAATGATCCGTTTGCTGGCCATTTCAGCAGTAATCCTGGCTGTGGGAATCGGCCTGAAGCAACTCCGCGAAAATGGATCAACATTGGCCTTCCAGGGGGCGGTATACGCCCTGCTGGGCCTTCTGCTTGCCTTTTCTGTCTACCGTTCGGCAACCCGGTGGACCTTCTTTAAGTATGCCTCCAGAAAATTTATGGAAGCACTTCCTTCCCTTCTGATGCTGGTCATCGTCATAGGGGGAATCGTGGCAGGATTTTTCACTGCCACCGAAGCATCCGCCGTTGCAGTGCTGTATGCACTGATACTGGCATTGATCTACAGGGAAATAACAGTGAAGGACCTGCCCGCCATCATACTAAGATCGGTGCGCACTACCTGCATCGTGTTGATGCTGGTCGCTACCAGTATCGGAATGTCCTGGATCATGTCCTATGAAAATATTCCCCAGAATGTGAGCGCCGGTTTACTGAGTCTCAGCGACAATCCGTTTGTCATCCTTCTGGTCATTAACTTCATTCTTCTTTTCGTGGGGATCTTCATGGATATGACTCCTGCCGTGCTGATATTCACCCCTATTTTCCTTCCCATCGTCACCACTCAACTGGGAATGGACCCGATTCACTTTGGCATCGTTATCGTACTGAATCTCTGTGTGGGTCTTTGCACTCCTCCTGTGGGATCGGTGCTTTTCATTGGCTGCAGCGTAGCCAATCTGAAAATAGAGCAGGTGATCAGACCCCTTCTTCCGATGTTCATCATGATGATCATTGTGCTTATGCTGGTCACCTACATCCCCTCTCTCAGTCTCTGGTTACCCGGGTTGCTTATGAAATAGCACATCGCCTGTTTAAATAGTTAGCGTATTTACTACGTTTACTTTGTTTTTACCCCTTCAGTTTCATAATTTAGCCCAATGAATGCTGCTTTGCGGGCCATCAATCCCCATATTTCGGTGGACTGTGTCATTTTTGGATTCACGACCAACCAGCTGAAGGTGCTTCTGATCGAAAGGGAGTACAGGGACGAGCTGGGAGATCCGGCCACTGATTACAAATTGCCGGGCGATTTTATCACGATCAATGAAGATCTGGAACTGGCTGCCGCAAGGACTCTTGAAGAGCTTACCGGTCTGAAAGATATTTATCTTCAGCAGTTTGCTGTATTCGGACACCCCGACAGGATCTCCCGCCGGGTGGACATCAACTGGCTCAGGATGACTACCGGTATGAACATCCACCGGGTAGTGACCGCTGCCTATTTTGCGCTGATCAACATTACTGAAACCAGAAGTGAATCGGTTGTCAGGCACCATGCTTCCTGGGCCGACCTAAAGCGGATACCCGCCCTGGCATTCGATCATGAAGAGATTATTCAGGCTGGCCTTCACCATCTGCAGAACGCTCTCCGGAACGAACCCATCGGATTTGAATTACTGCCTGATAAATTCACTATCAGAGAGTTGCAGTCTTTATACGAGGTAATTCTGGGTCATCCGCTGGATAACCGTAATTTCCGCAAAAAGATACTGAAGGCCAGATACCTGGTCCAGCTCAACGAAAAGCAGGAAGGAGTCGCTCACAAACCCGCGCATTTCTATCGTTTTGACAGGAGGCTGTATGAAACCGAAAAAAGCGATTCATATGGCTTCAATTTCTGAATTAACCATTTATTAACATGGATATTCACACTTATTAAACAGCTTTATTCACATTAAATTAACATACTGACATGTATTTATTGGGTTATGATGTGGGTAGTTCATCGGTCAAAGCCAGCCTGATCGACGCCGAAACCGGCCGTGCCATCGCTTCTGCTTTCCATCCGAAAAAGGAGATGAAGATCGAAGCACTTCAGCCCGACTGGGCGGAACAGGATCCCGAGCAATGGTGGTCCAATCTTAAACTGGCAACCAGCGATGTGCTTCAATCGGCAGAGATCGATCCCTCTTCCATCAAGGCCATCGGGATTGCCTACCAGATGCACGGACTGGTCCTGGTGGACAAAGATCATCAACTGCTTCGCTCATCGATCATCTGGTGCGACTCCCGCGCGGTCCCTTACGGTGATCATGCCATGAAAAGTATCGGCGAAGCGCGTTGCCTCTCGCATCTTCTCAATTCGCCGGGTAATTTCACCGCTTCCAAACTGAGCTGGGTTATCATGAACGAACCCGAGATCTATGAGAAAGCCTACAAATTCATGCTGCCGGGCGACTACATAGCCATGAAGCTTACCGGAGAGATCAATACCACCATCTCGGGTCTGTCGGAAGGGATCATGTGGGATTTCAGTGAGAATAGTCTGGCGGACTTCCTGCTGGAGTATTACGGGATCCACGAACACCTGGTTCCGGAGGTGGTCCCCACCTTCTCCGAACAGGGAAGGCTCTCCGCCGTTGCAGCCGAAGAACTGGGTTTGGTTCCCGGGATCCGGATTGCATACAGGGCCGGCGATCAGCCCAATAACGCATTTTCGCTGAATGTATTGAATCCAGGTGAGATCGCAGCCACTGCCGGAACTTCCGGGGTAGTGTACGGGGTAAGCGACGAGGTGAAGTACGATCCGCTCAGCAGGGTTAATACCTTTGCACATGTCAATCACAGCCCGGAACTGAACCGGCTGGGTGTGCTTCTGTGCATCAACGGAACCGGAATTCAGTATTCCTGGCTGAAGCAGCATCTTGCGCATAAGGAGATGAATTACCCGGCGCTTAACGACCTGGCTATGGAGGCTCCCATCGGATCCGGGGGATTGTTGATGTTACCCTTCGGAAACGGGGCGGAGAGAATGCTGGGAAATCTGAATGTGGGAGGAACGGTCAAAAACATCAATTTCAATATTCATACGGGGGCCCACCTGGTGAGGGCAGCGCAGGAAGGGATCGTTTTCTCGTTTCAGTATGGCATGGAGATCATGAAAGAGATCGGTATCCATCCCATCGTGATCAGGGCTGGACTGGCCAATATGTTCCTTAGTCCGGTCTTCCGGGATACGCTGGCCGAAATCTCAGGAGCCACCATTGAACTCTATGACACGGACGGTTCGATGGGGGCCGCCAACGGAGCAGGGATCGGGTCAGGGATCTATGGTTCCTTTGAAGAGGCTTTTGAAAACCTGAATAAAATGATGATCATAGAGCCCACAGGCAACCACCGCCAGGCCTGCCGGGATGCGTTCGAAAAATGGAAGGAGGTCCTTGAAAAGTGCCTGATGAATACCGTGCAGTGAAAATCAGAGTAAAACTTATAAAACCTAAACACAATGGAATATCTGACAGGAGACAAAAGTTACTTTCCCTCCATCGGGAAGATCAGGTACGAAGGAAAAGAATCGGACAATCCCCTTGCCTTCAAGTACTACGATGAGAACAAAAAAATAGCCGGAAAAACCCTGAAGGAGCATCTTCGCTTTGCGGTCGCCTACTGGCACACCTTCTGCGGGACCGGAGAAGATCCTTTCGGGCCCGGTACCATGCTGTTTCCGTGGGCCGAAGGCCAGACTGCCATGGAAAGGTCCAGAAATAAAATGGACGCTGCATTCGAATTCATCACCAAACTGGGGGTGCCTTACTATTGTTTCCACGACATCGACGTTGCGGAGGAGGGCTCCTCGGTGTCTGAATATGAGTCCAATATGCAGTCCATGGTAACCTATGCACGTCAGAAACAGGATGCATCCGGAGTCAGGCTGCTCTGGGGCACGGCCAATGTTTTTTCGCATCCCCGCTATATGAACGGTGCGGCCACCAATCCTGATTTCAATGTGCTCCCACGGGTGGCCACCCAGGTAAAAAACGCACTGGACGCCACCATCGCCCTTGGAGGGGAGAATTACGTATTCTGGGGTGGACGGGAAGGTTACATGTCCCTGCTGAATACGGACATGAAGCGGGAACAGGAGCACCTGGCCCGCTTTCTCCATATGGCAAAAGATTATGCACGCGGAAAAGGCTTTACCGGGCCCTTCCTGATCGAACCCAAACCCATGGAGCCCACCAAGCACCAGTATGATTACGATACGGCCACTGTTATCGGATTTTTGCAGAAACATGGCCTTGCCGGCGATTTCAGGATGAACATTGAGGTGAATCACGCCACCCTGGCAGGACATACTTTTCAGCATGAGTTACAGGTAGCAGCCGACAACGATCTTTTCTGTTCCATTGACGCCAATCGCGGCGATTATCAGAACGGTTGGGATACTGATCAGTTCCCCATCAACCTATACGAGCTGGTGGAAGCCATGCTGGTGATCATCGGAGCCGGAGGATTCAGGAGCGGCGGGATCAACTTTGACGCCAAGGTGCGCCGGAACAGTACCGACCTGGAGGATATCTTCATTGCCCATATCGCAGGAATGGATGTGTTCGCCCGGGCCTTTGATGCCGCCCATACCCTGCTGGAGAAATCACCGCTTTCCCAGATGAAGGCGGACCGTTACGCTTCATTCGATACGGGAAATGGTGCACGCTTTGAGAAAGGGAAGCTCTCCCTGGAAGAACTGGCCGGCCTGGCCAGGACCAATGGCGAACCCGGTCAGTTCTCGGGTAAACAGGAGCTGTATGAGGCGATTATCAACCAGTATATATAGTCATGCCTGACATGGACCATCCCGATAGAAGTACCGCCGGGCGCATCCCGGTGGTGATCTTTGCCCTGACCCTTGTAGCTACTCTCGGCGGACTGCTCTTCGGATATGATACCGCGGTCATTAACGGGGCCACCAATGCACTTCGCCAATTCTTCATCACTCCGCTGGAAGGAGACCCTGAGCTGGCGGCTCTGACCATTATACAATTCAAAGCCATTGTTGCCATTTGCCTGCTGATCATCGCTGTGCTGATCTCCAGCTTTCTGATCCGTCTGTTCGGAACAAAGAAAGGTTCTATCTGGAGTGCGGTCCTTTGGATTACAGGAATCATGATCCTCTACTTCAGCTTTCTGAGAGGAGCGCCGGTATTGACCGAATCGCTGGGGAACTCCATCAAGGGATTCACCATTTCCAGCGCTCTGGTTGGCTGTATTATCGGGGGTTCCCTGGGAGGGTATATCAGCCAGAGTATCGGACGAAAACGGGGATTGATCCTCGCAGCCTTACTTTTTCTGGTCTCCGCCCTTGGTTCAGCCATGCCTGAAAGGCTCAACTTTATGGGCCTGGAAACCATCACCTCCTTTATTTTCTACCGGATCCTGGGCGGGATCGGAGTAGGCCTGGCCTCCATGCTGTCGCCCATGTACATTGCGGAGATCGCTCCTGCAACTATCCGCGGGAAGCTGGTTTCCTGGAACCAGTTTGCTATTATTTTCGGGATGGTGGTGGTCTACTTTGTGAACTATTTCATCGCCCGGGGTCAGACTGCCGAATGGATCAATTCCACCGGCTGGAGATGGATGCTGGGTTCGGAGACCATACCGGCCACCCTGTTTCTGATCTTCATGATGTTCGTTCCGGAGTCTCCCCGGTTCCTTGTGCTCAAGGAGAAGGAGTCAGAGGCCAGGGCACTACTCGAGCGGATCAATCCTTCCAAAGCCGGTGAGGTGCTGAACGATATCAAGAGATCCCTGGAAGTGCGCAGGGCCCCATGGCTCTCTTTCGGGGGCCTGGTGATCATCATCGGGATCCTCCTCTCCGTCTTTCAGCAGTTCGTGGGAATCAATGTGGTGCTCTACTACGCAGGGGATATCTTCCGGAGCATGGGAGCCGGAAACGACTCTTCACTGCTGCAGACCATCGTGGTGGGGGTGGTGAATTTACTATTCACCGTTCTGGCTATTTTCGCCGTGGACCGTTTCGGCAGGAGGCCCCTGATGATGATCGGGGCCGTTGCCATGGGCTTCAGCATGATAGCCCTGGGCTTCTCCTTTTATATGGACAAAATGGGAATGATCTCTCTGGTGTTTATGCTGACCTATACGGCAGCTTTTGCCATGAGCTGGGGTCCGGTTACCTGGGTTCTGCTGTCGGAGATTTTCCCTAACAGCATACGCGGTGCCATGTCCATTGCCGTTGCATCCCAGTGGATTGCCAACCTGGCCATCTCCTGGACCTTCCCGATGATGAACGAAAGTTCCCTGCTTACCGGCTTATTCAACCAAGGTTTTGCCTACTGGATATACGGGATCATGGGTTTTCTTGCGGCCTGGTTTGTCTTCCGGCTGGTGCC
>CAZRZY010000125.1:0-13014 GCA_964604655.1 uncultured Bacteroides sp. | reverse complement strand
ATCTCCTCGGTGATCGCTTCCGGTTTCTCGATCCGCGAACGAAGATCGGTGTATATCTTGAGGGATATGGCCAGGATGATGGCGGTGATCAGCAGCAGGTAGGTACCGGTCTTCACCTGCCATTTGCTGGTGAAGTAGGCCTTCCTGGCCAGCAGGTCGAAGCTGCGGATCTCCTCCTTGAGTTGTTCGTCGCCGGGTTCCTCCGCCAGACGCTCCATCAGTGCCTCCAGGGAGGCACTCTCCAGCGGTTCATGTTGTTTCATGTGATAGAAATTGAGGATCAGCAGCAGTGCCACCACAGCACAAAAGATCCCCGAAATGAGCGCGGTCCGGTGGGCCAGCTTGATGCCGGTCTCCAGATCAATCGATTGTATGGTTTTCCAGATCCTTTTCACTCCAGACTTTTAACTTTTCACTTTATACTTTCAACTCCTTTACAGACTCTCCAGACTTTACGGCTCTTCTGGGTTTATCTACCGGACAAAAATCCATACACCGCCCACAGGAAAGGCAGTCCCCTTTGTGAGGTTCGTAATCCTCCCTTTTCCGGAATACTACCTGGTTCATCAGCGTCACACCCAGAGCCAGCCCGATGAACCCGCCAAGGAACCAGCCTCCCTTCCGGAACCGGGTCCTGATGAGGGACGCGCGCTCCACCAGTTCCTCGAAGGTCTCCCCTGACTTCAGAAATTCCTGCACATCGATGTTCTCCTGTTCCTCCCGGACCTCCGGGTTGCGGATCATCGATTCGGCCAGATATACGTCGGGATTCACCCGGCTCAGGAATACATGTGATCGGGATCCGATCCATCCTCCGGCGACTGTCAGCACCGGGATCAGTGCCAGGTAGAGTATGAAGCGCCGGTTATTTTTCCGGGCAGCTTCCGGACTCCGGTAATCCTGGAGCATCGGCGCCTCGATGGCATCAAACGGACAGGAGTCCTTGCACAGTTTGCACTGAATACACTCGGCGGGCGTGATCGTGAGGTGCTTCCTGCTGAACCGGGAAAACCATCCAAGCATCAACCCGAGGGGACAGAACACCCGGCAGTAGGGACGCGCAAAGAACATCCCCAGCAGGAGAAAAAGGATCCCCAGTACGATCATCAGCACCGGGCCATCCATTCTGAAAAACCCGATGAACGGATCATACCGGCAAATAATGAAATCACTGCCGGTGGCCGCGAAGAGAACCGACAGGCCCAGGTAAAGCACCGGAATGAATCCCAGCGTCTTGCGTATCCAGCTGGGAATGGAGACCGGCTGGATGATGATCAGGTCCTGTATGGCCCCCAGCGGGCAGACACCCGCACAGAAGACCCTGCCGAAGAAAAGGGCAAAGATGAGGGGCAGCAGAAAGAACAGCAGTACGGTGAGCGATATGGCATAGGTGGGATCGAAAATGGAGAGGGCCACATTCTGGATCGCCCCGATGGAACAGACACAGCCGTTCCGGTAAAACCCAAAGTAGATCAGGGCAAAGATCGAAAGCCAGAGGATCCCCCGCCTCGAACGTCTCTTAACGGCCAGCCAGGAAGCCAGGGAAAGAAAAACCAGGAGCACCACCACGTCCACATACTCCATGGCAATGGACCTGGGCTCCGGAGTAGTGGGACTGGGCTGTACATACCCCGTTTCAAATTCCGGTTTGGGAAACCGTTGCTGACCCAACAGCGTGCCGGTAGCCTGAATCAGGATGATAGCCAGTATCGCCAGGAAGAGTATTCGCTTCATCATGCTATCCTTCCTCTCCGCTGTTGAAATCTCCCTTGATAATATAGGGTTGATCTGCCGGCACCCTGATCACAGCATCGGAGGGGCATGCACTGGCAATGGAACACTGATTGCAATTGAGGCACAGGTTATGCCTGATCTGCAGATGCAATGAACCATTGCCAAAAGCGGAGCATCCCTTGACGCATTTGGCACAACCGATACAAAGCGATTCATCGATGATATATTCGAAGTAGGGCTCCTCGATAAATCTTCGCTCGATGGCTCCGGTCGGACAGAGCTGATTCTCCGCCCCTGTCTCCAGCTTGGCCCCCGGGTTGAAATACCCGCCGCATAGATCGCAGTACCCGCACAGGTCGTATGCATGAATGCATTTCACTGCCGACTCGGCCAGTACACAATCGGTGGCACACCGTCCGCACTGGGTGCACTTGAACGGATCGATCTGCCATACATAGTCCTTGGCAGTGGCCGACCTTGCCAGTGCCAGTGCACCGGTTCCCGCCACCGCTACCCCGAGGGCGGCCCTTGTTCCCCTCTGTATAAATGCTCTTCGGTTGAAACCTTTGTTTTTATCTTTTTCCATGAGGTATCTCCATATTTTGCCGGGCCTTCACTGCCTCAGGAAGCCGGCAACCATTCACTTTACCGCAATAGGTGCACGGGTAGTCCCCGTTACATACCGGCCGGGTATCTACCTGCTCCCGCCATACAAGCAATCCGGTCACCAGAGCCAGTAGGGACGCCAGTCCTCCACGGGCCGCCGACCGTAAAAATCTTCTTCTATCCATTGCTTAACGGTTCAAAAACCCTGACGCTGTTCTTGTCAAAGTCCAGTGCATATATAACTCCATTCTTATCCACACACACATCGGGCGCCTTTCCCTCCTCCTTGAATAGCCTGGGCGGGGCCACTACGCTGAGCAGCTTGCCCGACTGGTCGTATATCTTTATCCGGACCATTCCTTTCTCACTGGTCACGAATGAACCATCCTCCATGACGGCGATCCTGGCCGGGTTGCAGCAACCCAGGAATCCTTCGATCTCAAAGGAGCTGATCTCCCAAAACCCCCGCATCCTGCCGTCGTCGGTATAATTTTCCAGGGCATGTTTTCCGGGATTCACCACCCAGAGTTCCCCGTAGCTGTTTATTACCAGGTCAAAATTTGCACTGGGAATGATAAAGCCGTGACCCGCTTCCGCTTCCGCCTTGCCTTCAAACGCACCCTCCAATTCGCCGTTCTGGCTGAAAATGACCACTCTTCTGTTACCGGCATCGGCTACGTAGAGCCTCTCTTCCTTGGCAGCTATGGCGGTGATGATGGTATTTTCTCCCATCGCCTCCCACTTCTGTATCAAGTTCCCCGTATGGTCATAAGAGGCCACATAATCGCCGAATCCCACGAAAATCTTTTCGCCGGTCACCTCGATGGCCGATGCACGGGGAAAGATTTCGAACATCTCTGCAGGGGAGCCGTCCAGGGTGATGACCACCAGGGAAGAGTTGCCCGCGATGAACAATTTATCCTCGTGATAACTCATGCCGCTGGGAATAAGCAGACCCAGGGAAAAAATACGGGTCTCTTCGTGGGAGATCAGCTGTTCATCCACCTCCTTGTACTGGTCCACCTCCAGAGCATAGGGATTGCCGCCCCGACGGTCGGGCCGGTTATTCAGAAAATCCACGACGATCACCGTAATAATGACCCCCAGGATCAACAGGATGACGATGGTCAGACTCTTTCTCTTCATTATTCCAATCCGTTTAAAACTGCATTACCTTCTGCCTGAAGCCATATCCAGGCATACCATTGTCTTAGAATCGCGGATCACCATATATCCGTCCGCCAATGCGATGGGAGCCCAGGCATCATGCCCCTCCAGCACATTGTAGCTGTCCAGTTCGATATACGCCGAAGTACTGGGCCGGGCAATGGTGAGCGTACCATCGTCACTGACGATAAAGAGTTTGTTGTCAGCGATCATATAAGGTCCCAGGCCAAAGCGCACATCCTGTCCGCTGGACCAGATCACCTCGGTGAAATCATCCGGATGGACACAAACCATCTGGTTGCGAAGACCCCCTGCATCCTTGGGCAGAATCCCGATCAGGTGTCCGTCGAAGACCACCGGTGTCTGCTGCTCACAGGCCAGCCCTTCCCTGGGAGAGTATTCCTGGAGCACCTCCACCCGAAAATCCTCCCCCTCATTGGTAAGCTGAAGCACCATGGCTCCGGCTCCGTAACCTGCCGTGAGGAAGATCTTGCCATCCGGCATACAAACCGGTGAGGGGGCCACCACCTGGTGGTTCCAGGCATCACTCATCCAGAGGATCTCCCCTTGCCCCGGGCCGTCAGCGGCAATGCCGCAAACTCCGCCATAGGCGCTGTAGACATACATCTTCACCCCCCGGAACTCGA
Source organism: uncultured Bacteroides sp. (assembly GCA_964604655.1). Classification (GTDB taxonomy): domain Bacteria; phylum Bacteroidota; class Bacteroidia; order Bacteroidales. The sequence goes on along the minus strand of CAZRZY010000125.1, from coordinate 8,860 downwards.
AGGGCATCACCGAGGAGTGGGACATCTGCCATCCCATGGGGTTGGGCGTTTCCCAGAGTGTCTCCCCGGTCTCCATATCCCTGGCGGTCATCAGGGCCGTACCGCCAGTGGCAATGATCGCCTTTCCGTCATCGATGAGCGGACACTGGCCCGTATACCATAGCGGCACTTCCGATTGGTATTCCTTTTCCACATTGATTCCCCAGAGAAACGCTCCGTCCTCCCTCCGGACGCACATGACATGGCAACGGGGCCCGATGGTCAGTATGTGATCCGCGGTCACGGCCGGAACCGTGCGGGACATGCCATGATTTCTTTTCAGGTTGATCTGATATCCCCTTCGCCACAACTCCTCTCCCTCCACCAGGGAGAAGCAACGCAGGATATCGGCCCGTTCCTCCTCATCGTGATCCAGGATATAGACCAACCCTTCGTTAATGGCCGCGCCGCCATGACCCTCCCCCAGTTCAACGCTCCACATCACAGGAGGGCCTCCTTCAGGAAAACGTTCGATCAGCGACACAGGCGACCGGCTGATGTTATCGAACTCCGCTCCCCGGAACCTGGGCCAGCTCTCGTTGAGCCCTTCACGGGGAATACCGGACGGATCATTGAGTTGCTCGAAGTAGGCTCCGATATCGATATCGGCCACCACGGCACCCTCGCCCCGGTTATCCAGCCCCGGTTCGGTGGTCACGAATTCGCTGACGGGATCATAGGAGAGCCACCAGCCCAGGGAGATCACTCCGGCAAGGACCAGAAGAACGGTGATGGTATTTACAGGATTCAACCTCATTTCCGAAGGCTCAAAGATAGAAAGAATCGACCTTTATCATTTTGCTATACAGGCCAATCCTTGTCTATTAAGAATCATTCTGCCTTATGGCGACGGGACTACAACTTGATCCCTATCATCAGCACATCGTCAATCTGTTCATGATCACCTTTCCAGGTGTCATAGGCACTCTTTACCGCCTCTTTCTGATCGTGCATGATGCTGGTCTGGATCCCGCTCAGAAGCTTCTTCACCCTGGCAGTTCCGTACTTCTTCCGATCCCTGCCGCCGAACTGATCGGGATACCCGTCAGTGAACAGGTACAGGGTATCACCCCGGTTGAGCTGAATGGTATGGGACGAAAAGGGCTGGCCCGCCTCGGAGTGGATACCCACCGGCATGCGGTCTCCCCTGATCACGTTCAGTTTACCTTTGTGAAAGGTATACAGATCCTGGCCCGCTCCCGTGAACTGCACTTCCCTGGTCCCGGTATGGATCGACACCAGGCTCATCTCGATGCCATCCCTGGCTTCATACTTCTCCCCGGTCTGTCCCAGGGCAGCGATCACCTGATCCCTCAGTTCGTCCATGATGATATGGGTGGACAGGTCTTTGAATTTGCCCGAGGTTTCGTTGAGCAGGGAGATGCCCAGCATGCTCATGAAGGCCCCCGGAACCCCGTGACCAGTGGAATCGGCCACTGCCAGAATAATCGTTTCATCCCTCTTGTCCACCCAGTAAAAGTCACCGCTGACAATATCTCTCGGACGGTAGAAAACAAAGTGTTTGGGAAGCAGGTAACGTATCACCTCACCTGCAGGCAACATGGCATCCTGGATCCTCCGGGCGTATCTGATGCTGTCGGTCATGGCCAGGTTTTGCCGGTCGATCAGATCTTTCTGCTCCGCGAGGGAATCGCGCTGTGCTTCAATTTCATCGCGCTGCAGGGTGATCTCCTCATTCAGTTTCTCCAGTTCACTCTTCTGGATCTCAATCTCCCTGTTCTGCTTCGCCAGGAGATCTGCCCTGGCCCTGAGCTTGCGGGTATAGATCATCACGAAGATCACCAGGGAGGCGATCAGGAGTACATAGACTGCGATGGCTGCAAAAGTCGAATACCAGGGTTTCTGGATGGTAAATGCGTAGACCGATGGGGGACTTTCGTCTCCGAAAACATTCCTGGCTTTTACCTGCAACTGATATCTTCCATAGGGAAGGTTGGTATATTTGACCGACCGCTCGGGGCTCCATTCCGACCAGCTGTCGCTGAATCCCTCCAGGTAGTGTGAAAACCGGATCTGCCGTTCATTCTTATAATAGGGAGCGGACCACCGGAAATCGATGTCCCGGTAATGGTGACTGATCTTCGGTTCTGTTTCCCGGATCTGACTGGTCAGTATTTGTATTCCGCCGGCTGGCTCCCGTATGAAATATGTACCGTCGAACAATACCGAATCACCCGTGATCCGGACATTCCGTATCAGTACTTCAGGAGGATCGGGAGCTTCCGGATTTCCTGATCCGTCAAAATGGATCAATTCGTTTCCCCTGGTAAGCCAGAGTTGCTCCTCGGAGTCCGTAAAGAAGACCTCGGTGGGAAATCTCGGGGAAAGTGACAGAAAAGACCGCTCGTACACCTTCCGGAAACCGGAAGCCCCTCCCCTTGCTGCCAGAATTTCCCAGCCGCGTTGTTCATTTTCAAAAGAAATCCAGATGAGATTGCCAGGCCCTCTGTGTATGGTCTCTATGCTGTTTCTTCCTTCCGGAAGGATCTGATTGTACAAGGAGTCATAAAACAGTCTTTCCTGCAGATAATGATATCGGTAGAATCCCTGACGGGTACCCACCAGTAGTTCCCGGCTTCCCGGATCTGTAAACACTCCTGTGATCGCAGGTATTGGCCCGTCATCTTCACCGAATAACCGGAGGACCGGGCCTTCGGCTCCCTCCTGCTCCAGGCGGTATAACCCTGACCGGGCCTGGATCCAGATCAATCCGTACCGGTCCTGGCACATGCCCAGTATCCCGCTCCTGATCTCCATCTCCAGGAATTCCTCCCATTTCCCCTCCCTGTATCGAAAGGCCTTCAACTGTTCCCCTCCCAGATAGAACACTCCGGGATCGTTGCTGTCGACCAGTAGTTTTTGTCCTCCCGACGGGATAGCATTCATCCCCATGGTTTGGTTGAAGACATAGGTTCTTTCATTACCGGCAGCCAGTAAAAATGGTTTACCCGGGACCGGTTCCGCCAGCTGAAGGTCGTTTACCTCTCCCCGGATTCCGCGCATTGGTCTTAGTCGCATGTTCTCCTGGTGGTGCAGGTGTCGATAAATACCGCTCAATGTGGAAATATAGAGATCCCCGCCGAACTCTTCCAGGTCGGTGATCCGGTCGCCGTTGCCTCTTCCGTATATATCTCCAATACCCGATCTGACGGAGACAGACCGGAAAGGTATATTTAAATCGACCCGGCTGACCCCCTGCCAGTGAGCGATCCACAGGGCATAATCACCGCTGGTGTCCGGATCAAAAATGAAAAAGGGAATGGCATTGTCCAGCAATCCTTCGGTCTCAGAATAACGCTCCACCAGCTCCCACCGGTCATTCAATACAAACAATCCCCGCTCCCTGGTGCCTATGTAGGTTTTCCCTTTTGATCTTTGCAGACAGATCATCCTGGATGAGAGAAACATCTCCATCAGAGAGGGCTCCAGAAAAGTGCTGTCGATGGTCCCCCGGAGGGTGTCCAGAAGATACAAGCGGTGGCTGAAGGTGCTTGCCAGAAGCTGTCCGGAATCCGCAGGAACCAGTCCGGACAGATATTTCCCGCTGAAATGAGCTCCTCCCTTCACCGGCTCAAAATCGCCGCCATTGTATTGGAGAAGACCCGACTCCCCATTGGAAATATAGATCTGCGACCCGATCAGAAAAGAAAGAAAAGTGTGATCGGGAAGATCGATAACAGAGATCCGCTCATTACCCCCATTGTAAATGAGGATCACCTGCCTGCCACAAAAAAAGATCTTTTCCTCGTGGCTGTAAATCCTCCAGAAATCGTCTTCCGAATAGGAATCCCTCTGAACGGAATCAAGCAGGGAGCGGTAAATAAGTGTTCCTTTACGGTCGGGTTCAAGCCTTCCGAGATCCCCCTCCAGTCCGGTATACAAAAATCCATCGTCAGCAGCCATTACCGATCTGACCGCCACATTGCCCGGAACCGGGTAAGATCTCCAGGATCTTCCATCAAATTCCAGAATGCCCTGTTCATCGTTTGCCACATAGATCACTCCCCGGCGGTCCTGGGTGATGCCCCAGTTCCGCTCCCCTCCGCCGGTCTCCGCGTAATGGTAATTCTGGATATGGGGCAATCCGTACCGGTTGGTCTGTGCCTGAAGGGTCAAAACCACCAGCATCAACCAGAAACCCGTAAATAATCGTCTATATGCCATAGAACAACTCAAACACCCCACAATTTACAACTTCCCAATAACATCCATCATAGCAATCTAATAAAAGGCCACTGTATGAATGGGCGACCTTCACACAGATCATGCGACTCTGGTCCCTGATCAGCAGCCGGCAGCCGGCCTCCGGCCAGGGCGACAGGCCGGGAGCGAAAAATGTTTTCCTGTGGCGACTTGCTGTCCCTGTGGGGTCGCAGGTACCGGGGCCGGTTGAACATCTGAAACGTCATCCTGAATTCCTTTGGGTCAGTTTTTTAATCCGGTACCTCTCGTTGGATAACAGGAGCCATCCCTGGTTTAATGCATCCATAAATATTTAACCCGCAGGAATCCTCCAAACTCTCCGAACCAATCATTGTTTGACGAATCGATCATGGAACGAACAGACCCTCTGCCTGGCCGGTACCCATGAGGGTGGAAAGATATACGGTATTCTGTCCCGCCGGACAATGAATAATGGATCCTTTAGAAATTCAAGCAACAGCACCCGTAAATCCGTAAATCCTATTCTGCCGAGATATCATAAACGAACAACACCTCTCCGTGCCTGATCAGCAGTTTGCGGTCATAAATGGTGGGATGTGCCCAGTAGGGACCGGTTCCATCCTCGATCCGGAAGGAGCTGATAACCCTGAACTCCTCCGGACCGGGTTGTACCAGTCCCACATTTCCCCGTTTTTCCTCGAACAGGTACAAACGTCCGTCCGCATAGATGATCGAACCCTTGTTATGCCACTTTTCCTCGTACATCGCCTCGCCGGTGTTCCAGTCCATGCAGACCCAGTTTCCGTTTCCGTTATTGATCCAGTTGGAGCCATAGAGGTAACCATCCACCAGTACCACTCCGCCATGATGGTTATCCAGATGGCCGTTGCTCCATTTGAGTGAGGTTTCGTTTCCGTCAGGGTTCATCGAAAGCATGAGACATTCATCGTTGTATCCGGAAGTCACGAAGATCTCCCCGTTATGGTAAACGGGAGTCGCCGCAATGTTCCGGGAGTCCCGTTCGGTATGGTCGCCGATAAGGTCATAGGTGCTAAGTACTTTCCCGGCCCCGGGCTCCACAATGATCAGGTCGACCGGGGAAAGTGCCAGGATCAGTTTTTGTCCGTTGTGGTCGATCATCAGAGGAGATGCGTAGGAACGGGTTCCTCCCACACTGGCCGATTCCCAGATCAGGGAGCCATCGTTCTTATCCAGGGCCACCACAGCCGTCCGGTTTCCAATGGGTGAGGAGATCACCGCTTCCTCCGTAACGAGGAGCGATTCCACCATTCCCCAGCGGTGGAACTCTCCCTCAAACGCTTCATGGGTGTTTACCTCCCATACCACCTCTCCTGAGGAGGCATCGATGCTAACTACTTTACCCATGCCACCGGTCAGGTAGACCCGTCCATCCTCGATGGTAGGGGTTACGCGCGTCTCGGGAAAACTATTTTCCCAGCTGCTGCCGTACACTGTTTCCCAGGCGATCTCACCAGAGAGGTCCATGCATGTCAGCACATCCTTTTCCCCTCTTTTGCCTGTAATGTAGATCATCCCATCCACCAGGACGGGTGAAGAGTACCCTATGCCCAATTCATCCTTCTTCAGGATCAGCTCCGGACCTCCTTCGGGCCACTGCTTCAACAGGCCGGAATCGGGATAGATCCCATTCCGTCCGGGGCCACGCCACTGGGCCTCCTGCGCTTCGGTTTCGCAGGGAAAAAGGGTCAGTATAACCACTATGAGCAGCGGTAATAATTCTCTGAAGTCATTCCTGATCATTGGATTTTTATATTTATATGTACATATGTTCATAAATTATTAGACGCATCTCTATCCCATTGGTTTAAAGAAAACGGATTTGCAGGGGATATCAGCCCCCATGATTGAAGAACACCGCAGCAGGCTGGAAGGGACCTTCAGCTCGGAAGCCAGTGCTCGAGCGGGGTTCAGCCCTCAAAGTACAGGCAATAAGCGACTTTCCAGACTTTACAGACTTTACAGACTATGCCGGACTTTACAGACTATTATTGGCTAATGCCGTAGGCAATAAGCGCCTTTCCGTGCCTCACATAGAGCACACCGTCGTGGATCACGGGATGAGCCCAGTGCTGCTCCGAACCTTTTGTCACCCTGGTCTGAGATATGATCCGGAAACCGGATGGATCGGCCCTGACCAGGGCCAATTCTCCCCGTTCACTGTAGCAGTAAAGCATGCCCCCGGCTGCAATGACCGTGCCCTTCCCGATCTCCATGGAGGCATACATCTCCTTCCCGGTATCCCAGTTCAGGCACCTCCATTCGCGGTTGATGTCCCCGGAGCCATACAGGCAGCCGTCGATGAGCACCGCGCCGCCTATCCGGCTGTCCAGCAGATTGCTTGTCCACTCGGTGGAGACGGAGTTGCCGTCCTGACTCAGCTTCAACAGACCGCCACCTTCACCGTAACCACTGAAATAGAACAGTTTGCCGTCATGATAGATGGGTGTATTGGGATGAACCGACCACCGGTTGGTGTGCCTTACCGACCAGAGCATCTCCCCTGTTCCGGCATCCACCCCGATCAGGTGGTTCTGGGTGTGGGTTGCAAGGATCTTGCGGCCATTGTGGGTGAAAAGCAAGGGTGTGCAGTAGGCCGTCAATTCACCTTCCCCTTTGCTGCTCCAGATCAGCCTGCCCGTATGGCGGTCCAGGGCAACCATGTTGTTATTTCTTCCTCCCGGTGTGGCAAAAATTACATCCCCGTCGACCACCGGTGTCTCATTGCAGCCCCAGCGGATGTTGCTGCCATCGAAATCCTTGAACAGGTCTTTCATCCATAACACTTTTCCGTTGGCATTGCTGAGACAGTATAACCTGCCATGACCGCTGATCAGGTAGATCTTTTCCCCCACGATCACCGGGGTGCCCCTGGTCCCGTAATAGCTTTCCGTGTACTCCGGGCCATAAGCTTTTCTGTATACCAGGTTTCCGTCCAGATCGAACTTGAAAAAAAAACCGGTGCCGTCAATCATCCCGGAACCGTAGACGTGACCCTGATCCACTATGGCAGAAGAGTGCCCCTGGCCCATCTCTTCGAAACTCCACAGGACTTCCGGCCCTCCTGCAGGCCACTCTTTCAGGTATCCGTTTGCAGGATATATCCCATTCCCGTCCGGCCCCCTCCATCGGGTGGGTTCCTGCCCGTTGGTCAGCTGGCAGGCCAGCAGGATGATTATTATTTTCATCGCACGAATCATACTGTTCAGATTAAGTGATAAATCAAATGTTCCCCCCAAAAATAACACTATTCCAACGGAATAGGCCCTTTGGCATCGACGGCAGAAGTTATTCAGAACAATTCTATATGAGTATTACAATCTATTATCATTCAACGCATTATACAATAACGAAGTATGGAATTTCCAGGGTGCATATGGTATTCCTATGTTAATTTTTCAGTAGAAATTTACTATATAAATTATTATTATTATAAATTTGGCCACTAACCTTTTTTAGTAATAATTAGCCTGAGTCCCGTTATTATTTTATTCATCCGTGAATGACCGATAAGACACATTTCCTGGTGATCGCAGGAGACCTGGCTCCGGGCTCCCGGGTTTCTGATGATAAATTCAGCCAGGTCCCGGACCTGATCAGGGCCTCTTTCCAGGCGGTGAACCGGCTGGTACCCTCCGAGGGAAAGCTGAACTACGAGATCATACGGATGGATGAATTCCTGGCCCTCTCACCCCACCCTGTTCATACGATGAGATCCATCGTTATGGTTTTGAGCGCCTTCCGTTTTCTGTCCTATAAAGAATTGATGGAACGTCTTGAACTTAGGATCAGCATTGGGATCGGGCCGGTGGAATATGCACAGGACCATCTCAGGGAATCGGATGGTACCGCCTTCCGGAGTGCCGCCTCAGGTCTTCAGAAGATGAAACGAAATCAACGGATCACCATCCGGACCACCGAAAAAACGTGGAACGGGGAATTCGACCTCTCCTGCAGTTTCATGGATATCCTGATCCGCAGCTGGTCGGATGAACAGGCCGAAGCGATATTTCTGAAGATGACAGGGAAGAACCAGATCCAGATCAGCGAAATGCTGGGAATTTCCCAACCTGCTGTGAACCGGAGATTAAAGGCGGCACACTCCGATACGATCATGAAGTTTATTCACCGGTTCGAAAACCTGCTGAAAATCCCGGACCTGCAATGAAGTTATACCACTGGATCATATTGGGTGCGACCTTTATCACTGCCACCTGGTTCATCTACCGGACCAGGCAAACCGATCCAAGGGTGGAGACCACCATGGATCTGAACTGGATGTTTATCCGGGAGGATGTGAAGGGGGCGGAAGCACCGGGATTTGACGATTCGGACTGGAGCTATGTCACCCTGCCGCACGACTGGATGATCGATGAACCGGTATCGAGCGGAAACCCTTCCGGGCCGGCCGGTGGATTTTACCCGGGAGGTGTTGCCTGGTACAGGAAGACTCTGGATATGACTCCCTTTGAAGGGCAGGATCAATTTTACCTGGTATTCGACGGGGTACAAATGAATGCCGATATCTGGTTCAACGGGCAGCACCTGGGCAGGCAATCATATGGCTACGCCAGCTTCTATCGAGACATCAGTTCGC
>CAZRZY010000124.1:12390-13079 GCA_964604655.1 uncultured Bacteroides sp. | reverse complement strand
CCCATTCCTCCTTCTTAAGGCCTCTTCCGGTACATTATCTCCAATCTTCACCACTGGAAGGAGTACCTCATTTTCGGGGTAGGGGACAAAGCAGTTTTCAGGAGCAATTAAAGGCACGTGGGGCCTGACCAGTCCCAGCGCCAGAAAAAAGGGTGCCCCTGGTTTCAGTTTCTTTTTATTGCTCGCTCCGGGGGGCAAAGTTCCTGCCCGGCTCTCCAGAATGGCTATGGCCTGACTGGTGGCCAGGTAGTCTGTCTGGCTCACTTCCAGACCATCCTCCAGGATCATTCTGGCAAAGTTGGAACCGTAGTGCAGGTTGCCGGGCGAAAGCAATTCCAGGGATCCCTGGCTGTTGGTCTCCGGACCCAGGACATTGTAGGCATAGTCCCACGAGTCGGGATCATCACCTCCCGGGGCACCCTGCTCAATGCCACCGGGCACGCCCATGTGGTAAATCTTGGATACCCGTGCGGTATAATATCCCTGTTCCCTGAAGAAACCGGCCATGGAAGGATGACCGGCCAGCGCCGGATTTTCCTTCCGGTAGCTTCCGGGCTGATCGTTGTTGCGGAGCACTCCGTTAGTTTCGCAGTAGAGTCCGCTCATCAGGGAAGCCCTGGAAGGCCCGCACAGGGGGTACTGGCAGAATGCACGGGTAAAGCGGATCCCGTTTTCGGCAAGCCTGTCCA
>CAZRZY010000124.1:0-12380 GCA_964604655.1 uncultured Bacteroides sp. | reverse complement strand
GGGAGTATGCTGATCGATCTCCATATAGGGACCGATCCGGGTGTTCAGGTCATCGGAAATGATCAGCAGCACGTTTGGACGTCGGCTGCAGGGCCCCACAGGCTCGCTGACAGGCTGTTCCGCGAATGTCTTCCATTGCTCATCCGCCATTGCAGCTTCCATGGCACCATCAAATACGACCATCCGGTATCGCAGGGTATAGTTTTCTCCCTGCTCCAGCTTCCACTCTTTGTGCCGTATGGGACAAAATTCAAAGAATACGTTTCCGACACCCTCCTGAGATTCAGGGGGCCACATCCGCATGGGTTCGGGATGGGCGCGGTTTCCCGGATGACTCAGGAAGAGAACCCCCGACCTTCCTTCGGGAACCGAAGATTCCCCCTCCACAACCACCCATCGGGCACCCGTGCCGTCGGCATCTTTCCTGTTCTTCCCTTCGGAGGTCAGCACGGTACTGTTCTCCGTTCCCCATCGTTCTGTGGCGCGAAATCCCAGACCACCGCCGTAGCGGTACTGTTCCAGCAGTATCCCGTTTTCCAGGGGCGTATTCAGGGTGGTGGTCAGGTCGAGGATATAGGAATCCTCCGTTACCCGGTGGACCAGGACGTCCCATGTCTCCTCCATGGCCACCAGTTCGGAGCCGTCTTCCAGGAAGTGAATATGTTCATGCCGCGCCACAAATCCGGCCTCTCCCTCCTGCTCCGTTTTATCCAGGAATTCCGCAAAGCGGACCGTCCCCTGCTGTTCCGCCAGGTTCCAGAAGTCGACCCGTTTACCCCCGATCTGCGTATGGGTCCAGGGATTCCAGATCCCGTAATGGTGATAATGGTCGGGAGGCTGGATCCGGGTAAGGACCTCCCCTCCGGGTGAGTACAGCGGATGGATGTAAGCGGAGCGTTTGTAAACGGGGTCCACACTGTCGGGTGGCAGGGTCTCTGTATAGACATAGCTCAGAAGTGTATTCCCGTTCACTTCGATATCGAGGGTATGGGCCGTTTCCCTCAGATCCTGCGCCTGCAACGCAGCGGACACGAACATCAGCAACCAGGCTGTTCTGTTCAATCGTTGATTTCTCATCATAGGGATCTGTCTTTTTGTTTTATTTGCCGTTCAGTTCCATTGGATCGGTTTTTCCCGCCCCATGACCTTGGCTCTGAATTTCAACGGAGGGGGCGGACAGCGGCAGCGGTGGCCCTGAACCATCAGGAACTTCATTTTTAGCTTGGCTTTCATGTACCCCTTCCTGGTCGATCTCAATCATGGTTCGATGTCTGTGATGCTTCGATGTCTGTGATGCGTCAATGTCTGTGATGGTTCAATGTCTGCGATGGTTCGATGTCTGTGATGGTTCGATGTCTGCGATGGTTCGATGTGCTTCATTTGACGGAACAGTCTACTGGCGGACAGCATCCAGAAAAGCGCGGATGTTCCCGGTCGGGACTCCGGGGGGCATTCCTCCTCCGCAGGAGAAGATGACTCTCGCCGGGTCGTTCAGTTCTGCTTTCAATGCATGGACCGCTTGCATGACTTGCTCCGGGGTTCCGTTGGCCAGGACATCCCGTGGAGGGATGTTGCCCAGCATGGTTACCTGATTTCCGGTCAGCTCTTTCAACAAGTTCAGATCGGTTTCAAAGCCCATGTTGAACAGGTTAACTCCCATTTCCGGAAGATACTTCACCGATTCCATGCAGTTGGCATCATTATGGAGAAAACGGACGCTGAGCGACCGGTTGAATAGCTCGCTGAAGTATGGCAGGCCGAATTCGACGAATTGCTCTTCAGAAATAAATCCAATGATGTCGTCCAGGATCAGGATCCCGTCGATGGCGGGGAACCGGGAGATCTGGAAGTCGTGGTATTTCATCAGATAGTCAGTGATTACCCTCAGAAGCGAATGAATTCTCTGAGGATCGGTCATGACAGCCATCATCAATTCAGTGGTTCCCATCAGGTAGGAAGCGATATTCAGCGGTCCCCGCGAAACTGAGAACCGGATTTGATGGCCGGCACTTTCAATGGCTGGACGGTTTAGTCTTAGCCGGTTGATGACCAGGGGGCCCAAACCGTCTTTTTCGGGGTCGGGCACCGTGAGACGATCGATCTCCTCCGGGGAACGGATCATCGGAAAGGCATGGGGGAACTCGTTCAGGGGGAATGAGGAGCGGGCGCCGAAAGCAGAAGGTTCACCGCACATCCCGTATTCCGACCAGAAGCCCGGCAGAAACATGACCTCCGGAAAGGTCTCTGCGGCTTTAAGATTGGACTTGAGCCAGAGTTCGTCACTGGTAAAGTAGTCCAGGATTTTTATCCCGTACCAGTTGGGAAGCCAGGGCGAATCGATAATAAAACCGGAAGGGTGGGGAGATAATATGGCACCCTGTACCACGGCTTTCAGATCATTCCACTGTTTATCCGTCATTTAATCCTCCTCTTTTTTGCGGTGTACCTCTCTTCGGTACCATGCGATGGTGAATAGCAGTATAGCTTCTCCGATCCAGAAGATCCACCAGGGGAACTGCTCCGGAATATACCGGGTGGCCACCTGCAGTACTTCGGGATTCCTGACTTCGAACATTCCCAGCAGGCTGAAATGGACCAGCATATGTTCGGAATAGTCCAGAACAAAACCGAATACCAGTACCAGGGAGCCCAGGATCAAACCGGACCAGATCCATCCGCCGATACGTGTTTCCCTGCCCCGTTCGGCCCCGTAAAGGATCACCATGGCCAGCAGGATCATGGTCAGTGAGAGCAAAACGGGGGCGATCACCGGACCGGTCCATATGGTGGGGATCAGGAACAGCACATCCCAGGTCAGCAGGGAATCGGGCCAGCCGACCAGCAGCTTCAGGAATACATAATAGAAGATATCCCATATGGCGAAGGAGTAGATAAACCACGCAAAACCAGTACTGAAACGTCTGCCCGCCAGAACTCCCACGGTCACCAGCATGATCATAGTGGCCATTTCCCGCAAAAGTTCTGTGACGGTAAGATCCACCGGAATGGGAGAGAGGGGGAATTGGAATCCCTCCGGATAGAGAATCTCCCGCATGTAGATCACCACAGCGCTTTCAAGGAATCCCATCGAAATGGCGAACAAAGTGACGGTGAAGAGCAGTCGATTCAGTTTCATCCGGGTCAGGGTAGTCCCGGAAAGTTACTAATTTTCCCTTTTAAACCAGAGAAAATCCTGAGAGAGGTTCGCTCAGGGGTTGGCCCATCCCGGAATCATCCCCAGTTCAATACCATACACGGAATTCCCCAGCAGCCACGTAACAAGAGTCACTGCCAGGATGCCCAGCATATTCAGCATGAAACCGGTACGAACCATGGTGGAGATCTGGATCCGGTTAGTACCGTACACGATGGCATTGGGAGGAGTGGCCGTGGGAAGCATGAAGGCAAGAGAGGAGGCCAGGGTGGCGGGGATCATCATCAGGAGGGGATTGTTACCGCTACTGATGGCCAGACTGGCAAATACCGGCAGCAGCATTTGAGTGGAGGCCACATTGGAGGTGAGTTCCGTCAGGAAAGACATGAGGGCCACTGCAGCCAGCAGGATCAGCACAGGATGAACCCCCCTGGTCCACAGCAGCTGCTCGCCCATCCATATGGAAAGCCCTGATGACTGGAAACCAAGGGCCAGTGCAAACCCTCCTCCAAACAGCAGAACAATGTTCCACGGGATTCTTGAGGCGGTTTTCCAGTCCATGATCCGTTCTCCTTTGCCGCTCCTGGAAGGCCATATGAAGAGGATGATCGAGATAAAGATCGCCACTGTACCATCGTTGATGAAATCGGAAGATCTGAACAAACGTGACCAGCCAGGCAGTGTGAAGTTGTTGATGGTGATTCCGGTCCGGAAGATCCAGAGGGCTGCCAGGATCAGGAAAAGGACCAAAACCACCTTCTCTTCGTAGCTGGCCTTTCCCAGGGACCGATACTCCATTCTGAAATGCTCCCGGTCGATGCCTTCCCATGACTCCCGGGGACGGAACCTGAAATAGATGACCAGCCATACGGCCACCATCATAACCAGAGAGACAGGCATGGCGAAGACCATCCATTGGGTAAATGAGATATCAGGAGCAGCGGGGTAGAGCAGGGTGAGGATCCTGGGAAGGACCAGGTTGGTGGGGGAGCCCACCAGGGTCGACATCCCCCCGACGGAAGCACTGTATGCAACAGCCAGGAAAAGACCGGTTGCGTATCCGGAGAGATGCTTTGCGGAGAGATGATCTTCCAGGCTCACCACGATGGAGAGCACTATGGGGATCATCATCATGGTGGTGGCTGTGTTGGAGATCCACATGGAAAGAAAAGCAGACGTGGCCATGAATCCAAGCAGGATCCTGCCCGGACTGACCCCTATGATAACCAGCAGGCGGAGAGCGATCCGTTTGTGTAGGTTCCATTTCTCCATGGCCAGGGCCATCATGAAGCCACCCACATAAACGAAAATAATATGGTTCATATAGACCTCTGAAACTGCTTTTCCATCCAGCACTCCCAGGGCAGGAAAGAGAACAATGGGGATCAGGGCTGTTACCGCCAGCGGGATGGTTTCACTGACCCACCAGATGGCCATCAGTGCTGCTACAGCCAGAGTGGCCGTCACTTCCGGTTTCCCCGGTTCCAGGTCTGTCAGAAGATAAATGGCCAGGAACGCTGCGATTCCGAGGATCAGACCGATGTACTTATTTCGCATGACTAATACAGCAAGAAAAGCAAAAGATTTGGAATTATAGTATATTGGAGATATGAAAACGGACAGAAGAGGCTTTTTCAGGTCTTCTGTGGCAGGAGCTGCAGGTTCAGTTTTTTTGATGAATGACTATCAGCTGAATGACTATCATCCGAATGACTATCATCCGAATGACGATCAGCTGAATGACGATCATCTGAAGGCAGCCACGCCGCAAAAGCCGGATTACGGTCTGTTGGACCAGTCAGCTTCCCGGCCGGTGATCAACAAATCCATTTTTGCCGACCCGATTATTATCGATCGGTTGGACCTTCTGGAGTATCAGGGGAATTACGTTTGCCGGGTTATTTCAAAAGATGGCGCCGAAGGCATCTCCATCAGCAATAATGCCCAGATGGCCTCGCTGTATCCCATCTTTCTGAACAGGTTGCAACCATTCTTTCCGGGAAGGGATGCCCGGGACTGGGAGATGCTGCTGGAGGAGGTTTATGTTTATAAAAGCAACTACAAGCTGCAGAACCTGGCACTCTGGGTTCCTCTGGCCACCATTGAATTTGCGGTACTGGACCTGTTGGGAAAAGTGGCCGGCAGACCGATCGGCGAGTTGATCGGAACCATTCATCATCCCACGGTACATGTGTACCAGGCCAACAATTTCCGTGGCAAATCTGCTGAAGAGTCCATCGAACTGATCCGGGAACAGGTGGAGCGTACTGCAGCACGGGCTTTAAAATTCAAAGTTGGCGGCCGGATGAGCAAAAACATGGATGATCCTCCCGGGAGATCTGAGATGCTGATTCCCCTGGTTCGTAAAACCTTCGGCGACGAAATGGTGATCTATGCCGACTCCAATGGATCGTACGACGTGGCGGAGTCGATCCGGATCGGGAGGCTTTTGGAGGAGTACCATTATGACTTTTTTGAAGAGCCTGTTCCATTCGACTGGTACGAAGAGACCAGGGAGGTGGCAGGGGCTCTCCGGATTCCCATAGCAGGGGGTGAACAGGAACCGAGTCTTCGGAATTTCAGGTGGCTCATCGGGAACGGAGCTCTGGATGTCCTTCAGCCCGATCTGTTCTATTTTGGAGGAATGGTGAGGAGTATGAAGGTAGCCAGGATGGCCGAAGCGATGAACCTGCCCTGTACCCCCCATATTTCCGGTTCGGGTATCGGATACCTCTACATGATGCATTTCATCTCTGCCACCCCGAATGCCGGCCCCTATCATGAGTTTAAGGGGATTAACAGGGACCTCCCCATGGAGTGTGCCACCTCTCCACTCACCAGCGAAGAGGGAATGGTGAAGGTTCCAACCGGTCCGGGACTCGGGGTGGAGTTCGATCCGGACTATCTGCGTAAACACAGGGTTTTGTAAAATATTCAATGGATATCCGGCACTATGAAAAACTACGTCACCCTCCTTTTGTTGCTCGTTTCTGTCACGGCTTTGTCCCAACGGACCACCATCTCCCTCAGCGGAGAATGGGAGTTCGACCGCACCGTAGGCGCTTTTCCCCCCAAAGAGTTCACCCGGACCATCCCGGTTCCCGGACTGATCCACCTGGCCCGTCCGAAGATCGGGGATTACGATACCTGGTTCCGGAAACCGGAAGCCCCGGAGACCAAAGATTCCCACAGCGTCTATGACATCGACTACATCCCGAAATATAACTGGTACCGGAAGAGCCTGGTGATTGACGACAGTCTGAGCGGACGGGAGTTCCTGTTGAGGATCCGGAAGAGCCAGTACGTGACCCAGGTTTACGTGAACGGGATCGACATGGGAACCTCCATGGAGTGTTATACACCGGTAGAGTTTCCTGTCACCAGGGCTTTGAAGACCGGTGAAGAGAACGAGATCCTGGTCAAAGTGGGGGACCGCTACTGGCTGCCGCCCCAGGCGGCCGGATCGACCGACAAGGAGAAGGAGCATTACCTCCCCGGCATATGGGATGAAGTGGAGCTGATCGCCTCGGGGAAGGTGCAGGTGAATAATACGCTTTTCCTGCCCGATGCAGCCGGCGGGAAAGTGACGGCCAAAGTGCGTCTCCGCAGCTATCTCCCGCAGCAGATCATGTACGGCGACCCCAAATCCGATCCGGTATCGGTCAGGGTGGAGATCTTCGAAAAGGGTACCGGAAAGAAGGCAGGGGAGGGTATGCTGGAAGCCGATGCCCGCAGGGAGCATTTTACCGAGGCGGAACTGGAGGTGGTATTGATGGATCCCCGGCTTTGGACCCCGGACAACCCCTTTCTCTACGAGACGGTGACCACCGTATGGATGGAGGGGGAGCCCGTGGACCGTCAGGCCGGCCGGTTCGGGCTGAGAGATTTCCGGCGAAAGGGGAAGTATTTCTATCTGAACGGGGAGAAGATCTTCCTTCGGGGCACAAACATTACGCTCCAGCGTTTCTTCGAGGATCCCGATTGCGGGAATCTGGCCTGGGACCGGGAGTGGGTGAAGCAGCTGATTATTGACGACCCGAAACAGCTCCACTGGAACGCCATGCGGATCTGCGTGGGGATCGTCCCCGATTTCTGGTACGACCTGGCCGATGAGTACGGTATGATGTTCCAGAACGAGTGGAATTACTGGCAGACCCACGGCTGGGATGACCAGGTGCGGCAGGAGTACACGCATTGGGTCTGGGCCGACGGGAACCACCCAAGTATTGTCATATGGGACGCTATCAATGAGAACACGGATGCGTTCATCGGAAATGTGCTGATCCCGGAGCTTCAGAAGCTGGATCCTACCCGCACCTGGGATGCCGGCTACATGACAGCCGGGGAGATGGGGGACGACGAGATGGACGAGCCCCATCCTTATGAAGGGTTCCGGCCATGGAGCGAACTGGAGGCATTCGAGAAGAACCCCTATCCGCTGGGGGACCTGGATTACAGAAACCAGAAAAACATTGAGAGCATCGAATCGGGCGCCGCCCAGCTGGTGAACGAGTACGGCTGGGTGTGGCTCTGGAGGGACGGGCGGCCCTCCAAGCTCACCACCCGTTTATATGAGTACTACCTGGGTGATGCCTCGGATCCTTCGGTGAACAGGGAGTTCCAGGCCTACTGGCTGCAGTGTGAGACCGAGTGGCTCCGCAGCATCCGCGTCCACGCCGGGGTGCTCTCCTTTACTCACCTGACCAATAACTACGGGTATACGGGCGACTGGTACATTGGTGAAATCGCCGACCTGGAACCCGGACCCACCCTGGAGTGGTTCCGGCACGCATTTTCCCCATCGGCGGTTTTCATCAACCATCCCGACGAGCGGTATATGAAGCAGTTCGAGCCTCACCGGCCCGGTTCCCGGCTGTTGTTTACCCTGAAGGCGATCAATGATTTCGGGGAACGGGAGAACGGAAGCGTGAGGGTCCGTCTTTTCGATGCCGGGGGCTCGGAAGTCTGGTCGGATCGTTTAGCGATCGAGGTGGCATCCTACGGCTCGAAAAGCTACCCGGTGGTCCTGGAACTGCCGGATGAGCCGGGAGGATACACCCTGGTCACCGAGTTTCGCGGGAACCTGAGCCCGCTGGAGCGGCAGATCAGCCGCCGCTACCTCAACGTGGGAGTCCGGGCGGGGGAGTATCATGCGGTTTTACCCTGATCGGACAGAAACCCCGATCGGCATGATATCCCGATCGGCATGATACTATCATTTGATCGTAACATTTAATAGTATCAAAGCCGGGGATGAAAATGGGTCACCAAAAATCAACTTTCTACCTGATAGTATAATGTGATACCATCTATTCATAGTATCAGCCATAATGTTCAAAGGCCACCCAAAATCTCTTTCCCGCCTGATAGTATTATTTGATACTATCCTTTGATATGATCACCTACCGCGGCCTCATTCAACCCACCGGCCCGCTTGCATTGCTCCGGTAGGCCGTTTCGATGGCGGAAGCTACCTCATGATTCAGGTCCTCTTCGCTACTCAGGACCGCCACATGGGTAACCCGTTCGCTTTGTTTCATCGCAGACCGTGACCAGAATGTCGATTCGAACTCCTCAGGAAGGGTCAGGCCGACCGCAATCTTATCCTCCTCCTCTGGAGCAACTATGGCAAAAGTGGAATGACGGTAAAAGGGGACGTAGGTCTTGCAGGGCTGAACGCGAACATTGGAACCCAGCTGTTCAATTTTCTCCTTTACAGCCAGGTACAGCTGCCTGGCCTGATCACCAGGGAAGAGTTCATCTTCCAGCCGTCCGGGATCATCATACGGGATTTCGCCGATAAAGTGCTCGAAAATAGTTTGTGCCTGAAAATGTCCCACTCCGTGAGTGGATTTCAGGTAATTCACCACCTCCTTTTTCTCCCGGAGCCCGGTGCCGGACACCACCCGGATCCACTCTTCCAGGGTTTTTCCTGTTTTTTCCTTTAGGTTGCGGATGATCGCCTCACCCATCTGTTTCGGTCCCAGTGCCATAACGCATTTGTAACATACCAGGGTCTGGAATTGTTCACCGCTGAACGGCTCCCTTGAGCAGGCTTATATGGGATGTCAATAGGAAGTCTGAATTGCGTTTTATGTTTATTGGTATTTAAAAATAGTATATATTTGCAGTATATATAAATAAAATATGAAAACTATATCTCTCAAGTTAGATGAATCGGTATTTAAAGAAACGGAGCTCATCCTCTCAAGGATCATGAAACCGCGAAACCGGTATATCAATGAAGCACTCGATTATTATAATCAGATTCAGAAAAGAAGGTTGTTGGAATCAAAACTCAGAGATGAATCTAATCTGGTGAGGGAGGATTCGTTGGAGGTGCTGAAAGATTTTGAAGAGGCCGATTATGGAGAAGAATAGATTTGAGATCTGGATAGCCGACCTGAATCCCAGGATGGGCACGGAACCTGGCAAGACCAGACCGGTTCTCATTGTACAGACCGATCTTCTGAATAAGATACCGCATCCTTCCACGGTGATCTGTCCGTTGACCTCAAAGATTCAGAAGAATTCCCGGATATTGAGAGTTCACATACCCGGGGGAGTCGCCAATCTGAAACAAAGCTGTGATGTGATGATCGACCAGGTCAGGGCCATCGACAACCGCAGGCTGGTGAAGAAAATTGGGGCACTGCCCGCTGACATTGCCGGAATGGTGGAGGAGAATCTTTCGATCATCCTGGATATGCCAACAAAAATTACGTAACTTTGCAGAAATTAACTTACGTAGCAATGGATTACAAACTCACTTTAAATATTAATAAAACACTTGCAGAGAAAGCGAAGGTATATGCGAGAAGTCAGGGTAGAAGCCTTTCGGATCTCGTTGAAAACTATTTTCAGATGATTACTGAAGATAAAGTGGATCCAGAAATGCATCTGTCAAATAAACTGAAGTCATTAAAAGGCTCCATTACACTCCCGGCTGATTTTGATTACAAAAAGGAGCTTTCAGATAGAATCTCAGAAAGGCATCAGAAGTGAAAAGGATCTTTCTCGACACAGATGTCATCATCGACTTCATTTCTGACAGGGAACCTTTTTCCAAAGAAGCTTCAGTTATCTTCTGCCTGATCGATCAGAACAAGATTGCCGGATACACATCATCTTTATGTTTCAGCAATCTTTATTATGTATTGACCAGGTTCTCCTCCCACGAAAAAGTAATCTCAAAGCTCAGGGAACTGTTTGATATTCTTGAAGTTTTATCGGTGGATTCAAAGATAATCAGTGAAGCGTTGTATTCAGGTTTTAAAGATTTTGAGGATGCGATTCAGAGTTTCACAGCCATGGAACAGGATCACATGGATGTGTTGATTACCAGAAATATCAAAGACTATAAAAAATCATCGATTCCTGTAATGAGTCCGGATCAGTTCTTGAGAACCTGTTTTCAAACCAGGGAACGGAAGTGATTCAGAACTTCAGTATCTTCTGATAGTGCGGTGAGGGAGTGAAGATCCCGCCGCTTTTCTCATAGTAGTCTTGGCCCAGGTGAAACACACCTTCGCGGGTCTCTCTCCACTCCGCACCGGGAAAGGGGTGGTAGCTGACCATTCTCTCCCAGTTGCGGTAGTTCTGGTGCCCGTTGGTCTCCAGCAATCCCAGTCCCAGACCGGGGAAGGGAGCCAGCCGCGCAGCCACCGCCTTGTTCCATTCCACCAGGATCGGGTTGACGGTCAGGTCGGCGCAGAAACAGGGGATCCCTCTCTCATGGGCGGCATGTGCGATCTTCATGGTCATGCTGAGGGTCTTGGCAATAGCCTTCAGGGCGATGGCCCGGTATCCCATGTCCATGCGCAGGATGGCGTCCTTATCGGTATGGGCGCTTTCGTCGGCAGCGATCCGTACCCCCATGTCATCCACCCTTACTTCCAGGTGCTCCGGAAAGGGCTCCTCTATGAGGACGATCTGGTCGAAAGCCCCGATTTTCCGTGCATGGTCCAGCAGCCGCAGGAGGGTCTCCTTTTTGTCATACCTTCCGTTGGCATCAAAATAGTAGGGGAGTTTCCCGTCGGCAGTATGAGAGGTTTCCAGGTGTCCGATGGCCCGGTGTATGGCCGAGAGGCGCTCCATATCCTTCTGCAGCATCTCCTCCTGGGTCCCGGGCTGGCCGATCTTGATCTTCATAAAAAAGTATCCCTGCCGGGCCGCTTCGGTGATCTCCGTAACAGGAATGGAATAGGCCATCAAAGGGATGCTGGCCACCGTGTGATGGCGGTGGGAGAGGGCGGACCGGTACTCCGGGGGGATCAGTTCATCGAACGAGGTGATCCCGTTCTCTGCTGCCCAGAGCAGCCAGGCGGCATTGTCCACCCCTACCAGGGCATTCAAAGCGAATGTCTTCCGTAGTTCCGGGTTTCCGGTTACCTTTTTCCCATACAGATACACCTCCTCCAGGATCTCTTCCAGCAGGGAAATGGGGGTTTCAAAACTCCTTCCCCGGCAGAGTTGCAGGGCCCGTTCGCTGATGGCATACATCAGGGCATTCCCTCCCGACTCGGAGTGGCCGGCGAACACCCCGGCATCGGACCAGAGTACATTCTGGGTGCAGAGCCCCGCTTTCTCAGTTCCGGCAATGCTTTTCATCATGGCCACGGTCTGCCAAATCTCGCTCATGTATCCGCCCTTGAATCCGAAAGGCCTGATCAGCGGTTCCCGCTCGAAGCCGGAATCCACCGCATCGATGATCACTGGTTTTCTGTTCATGTTGCTGGTTTTTTTTCGGGTATCCCGACCCGTGACGGATCCGGGAACCATGGCCTGCCCGGCTACGGAACCGGGCATCATGGAGAGGGCTGAGCCGGCCGAGGCGGTTCGGATGAAATTTCTGCGGTTAAGCTGCATGTTCGATGGATATTCATGTTCGATGGATGTTCATGTTCGATGGATGTTCAGGTTCGATGGAGGTATTTCTTCAAAGCCGCTAGATCCTGTTCGATAGCACGTACGGTGAATTCCCGCTTCTGACGCGGGTGCATCTCCCGTTCCGGGAAGAGCTCATACTCCATGTGAAGGGAGATGGGTCCTTTGATATCGAGCCGTTCCAGTTGACCGAAGTATGCCTCAAAGTCGACGATCCCATCGCCGATCGGGGTATTGACAACTCTTGCATGGCCCTCTTCCTCCCTCCACCGGAAATCCTTAATGACCATACAGCGGATATGCTCCTTAAGCAGGTCCAGCGGCCGTAACCAGGTCCGGG
>CAZRZY010000123.1:0-13520 GCA_964604655.1 uncultured Bacteroides sp. | reverse complement strand
TCACGAGAAATTGATTCATTTCCTTTCCTTTCCTTTAGTTTGGTAAACTAACGATATACTTTACAGACTTTACAGACTATTACGGACTATTGCTGCCTAATCACCTCCACCCAGCGTCCGGCCCGTGTGGCGTGTATCTCGCGGTCGTACATGGCCTCGCAATAGACCGCGGGCAGTAAGAACCTCCCCTGGTAGGTGGCGTTGAGCATGACCACGAATGTCCTGCTCTGACCCTTGCCCAGGTCAAAATAACTGTATACCCGGTCGTCGCGAATATCCTGGTACTCGGGCCGGTCCCTCTGAAAAGAGGTCTCTATGCCGTCGAGCCGCAGATTCCTGATCTCCCAGCCCGAAGGGAACATCTGTGTCAGGGCCATATCCTCGTAATCGCTCCTGACCCCGGGGTGGCGCAGCTGCACCTCTGCCAGAAAATCGGTTCCCTGCTGAAGCTCCGAGGGATCGATCTCCGATCCGTCCATCCCCCGGTACCGAACCTGCATCCAGAGGTCCTCCTGTTCATCCTCCACCTGCTCGTCCAGGGGAATCCCCTCCAGCTGCAGGCTGACGAAAAGGGTACGCCCGCCGCTGTTGTTCAGCGTCACCATGCCTCCGGATCTGCCATCCAATGGAAGGTTGAAAGAATGGATCGGACTCGCGGAAGAGATCCGTTCCTGCTGACCATTGATGGTCACCGAATACTCTGCTTCACCGGTATCGCCCGTTCCCTTAATAAAATGACCGATGGCAGCCAGTACAAAGGCGGTGGTCTGGGTGCTGTACCAGCTTTCCGAAGCCAGGCGCTCTGCCAGTTCATCCATGAGCTTCCGGGCGGTTCCCGGGTCCCCCATCCGGGCCAGCACATCGAGAATGATGGCCTGATCCCTGACCGAACTTCCAAAGGTATTTCCCGGCTCCCTGTAAGCCTCCACCCTGGAGCTCAACCGGGCCACCAGCTGCTCCGCTACCCGGTTCCTGCCTGCCACGAGATAAGCCCCTGCCAGGGTCCACCGGGCCGTCACGGACAGATCCCCCATCTCCCGCATCCGGTTCATGGCTCCCATGGCGGGTTTTTTTGCCAGGGCCAGGGTATAGAGCCGGTAGGCCTGGTTCAGCTCATTGCTTCGGCGATTGTATGCCTGGCCCGATTCCCGCTCCCAGCTGTTGGCCATTCGGGTCTGATACCGGGACCAGTTTCTAAGAAAACCCGGAGGCAGGTCGTAGCCCATCCGTTCGGCTTCGATCATAAAGTGCCCCGCATAACTGGTTCCCCACTCACTGACAGTGGTCCGGTCTCCCGGCCAGTAGGTCAGTCCCCCGTTGGATGCCTGGAAGGTGTTCAAAAGGGCAATGGCTGCGGTAACGTTCCCCTGGATCGTACGCTGCTGCTCCCGGTCCATCTCCATCAGGTCGTTCAGGTAGAGCTGGGGGAAGACCGCCGAGGTGGTTTGCTCCACGCATCCGTGGGGATAATTCATCAGGAATTTCAGTCTTTTTTCCAGATTCAGGGGAGGAATGACCGACACCTCCAGTACCCCGCTGTTGGTGCCTTCCAACCCCGGGGGCCGGTAGGACGAGGTCCACTCACCCCCCGGCTCCACCACCTGGTTCAGGGTACTGGTAATCCGCGGATTGGGCATTCTCACCTCCAGGTCGATCCGGTGGGTGGCACGGTGACTGCCGCTTTTTACCTCCACTTCCACCTCTCCGTCCCCAGTCCTTCGTGCCACCTCCAGGGAGAAACTGACCAGCCGGTCACCCTCCCGATCAAAGGTGATCTGACGGGTGGACGGGCCCTGCACGGTGAACAGGTCGCCTGCCCTGACCTCCACGGTTACCTCCTTGATTTCAGGCTCCATGGCAAAGACGGTCACCGGCAGAGTGACCGTTTCTGAGGGCCCGACCACCCTGGGCAGTGTGGCCAGGACCATCAACGGCTTTTTCACCGGGGTGGTTTTCTCACTGCTCCCGTAGGCTCCGCGGTGACTCGCCACGACCATGGTCCTCACCGATCCCACGTAGTTGGGCATGACAAACTCATGGTCGTTGGTCCGGTTCGCCCTCAGTTCGAACGGACCCAGGAATTGCACCACCGGTTTAAACCGGTTGTTATCCTGCACCTCCTCCTGATCGATGTATTCGTCGCCCCCCACCGAGAGCAGACCTGCCATCTCACCCCTGCGGGCTCCCAGGACATACTTGTAGAGATCCCAGGTCCGGATGCCCAAAGCCTCCCTTGAATAGAAGTGGTTCCAGGGATCCGGCGTTGCGAAGCGGGTCAGATCGAGAAGTCCCTCGTCCACAACGGCCACCGTATAGGTCATGGCTCTCCCCTCCTTTTCCGAGACACGTATCCGCACCTCCTTCTCCGGTTCCAGCACCTCCGGCATTTTCAGGACCGGGCTCAACCGGGTGCCGGGATCCACTACCCCGACCCGCTGAATACCGTACATCCGGATAGGATGGTCATTGGCGGTAGAGTGATGGGGCTGCAGGAGCGATACATGAATAAACACCCCGGGAGTCATTTCGGGAGTTGCCGTGATCCGCAGCGGTTCCTCCACAGGTGCTTCCACCCAGAAGTTTTCCAGGATCCGGGACCCGGTTTCCAGGCTGACCAGGGCCCTGCCCTCTTCGAACCGGGGAAGGCGGATCACGATCTCCTCCCCCACGGAAACCTCCTTCTGATCAATGGTAAAAGAGAGCATCTCGGCGCCCCCCGGACCGTCCTGTACGGCCGTTTCCCCGTACCCTTTGTAGGTCAGGTAGAACGTTTCTCCCGTGCTGTGACCCCACCGGGGATCGGTGACCCTGATCAGCTTTCTTCCCCAGAGGTTCTGGTCAAAAGTCATCTCGTAGAGCGCTTTGCCGTTCACCGTGCTGATCCGGTCCCTCCTGATCAGGTTCCGGCTGTTGTTAGCCACCCAGGAAGCCAGGTCGTCCGGGGTGTTGCGGTCCCACCACCACCGCCAGTTGACTTCATAGATCTCGACAACCAGATCGTCCACATCTACCGGATTCCCCTCGGCATCGAGGGTGACAATGGGAATAAGATTGGGCTCGTTGGAGTAAAGGGCCCCGTTCCAGCCGGGCCCTTCGGGGATCTTCACTCCCACGTACCGGTCATACGGGGAATAGCGGACCGGATAACGGTCCAGGCTGAAGTCCCCCGAATTCTCGAACACACGGGTCCGGAAAAAGGCCTGTAGCATTCCGGGAGCCTCTTTCCCCACCGACATCAGCTGAGAGAAACGGGCATCCCCGTTGCCGTCCAGTCTCCCTTCGAATATGATCTTCTCCTCCGATTCAAAGCGCTTGGCCGGATCGTCAAATACGTACTCTTCGTATCCCTCGAAGGTGGTGGTGGTGGTCCTCAGGTTCATCTCCACATCGGCTTTCAGGTTCCTGGCCATTCCCCCGTGCAGCCAGTGGGCGTGCAACATGCCGGTCACCATCCCGTCGCGGAGCACCTCTTTTCCGAAATCGAGCAGGATCTTCAGCCGGTTCGGCTTCACCGTTTCGATCCGGACACGCTTCGTGAAGCTGGTTCCTCCCACCGAGACCCTGCCCAGCCAGTTGCCGGTGGGGGCCTCCGGTTCAGTGGCCGTTCTGAAGGCATACACCCCGTTGATCCCTCTCAGAGAGGTCCGGTTCAGGTAGAGCTGGTTCTCCGGGGTGAACAACTCGAAGATGACCGGATGGGAGGAAGGAAGAAGCTGGTTTTTATCCTCCAGCACAAAGGTCATGTAAATGGAATCGCCCGGTCTCCACACCCCCCTGTCTCCGTAGAGGTATCCTTTCAGTCCGCGGGTGTTTCGGTTCCCTCCCACATCGAACATGCTGGTGGAGAGGGCCGAACCATCATCCAACCGCAGGTAACCCCGCTGTGATCCGTTTTTGGCCACCAGCAGGAAGGGTTTATGCTCCAGTGGAATGGAGACCATCCCCAGCTGATCGGTCCGCCCGGTTTCCATCAGCTGGTTCTGGTAGTTGTAAACCTCCACCTCTACCCCCGGCAGGGGTTCAGCGGTCGCGAGACTGGCTACGGTCACCATCAGGCCGTTACCGGAGGCTCCCTTGGCGATAATCCCCAGGTCGGAGGCCAGCACGTTCCTGGAGCAGAGGTTCCGGTTCTTCCGGTAGATGTAATACGAATCGGTGCAGGGATCGTCTCTTTCCCTCCAGTTGTAATCCTGGTAATAGCCGTATCCGTAATAGTAGTTGCCCGAAGGGGGATCATTGAACTGCTCCAGCTCCCGGTCCTCATCATAAGCCTCCAGGCCGGTCTCTTCCTCATCGGAGGCGCAGGGAAGGAGGGACTGGGAACGGTCGAATGTGATGGACACATTGTAGATCGCTCCCGGTTCGGTTTCGATCAGCTCCGACAGGTCCAGGGAGAAGAGATTCCAGTTTCCCGGGTCGATGACCCGGTCCGATGTCAGCCGGATCTCTTTGTCCAGGATCATACGTCCCACCCTCCTCAGCTCATTCCTCCCGTCGTGCTGGTTTGCCTGGAAGAACTGCAGGATATTATGCTCGAAAATGCGGACGATCTTCACATTGACCGCCTCCAGGTTCACCGCCTTGAAAGGGAACATCATACCCCCGGTTCCCGGCAGGATAATCCCGTCACCCACCAGCTCCACGTCAGGATGGATGCTGGTAAAGTTGATCCCCTCCCGGTAAGACTGAACCAGATGATAGTCCAGGGTATTCCGTATCCCTTCATGGATCACCAAATACTCCGGCCCCTCCAGCCTGTCGGTAGGATATACGTTCACCAGGTTGCCACTTCGCTCCAGCCTCACCTCCTGGCCCGATTCCAGGTAAATCAGTCCCTGCAGCTCCTGTGATCTGCTCACCGGATCGGAGAAATGGAGGCTGACGAACTGATCGGGCTGCTGGGTGACCCTGGTATGCATCAATTTGAAATCGCCCAGGGCCGGGATAATCACCTGCTCTTCCCCCCGGTCGGAGCTCTGGATGCTGCGGCCGTCCCACTTCACCAGCACCTCCTCCTGTTGTTCGGTCCGGGCAATGCTGTCGATGGTAAACTCATGCCGGATCCCCTCCGCATCATGTATCCACTCGATAATCAACACTTTTCCATGCTGTTCGGCCTTCAGGATCTCCTCCAGGTTCTCTCCTTCTGCCTGGTCGGCAGTGGTGACCAATCCCTTCAACTGCTGCCACTCCAGGTTCTTGTCATCCAGGCTGTTCAATCCCCGGAACTCCACCTGAGCCGACTGGCGGATGGTCCTGAACTGAAACCCGAAAGTCCTGAGTCCGGCCGGTACTTCCAGCAGCTTGTGCAGGTGGAATTCACACTCGTATGGGGTATCGGGCTCCATGGGTTCCTCCGGACGAAACTCCACGGTCCGGCTGTCGAGCCATACAGCAGTACCCTTCAGGGCCGGTTTAAAATCGAACAGCTCCTGGTCCGCCACCCCCTCCCGGAGGGTCCCGGGAACATCGGTCACCAGCTGGATAGTGGGGTTGGAATAGGCAGAGATCACACCGCTTGTAAACCCTGCAATGTAATGGGTGAACTCCGGATTGATGGCCGGCACCGCTTTTTCCCGGTCTTTGCAACTGCTGACTATCAGAGCGATAACAAGCAGAAAAATTGATTTTCTCATAGGAAAGAAAGGTTAGATCATACCAACATGAACACTAAATTACGGCATATTGGTGAAGATTCCCGCTTGCGGTGGAATCAAGGACCCAGATCTGGCCCAATCCAGGGGCAAAGACCCACATCTTTGCCAGAAACCTGCGGGCTCTGCAAAAAGAGATCAGGGGCGGAACGGTGTTGAATTTGTAATTGATTACATAATATCAACCAATTTTTGGATTCCAAAATATAGCCAAGGTTAAATCTTTTTAAAGTCGCTAACAATGTGGCGGGTTCAGTGGTTTATAACCTAATTAACCATTAATTTGCTCATCAAAATAAATGCAACATCCCATGAAAAACCTGGCCCTTTCCCTGATCATCCTGTTAACGATTGCTGCCTGCAGCACTACCGGTAAAAAACAGGCTTACCGGTTACCTCATAGTATCGAAGCCAGACCCGGCGAAGAACTGGCCAAAGGGTATGTGTTTGATGACGCCAACCAGGACCGGATGAAAGACCCCTCCGAGAAAGGTATTGCCGGGGTGGCCGTCTCCAATGGTATAGACCTGGTTCAAACTAATGAAGAAGGATACTTCGAAATCCCGGTCCCCGATGATGCCATTGTATTCGTCATAAAGCCCAGGGACTGGATGACCCCGGTCAACGAATACAACCTGCCCCAATTTTACTACCTCCATAAGCCGAAAGGGACTCCCGGCTATTTCACTTATAATGGATCCGAGCCAACCGGTGAACTGCCCGGGGAGATCAATTTTCCCCTCTATCCCGATGACGGTTCGGAGCAATTCAAAATGGTGGTGTTTGGCGATCCGCAGCCTTACAACATCGATCAGGTGGACTACCTGGCGGAGGATATCGTCCTGGAGCTCATCGGCAGGGAAGACCTGCAGTTCGGGATGACCATGGGAGATATCGTGGGCGACAGCCTGGATCTTTTCTCTCCTTTGAACCAGGCGGTATCCATGATCGGGATCCCCTGGTACAACGTGATGGGGAACCACGACATTAACTACATGGCTCCCAACGATGAACTCTCCGATGAGACCTACGAACTGGTCTACGGTCCGTCCACCTATGCCTTTGTTTATGGTGATGTACATTTTATCGTGGTGGATGACATTATTCATGAAAGTAGATCGGGATCGTGGAACTATGTGGGAGGCCTTCGCCCCGATCAGTTGGAATTTGTGAGCAACTACCTGAGCATCGTTCCCAGAGAGGACCTGGTGGTACTCACCATGCATATCCCGCTGGCCCAGCACGGCGAGACCTTCCGGCAAAGCGATCAGAAGAAGCTCTTTGATCTTTTGAAAGAGTTTCCCCATACCCTCTCCATCTCCGCCCATACCCATGTGCATGACAACCAGTTCTTCCACGAGGGATCAACCAACTGGCAGCAGCCCACTCCCCACCACCACTTTAATGTGGGGACCACCTCGGGCAGCTGGTGGAACGGACTGAAAGGGGAAACGGACGTTCCCCACACCATGATGAGGGACGGGACTCCTAACGGGTACTCGTTCATCACGTTTAACGGTACCGATTACATCATCGACTGGAAAGTGGCCGGCAGCCCTGCCGATCACCGGATGAATATCTATGTTCCCAGGGGAATTGTGGCAGGCTCATCTGACACCGCCCTGCTGACGGTCAACTTTTTCAACGGCAGCGAACAATCAATTCTG
The DNA here is from genome assembly GCA_964604655.1 of uncultured Bacteroides sp. GTDB lineage: Bacteria > Bacteroidota > Bacteroidia > Bacteroidales. The sequence continues at coordinate 6,199 of CAZRZY010000123.1, read as the reverse complement.
GAATACCGGATCAAGGGATTAACCGAATGGCAAAAAATGAAGAAAGTGGATAAACACGATCCCTACTACCTGATGATCGACCAGCGGTGGGAGAACTTCAAGAAACTGGGGCTGCTGGAGCTGTGGGAAGCCGACACCTCCCTGAGCGGACCCTTCCCCGGAACCAGAATGTCCAGGCCGCGGATTTCCACGCATCTATGGGAGACCGATCTGGGAACCGACTGGCCTGCAGGGAGGCACATCATCGAGGTAAAGGCCACCGACCGGTACGACCGGACCTTTACGGCCTACCACACCATGCGGGTGGTCTCAGAGCCATAGGTGAATCTTTACATGCTGTAGAAGATAACCACAACACTGAGGAGGAACAGGCTGAGAGCCGGAAGAGATTTCTTGAACGGATCCCGGACCCTGATATGCATGGAAAGCGCACCCGCCATAAGAACAGCAATGGCAATGGAACTGATCAGGGTCAGCGAAGGCACCCAGATTCCCACAATGAGCAGGATGGCAAATCCTACTTTCAGAATCCCGATACCGATCATGAACCAGTAGGGCAACCCGTATACCGCAAATTCCTCTTTCATGTTCTTCGCATTGCCTCCGCGGTAAACGGTTTCCCTGTTGGCCCTGAACAACCAGACCAACATTAACGAGAGTGCAATAACCACCTGAATCAATAGAACGACTATATCCATTTCTTTCTTTTCGAACAAGATAATCAAACCTGTGAACATTCCATAATCCACTGACTACCGGGCGAACAAGAAAAATCCAATGCAAGGCACACACTCATCCGTGAGTCACTGCCCGTGGTTAAATGCTTTATGTTTCAGGAGTATCAACATCCTGGCATGGAGATTCCCGAAGAGAAACAGTCCATTACCATTCACCAGCTGCTGACTCACTCTTCCGGCTTACCGGGGGGAACCGGCCCGGATGAAGAACCGATCGGCAAACAGGCATTCTTGGACCGGTTAATGGCCGAACCGCTGCAATTTGATCCCGGTTCGGGGGACGGAACCGGAAGAATAAGAATTATCATCTCGTTCTTTCGGTTTTTCTTTTTCCAATTCGTTAGAATTCTTATATATTCATGCAAGAAGATTTTGAAAAAGAGAGTTCGATTTTATTTACTCTGAAACAGGATATTTTCTGGCAAACCTAATCTCGCAAGCATCCAATAGGAACTACAAGTACACCATCAGTCCGTTTGTAGGCAACCTGTCCGCTTGTGAGCACCATAAGAAACGACGGGCTATTCATCCTTTCTTTATCAATTTTTTCACTGAGCTTCATTAGGTTAGCAGCCGCTTCATCGATTTGCTTCATGCCCAGTTTAACTTCAACGGCAGCCCACCTTCCATCATGAAGCTTAATCACAAGGTCACATTCAAGTTCTGATTTATCCCGATAATGAAAAATTTCTCCATCATTAGTTTGTGCATATACTCTTAAATCTCGCGTACACAGGGATTCAAATAAGCATCCAAATGTTTCGAAATCACGCAAAATACCTTCTGCATTAGTACGCATCGCCGCTGTTGCAATGGATGGATCAACAAATTGACGTTTATTGGTCGTGCGTATTGCAGATTTAGAGCGAAGAGATGGCTGCCATGCAGGGACATCTTCAATAACAAATAATCGGCGAAGGGCATTAAGATAAGAACTCAAGGTCTTATTTGTTATTGATATCTCGTTTACCTGCATATCGCCCATAATAGTCTGCGCTGTTGCAGGAGTGGAAATGTTACGGGCCAGAGATTGTAACAATACCCGAACCCTTTCAGGGTCTTTTTCAATCCCATCGACATGATGAATATCCATGTTTATGATAGCATCCACATAGTTCATTGCAGTTCGTGCAGACTCTTTCCCGGATACCACAGCAGCGGGCCATCCTCCCCTGCATATTGCTTTTGCTATGTGTTCGATTGTTAAATTACTCTTTGCTCCAATCTCTTTTTTCCCATTAAACAAATCCTTGAGAGATACCTGCCCTTTCGATTCACTAGACTCAAACAGGCTCATTGGCCGCATAAGCATTCTGGTAATTCTTCCTGTTCCCGTATGAGCGGTTGCATTGTCAGTTGGAGTTGCTGAACCGGTAAGAATAAACTGACCCATCAAGCCTCTTTTATCGACAGCAAATCTTACTGCATCCCAAATTACCGGCGCCATTTGCCACTCATCAATAAGCAGAGGGAGATCTCCTTGCAATAGCAATGATGGTTTGGTATCTGCCATAGCCAAATATCCGGGCCCTTCATCAGGATCCTGCAAATAAACAACACTGTTTGCTTTCTGTAATGATGATTCGGTTTTACCACACCATTTTGCTCCTTCAAGAAGCACTGCTCCTGTTGATTCAAGCAGATTTTCGAGTAGTTTATCACTAACACGGGGTATGTATCTCGAAGTTTTCACCAGCATTATTTGAATATCATCAAAGATATTGATATTTAACCAAATAAAAAATATATTCCTTATTTTGGCATTATTTCACTCCTAACTTTGGCTGATTTTCACTCCTAACTTTGGCTGATTTTCACTCCTAACTTTGACAAATAACTATCTGCCAGATTAAATCCAAATCCCTCAAAAAAGGTTCGTAAACCTGTCTCGTTGGGGGTACAGTTATTCCAACGCAGGATATTCAGTCCTTGGAATACTTATCGAACAGGGTTCGGGGTCGGGTTATGAGGAATTTTTGCATACTCATTTGTTGCTCCCGGCTGGAATGAAAGACACAGGCTACATCCTGCCCGGATGAGACCAGGATAGGCTGGCTGCGGGCTACCGTAAAGGAGGGCGATGGGAATGTCGCTTCAGAAATGGCAGAAAAAGAACTGCACCTTGAACGGTTTCATTGCTGCGAGAACGAACTAATTCTTATCATGTTGATTTTACCAGTGATCCGATCATGCCAAGGATATTCTCCACGGTTTTTGTGCTCTCCACAGGAATCTTCAGGTAGGTTTTTCCATCTTCCTTGTCTTCCTGAACCACGGTATCAATCAGTCTCCTGGTAGCTTCAGGATCGTTGAGGGTCCCCGCCAGTCCGGAAAGAAAGCTCATCCCCTGCCGGAGGAGCTCTCCCGGTTCAGCAGGTCCCGGTGTCATTTCATGCTGACTGTTCTTCTTTTCAGAGGCAGTTGCAGCTGTAATATCATCCTTGTCTGCGTCCGGTCCGTCAAAGAGGGAGGGCGCTTTCGGTCCTATTTCTTCAGAACTGAGCCCTGGTTCCAGCACCCCCTTCAAGTCGGACTTCTCGGATTTCATTTCTTCCTCGCGGGCCACAACGCCTTCTGTTTGTCCCGGAACCATCTTTTCGACAGTCGACATAAGCTTCTTGAATTTGCTCTCCTCCAGGAAGATCACATCTTCCCCGCGGTCCAGTATCCCTGCAGCCAGGGATGACTTAAATTTCAGCAACTCGGTCATCCGGTGTTCGATAGTTCCCGCAGCCACCATGTTGATCACCGACACCTTGTTTTTCTGTCCCAGGCGGTGAATACGGGCAATTCGCTGTTCCAGCACGGCCGGATTCCAGGGAATGTCCAGGTTGATCATGATGGAGGCCGACTGCAGGTTCAGCCCGGTACCGCCGGCATCGGTCGACAGGAAGATTCTTACCTCCTGATCCTGGTTGAACCCGGTAAATAATTCCTCCCGTTTTACACTGGGGACACCACCGTGCAGGTAGCGATAACCGATACCTTGTTTATCCAGCTCCATGGCCACGACCCGGGTCATTCGCTCCCACTGGCTGAAGACCACCATCTTCTCCCCCCCTGCATCGATCACTTCCCCCACAATGTTCATCAGTTCGTCGATCTTGGTATCGTGACGGGTTTCCTGATCCATTACATACGTGCTGTCACATACCATCCGCATCAGGTTCAGATGGATCAGCAGGCGCTGCCTGTCCTTCTCCGGAAGGAAGCCCAGGCGCTGCCATTTGAATACCAGTTTGGCCACCACCGAATTAAATTCATCGTGCAGCTCCATCTGTCTTTCCGTCATAGGGACCAGCAGCATCTTATCCATGCGTTCCGGGAGTTCATCAAGTACTTCAGTTTTGGTGCGCCTGAGCATCATTTGAGACAATTGCTCACCAATCATGTTCAGGTCCTTATAGCCGGTTACCTTACCGGTTTCAGACTTGATCTGGTGCTGCTCAAGGAACTGGTGATAGGGCCCCAGGATGAACGGATCCAGGAACTGCACTACCGAGTACAGTTCCTCCAGCTTATTTTCCAACGGAGTCCCGGTGAGCACCAGCGCGTAGGTGGAAGGAATGCTTTTGATATTCCGGGAAGTTTTGGTCAGGAAGTTCTTAATGCGCTGGGCCTCGTCCAGAATCAGCAGATCGGGCTGCATGGCAGCAATGATGCGGGCGTCGTTGCTCGCTGTTTGATAGGAAACAATCTTATACAGCTCATCACTCAGGTACTGCTCCTCCCTTTTATGGGCCAGCCCTTCGATCACCCTGATGCTGCTGTCTGTAAATTTTTCAATCTCGTTCTTCCACTGGTATTTCAACGACGTGGGACAAATGATCAGCACTTTGGAAATACCAAACTCCTTCCTGTACAATTCGGCCGTTCCAATGCCCTGGAGGGTTTTACCGAGACCCATATCATCGGCCAGAAGGCAGCGGCCGGCCCTGGCAGCGAATCGGATCCCCTCTTCCTGGTAGGGAAATAGATTTGCCCGGATCAGTTCACCGAAAGCCTGGCCTCCGTTTTCTCCGTAGCGGGACATCACAAGCTGCTCCCTTTCATGCCTTTCCCGCGCATCCAGCACAAAGGCCATCGCGTCGGGGTAACAGCGAAAATCGGAAGAGATCTTCAGTGCCTCCCGGCGGATTCGTTCAAACAGAGAAAAATTCTTTTCAGGAAGTGCGTTTTCCTCATCGAAGTATCTATCACAGAAGGCCTCAAATGCCTGGCTTTTCTGTGAACCGATCCTCAGACGGATGGTCCTGTCGCCCCGGTAATCCAGATACATGGAGGAATACTCCGGTTGATACTCCTCTTCAAGGATCGCGGCTGTTCTCTTCTTCGACCGGAGCTGATGCAACACCGCTTCAATATGCTTGCAGGTTCCCAGCCGGTTGGTCTTGAAATCGTAGCAGGTACAGAAATTACGCGAATTGTCCGAGCTCCGGATAGCCACCGAGTAACTGCTCTTCCGCTCGGGGTTCCGCACGATATACTCTGTAAAGATTTCTGCGCTTCCGATCTTCTCCACAATCAACGGATGTTGCAGGGCATGCTTCTTCCTCAGGGCATATTGCCACTCGTCCAGTTGTAATTCCTTGTGCCTTTTGTAGTAAGATACCTTTTCGTATACCGCATTGATCTTTTCCAGGTCCATACCATTGATCTTTAGATTTAACAGAAACCTTGAAATTAGGGAAAACATCACAGTAATGGAAAGCTTGATCGCATTTATTCCCGTGACCGGGCCATAATTATTGAAGAAGCTCTGCTTCGAGGAATCTTCGATCCAGTGTTCATTTTATTTGTGCTCGCTAACCCTCGCAACAGAGCTGCGGGGAACCGAGCCTGCGAGCTCGGCGAAGCCAATGCGCGTGCGGGATTCAAGAAGTAATCTTCACATACATGCGGTATGGAGCAGAACCGGTCGATCGCGTACCGGACGAAATGACAGGAGGCCGGTACCAAAAGGGGAGCAACCTCTTTTCATTGGTTGAAATACGGCACTGTGCCCGGAATTTGTTATTCAGAACTGAAACTTCTCACAGAGTTCAGGGTGTATCCTCGTTACTGAAGTTTCTCGCGATGATCGGGATCTGCCCTCATGTGCTGAGATTCGCTTGCACTAATGTTAGGCGTAATCAGACATATTCCTTCGCATAGGAGAGGCCCTCTCGAAAACATCCCTCGAAAACGGGTATGCAGCCTGCAGACGGAACGATAAAGGACCTAAATTATCTGGTTGTTATATGAATTAGGTTGATTAAAGATAATAAATATTATTTAAGGGATGTAAATAATACAAAATGACATCTAATAAGTTTACTAATTGATATTTTACATCTGCCTAGTGCATTGAATCTTCTCAGAGCAGAGGAATCTTCGATCCAGTGTTCATTTTATTTGTGCTCGCTAACGTGAGTTTATTATAAAATCAACATTTCTTCTTTCCTATTGATTTTAATTTGGTT